>JAKFDA010000104.1:0-1544 GCA_036676355.1 Nitrosomonadales bacterium | reverse complement strand
CCGCGCACCGGGCCGAACAGTTGTCCGACGCCTTCCAGCAGCTCCTCGGCCAACCCGCTCTTTTGCAGTACCGCTCCCATGAAAGTGAAGAAGGGAATGGCGAGCAGCAGATCGTTGGACAGGATGCCGAACACACGCTCCGGCAGCGCCTGCAACAGCGCGAATTCGAAAAAGCCGGCCTGCACCCCGATAAAGCCGAAGGCAAGCCCCACGGCGGCGAGCGAAAAGGCGACGGGATAACCGAACAGCAGGAACACCACGAGGCCGCCGAACATCAGCGGCGCCATCCACTCGTGGCCGATCACTGCAGCGGTCTTTCGTAATGATCCGGTGCGGTCACGCCGCGGCCGGCAAGCACGGCAACGCGTTTGACGACTTCACTGACGCCCTGCAGCGTCAGCAGCGCGAATCCCGCTGGCAGCAACAGCTTCACCGGCCAGCGGATCAGGCCGCCGGCATTGCCCGAGACTTCGTTGATGGCGTATGAGGCGGTGAACATCGGCCAGGACAGCCAAGCCATCAGACCGACTGCCGGAAAGAGAAACAGCAAAGTGCCGATCAGATCGATCCACGCCTGCGTGCGCTTCGATACGCGGCCGTAAATCAGGTCGACCCGCACATGTTCGTTGCGACGCAACGTATGCGCCGCGCCGAGCATGACCATGCCGGCGAACAGATACCACTGCGCTTCGAGCCAGGCGTTGGAGCTGATGTCGAGGGCGTAGCGCGACACCGCGTTCGCTGCGCTGATGGCGCAAGCGCCCAGTACGCACGCCGTCGCAATGACGGCGATGCGCGCGCTCAGCGCATCGATACGCCGGCTGATCCGCAGCAGTGCCTGCATGCCCTTCTCCCCTTGTCGCTCGTATGTTGTTCTTTGCGAGCTTGCGGGATTCTACGAGAGTCGGAGAACGGAGTCAGGGCGCCAAGATGACGGAGCCGTCATTCCGATCTGCCGTCCGGGGGCGGCAGATCGAAGCTCCGGAAAAAAATATTTTCAGCTATCGCCATGCAGAGAGCGCATTGAAGTCTCCTCGCTCTCTGCGTTCCGCCGTTTAATCGTAAAGCACGTATGGCAGCCACAATGCGATGTTCGGCCAGATATACAGCAACACCATGGCGAAAATCTGGATTCCCATATAGGGCAGCATGCCGAGGAAAATCTGGTTCAGCGTGACATGCGGCGGCGCGACCCCCTTCAGATAAAACGCCGCCATCGCCACCGGCGGCGACAGGAATGCGGTCTGCAGGTTGAGCGCGACCATAACCCCGAAGAACAGCGGATCGATGTTGAAGTGGCCGAGCAGCGGGATGAAGATCGGCATGAAAATCACGATGATCTCGGTCCACTCCAGCGGCCAGCCAAGCAGGAAAATAATGAACTGAGCCATGATCATGAACTGGATCGGGGTCAGGTCCATGCCCAGCACCCATTTCTCCACCAGTTCCTGACCGCCGAGCAACGCGAACGCCGCCGAAAAAATCGATGATCCGACGAACAGCCAGCACACCATCGCGCTCGTTTTGGCGGTGAGATACACGGA
>JAKFDA010000103.1:0-2041 GCA_036676355.1 Nitrosomonadales bacterium | reverse complement strand
GGCTTATTCCCTCGCGTCACGTGCGGGGCGCGGCGGACGCGGACGATCGCTGCGATCGCCTCGATCGCTACGCGGGGAGTCGTCCTGCTTTTCCTGACCGACCTGGCTGAAATCGAAGATCTCGCCCTTGTAGACCCACACCTTGATGCCGATGATTCCGTACGTTGTCTTCGCTTCGGCAAATCCGTAGTCGATGTCGGCGCGCAGCGTGTGCAACGGCACGCGACCTTCGCGATACCACTCGGAACGCGCGATTTCCGCACCGTTCAAGCGGCCGGCGACGTTGACCTTGATGCCCAGCGCGCCGAGGCGGATCGCATTGCCGACGGCACGCTTCATCGCGCGGCGGAACATGATGCGACGCTCAAGCTGCTGCGCGATCGACTCGGAGACCAACTGCGCGTCGAGTTCGGGCTTGCGCACTTCGGTGACGTTGATGTGCGCCGGGACGCCCATCAGGTCGCTGACCTCTTTACGCAGCTTCTCGATGTCCTCGCCGCGCTTGCCGATCACCACGCCCGGGCGGGCGGTGTGGATCGTGACGCGCGCATTGTTGGCCGGGCGTTCGATCAGGATCTTGGAGATCCCGGCCTGTGCCAGCTTCTTGCGCAGCATCTGCCGGACCAGGAGGTCGGCGGCCAGGTACTCGGCGAAGTGCTTCTTGCCGGCGTACCACTTGGAGTTCCAGTCCTTGGAAATACCAAGGCGGATACCGGTCGGATGTACTTTGTGACCCATGATTATTTGCCCTCGCCGACGACGACGGTGATGTGGCTGGTGCGCTTGAGAATGCGCGTACCACGACCCTTCGCACGCGCCATGAAGCGCTTCAGCGTGGGGCCTTCGTCGACCATGATGGTCTTGACCTTGAGCGCATCGACGTCGGCGCCCTGGTTGTTCTCGGCGTTGGCGATCGCCGATTCGACGACCTTGCGGATCATCGATGCGGCTTTCTTGTCCGAGAACTTCAGCAGGTTGACGGCGCGTTCTGCCGACAGGCCACGGACCTGGTCGGCGACGAGGCGTGCCTTCTGGGCGGAGATGCGAGCGCTGCGCAGGACGGCTCTGGCGTCATTCTGGTTAGGCATAGTGGTCATCTCCTTACTTGCCCGACTTCTTGTCGCCGCCGTGACCCTTGAAGGTCCGGGTCAGCGCGAATTCGCCGAGCTTGTGGCCGACCATGTTCTCGTTGACCAGAACCGGGATGTGGTTCTTGCCGTTGTGGATGGCCAGCGTGAAGCCGACCATCTCCGGCATGATCATCGAGCGACGCGACCAGGTCTTGATCGGCTTCTTGTTGGAACCCGCTGTCTCCACCTTCTTCATCAGGTGGTGGTCGACGAACGGGCCTTTCTTCAATGAACGTGGCATGGCCGATTAGCTCCTGCGATCGCGCACGATGAACTGCTGCGTGCGCTTGTTCTTGCGGGTCTTGTAACCCTTGGTCGGGACGCCCCATGGGGTGACCGGATGCGGATTACCCTGGCCCGCCTTGGCTTCACCACCGCCGTGCGGATGGTCGACCGGGTTCATGGCGGCACCGCGGACGGTCGGCTTGACGCCGCGCCAGCGCGAAGCACCGGCCTTGCCGAGCTTCTCAAGGCTGTGTTCGTCGTTGCCGACTTCGCCGATCGTGGCGCGGCACTCGGCCGGCACGCGGCGCATTTCGCCTGAGCGCAGCCGCAGCGTGGCATAGACGCCTTCGCGGGCAACCAACTGGACGCCTGCGCCGGCGGCACGCGCGATCTGCGCGCCCTTGCCCGGCTTCATCTCGATGCAGTGCACAGTGGCACCGACCGGGATATTGCGCAGCGGCAGCGTATTGCCGGTCTTGATCGGGGCATTGCTGCCCGCGATCACCTGGTCGCCAGCCTTGAGGCCCTTCGGCGCGATGATGTAGCGGCGCTCGCCATCGACATAGCACAGCAGCGCGATGTGCGCGGTGCGGTTCGGATCGTATTCGATCCGCTCCACGCGCGCCGGAATGCCTTCCTTGTCGCGCTTGAAGTCGATGATGCGGTAATGCTGCTTGTGGCCACCG
>JAKFDA010000102.1:0-18686 GCA_036676355.1 Nitrosomonadales bacterium | reverse complement strand
GCCGTCGGCCAGGCGGTCGGCCAGACGCTTCTTGTGCGCCGCCAGACGTGCGAACGGGCGGTCATGATAGAAGCACAGCAAGTGTTGCAGGGCGATGCCGATCAGGGCCCAGGCCGCGATCAGCACCAGCCAGTGGTCGGCCAGCAGCAGCAGATGCACCGCGGCGAGAACGCCGCTCAGGGCCGCGGCATAGCGCCGTTGCCCGGCTTCTCCTTCGAGATAACGCGCGGAGAATGCGCCGATCACCGTCACCAGCAATTGCACCAGGCTGGCCAGGAGGCCGCCCAGAGGCGTCAACACCAGCCAGGGTGACAACTGCGGTGGCTGCGCGCCGAGCCACACGCCGGGCAGGCTCGCGGCAAGGGCGAGCGTGCAGAGCGGCATGAAGATGCGCCACGGCCGGCGGGCAGCCAGGGGCCAGCACAATAGAAGCAGCAAGGCCACCGCCATGAGCGCGGCGGGGGCCAAGGGCGTAAAAGCAGGAAGAGCAGGCATGGAATTTTTCGAGATGAGAAGCGGGCGCAATGTTGCTGCGCGCCAAGCGTTCTGTAAAATACATTGGTACGAACAAACCAATCCATAAAACAGAACAGTGCAGCTCGAGCAACTGAACTTCCATCACCTGTTCTACTTCTGGCGCGTCGCGCGGCTGGGTCATCTGACGCGCGCCGCGCAGGAATTGCACACCTCACAATCGTCTCTGTCGGCGCAGATTCGGCAGTTGGAGGAGCGCTTGGGCGATGCGCTGTTCACGCGCGAAGGCCGTCGCCTGGTGCTGACGGAGACGGGCCATCTGGTGCTGGCCTATGCCGAGAACATCTTCGGTCTGGGCCAGGAGATGCTGGGGCGGCTGCAAGGCCACAGTGAAGGCGTCACGCGCCTGCGCATCGGCAGCGTGGCCACCATGTCACGCAACTACCAGGAAAACCTGTTCCGGCCGCTGCTGAGCGATACGTCGGTTGCCCTGACGCTGGAGTCCGGCCAGCTGGAGCATCTGCTCGAACGCCTGGGCGAGCACCAGCTGGATCTGGTATTGGCCAACGAACCCGTGGCTGCCGATCCCGAGCGCCCCTTGCACAGCCGGTTCCTCGGCAGCCAGCCCATCTCCCTGATCGGTCCGGCGCAGCACTGGCGCGGCAAGCACCTGCGCGTGCCGCAGGATCTGGAAGGACTGGACATCGCCCTGCCAGGGCCGCGCCATGTCGTGCGCTCCCAGTTCGACGCGCTGTGCATGGCGGCGGAGGTCAAGCCCCAAGTGCGCGCCGAAGTGGACGACATGGCCATGCTGCGGTTGATCGCGCGCGACAGCGGCTGGCTTGCGGTGCTGCCCGAGGTGGTGGTGCAGGACGAATTGCGCAATGGGATGCTCTGTACGGTCGGACAATGCCCGCAGTTGCATGAACACTTTTATGCCATCACCACGCCGCACCGCCACCGCATCGAGCGGCTGGAGGCATTGCTGCAGTCGGCGCCTGCCCAGGCTCTTCCCGCGCGGGCGGACGCAGGTACGGCGGCGCCCATTGCCAATGAGCCGCGTGTCTCCGGCTAGTTGGATCCCCATGTCGAGCAGAGCCCATCCCTTTAACCAATGATCGAGTGGGAATAGGGGCGCGCTTCCCTGATTCATGCCCGTGCCATCAGGCAGCGTCCGGCATGCGCCAGCCAGATCAGCGCGATCGCGACGCTGAGCCAGACAAACCCCTGGCCGAGGTTCTGCTGGTCGTCGAGCAGATAAGCGTTGCACAGGCGCGCCGGGGCGCTTTCATACAGCCAGCCGACGACTCCCATCATCGGCAGCGTGTTGCCCAGAAAGAACGCCTGGATCAACAGGCCGCCGCTTCGCCACGAATGTCTCAGTATCGCGCCACCCGCTACGAGCGCCAGAATTTTCCCCACCTCGACGCCTGGGTCGACCAGCGCCAGATCGAGCACGCGCGGAATCATCAATACAGCGAGGCCCAGCGCAACCGCCACGAAGCCGCTGAGGCCGAGCGCATTCCATGGCGCGAGCCGGCGCCGCACAACGCCTGGCACCGCTGCGGACAGCAACGCGCCGCTGAGCATCAGCGCCGGATATTGAATCAGCATGTGCCGGCTCATCGACGATTCGAGCGCTGCGCGCAGCGGAGTCAGTATCAGTATCGCCAGCAGTCCGAGACCGATCCAGCTCTGCGCGCGTGCGCTGAAACGCGGCGCATTCATCGCGCGTTCGATTTGCCGGCGATCGAGCGTGCATAGGCGAGCGCGAGATCGGCTTCGGCGTAATCGAAAATGCGGACGAGACGGCCTCTCGGGTCGACTACCAGAAGCGCCGCGTTGTGTTCAAAACCGCCGAGCCCGTCGGGAATGACGACGACCTCATAAGGCTTGAGCAACTGCGTCAGGTCATGCGCATTACGCGGGCCGGCAAAACGCCAGACGCGCGGATCGGCATGCAGCCGCGCGGCGTATTGCCGCAGCGTTTGCGTGTCGTCGTGTGCCGGATCGAAGCTGATCGATAGCAGCCGCACCGATGGATCCACGGCGTCGGGATTTACGGAGACGATGGCCGTCTGCAATTGCTGGAACGTATTGCCGAGCGCAAGGCAAACGGTTGTGCAGCGGGTGTAGACGAAATCGACGATCGTTGCGGCGTGGCCGTCGGCCAGCACCTGGTCCAACCTTTGGCTCGCCGTCCACGGGGCCGACAATGGCACCGCCGGCGCGGCGACCGGGCTCAACGCAACTTCAAGACGACGGGCGCCTTCCGCGGTCCAGACCTGGAAATCGTGTGTCAGCACGTGCGCGCTTGCGTACGAGAGGACAGCAAAAAAGACACTGGCCAGTACCGTGCGCAGCACAGCGCTAACCTGTTTTTCTCGCCCGGAGCAGGACCGCGACCTGCGCGCTGCACGGCTGTTGTTTGTTCACGCTCAAGGCTTGCGGCCCAGCGCCTCGAGTTCCGCGCCGCTCGCAAACGGCGTGGTGCGCGGATTTGCGCTGCGTTCCTGCGCGAAAAGCTCGGCCTTCAGCGGCTCGCCCTTGTTCGACCAGGCCGAGCGCACATAGCTCGCCACCGCGGCGAGCTCTTCGTTACCGAGATGTCCGAAGGCCGGCATCATGCCCTTATAGGTCGTGCCCGCCACAGCGAGTTCGCCGTTGATGCCATACAACAAAATGTTCGCGACGATGCGCTCGTCGCCGCTCACCCATTCCGAGCCGTCGAGCGGCGGAAACACGCCCGGCAGTCCCTGGCCGCCCGCCTGGTGGCAGGTGACGCATTGCGCGTTGAACAGTTGCTTGCCGTCGACGCTCTGGCCGCTTTGCGCTACAGCGGGACGAAGGTCGGCCAGCGTGCGCTGGTCGCCGAGTTCCGAAGCGCCGAAGGGTTCGGAAAACAGAATGTAGCCCGCGCCGAAAATCACCACGGCGAGCGTGACGAGAACGACGACGAGCGGTACCGGGCGCAGGCTTTCGGTCGGTTCGGCGTGTTCGCGCTGCTGCGCTGTGTGGTCAGGTTCAGGTAGTTTGGTCATGAGATCGTTTCCGCGCGATTAGGGTTTCTTGGGCTCGGCGGGGAGTATCGGATAGGTGTGGTCCAACCCAATCAGGTAAGCCACCAGATCCAGTGCCTCGCGATTGGCGACGACGACCTTGCCCGCCGGCGTCACGCCGGGTGGCAGGTTCACGACTTGGTCACCTTCTTCGGCCGCGCTCTTGACGGTGAACAGGAACGGATAGGCCGGCATGATCGAGTCGCGCACATAGGCGCGCGGCTGGTACAGGTGGCCGAGGTTCCAGTCCTTGCTCGGCTGGCGCACGCCGATGTTGAACAGATCGGGGCCGGTGCGCATGCTGCCGAGGAGATGCGGCTTGTCGTAATAGTAATCGCCGGGAACGGAAGGCCGGCCCCAGCCGCGCTCCGCATCCGGCCCCATCGTGCGGTCGCGGGGTTGTTGCGAGTGGCAGTACATGCAGCCCTCGGAGATGTACACCTGGCGGCCGCGCAACTGCGTCTCGGTATAGGGCTTCAGCCCCGCTGCCGGCGCGATGTCGCGCACCTGGATGTAGGGCAGAACGACGAGTGCCGCGGCGGCGATGGCCAGCGCGACCACCGCACCGCCGGCGAGCCTGAGTTCATTTTTCAAGCGCGGGCTCCAGTTTCGATTGCCAGAACAGCGCGGCGCCCGTGCGATGAGGGCCGAAGCGCAGCGCCATGGCGAAGAAATGACCGACGAATACGACGTGACCGAGCGTCATCAGCGCGCCGCCGACGCTGCGCCCTTCGAGATAGGGAATGGTCACGCGTACCGAATCGAGGAACGGGCGCGCGGCATCCAGCATCGCCGTGCCCTGCAGCCAGCCGCCGATCGTGAGCGAAACGAAATAGATCGAGATGCCGATGACGACCAGCCAGAAATGCAGCGTGATCAGTTTCGGATACGGCCATTCCCAGTTCAGCACGCGTGGCAGCATGAAGTAGATCGAGCCGAACAACACGATACTGACAAAGGCGTACACGCCCAGGTGCGCGTGCGCGACCGTGAAGTGCGTGAAGTGCGCGACGCCGTTGACGTTGCGCAGGGCCGCGATCGACCCTTGCAGCGACGAGAGCATGTACATCAACCCGCCGAACATCATGAAGCGCAGCGTCGGCGAGTAGCGCGCGAGGTACATGCGCCCCCATAGCGTGCCGCCCTGATTGATGGTGAAGGCGATGACCGGGATGATCATCATCACGCTTTGCACGATCGATAGCGTGACCAGCCAGCCGGGAATGGGGCCGCCGATCAGATGATGGCCGCCGACCTGGCCGTAGAAGAACGCCAGCGTCCAGAAGCCGAGCAGCGACACGTTGTAGGAGCGGATCGGCCGGCCGATGATTTTCGGCAGGAAGTAATAGATCGCGCCCAGGCTCGTCGGCGTGAGCCACAGGCCCAGCACCGTATGGCCGTACCACCAGTTGGTCGTGGCCTGCTGCACACCGGTATGCACGCCGGGTAGCTTCGCCACGAAGTAGAGCAGGGCGATCCACAGCAGCGCCGCGATCATGTACCACGCGCTGACGTACAGCTCTTTCACGCGCCGGTTGGCCAGCGTGTACAGCGCCGAGAGGATGATCAGTGCCAGGCCGGAGAAGATGAAGATGCCGATCTGCCACGGAATCTCCAGATATTCCATGCCGTCGGTCCAGCCCATGGCGATCGCGCCGACGCCGGCGGCGATGCCGGCATTAAGGAAGGTGCCGCCGAGCATGACCCACATCGGCCCGTACAGTCGCGTGCGCAGCAGGCGCGGCAGCAGCCACACGATCACTGCGAGGCAGCCGTTGGAGACCCAGCCGTACATCACGGCGTTGAGGTGGATCGTGCGCAACCGGCCGAAGCTGAGCCACGCTTCCTCGGTGAGCAGGTCCGGCATGTGCAGCTTGAGCGAGGAGGTAAGCCCCGCCGCCGAGCCGATGAGCAGCCAGAAACAGGCGAAGGCGATGAACATGAAGACCGGGAAGGACGTGGAACGATCGGATTCGATGCGATCCTCGATTTCAGCCGGATCGGCTTGCGATCCGCTGTCGCCTTCTTCGTGTGCGGCGATCTGCATACGTTCGTGATCGCCGGCGAGCAGCGCCGGGTCGTCGACGCGGCCGATTTCGCCCTTGGCAAAGATCATCGAGGCGGCCTTGGGGTTCTCCACCAACAGCCCCTTGCGCATCGACCAGATGAAGGCGAAAAGCCCAATGATCGACAGCAGAAAAGCGCCCAACAGGCTTAGAACGGCGCTATCCATTACCGCTCTCTCCCGCGGCGGTAACGCTACCGCCTCGGCCCGCACGAAGGAGCCGCGCGCGAATCGTTTGTTCAGTGATCATCGTCCTACCTTTTGAACCCAACATAGCGGGCGCGCCGCTGCGCGCTCGCCTACATTCGCCTGTAACGGCGCTCTGCGCGATGACTGCTCATCGCGCGATGGATCGGCATTGACTTGAAAGACACTGTCGGTCAGCCGGCGATTCGCCGGCCGCAACTGTATCGGTCGCGCGTGTTAGCGCACGAGAGATCGGCATTGACTTGGAAGGAATGCTGGTCAACCGCCCGGAATATTCTTCGGCTGTGACTGCATCGGCTGCATATTTTTAAATCTGAATGCAGCTTCGCGTGGTCGTTGAATCCCGACGGTTGGCGACAATCCTATTCCGGTAATTCAGCCGGGATTTGATATAGCTCAAATCGATGCGATTGCGTCCTGGTCATGAAGAGTGGCGGTTTTGCACCGAGGAACCACGTCTCGGGCGCGTTCTTCAGCCCACGTATCATCCGGTTTTCGCACTCCAGGCGACGCACATAATCATCGTTCGCTCCATATGATCGATTTTCGGCCTGCGCACGGTGCAGACTACCGATTGCACGACTGCACGGAGTTGCCAATGTCGCCGCATCGATCAGCGTGGCACAGAACTATCCGCTATGCCTGGGCGTCGCCTGCGACGCTGGTCGGATTGCTGCTCGCATTGTTGGCTCGCTTTCTGCGCGCGGATATCGCGGTGGTGGACGGCGTTGTCGAAGTGATCGGCACGCGTCGCCCGTTCACCCGGTCGCCGCGATGGCCTTTTGTCGCCATCACCCTCGGCCACGTGATTGTCGCGCGCAATGCGCAAATGCTCGACGGATGTCGCGCACACGAGCGTGCACACGTGCGGCAATACGAGCGCTGGGGCGTGTTGTTCTTCCCGCTTTACCTGGGTAGCAGCGCGTTTGAATTCCTGCGGGGCCGCCGACCATATTGGGACAACCACTTCGAACGGCAGGCGAGAGAAGCGGCGGCGCAGTCACTGTGTCGAAGCGAGGAGAATGCGATGCGCTTACTCGATGACCCGCCCGCGTAATGCCTTTACGCGGCCGCGCTTGACCTTGCTTTCGACGCGCCGGACTTGCGAACTGCGCGTCGGCTTGGTCGCTCGCCGCGGTTTGGGTCGCACGGAGGCTTTGGCAACCAGTTCGTGCAGGCGCGTGCGGGCGTCATCGCGATTTTTTTCCAGGCTGCGAAACTGCTGCGCCTTGATGACCACGATGCCGTCGCTGCTGATGCGCTGATCGCGCAGGTCCAGCAACCGTGCCTTGATTTCGTCCGGCAGCGAGGAAGCCCGGATGTCGAAGCGCAGATGCACCGCATTCGAAACCTTGTTGACGTTCTGCCCGCCCGAGCCCTGCGCGCGGATGGCGACGAACTCGATTTCCTCGTCCGGAATCGTGTAAGCCGGGCTCATTCGCTCGCGATCAGGCCGCCATCCACGGCGCCACGTTTTTGGTCAGCGCCACCGCAACGATGTAGATGAACAGAAGGATCGCGACACCCCATAGCGCGAATTTCGAGGTGATCGTCGGCATGCGCGGAATGAGGCTCGCACCGAGCAGTACCAGCACAATGAAGCCGATGATCTTGACGACGAGCCATGGGTTGGCGCCGGGCTTCAGGCCCAGCGTGAACGATAACCACAGCCCCGCGACCAGCAGTACGGCGTAGTTGATGTGCGTAACGATGCGCATCCATTTCCGCTTCAGCATCACCGAATCGGTCGTCATCCAGAAACCGCGCAGCAACAGGAGAAACAGAGCGACGCCGACGGCGACGAGATGCAGATGCTTGATGGCCATGTAACTCATGCCGATCCTTCTTCATTGTTATGTGAGAAATACCGGGTGTTACCGGTCGGCCCGCATTGTACCCATCGCACCGTTACCGGGGCGGACGGCCACTTCAATCCGCAGCGTAATTCATATCGCCGACGCGGCACCATAAGTAGCCATGGGCGTCCAGCGTCAACTCGTAGTGGCCGTCGCTTCCCGGGCGGAATTCCCCTTCCACGATGAGGTCGACCAGCCGCTTGCCACCCACCGCGTCAGCGCGAATGCGCACCTGTTGCGGCTTGCGATCGAAGTTATGCAACGTGATGATGGTGTTACCGCGCCAGTCGTAGCGTAAGGCCAGCATGTGCGACGCGCTCGTTTTGACGACGCTGATGGCGCCCCAGCCGATTTCGGGCGTCTCCTTGCGCAGGCGGATCATGCGGGCCGTCCAGTTGAGCAACGAATCGCGATCGCGCCGTTGGCTTTCCACATTGACGCGCGGATAACCCCAGACGCCTTCTTCGATCACCGGGTGCGTGCTCTTGTCGGCAGTGGTGAATCCGCCGTGTGGTTCGTTGGCCCATTGCATGGGCGTGCGGACGGCGTCGCGCTCGCGCAACGACAAATCGTCGCCCATGCCGATCTCGTCGCCGTAGCGCAGCACCGGCGTGCCGGGGAGGGCGAACAGCAAGCTGTAGGCGAGTTCGAGGTGAGCGCGATCTCCGAGCATCGGCGCGAGGCGTCGGCGAATGCCGCGATGGTAAAGCTGCATGTTTTCATCGGGAGCAAATTGCGCGAACACGGCTTCGCGTTGTTCGTCTGTCAGCCGCCCGAGGTCGAGTTCGTCATGGTTTCGCAGGAAGGTCGCCCACTGCGTCGTGTCCGAACGGTTCACGGTCGCGCGCAGGGCGTCTGCGAGAGGCTGCGCTTCGCCTGTCGCGAGCGCATAGAACAAATGCTGATTGGCGTAAAAGTTGAACATCATGTGCATTCCGCCATCGTCCAGATACTTACGTGTGTCCTGCGGCAACACGTTCGCCTCGCCCAGCAGAATGGCGTCGCCGCGCCGCCATTGCAGGAAGCGACGCATGTCATTGAGATATTCGAAATGCATCTGGCCGGGCGCGTCGTCCGGTCGGATGGTTTCGATCACGAAGGGAACCGCATCGACGCGAAACCCCGCGACACCGAGCTGCAGCCAGTAGCCCATGATCCGATGGACTTCCGCGCGCACCGCGGGGTTGTCCATGTTGAGATCGGCCTGGTGATGGAAGAAGCGATGGTGGTAGTACGCGCCGGCCAGTTCGTCGCGCGTCCAGGTGGTTTCCTGCACGCCGGGAAACACCATGCCGGACTTCATATTCGCCGGCCGCTTCTTCGACCACACGTACCAGTCGCGGTAGGGCGAATGCGGGTCGCGCCGGGCATGCTGGAACCACGGGTGATCGGTCGACGTGTGATTCACGACCAGATCGATGATGACTTTGATGCCGCGCTTCTCCGCCTGGTGCATGAACTCGACGAAATCGCCACTCGATCCATGACGCGGATCGACGCCGTAGTAATCGCGGACGTCATAGCCGTTGTCGCGATTCGGGGTCGGCTGGAAAGGGGCGAGCCACACCGCGCCGATGCCGAGCGATTGGAGGTAGTCCAGCCGCATGGAGAGGCCGTCGAAGTCGCCTACGCCATCCCCATTGCCGTCCATGAAAGTCTCGAGATCGAGGCTGTAGATGACGGTATTTTTGTACCAGAGGTCGGTGATCACGTTCACTCCATCGGAGGACAACGCAGCGATGGATGCAGTGAGGGTGCCTGCGATGCGTTATTCGAACGGGCGCGTGTCGTCGGGAACCTCAAAAATGATTCGCGCCGAGCGCTGATAGGTCCAGTACGACCATGCCCAGTCGGTTAAGACCATCATGCGATTGCGAAAGCCGATCAGAAAAAAGATGTGCACCAGCAACCAGAACCACCACGCCGGTAGCCCCGAAAGTCTGAAGCGGCCGAAATCGGCGACTGCGGCCATGCGTCCGATCGTGGCGAGCGAGCCGGCATGCCTGTAGCGAAACGGCGCGATGCGTCCACCGGCGAGTTCGGCCTTGATGGCGCGCGCGACGTAGATCCCCATCTGTTTCGCGGCCGGAGCGAGTCCGGGCACGAGCTTGCCGTCCTGCGTCAGCGCGGCGAGATCGCCGGCAATGAACACGTTGGGGTGTCCGGGCACGCGCAGATCCGCGTCGACGATGACGCGGCCCGCCTTGTCCAGCGGCACGCCGAGCGTGCGTGCAAGCGGTGAGGCGGCAACGCCGGCAGCCCATAGCACGGTGCGCGCCGCGATACGCTGCTCGCCTGCCTGGACGCCCTCGCGATCGATCGTTTGCACCGGCCTGCCGGTGAGCACCTCGACGCCGAGCTTGTGCAACTGCGCTTCCGCCCTGCGCGACAGCACTTCGGGAAAGTCGCCCAATACACGCGGCCCGGCTTCGACCAATCGCACTTTGGCCGAAGCGGGATCGATATTGCGAAAATCGTAACGCAGCGTATGGCGCGCGATCTCCGCCAGCGTGCCAGCGAGTTCGACACCGGTCGGCCCGCCGCCGACGATGACGAAGCTGAGCCAAGCGCGGCGCGACGCGGGGTCGGATTCCGCTTCGGCGCGCTCGAAGGCGAGCAACAGTCGGCGTCGGATGCCGAGCGCGTCTTCCAATGTCTTGAGGCCGGGCGCGACTTGCGCCCATTCGTCATGACCGAAATAAGCGTGTGTCGAACCGGTCGCGAGCAGCAGATAGTCGTAATGCAACGGCTCGCCGGAATCGAGATAGAGACATTGCGTCGCGACATCGACGCGCCGCACATCTGCAAGCAACACCCCGACATTGGTGAGTTTGCGAAATACATGACGTAGCGGCGTAGCGATGGCGGGGGCGGAAAGCCCCGCAGTGGCGACCTGATAGAGCAACGGCTGGAACAGATGATGATTGCGCCGATCGACGACCGTGATGCGCACCGGCACGCTACCGAGTTCGCGCGCGGCCCACAAGCCGGCGAAGCCGCCGCCGACAATGACGACATGAGGTACGGGAGTGCTCATTGGTTCACGGCTGTGCGTCGCGCGCAACGGTGGCGATCGAACGTTTCTACGAACGCTGCATTCGTTCGCCCGGTTCGGACGAACGGAATCAGGATTTCGGCGCTGCCGGAATGTCGCGCTCGGTCGTCACGGCGGCGCCGGCTTCCTGCAGCGGCGCGACGAAATTGACCAAGCGCGGAACGAGCTTGCCTTTGCGACCGAGGGCGGGATCGAACTCGTATGAGGTCACACCGCAGTTCGGCACGTCGCTCTTGCGATCGATTTCGAGAATCTGCGCTTCATCCATGCGTTCCAGCAGGTAGCGCATGCAGGTGACGATGACCTGATGCCCGATGATCAGCACACGCTCGCCGCGATAGCCCCGCGTGATGGTGCCAAGTACGCTGCGCAGGCGCAGAATGACATCGCACCAGCTTTCTCCGCCCGGCGGTCGGAAATAGAACTTGCCGACGTGGGCGCGCTGTTCATGCAACTCGGGGTATTTGAGCTTGATACCGGACTGCGTGAGTCGGTCGATGAGGCCGAACTCTTTTTCCCGCAGCCGTTCGTCGATATGAAAGGTGAGGTCGTCGGACGACAGTCCAGCGGCCTCGAGCACGTACTGCGCGGTCTGTCGCGCGCGTACGTAGGGGGAACACAACACGATCGTGGGTTGCTGCTCGGCGGGCATGTCGCCAAACCAGTGCCCGAGCGCCAAAGCCTGCTGCCTGCCCATCGCGGACAAAGGCACATCCATATCGCGTTCGGCGATGTCGATCAACGGACGGTCGGCCGCTACGGCGGCATCGCGGGCGACGTTGCCGGCGCTCTGACCGTGTCGCACGATCCAGAGCATGTCGGGCCACTTCTGTTCTGCCACGGGCTTGAGTCTTTCGCTCGTTGTGACGTGCCGACGGCGACCCGAATCGTCGTCGGCGCTGCTGCGCTGTCGTTGGAGGATGAAGAGAGTCTAACCCCTCACGCTGCTCATGTGAGCGTGAAACGACATACTTTCACGTTGAATGACGGGGACAGCCCGACCGTGGAGCGGCGCGCAGCCTCAATAGTCCCAACGATCAACGCCGGCGTCGGTGTCGTCGTCCACGTCGTTCAGCGACAAATTCTCGTAGGCGGGGCCTTCGAAAAGATCGTTTACCGGCTGATAGAGCTTCTCGTCGACCGACATCCATATCCGGCGCACTGACGGGTGGTCAATCACCGTGCCGCTACTCGTTTCCTCATCGACTGACGCGTCGTTTCCTCGCGCCAGATACTCCAAGTCGAGAAGTTCGTCCGCATCGGTGGCGAGGAATGGTTTTGCAGCGCATGCCATAAGTCCAAGACTCCTTTCGGATCACCGGTCGCTGGCGACACCATAAGGGTGTGTCGAGAGCCATGCGGTCGGTGAAGTTATATTTGAAGCAAATCGGCTGCTTGACAAGAGCCGGTGCACCTCAAACGGTGCCATTTTGCGCGAACGCGCAGCAGGTCTTGTGATTTACATCAACGGATACCCCTGTTCGAACTTCTTCATTCACATGATTGACGGTATCCGTGTTGCAAAGTTCCCGGTGGAAGCCGGCAGTGGGAGCGTGGGTTGCACCGCTTGTCGCACGGCGTAAGTTTACGACCGTGATCTGTCGAGAATGCAAAGGAGATTTGTGCATGAGGAAAACGTTGATTGCGGCCGCACTGGCTATATTGACCCTGGCGGCTTGCGAGCAGCAGGAGCCGTCGGCGGTAACCCAGCCGAGCGTCCCCGCGACCGAGGGCGCCGCAGAAACACCGCCCGGCGCCGCCAGTGAGGCGGCCGGCAACAAGGCACCTGAGAACGTGACTGATGCGGTGCCGACGCAGAAGCAACTTGCCCCGAATGGAGACAAGCCGGGCAGCCCCGACTAGCCGGTGTCGCCGCGCACCGTTCGCGTGCGCGGCTCAGACGCCAATGGACATTACCCAACGCAGTAGCGCGTAGGCAACCAGTCCCACCCCCAGCAGTAACGCGATCAGCAGCGCGATCAGCACGGCGAGGAATCCGCGGCTGGCGCGTACGGCGCGGCGCGGATTGTCCAGATGCGCGTGCAGCAGCCGCACGTTGCGCTGGTTGGCCTTCCACGCTGCGTCGAATATGTCGCCCAGAACCGGGACCGAGCCTGCGACACCTTCCACCAGCACGTTGAAACCCATGCGCGCGAGAGTGCTTTTCGGCACGCCGAGTTGCCACGCCTGACCGACGATGTAGCTCGACAGCAATACGCCGACCATGTCGCCCAGGCCGGGAACCAGGCCGATCAGCGCGTCGACCCCGATACGGAAATTGATGCCTGGGATGCGGATCGAGCTATCCAGCAGCCAGGCCAGCCATTCGAGCTGTTCCTTGCTCGCCGGCGGATACTGATCGCGTTCGATTTTCATGGATGGCGTAATGCAAACGCCCGACCCGAGGTCGTACGCGATGGAGCAGGCGCCTTGCGCTTGTCGGCGCCCAGCGGCCGCCGGGCGCCATTGTGGAAACTTTCACATTCCGGGCGCGGTCGGTGGTTCAATGTGCCGAAAACGGAGTCTGCGGGCGCGCCGCTTGCCTTGCCTGCTCCGATTGTGTTCGAGGGAGCCGCTGGATGGATTCGCCGCTAAAACCGCTCGAGGAGTCGGACGAGCCGGCCTACCGTACTGAATTGAAGATGGCGCTGGAGGAACTTGGCCGCGCGCGCGCCGCGTTGCGCTGGATGGAGCAGCGCCATTTCGTGCTCGTCGAAGCGATGGAAGAAGGCATCGTGATGCTGGACGAAAGCGGGCAGGTAACGACCATGAATCCGACCGCGCGCGTGCTGATCGGCGATGGCGACGCGGTCGTGCACTGGCTGTGGGGTGAAGATGCGGCGCAACGTGTCAAAGGCCTGCATCCGGCAACCGAGACGCTGCTGGACGGTCGTCCGCGCACGGGTATCGAGATGCAGGCGATCGGGCCGGATGGCCGTACGCGGTGGTTGAATGTGAATGCACGGGCGGTGTTCGATATGGATACGCGTCTGGTCGCCGCGGTGCTGTGTTCGTTCTCCGATATTTCGTCGCACAAACATCTCGAACTGGAGCTCGAACGGCAGGCCACGCGCGATCCGCTTACCGGGCTCTACAACCGGCGCTATATCGAGCGTCGCCTGAGCGAGGAACTGGAGCGTGCGCGCCGTTCCGGCGAACCGCTGTCGGTGGTCGTGCTCGATCTGGATCGCTTCAAGGAGGTCAACGATCGCCACGGACATGTGACGGGCGACCGGGTGCTTAAACGCTTCGCCGACATGCTCACGCTTTGTCTACGCAATCACGATCTGGTCGGACGCATCGGGGGTGACGAGTTCTGCGTGGTACTGCCTGGCGCGACGGGATCCAGCGCACATGAGGTGGTGGCGCGTTGTCTGCGCGAAATCGCCGCAGTGAGAGTCGATCGAGAAGGGCGGCTGCCGCCGATCTCCGGAACGGCTGGCGTGGCGCAATTCAGCGATGAATCGTCATCGCAACAACTGATCGAGAAAGCCGACCAGGCGCTCTATGCCGCCAAAGCTGCCGGCCGCGGCGGCGCACTGCTTTTTCAGGCTTAGGGAATGAATGTCCGAATAAGTGCCGAGGATGGTCGCGAGTGCGCGCAAGCTGTACGAGCGAGGACAAAAGGACGAAGTAAAGCAACGCCCCATAGCTTGCGGCAACATTCATCAAAAAACCTTAATCAGAGCTTTCTTAACGCCATGCTCATCGTTTGCCCCCATTGCGATACCACCAATCGCGTCCCCCCGGAACGTCTGCGCGAAGGGCCGCATTGCGGCCGCTGCAAAGGCGACCTCTTCGACGGCCGGCCTATCACGCTGACGAGCGTCAATTTCGATCGACATATCGGCGGCGAACTGCCGGTGGTGGTCGACTTCTGGGCCGCATGGTGCGGTCCGTGCAAAATGATGGCTCCCCAATTCGAACGCGCGGCCGGCGAACTGGAACCCACTGTGCGACTGGCGAAAGTCGACACCGAAGCCGCGCAGGACATCGCATCGCGGTATGGTATTCGCTCCATTCCGACGCTTGTTGTGTTCAGGAGCGGACGGGAAGTAGGGCGCCAGGCGGGGGCAATGGACGCGAACACCATTGTCCGCTGGGTGCGCGAAACGATTCCCTCATAGCATCAGATCCGAAAAGGTGTGAGCGCGAAATCGCGTGTGCCTTGCCGTGGTGAATGCGGCCATGCGATCCCGCAATGCCTGCTTATCGCTTTCTATTTTCATATTGAGCAGCGCTGCATGCGCCATATCGTGCGCGTGCGCTCCGATGGTTTCCGCCGTGATGCGATCGTTTGCGCAAGAAACGATCTGCGTCAGCGCCTCGAGGACGCGCAAGGCGACCGGGACGCTGTCCGCCGCGCACTGACGAATGGGATTGAATGCGGCGTCGATCAGATCCGACGGCTGCAACGGATAACGCACGACGCGAACCCGACCTGACTCGTCGAGAACCTCGGGGGCGTGCAATCCCTGCGCAACGGCGATACTCAACGCCCCGGCAAGATGATCGACACAGCTGATTGCCGTGTAAAAGTCGTTCATGCCCGAAGAAAGCGCGCGTGCGGCAATTTCGACGAGCAGATGAACGCGATACTCCAGGTCCTGCGTCGCGGTCCGCCGGTCGCCGACGATGACCGCATCACGAATCGCTTTTTCGAGCGCGGGGTGCTGCGCGGCGGCGGCACCGTATACATACGCGATTTCGGTTGTGGGGATGATGAAGTGTCCCGGCCGGGTACGTAGCCGCACAAGCGCGTTGGCGTTCTTCGCCGCGGATGCGACGGCCTGCGTATCGATGATGTCGATATATCCGCGGCATTGCGCTTGTACCGCTAATGCGTCCGATTGCTCGCCTTGCACTCGGATCGGCTCACTGGCGCGCGGGGCAGCGGCCTCGATGGATTTCACGAGACCGGCCGCCGCGCGAGCGACGATGGTGTCCGTTTGCATCGAATGCGACAGTTCGTGAATGAAATAAATCAGCCAGCAGAACGCAACGATGGCCAGTCCGATTGCTACCGTGACCGACAGGTTCGGAACCTGCGCACCATCGGTGCCGTAAATGGTTCGCAACACCAGCAAGGCGTAAACAAATGTGGCGAGAAACAGGCCGAGGGAAACCTGCATGGCGCGTTGACGCATGAGTTCGCCAAGCGTGCGCGGGCCTGCGCTCGAACTCGCCAGCGACAGTGCGACCAGCGTCATCGAATACACAAGGCTTGCGGCGGTGATCATCGCCCCGGCGATGGTGGCGACGACCAAACGGGCGCCTTCCGCCCCGAGCACGGCGCCCCCCGGCCAGAGCTTGATTGCCTGACCCCACGAGGAAGCGTCTACCCGCCACATGAGCATCGCGAGTGCGATGGAGGCGAGCGTCATCATCGTGGGAATGAGCCAGAAACTGCCCCGCAGTCGGGTTATTGCACGCGCAATCATGATATGACCGTGAGTCCTTTGAACGGCTCGACACGCGACGAACCGACTCTTGAACTAGCACATTAAGTGCCGTGCCTGTAGCGAGAACGTTTCGGCGTCTGCAGCCATCGTAAAATTCGCACCGTCGGAGTCGAATCCGGCATTCGAGTCGAGCGGTGCAGCGGCGGCGAAATTGCAGGCAATCGCCGTGTCGCGTGGAAAAGGTTAGGCAGTGTCTGATTAAGTGCCGAGGATGGTCGCGAGTGCGCGAGCGGGCTAAGCAATCAATTGCTTAGGCGCAAGCACTGGCGACGACTTTAATCAATCAACCTTGATCAGAGCTTCCTTTGAAATGAAAAAAAATATCGGGCCGCGCTTCCTTACGCTCCTGCTTGCCGGGCTGGCGATGGTCGGGCCGTTTTCCATCGATACCTATCTGCCGTCCTTCCCGGCAATCGCGCACAGCCTGCACGTCGACGAGGTGCTCGTCCAGCAAACGCTGAGCGTCTATCTCCTGTCGTTCTCGTTCATGATGCTGTTCCACGGCACCTTGTCCGATACCTTCGGGCGACGGCCGATCATTCTCGTCGCGCTTGTTGTCTATATTGCCGCGTCCGTCGGCGCGGCCTGGTCGCCCACCTTGCACTGGTTGCTGGCGTTCCGTGCCTTGCAGGGCATGTCCGCCGGTGCCGGAGTCGTCATCGGGCGAGCCATCGTGCGCGACCGGTTGGCCGGTGCGGACGCGCAACGTGCGCTGGCACAGATAACGATGGTGTTCGGTATCGCGCCGGCGATCGCGCCCATTATCGGCGGCTGGTTACAAAGCGCGTTCGGTTGGCAGGCGGTCTTCGTGTTTCTCAGCCTGTTCGGTGTGGCGCTGTTCATTGCCGCTTATACCGCGCTGCCCGAGTCGCTGCCGGTCGCGGCGCGTCAGCCGCTGCATCTGCGCACCATCGCCGGCAATTACGGCAGCGTGCTGCGCCACAGCCGATTTCTGTTGATGGCGTTTGCCCTCGGCGCGGGATTCAGCGGGTTCGGACTGTATATCGCGTCGGCGCCGCATTTCGTCATGGAGCTGCTGAAGTTGCCGGAGACAGCGTTCGCCTGGCTGTTCGTGCCGATGGTGACCGGATTGGTCGGCGGCGCCTGGATTGCTTCGCGCACGGCACACAGCGTCGTGCCGGGCCGCATGATCCGCAACGGTTATCTGATCATGGGCGCAGCCGTGGTGATCAATCTGCTCTACAACGCGATATTGCCGCCCGCGGTGCCTTGGGCAGTGCTGCCGTTGATGCTCTATAACTTTGGACTCGCATTGCTCATGCCGAGTATCACGCTGCGCATTCTCGACCTGTTCCCCACCATGCGCGGTTTGACTGCGTCGCTGCAATCGTTTGTGCAGACGGCCGTGTTCGGGGCGGTCGCAGCCATTGCGCCGTTATTCTTCGGCAGCGCGTTCACGCTCGCATGCGGTATCGCGGTGGCTTTCAGCGTCAGCCTGGTGTGCTACAAGGCGAGCTGCATGCGCGGCCGTTGAGCGGATTCATGCGTTCGCCGTAGTAAAGTAGCGCGCTCCGAGTGAACGCCCGCGCGGCAGGGCACGTCGTTGCGTATTGCACGTGCCTGACACCTCCAGTTTCATAACCGACTCTGATCCTTAGAATTCATGAATCGACGCGAATTCCTGCAAGTCCTCGCCGCGGCTTCCGCCTGCGGTGTCAAATTCGATGCGCTGGCCGCGCCCGCGCAAGAGATATCACTTTATGATCCGCCGCGCTTCGGCAACGTCAGCCTGCTGCACATCACCGATACGCATGCGCAGTTATTGCCGGTGTACTTTCGCGAGCCGAGCGTCAACATCGGCGTCGGCGAAGCTGTCGGCCGTGCGCCGCATCTGGTCGGCGAGCATCTGCTGCGGGCATTCAACATCTCGCGCAATACGCGCGAAGCGCACGCTTTTACCTATCTCGATTTCGCCGAGGCCGCGCGCCGCTACGGGCGCGTCGGTGGCTACGCGCATATTGCGACGCTGGTGCAGCGACTCAGGGCCTCACGGCCGGGCGCCTTGCTGCTCGACGGCGGCGATACCTGGCAGGGCTCGGCGACCGCGCTGTGGACCCAGGGGCAGGACATGATCGACGCGGCCAAGCTGCTCGGCGTCGATGTCATGACCGGCCATTGGGAATTCACGCTTGGTGCGGATCGTGTCAAAGAGGTGGTCGAGAAGGATTTCGCCGGCAAGATCGACTTCGTCGCACAGAACGTGCGCACGCTCGATTTCGATGAACAGGTATTCAAGCCTTACGTGATCCGCGAGATCAACGGCGTGCCGGTTGCAATCGTCGGCCAGGCTTTTCCCTACACCCCCATCGCCAATCCGCGTTACTTCGTCGATGAATGGCAGTTCGGGGTGCAGGACGAAACGATGCAGCGTTTCGTCGATGAAGCGCGCGGCAAGGGCGCACAGGCTGTTGTAGTGCTGTCGCACAACGGCATGGATGTCGATATCAAGATGGCGAGCCGTGTGCGCGGCATCGACGCGATTCTCGG
>JAKFDA010000101.1:0-16370 GCA_036676355.1 Nitrosomonadales bacterium | reverse complement strand
ACATGCGCGCCTTTGCCGCCGACCCGCCGATATCCCGGCGCGGTGTGCAAATCTCCAGGCCGCATGGACCCCGCCGTCGAATCCCGCCCATCCCTCATATTCGAGCTGCCCGCGCTCAAGCATGACGCGCAGGGTCGGCGGCGCGTCAGTTACCGCGCCGTTCTCGCGCTGGCCGCGCCGCTGCTGGCCAATACCGCGATCCAGGCGATCCTGTCGCTGACCGACACCTGGTTCGTCAGTCGGCTGTCCACCAGCGCAACGGCGGCGATGGGTGCGACCTATTTCCTCGTCCTGGTGTTCGTCCTGCTGTTCGGCGGTATCGGCCTGGGCGTGCAGACGCGCGTTGCGCAGGCCTACGGCGGCATGCGTCGCACGCGCGCCGCCAAAGCGGTGTGGATCGGGCTGTGGGCCGCGGCGCTGACCGTGCCGCCCTTCGTGCTGCTCGCGTTGTCCGGTCACTTTCTGCTTGCGCCCTTCGGCCTGTCCGCCGAGATCGAGCCGCTTGCGGTCGAATACTGGATGCCGCGCATGCTCGGCGGACCGCTAGCCGTGTGCTATTGGGTGCTGACGGGATTCTTCAACGGCATCGGGCGCACGCGCGTGACGCTGGCGATCGCCGTGGTGACTGCGATTTCGAATGCGGCGCTGAACGAGTTCTACATGTTTCACCTCGACCTCGGTATCGCGGGCGCGGCATGGGCGACAACGTCGGCGGTCGCGATCGGTATCGTCATTGCGCTCATACTGTTTCTACTCCCGGTTGTGCACGCCGAATACAAAAGCCGCATCACCTGGCGACCGACATGGCGCGCGGTGCGGCTCGCGCTTGGTTTCGGCATTCCGATGGGGCTGCCCGGCGCGGTCGACCTGATCGGCCTCTCGCTGTTTCAGCTCATGCAGGTTCGTCTCGGTCCGGTCGATGGCGCCGCATCGCAGATCGCCATGATGTTGACCTCGCTCGCCTACATGCCCGCGGTGGGTTTCGGTATCGCCGGCACCACGCTGGTGGGGCAATCGATCGGCGCGGGCGATCGCGACTGGGCACACAGAGTCGGCAACGCCACCATCTTGCTGGCCGTGATGTACATGGGCTGTACCGGCATCGCGCTGGCGCTGGCGGGGCCATGGGTGTTGCCGTGGTTTGTCGCGGCCGGGGATCCCTACGCGCAGGAGGTCCTGCGGCTGGCGCAAATACTATTGTGGCTGGCGGCGTGCTATCAGATTTTCGACGGCATGCATCTGGGCAGCGTGTTCTGTCTGCGTGGCGCGGGCGATGTGCGCGTGCCCGCCGTACTGGTCGTGGGTTTGTCGTGGTTCGGCTTCGTGCCGCTGGCGCATTCGCTGACCTTCGCCGCCGGACAGGGCTGGGTCGATTTTCTGCCGCAGTTCGGCTGGGGCGCGGCCGGCGGCTGGATCGCCGCGGTGATCTATATGTTCGCCCTCGGCGTGGCGATTTATTTGCGCTGGCGCTCGGGCGCGTGGCGGCGCATCAAGGTGCGCTGATCCATTGCATCAGGCGAATCGATCCCGTCGCATGAGCCAGGTCTTTGTGCGGAGCACCGGCAGGGTCGCGATGACGCTGAAGCCGAAACCCTCATAGAACCGGACGTTGTCCGGCGTATCCGTTTCCAGGTACAAGGCTGTGCCGGCGCTCGCGGTGTGGCTGAAGCAATGCTGCAGCAGCCGGCTTCCCACGCCCCGACCTTGATGACTCGGTTTGACCGCCAGCGGGCCGAGATGCCAGTGCGGCTCGTGCAAATCGTTGCGCCGCCACGTGTCCAGCCAGCGATGCAGGCGCAGCAAGGCGAGCGGACTCATCGCCAGACGCGGCAGAATCCGCAGCCTATCGAGCGCCGTAGGCGCGCAGGTTTGCGGCGGCAGCGCGCCCAGGACGCCGATGAGACGGCCGTCGGCATATGCGCCCCATAACACGCCCTTGCGCTGGATGTAGGGCAGCACGGCGGCGAAGAAGCGGTACAGCCGGCGATCGAGACGCGCGGGGTCGGCGCCGAAAACATGCGAGTGAACCGGATTGCGGCGCATGGCGCAGGCGCAAAGCTTCGCTGCCGCAGGATGGTCCACGGCACCGAGGCGGCGTAGTTCGACGGAAAGATCGTGCATGGCCATGGCATCGGAAACTCGATCGGCGCGTGCGTGCCGCCGGCGCTTCGGGGTCTGAAGTTTGTGTGCAAATTTCGGACAACTGCGAGCGCCGGCCGCTATCCCCCGGTCGTCACCAATCCATTCAGGAACTCAGTGAATGGCACGATGTTCTACAGGACGCTGCGCGGCGCGGGCGAAGTGCACGATAATACGCGCCCCGTCTGAATCTCGCGGACCGCGGCCGGTCCATGGGAGCCTGGCATGCGAGCGCGCCCGGCTTTATTAAGGAATCAAATTGTCTCTGCAACACGAAGTCGAACGACGTCGCAGTTTCGCGATCATCTCTCACCCCGATGCGGGGAAAACCACGCTCACCGAGAAGCTGCTGCTGTTTTCCGGTGCGATTCGTATCGCCGGCAGCGTCAAGGCGCGCAAGGCGTCACGGCATGCGACCTCCGACTGGATGGAGATCGAGAAGCAGCGCGGTATCTCTGTCGCAAGCTCGGTCATGCAGATGGAGTACGGCGACTGCATCCTCAACCTGCTCGACACGCCCGGTCACCAGGACTTCTCCGAAGACACCTATCGCGTGCTGACCGCGGTCGACGCGGCATTGATGGTCATCGACGCCGCCAACGGCGTCGAACCGCAGACTCGGCGCCTGTTGCAGGTTTGTCGTGCCCGCAATACGCCCATCATCACCTTTATCAACAAGATGGACCGTGAAGTACGCGACCCGCTCGACCTCATTGACGAAATCGAGCGCGAACTCGGCATGCCGCCCATCCCCTTCACCTGGCCGGTAGGCATGGGCAAGCGCTTCGCCGGGGTCTTCGACCTGCGCAAAAACCGCATGCGTGTGTTCCGCGCGGGCGAAGACCGTCTTGGCGAGGAAGAACTGGTCGAGGGAGCCGAGGCGTGCGTCGAACGTTTCGACGGACTGTTCACCGATGCGCATTCGCAACTGGAGCTGGTTTGCGGCGCATCGGAAGAATTCGATCGCGAGCGTTTTCTTGCGGGGGAGCAGACGCCGGTATTCTTCGGTTCGGCGATCAACAACTTCGGCGTTCAGGAAGTGCTCGATGCGCTCGTCAACCTTGCGCCGCATCCCAGTTCGCGCGAGGCGATCGAAAGAACCGTGGACCCTACCGAAGGAAAAGTGTCTGGCGTGGTCTTCAAGGTGCAGGCCAACATGGACCCGGCCCACCGCGACCGCATCGCGTTCGTGCGGCTGTGCTCGGGCAAATTCGAGCGCGGCATGCGGCTGGTCGTGACGCGCACCGGCAAAGCGGTGCGTACGAGTACCGTCGTGACCTTTCTGTCGCAACGGCGCGAACTGCTTGAAGACGCCTACGCCGGCGACATCATCGGCATTCCCAATCACGGCCTGCTGCAACTGGGCGATACGCTCACCGAAGGCGAAAGTCTGCGCTTCACCGGTTTGCCGTTCTTCGCGCCCGAACTCTTCCGCATGGTCGAAGTGGCCGATCCGCTGCGAACCAAGCAACTGCACACCGGTTTGACGCAGCTTGGCGAAGAAGGCGCCATCCAGGTGTTTCGACCGCTGCTGGGTAGCGCACTGCTGCTGGGCGCGGTCGGCGAATTGCAGTTCGAAGTGGTCGCGCATCGTCTGGCGCATGAATACGGCGCACAGGCGCGACTGCTCCCCGCGCGCTATCGTTTCGCGCGCTGGGTGACCTGTCGTGAACCCGAAACGCTGAAGCGCTTTATCGATGCCAATGCGCATCGGATCGCTTACGATGCGGCCGATGAGCCGACATTCCTGGCCAGCCTGCACGCCGAGATCACCGTCGCGCAAGAGCAGTGGCCGGATATCGTCTTCCACACCGTGCGCGAACACGCGGGGCTGGTACAGCAACGCGTCGCCGCGGCCTAGTCGAATGCGATGCGATAGACCAGGCCGATGCCGCTGACGCTGCCGGTTTCCAGCCGCGCCGACCAGCGCCGGCTGAGCGAGTAGTCGAGTTTGACCAGACTCTGCGCCAGACCGATGCCCTGCTCGAAGGTCACATAGACCTTGTCGGAAAAACGCTTGCCCAGCGCGACCACATTGCCGGTGAGTTCGCCGCTGCCTCGGAAACTGAGATCGTCGAGCCCCAGTTGTTGGGCGAGGCGTTGATTGATGCCGACCGCGTCGCCGCGACCGAACATCGTGCCGGCGGCGGCCTGCAGCAGCGCGAGATCCGCGCCCTGCGCGTCGCCCGGTGGGCGGCCGAGCACCAGCCAGGATAATTTCTCGCCGTCGGATACGGGCGGCTCGGAAACGAGTTGCACGTGCGGCGACTCGACTGTGCCGCTGAGTTTCACGCCGACTTCAACGGCCTGGTTGCGCTGCCAGGCCTCGACCTGCAGTGTGGGATTATCGACCGGGCCATCGAACGTGATCACGCCTTTCTCGACGTCCAGCCGTTTGCCGTAAGCGGTGAAGCGTCCGCGATCGGTGTTGATGCGCCCTTCGGCGCGCAGCATTCCCTCCGGGTTCGTATACAGACGCAGGCGGCCGCCCAGATAGCCCTGATAGCCGTAGGCGAACAAACGCAGATCGTCGCCGAGATTGAGGCGCAGATCGAGTTGAATGGGGAACGGCGCGTCGGCCTGTTTCTGCGCGACCTTGCGCTGCGCGCCGACGATCACCACGTCGTCGCTCAATTCCGGCAACTGGTTGTCGCCTACTTCGAAATACCCGCGATTGGCCTGCAGCTGACCGACCAGCGCGATTTTTTTATCGACGAAGCGTACGGTGCCGTCGCCTGTAACGACGAGGCGCATGTCGGGACGATTCATGGCGGCGAAACGTTCGGCGCGCCAACTCAGATCCGTGCCCCCGTCGGCCATGCGCAGGGGCACGCGTCCGCTCATGAGGAAGCGGCCGTTGCCGCCATGCAGTACGAATTCCTGCACGTTCAACACTTCGCCTTCGAGTTGCGCGCGCAATCGCCCCTTTTCCAGATACATGCCGTAAGGCGGCACATCGAATGCGAGATTGTCGCCGTTGATGCTGCCGTGCAGATTCGGCGCCTTGAGCGTGCCGCTGCCGCGCAAGTCCGCCTGCAGGCGGCCGTCGATGCGGCCGGTGGTATCGAACAGTACCGAGAACGGTCGCAGACTTGCGACGTTCACTTTGGCATCGAGCGTTAGGGGGGAATCGACAGTGAGCTGCGAACCGCTCGCCGTGACGACCGGTTGCAGGCGCGCATTGATCGCCGCGTCGGCGATGGCCGAACGCAGATCGAGCATGGCGCGCACATCATCGTTGACGAATTTCGCCTGCACGCTGAGCTGTTCGAGGTCGAGTGCGATCGCCGGCGCGCTCAGCAGTGTGACGTCGCCGGCGGCGCGTGCAAGCGAGAGCGTGCCGTTCAGTTGCGGATCCGCGGCGATCGACCACTTGGCATCGAGCAGCAGCGTCGACCGCAACTGATCGCGCAAACCCGCGGCGACGATCAGCCATGCCGCGGGTAAGCGGGTGAATTCGCCGCTTGTCTGCAAACGGCGGTTGGCCCAGGTTGCTTCGCGGATCACGATGCCGCCGTCGGCAAATTTCGCTTCGAGCCGACCAAGCGCGACGCGTTGCGGCGCGATGCGCAGCGGCGCCGGCCGCACCAGATCGAGGGGGAAACGCCCGCGATTGCGCAGATCCTCGATGGTGCCGACCCAGCCTTGCGCCGCCGTCCAGCCGCCGGCAAGGCGCGCGTTCAGATCGACATCCTGCGCGGCGATGTCGAGCGTTGCTGTGTGCTGTGCAACGGAGCCGTCGATGTCGGCGGCGGCGCGCGCGACTCGTATATCGCCGGCCGCGAGCCTTGTTGCGACAAGATCGAGTTGCAGTGGCGACTTCGGCGTCGTGCCTGCCACGCCGCTTCCTTTCAGCGCACCGATCGCAATGTCGCCCGGCAGGTGAAGCGCAGTGGCGCTGAGCTCGAATGCCGCGCGCGGATCGGCCCACACGCCGGTCAACGTGCCGTTGCTCTTGACGCTGCCGTTCAGTCGCTTGTCGAGCTTCGCCAGTTGCGGCGCCTCGAGCCTCCAGCGCAACACATCGCCGCGCCGACCGAAGGCGCCGTCGGCGTTCATGTTCGCCGCGCCCCAGCGCGCCAGCGCTTCCACTTCGGATACGCGTTGCGCTTCGATGCGGGCGCGTCCGCGGCTGGCCAGCGGCTGATCACTGAGGCGGCTGTCATCGATGATCCATTGCGCATGCACCAGCCGACTGCGTTCCGCCAGTTGCCCCTTGACTTCAATGCTGCCGTTCACATGTCCGCGCGGGTAGTCGCCGAATTGCGCGGGATCGAAACGCCGCAAGCGCAGATCGGCCGCAAACGGCATCGCACCGTCGAGTTCGACATGGCCGTTGCCGCTCACCTCGCCGCCGCTGGCGCTGGCCTGTAGCGTGCGCACATCGACGCGATTTCCTTCACGCATTGCATCGGCGCTGATGCCGAAATCGTTCTGTTTTAGTGTGCCCTTGAGATATTGCTGCCTCTCGGTAAGGCGGATATCGAGCGGTCCGGCGAGCGCGGTTTCGCGTAGCGTGGAATACAGCGCGCGCAGGTTCAGCGCATGGGCTTCAAGATTCAACGCCGTCTGCGCCGGGCCGGTTTCGGCCTGGCCGGTCAGCGAGCCGCCTTTGCCCAGATCGATGCGCAGTTCGGACAGGTGCGCCCGGGCGAAATCGGTTTCGAAGTGCGTTTCGATTCGCGCCAGCGGAATCTTTTCCTGATCGACCGCGCCCGGCGTAGTGTTGATAATCGTCAGCGTACCGGCCAATGGCTGTGCGGCGGTGGGCGCGCCTTGCGCGTCGAGCGATAACTGCGTTTGCGGCCAGGCTTCGTTGAGGCGCCGCAGATCGATGGCGTGCGCCTCGATGTTCATTTTCGTCAGCCAGCGCTCGGCCAGCGGCGCAAGCGCCAGTTGCGCCTTGAGCGTCGCCTTGTCGGCGTCGGCGCTTAGCGCGGCTTGCAGATTTTCCAGCGAACCGGACAAATCGACGCGCGCGGCGAGCGGTAGATCCTCGCGCACATTCGGCAGCGCGGCGCCATTACGGGTGTAATGAATTGCCGCGTCGAGCGGGAAGGGATTGCGGCCTGCGATGCGGCCGGTTGCGGTCAACGCGCCGTATGCGGTAGTGGCGCCGAAGTCTTCCAGTGTGTGACCACCCGGTCCGCCCTGGTAACGCGCGTGCAGTGCGGCGATGCGTTGCGTGACGTCGTTCTCCTGTTGCGTGACGAACAGTTCATCGATGCGCGCGTCCTCCACGCGCACGCCGATCGGGAGCGCGAGGCTTTGCGGCAGCGAAGGCGGTTCATTGTCCGCACTCGGCTTGAGCAGCACATCGACTCTGCCGGCACGCGCTTCGTTGATCAGTAGTTGGCCGAGCAGTGCGCGCAGCGCTTGCGCACGCAGATGCACTTCGACTGCTTCGACGCGCATGCCGTCGCTCTCGTACAGCAGCCGCTCGATGTCGAGGCCGTCGGTGAGGTTGCCGCGCGTCGCGTCGATCTGTAGTTGTGCGCCGAGTGTGCCCTGCACGCGCGCGAGCGCCCATTGCGTACCGCTATCGGTGCCGGTGATCCACCATAATCCGGCCCACGACAGCAGCACGAGCACCAGGAGAACAGCGAGGGCGCGGCCGATCCATTGCAATAAACGCTTGCCGTTCAGAAGCTGTACCCCACCGAGAAATGCAGCCGGATTTCGTTGGTGCGCTCGCCATAGGCAACGTCGGCGCGCAACGGCCCGATCGGACTGCGAAAGCGCACGCCGACGCCATAGCCGATGGCGAGATCGTAGTCGCTGCGCGAATCGACGGCATCACCGGCATCGATGAAGGCCGCAAGGCCGAGCGAATTGTCAAGCCAGTGCGTGTATTCCACGCTGCCCAGCGCGAGAAAGCGGCCGCCCACGGTCGCCCCCGCCACGTCGACGCCGAGGCTTTCGAAGGCATAGCCGCGTACGGTCTGATCGCCGCCGGTGCGAAACAGGAAGGTGCTCGGAATGCCTTCGCGCGAATCGGAAATCACCAGTCCCGCTTCGCCGCGCAGGGTCACATCGTCGTTGCGTCCGAGCGGATGAAAGGTGGTGATGCGCGCCGTGCCGCGCACGAAGCGTCGCGTCGACAAACCCGCCGGCGCGCCGCCGATGGTCAGCGTGCCGAGATAGCCCTTGCGTGGCGCGACGAGATCGTCGGTGCTGCGAAACGCATATTGATAGCCGAAGAAAACCGCATGCCGATGATCGGTGATTTCGTTCGCGATGATCTGCTCTTCCAGATGGGCCGAAACGTAGAGCGAGGAGGGTGTCCGATAAAGTCCCCAGTTGTGCGCAAGGCCGGCGGAAAGTTCGCGCGTTTCCTCATCCTGGATATCGGTGCGACGCAGGCTGCCGAAAACGTTTTCCCAGCTGGCATCCGAATTCGGCGGAGAGTCGAAATCGACGCGCGCCGATTGCGCCAGGCTTTCCAGTCGCAGATCGGCCTTGAAGCGCCACAACGTCTCCCACAGGTCGACGTTGGTATAGGTCAATTGAGTGCGATAGCGTGTGTCGGTGCTGTAGCCGACGCCGGCTTCGAGCCGCTGCGTGCGGTTTTCGATGACGTCGACCAGCACCGGTGCGGCCGCGGCATTTGCCGGGTCGTCGTCGACCGCGATTTGCGCGCTGGAAAAATAGCCGCTTTCGAGCAGACGGCGCTGGTAGATCGCCAGCTTCTCGGTGGAATAGGGTTCGTGTCGGCGCATCGGACTGAAATTTTCGACGATCCAGGGCGGGTATCGCCTGAACCCGGTGACTTCAACCTCGCCGAAATGAAACACCGGGCCGCTGGCGATCTCGATGCGCAGAGCCGCGCTTTGCGCTTCCGGATCGATGCGCGCTTCGCTGTCTTCGATGCGCGCGGCGGCGTAACGGCCGGATGAAAGCGCGGTGAGTGCGTTGCGTTTCGATTCGGCCCAGGCTTGCTGGCGAAACGGTTGGCCTGTCGCGAGGGTCCAACTGCTGCGCGCTTTGGCCAGCAGCGGTTCGGCAATCGGATCGCCGACCGCGGGTCCGGAAAAATCGATTTCGACGTCGCGCACGATCACGCGCGGCCCCGGCTCGACTTCGATAATGACAGTCCACGGCGTCGTTTGCTCGTCGATGCGCGCGTTCACCGTCGGCGTGAAATAGCCTTCCGTGGCGACCGCGCGCCGGGTCTGCTGCACCGCTTCATCCAGCAATCGGCGCAGCAGGTCGGCGTTCATCTGCGGGTCGTCCTGCCAGCGCGACAGGCTCAAGCCGTTGGCGAGCATGTCGTCGAGCGGTTGCGGTGCGCGCACGTCCACGCGATAACGCAGGCCGGTATTTTCCGTTGCGGGTTGCGCGTTGTCCGGTGTCCCGGTTTCCTCCTGCGCCCGCACAGCGGAAGCGCAAAGCATCCAGCACAGCCCGACCGCGAGCAGCGTCGCCGTGGCGCGCCGTCCGGCGCGTTTCGGTACGGATGAATGACGAGGGAAAATTTGATTCAGGTTGTTGGGCACATTACTTCGCATAACTCGCGCGCGTGCGAGCGTTCGCTGCGACGGTAGGGTACGGCACATCGAGATTGTGACGCAGGATCGGACTATGCGACCGCGTCGGCGCTGAGCACGACATTCATCGTGCGAAAGATATGCCGGGTGTGCGACGATCCGCGCACGGCTGAAGGCAATCGCTGTACCGGACGCGATGATAGCGAAGGCGAGGACGACCGCGCGATTCCGTCGCCCTCGCCGGAGATTGCTGCCGGCCTAGATCGCGCGAGAGGTCGTGGTGCCCGCGTAGGTATCGGGGATGCGCGGCGGAAGCATGTCGCCGGACGATGGAATCTTCCTTATGCTCTCGGCCAGCATGACGAGCTCGGCCACCGATTGCACTTCGAGTTTGTGCATCACGCGGGAGCGATGCGCTTTGATCGTGCGCTCGGTGGTCCCCAATTCCGCCGCGATCTGTTTGTTGCGCAAACCGCGCACAAGGCCGCTCAATACTTCGCGCTCGCGCCGGGTCAGCCGTTGATAGCGTCTGAGCTTCGATGCGTTGAATTCGACGTCGTGGCGGATGGCATCGCTGCGTACCAGTGCGCGATTGATGGCCGCAATAAGTTCGTCGCTCGATACCGGCTTGATCAAAAAGTCCTCGGCGCCCGCCTTGATGGCCGTTACGCTCGCCCGGACGTCGGCGTGTGCGGTGACGAAAACGATCGGCACGGCATTCAGTCGGCGTTGCAGTTCGGCTTGCAACTCCAGCCCGTCGAAGCCGGGCATGCGCAAATCCAGCACCAGGCAGTCGGCTTCGCCGCGATCGCAGCGCAAGAATGCGTCGGCCGAATCGAACAGCGTAACGTCGAAATCGAGCGCCTGAAGCAGCCGACGGACGGCATTGCGAAAGGATTCGTCGTTATCGACGACATGGATGGTTTTTCGTGTCATGACATCCCCGCTGTAGGTAATTCGATTGCAAGCTGCGCGCCGCCCATGGGCGACTGGAAGACCTCGATGCGCCCGTTGTGTGCCTCGACAATGCGCTTCGATACGGCCAGCCCCATCCCGATCCCGTGATCTTTAGTTGTAAAAAAAGGTTCGAATATTTGCGCCCTGGCATCCTCTGGAATGCCGATTCCCGAATCGCTGACTGCAACGCGCACGCTATGGTCGTCTTCGCGCGTGCTGATCATGATGCGTCGTAAAGCGCGATCGTCAGGAATGGCGTCCATCGCGTTGCGCAACAGATTCAGTACGACCTGCTCCAACTGAATACGGTCCCCCTTGATGCTTGGAATGTTCGCGCCGAGATCAAGGGTTACTTCAACGTTGCGATGCGTCGCTTCGCGCTCGTTCATGTGTGCGACTCCGGTGACCAACTCGTTCACGTCGATCGGCGCCGAGTCGTATGCGTGGTTCCGGTAAAGCGCGGTAATGCGTCGCATAACGGCAGAGGCGCGCTGGTTGTCGCGCACGATGGCCCGGAGCGCTTGGTGTGCCTCTTCGATTTGCGGCGGTTCCCGTGTAATGAGCAACATCGCCGCTTGTGTATTGGTAAGAATCGCTGCGAGCGGCTGTCCCAGTTCATGAGCGATTGCTGCGGACATTTCGCCCAAGGCGGCGGCACGATTCATCTGGCCGAGCTCCGTCAGGCGCAGGCTTGCGTTGAGTTCGGCGGTACGCCGGCGACGGCGCTCTATCAGTAGCAGAATAATCAGGGACGCCTGCACGATGATTGCGGCCACCGCGACGAAGAACTCCGCACGGTATTGCTGCAATTTGAAAACGAGGCGCGGTTCCGATTCGGCCTGTGCCGGCGAGCACCGGGCGGCGCGCCGTCGATTACGCAAGGGCCGGTCGAATGATGTGGCGATGACGCACGGCAGGGCAACCGACGCAAGGCTGCGGCAGACTTGTTCAGCGGACCACCCGAAGGGTGTTCTTGATTCGCATGTCAGCGCGCCTGTTCCGTGCACCGGACCACGGGCACTCCACGACGGAGCTGGTGCCAGAAGCAGGACGATCAGCAAAAGGATGCAGCGGTGTTGATTCCAGCGGCCGAGCGGTTCGCGTTCGGGCCGGCCAAGTGCCTTTGTGGCCACGCCTGGTGCGGCGACGGGATTCATCATCCGGCCCGCAGGTGCTGCCGTCCGGCAAATGATGCGGCGAAAACGACAAGTGAGCACATAAGCAGCAACGTGCTGTGACGCTCCATGATCAATCCCGCAATGCAGGCGCGCCCTTGCGATGACGTTTTTGGCAAGCCGTCATCAACTCGTCCATGCCGGGCGGCGCCGTACGATCGTGCAATAGTGTCAGCGCTTGCTCGCCGTCACAGACAGAAGCTCTGCGGGCAGGCGCGCAATATCGAGGCGCCCGGTGCAAATAGTACGCCCGGGGTTTGGCGTGGCTGAGCGTACTCTCGATCGCGTCGCTAGATCGCCGCGTCGATCACTGCGGACAGTTCGCTGTTGCCGGCTTCGTCGACCGGCTTGCGACGCGCATCCCTTTGCACCACACACTGCTCGATACGGCCAAACAGCGAGTCATCCGACGCATCGCGCATGTCGATGCCGACTCGGTCGCCAAAACCGAGAAACGGCGTGAGGTCTTCGGCCTTTCGAGATTGCTCAAGCGCGCGCTTTTCTGCAATTGAACAAACACCTACCGATACATCGCGGTTGGAAACGGCGCCGGAGCCGATAATCGTCCCGGCGCTCAATGGATGCATTCGCGCAGCGGCCGCGATCAAAGTGGAGAAATCGAATTGCATGTCGCTGCCGGCATGAGGCGCTCCCAGCATCGCGTCGTTGACGCGTGCTTCGAGCGCAAGTCGAACCCGGCGGCCGTCCCATGCCGCACCGAATTCGTCGGGTGTGATGGCCACGGGCGAGAAGGCAAGCGCGAGTTTGCTGTGAAAGAGCCCGGCGCCGCGTGTCAATTCGCTCGACACCAGTTCGCGCGCCGTCCAATCATTGGCGAGCATGAACAGGCGTATGTGTTCGCTCGCCTTCTCGCGTTTGACGCCTTGCGGGACGTCCCCGGTGATGATGGCGATCTCGGCTTCGAGATCGAGGCCGACATCGGCCGACTCGATGGCGATGTCGTCGCGTGCGCCGAGCAGCGTGTCGGAGCGCCCCTGCAGCAACCATGGCTCCTTGCGACTGTCTTCGGGCATGGCCATGCCGCGCGCTGTGCGCAGACGTTCCATATGCGACGTGTAGGCCGAAGCACCGATCCATTGAAAAGCGCGCGGCAGCGGCGCGGCCAACTGCGCCGTATCGAGTTCGAACCAGCGCGAGCCGTGCGGCTGGCGATTGGCTTCCTCATACAGCGTGCCGAGCAGGGGCGCGCTGTAGTCCCAGTCGTCCAACGCCGCCTGCAGCGTCGGCGTCACGTCATAGGCGACGGTTGCGAATTTGAGATTACGCGATACGACGCACAACGCGCCGTCGCGTGTGCCGTTCTTGAGGCTGGCGAGTTTCATTCGTTCTCGGGCGCGGCTGGGCCGTTCTGGAAAGGCGTCGATTCTAGCAGCGCGTTTCAGGCGAGCAGCCGATCGTCCGGAATCAGTTCGCCTGGGGCGAGCACCGACAGTTGCTTGAGGCGCTCGTAGTAAGGCGTGAAGTCGGGGGCCGTGTCGCTCAGCAACTGGGCGAAATTATCGATCACGAAGTAGGTATCCTGATACGCGTCGATGCGGAAGTCGGTGCGCATGACGCGTATCGGATCGAAGGCGATGCGACGGACCGCCGTGTCATCGATGGCATGCGGCAGTTCCGCGCCGGACGAAAGCAGTCCCGCGCCATACGCGCGCAAGCCGTCCGCGGCGCGAACGAGACCGAATTCGATTGTGTGCCAGTACAGTCGCGCCAGACAAGGCAGTCCGTCGAGCGGCAGGGCCTTGAGACCACCCTGGCCGTAGACCTGCAGATGTTCGGCGTAGACGCTGTCGAGGAGCAGCGGCACATGGCCGAAAAAATCGTGAAATAAATCGGGCTCGGCAATGTAATCGAACTCCTGCGGAGTGCGCAGCCATACCGTGACGGGGAAGCGGCGATGCGCCAGATGGCCGAAGAATTCCCGATCCGGGATCAGACCCGGCACTGCAACGATTTCCCAGCCGGTGGCGCGGCGCAACTTCCGGTTGACATGATCGAAGCGCGGAATGCCGTGCGGTATATCGAGCGCCGCCAGCGCGGCCAGGAATTCAGGGCAGGCATAGCGCGTCACCAGACGTCGCTGACGCGCGTAAAGCATTTGCCACAGGGTGTGTTCATCATCGCTGTAATGACCCCACTCCTGCGACACCGTATAGTCGCGGCGCGCGCCGCTGTAGCTGCCGCGCAGGCCTGGTTTGGGCGGCTGAATGACACCGTTGCGTACCATTTGCGTCGTCCGTGCGCGGTGCGAACCGACAATCTGCCGTGAGTAGAGCCGCGCTCGGGTACGCGCGATCACCCGCCGCTTTTTATATCTAGCCCAAGTTGAGGCCGGACGAAACGTGTAAGAGAGCGGTTTTCAGAGTTGCAGTCGCGCGCGCGGCTCATCCGGCTCGACGTCATCCACCAGTTGCGCGCGGATGTGCGCATCGATCTTGAGAATGTGCGGATCGCGGATGCCATGGGCGGCAAGTCCGTCCAGTGTCATATGCAGATAATCGAGCCCGGTGCCCAACTTGCCGGTGGCGCTGCGCAGGATTTCGGCAATCCTGTCGTCGGCCATTCGGCCGGCGTATCCGGGTCGTTTTCTGTTTACGACAAAGGCCAGGGCGCGCAGCGCGTCGGATTTGCCGTGGGTGACATGCACCCATCGCGGCATGTAGGAGCCGAGCAGCATTTCCCGGCGCCATAACAAACGTAATTCGTCGACCGCAATGTTGCCGGGAATTCGGTACGCCACGCCGGTGCAGCGTCCGCCACGGTCCAGCGCCAGCACCAGCCCGGGGTGTTCGGGTGTGCCGCGGTTGACCCGCGACCACATGCAGAAACCGCGATGCCAGCCGTGCGCAGTCACAACCTGCCGCTCGGCGAATTCCAGCGCGGGGTTCCAGATCAACGAGCCGTAGGCGAACAGCCAGACGTCTTCGTCGACGCGGTGCGGCGAGGCGAGCGCTTCCTGCAACGAAGCCTCGAGTTCCGCTTCACTGAGCAGATAAGCGGCAATCGCGCTGTCTTCCAGACCCTGGCGCAACTGGTTCTGCTCCAAATATTCGCGACAGAGCAATTGTGCGGTGGCCGTCGCGAGCGGCAGCGAGGTGGGGGATTTACGGCGCGACATGATTCAATCACACCACGCACGGGGAGGCTTGTCGAGCGCGAACCGGCGGCGCGTCTTTATAAAGCGCCGGTTCGCGTGTCCCGGTTCTCGACGCTCGAGCGATTTATTTCGTCCTCGTTCGCCGCGATTCGAAAGTCGATTCGGAAATCGGCGGGCTCAACGGACGGTTGTGTGCGCGCTCCTTGGCCAGGAAGTGCTGATGCGCCTCGCTCGCCGGGTAAAAAGGACCGGCCGGCTGCAGTTCCGTCACGATGGCATTGCGGAAGCGCTTCATTTTCGATTGCACCGTACGATTGCGCTGTGCGGCCTCGCATTGTTCTTTCGAATGAAAAAAGATCACCGACCGATAGGCCGTACCGATATCGGCTCCCTGTCGGTTCATCTGGGTCGGGTCGTGCGCGCCCCAGAACACTTCCAGCAAATCCTCATAGCCGATACGCGCGGGATCGAACGTCACTTCCACCGCTTCGGCGTGACCGGTCTGGCCGCTGCGGACCTGTTCATGCGTCGGGTCCGGCATATGACCTCCGGTGTAGCCCACGCGTGTCGAGATGACGCCATCCAATCCGGTAAATGCACTCTCAATGGCCCAGAAACTGCCACCGGCGAACGTCGCCTTTTCCATAAGCCGCTCCTCTAAACGGTTGATTGGAATATCCCTATCCGGGCCGTTACGAGCGCGGATGAAGTCGGGGTGGCGTCGGTTTTTTTGCTTCCGCCCCGATTGCCCGTTTATCAGCGCTTTGCCAGGGTTTGAGGCGACCTTCGGCTCGAAGTTTCTTCTGCTCGGTGGATAGTGTCGCGGGTCGATCGATACGCCGCGAAACGCTGCAAATTTCCGCTCTAGTCGTTTGACAGTGCTCAGGATTCCAACCATAATCCCGCGCTTCGTTCGGAGGGGTTCCCGAGCGGTCAAAGGGATCAGACTGTAAATCTGACGGCTCTGCCTTCGAAGGTTCGAATCCTTCCCCCTCCACCAGGATGCTGTTGTGTAGTCGGGAAGCTGGATTCTGGATTAGCCGGGCCAAGCGGGTGTAGCTCAATGGTAGAGCAGAAGCCTTCCAAGCTTACGACGAGGGTTCGATTCCCTTCACCCGCTCCAAGCGCTGCTTGAACGGGCGGGAAGTCGATCCGCAAGCAACATGCGACCGAGTTGCAGCAAATACGTAGCACCAGTTTTATGCCGATGTAGCTCAGTGGTAGAGCACTCCCTTGGTAAGGGAGAGGTCGCGCGTTCAATCCGCGCCATCGGCACCAGGAAAACACCAGGAAATCCTGGGAATGTTTTGGGATTGCAAGAGGCGTCCCCTCTTGCTCGTAGATTCGCTTAACTAACAAGACGCTGAGGGTAGCGAACCATGGCAAAGGGCAAGTTTGAGCGTACGAAGCCGCACGTGAACGTGGGCACGATTGGTCACGTTGATCACGGCAAGACGACGCTGACGGCGGCGATCACCACGATTTTGTCGAAGAAGT
>JAKFDA010000100.1:0-34668 GCA_036676355.1 Nitrosomonadales bacterium | reverse complement strand
CCGACCATTGCGCGGGTGCATGGTCGGTGTTTCGGCGGTGGTGTGGGGTTTGTCGCGGCGTGCGACATCGCAGTCGCGAGCACGGACGCCGAGTTCGCCTGCGCGGAAGTGAAGCGCGGCCTCGTTCCGGCCGGCATCAGCCCATACGTCCTGCGCGCGATGGGCGCGCGCAATGCACAGCGTTATTTGCTGAGCGGCGAACGCTTCGATGCCGCTGAAGCCTATCGCATGGGCCTGGTCCACGAAATTTGCCCGCCGGAGGAACTTGATGCGGTCGTCAACGCATTGCTGGGGCATCTCATTACGAGCAGCCCTGCGGCCCAGCGTACAACCAAGGCGCTACTGCGAGAACTGAGCGGCGTGCCGATCGATGAAGCGCTGGTCAAGCAATCGGCAAAGCGCATGGCAAAGATGCGGGCGTCCGCCGAGGCGCAGGAAGGCATGAGCGCCTTCCTGGAAAAACGTGATCCGGCATGGATCGATTCGCTGCGCGATACGGCCGGCACGAAGAACGCTCCTGCGAAAGCCGCGAGCGCAAAGAAAGGCGCCCGCGCAAAGCGATAGGAAGCCTGTTGCACAGTCGCGCGAATGGCGGAATATGGTTTTCTCCGCATCTCCGGGTTTCAAGCTTTTTCCGGATTTCCGCTCCCGGATCGAAGTCCGGGACAAGCTTCGCGGGAATGACGGTAGCAAGGGATAGCGGTTCAGCCTTCTGCTGGGATGATTCAAGGGTGTTGCAATGAACGCGCTGCCTGCATCAGTACGCATCGTCGAAGTCGGTCCGCGCGACGGCCTGCAGAATGAGCCGCGCGCCGTACCGACGGCGACCAAGATCGAACTGATTGAACGACTGGCCGCGGCCGGTTTGCGCGCCATCGAATCGACTGCGTTCGTATCGCCCAAATGGGTGCCGCAGATGGCCGATCACACCGAAGTGATGCGCGGCATTCGACGCGCGCCGGGCGTGCGCTACCCGGTCCTGGTGCCGAATATGAAAGGCTTCGAAACGGCCGCTGCCGCGGGGGCCGATGAAATCGCGGTGTTCGCCGCCGCGTCCGAACGCTTCAGCCGAACCAACATCAACTGCTCGATCGACGAAAGCCTCGAACGCTTCGCGCCGGTGGTGGAAGCGGCGCTGGCGCGCGACATCCGCGTGCGCGGTTATATCTCCTGCGTGGTGGGCTGCCCGTATGAAGGCAAGGTGGCGCCGACAGCGGTGGCGCGCATCGCGCGCGCGTTAGCGGGCATGGGTTGCTACGAGATCTCGCTCGGCGACACGATCGGGGTCGGCACGCCGAATACCGTCCGTGCGGTGATTGAAGCGACCGCGACCGTAGTGCCGCTCGAACGCCTGGCCGTACACCTGCACGACACTTACGGTCAGGCGATCGCCAATCTTTACGCGTCGCTGCAACTGGGCATTGCGGTGGTCGACAGCGCAGTAGCAGGTCTTGGCGGCTGTCCCTACGCCAAAGGGGCCTCGGGTAACGTCGCGACCGAAGACGTCCTCTACCTGCTCCACGGACTGGGCATCGAAACGGGCGTCGATGCGGACGCGGTATACGCCGCCGGTAGCTTCATCTGCGACGCGCTCGGCCGCATGCCGGCCTCCAGAGTCGCGCTGGCGACGGCGGCCAGGCAGGCGCCCCGCGCAAGCTGATACGCGCGCTCATTCCTCCGGGCGCGATACTTTCGGCTTCCTTTTCAGGGGGCCGGCTTTCTTGGGCGTGGTCATCGACGGCGGATCGCTCGCAGGGAAGGTTTCCTCCAGGGCTTCATCCAGATTCTCACCCTCCTGTCTGGTCTCCCGTTCGGTTCGGCCATCGCGGGCAAGCTTGTCCTTGTCTTCGGGGCGGAAATCGTGCTTCTTGGGATCGAATACTTTCATTGCGGACCCTTCCCTTTCGCGTATCAGACGATGTGACCGGCAAGAATCAGGCGCGTTCCGCGCTGGCCGAATCGGGTACGGTCGGGCACACTCGCTGCATCCCTCCCCCTTTTGTCATCGTCGTCCGATAGCGCTCGCTGCATGAATTTTTCCATCCCGCCGGTCACTTGGGCGCTGCTCATTGCCAATCTGTTGATCTTTCTGCTGCAGCAATTCGCGGGACAGGCGCTGTACATCAACTTCGCACTCTGGCCGCTGCATACCGATCCGGGGTTCGGCGTCTCGTTCATGCCCTGGCAGTTGCTGACCTATAGTTTTCTACACGCCGGCCTGGGACATGTGTTCTTCAACATGTTCGCGCTGTTCATGTTCGGCAGCGAGCTGGAACACTACCTTGGTCAGCGCCGCTATCTGATCTACTACCTCGTTGCCGTTCTCGCGGCCGGACTGATGCAGCTCCTGGTCACGCTGGCGCCGGGCGGCACCCCCTATCCCACTGTTGGTGCATCGGGCGGCGTTTTCGGCCTGCTGCTGGCCTACGGCATGTTCTTCCCGCGGCGCATGATCATGCTGATCTTTCCGCCCATTCCCATGCCGGCCTGGTTATTTGTCACGCTTTACGGCGTGCTGGAACTGTATCTGGGAGTGACGGGGACGCAGGCGGGCGTCGCGCACTTTGCCCACCTGGGCGGCATGCTGGGCGGGTTCATCATGATCAAATATTGGCAGGGTCGTTACCCGCATCCACGTCGCTAACGCGATAAGTTTCCTTGTTGCTGTCAGTTTTTTGACAGACCATACCTTTCCCTGGGGGAGGGTATGCGCGTGTCCAAAGTGTTGGTGGTCGATGATTCGCCCAGCATGCGTGCGGCAGTCAGTCATATGCTGCGCGGGATGAATCTGCAATCGGTGGAGGCCGACAGCGGCGAACGCGCGATCGAGCTCTACCTGGAAGAGCGCCCGTCGATCGTGCTGCTCGACGTCAACATGCCGGGCATCGACGGCTACGAGACGGCGCGGCGCATCCGCGCAGCCGAGCCGGACGAATGGGTGCCGATCATTTTCCTGTCCGCCAACGAATCGGATCAGGACTTCACCAAGGCGATCGAATCGGGCGGCGACGATTATCTGATCAAGCCGGTCGGACGCATCGTGCTGGCGGCGAAAATCCGCGCCCTGCAACGTCTGGAACTGATGCGCCGCAAATTGTTCGAGATGTCCAGCGAGCTGGCCGCATCGAACCGCCGTCTGGAGCAGCTTTCGCAAAGCGACGGTTTGACCGGCGTGGCCAACCGCCGCTATTTCGATAGCTTTCTGGCGCATCACGTCGCTCTCGCCGCGCGCCAGAAAACCAACCTGTCGCTGGTGTTGTGCGATGTGGATTGCTTCAAGGCCTACAACGATCATTACGGTCATCTTGCCGGCGACGAATGCCTGCGCACGGTTGCCACGATTCTGTCGCGCTGCTGCAATCGCAGCACCGATCTGGTCGCGCGTTACGGCGGTGAGGAGTTCGCCCTTGTTCTGCCCGACACGCATCGCACCGGCGCCGCGCAACATGTGCGCACCATTCGACAAACCCTCGCCGAAGCCGCCATCGAACACGCGCACTCGGTGGTGAGCTCGTTCGTGACCATGAGCATCGGCATCACGGCGTTCACGCCGGGCAAGGATTTCAAGTCGGAAGACCTCATCGCACGCGCCGACGAAGCGCTCTACCGCGCGAAGGAAACCGGGCGCAACCGCTACGTGGTGGTCTGACTTCCGTTCGTCCTGAGCGCAAGGCGCAGACGAGCAGTCGAAGGGTGAACGGGCCGTGTCGCCCGTGACATGGGCCGTTCATGGTTCGGCAAGCTCACCACGAACGGCTCAGGGAAGACGTGCCGGCTCCCCATGAACGGCTCGGCGCATACGGGCCACGCAAGCTGGACTCCTCATGCTTACACAGTATCATCGCGTGTTCGATTGCAAAGCGATGATACCGTGAGCCAGTTCGTCTACTCCATGCGCCGGGTGAACAAGGTTGTTCCGCCGAAGCGCCAGATCCTCAAGGATATTTCCCTCAGTTTTTTCCCCGGCGCGAAAATCGGCGTGCTCGGCCTCAACGGCTCGGGCAAATCCAGTCTGCTGAAAATCATGGCGGGCGTGGACAAGAACTTCGACGGCGATGCCGAGCCGATGCCGAATCTGAGCGTGGGTTTCCTGCCGCAGGAACCGCAGCTCGATCCGGAAAGCACCGTGCGCCGGGAAGTGGAAGCAGGCCTCGGCGAATTGATGGAAGCGAAGCAGAAGCTGGAAGAAGTCTATGCCGCGTACGCGGAGCCCGATGCCGATTTTGAACAGCTCGCCGAACAACAGGCGAAGTACGAAGCGATCATCGCCGCGGCGGGTAACGACGTCGAACATCAGCTCGAACTGGCGGCCGACGCGCTGCGTCTGCCGCCCTGGGATGCGGTGATCAAGAACCTGTCCGGCGGCGAGAAACGCCGTGTCGCGCTATGCAAGCTGCTGCTGCAGAAGCCCGACATGTTGCTGCTCGACGAGCCGACCAACCACCTCGACGCGGAATCGGTCGAGTGGCTCGAACAATTTCTGACCCGCTTCCCCGGCACGGTGGTCGCGGTCACGCACGATCGCTACTTCCTCGATAACGCCGCTGAGTGGATTCTCGAACTCGACCGCGGCCACGGCATTCCGTGGAAGGGCAATTACTCGAGTTGGCTGGAACAGAAAGAAGAACGCCTGACGCAGGAAGCGAAGCAGGAAGCCGCGCGCGCCAAAGCGATGAAGCAGGAACTCGAATGGGTACGGTCCAACCCCAAGGCGCGACAGGCCAAGAGCAAGGCGCGTCTGCAGCGCTTCGAGGAACTGAGTTCGCACGAATACCAGAAGCGCAACGAGACGCAGGAGATTTTTATTCCGGTATCGGAACGCCTCGGCGACAAGGTCATCGAGTTCAACAACGTCAGCAAGGGGTTCGGTGATCGTCTGTTGATCGACAACCTCAGCTTCAGCGTTCCGCCCGGCGCCATCGTCGGCATCATCGGCCCGAACGGCGCCGGCAAATCGACGCTGTTCCGCATGATTACCGGCAAGGAGCAGCCCGATTCGGGTGAGGTGGTCGTCGGCCCGACCGTGAAATTGGCATTCGTCGATCAGAGCCGCGAGAATTTGCAGAACGACAAAACCGTGTTCGAAGAACTGGCCGGCGGTTCGGACATCCTCACCATCGGCAAATTCGAAATGCCTTCGCGCGCCTACATCGGCCGCTTCAACTTCAAGGGCGGCGATCAGCAGAAAATCGTCGGCAATCTCTCCGGCGGCGAACGCGGCCGGCTGCATATCGCGAAAACGCTGATGTCGGGCGGGAACGTACTGCTGCTTGACGAACCGTCGAACGATCTGGACGTCGAAACGCTGCGCGCGCTGGAAGACGCGCTGCTGGAATTCGCCGGCTGCGTCATGGTGATTTCTCACGATCGCTGGTTCCTCGATCGGATCGCCACGCACATCCTCGCCGCCGAAGGCGAATCGCAATGGACCTTCTTCGCCGGCAACTATCAGGAATACGAAGAAGACAAGAAGAAACGTTTGGGTGAAGACGTCGGACCGAAGCGGATCCGATACAAGCCGATCACGCGCTAAGGTACTTAGCCGTGCCTTCTCCAATGGAAGGCGGCGCAGCGTGCCCGTGCGGTATGGGCCGGCGCTACGCCGAGTGTTGCGGTAGGTTCCATCATGTGGCCGTGCCGCAACGCGCCGATGAACTCATGCGTTCGCGCTATAGCGCCTATGCGCTCGGTATCGAGCAATACGTGCTCGATACCTGGCATCCGTCGACGCGCCCCGCGTCGCTCGATCTCGCGGCGGATCAGCAGGGGATGAAGTGGATCGATCTCGACGTGAAGCGGCATGAGCAGATCGATGAGAATCACGCCATCGTCGGGTTCGTCGCGCGTTACAAGGTCGGCGGTCGCGCGCATCGCATGCACGAGACGAGTCGCTTCGTGCGTGAAGACGGGCGGTGGTTTTACGTCGGGCCCGATGAGGCGCTCACGAAATAAATTCTGGATTCCCGATCACGCCGCAGCGCGGCGGTCGGGGATGACGACGCCTGCTGATTCAATGGATACCGCGGCTCGTAGAAAGGCGAAATGAACATCTGGGTTGATGCAGACGCCTGTCCGGGCGTCATCAAGGACATCCTCTTTCGCGCGGCGGAACGCACGCGGATAGCAACGACATTCGTCGCCAACCGGTTTTTGCGCCTGCCACCTTCGCCCTATGTGCATGCCGTGCAAGTGTCGAAGGGTTTCGATGTGGCGGACAACCACATCGTCGAGGTCGCGCAACCGGGCGATCTGGTGATAACCGCGGACATTCCGCTCGCGGCGGAGATCATCGAGAAAGGTGCGCATGCATTGAATCCGCGCGGCGAGTTCTACAGCAACGAGAACATTCGCGAATTGCTCAACATGCGCGACTTCATGGACACCATGCGGTCGAGCGGCGTCCAGACCGGCGGGCCGCCCGCGTTCAGCAAGGCCGATGCGCAGTCATTCGCGAATCAGCTCGATCGTTTTCTTGGCCGAGTAAAGAACATTTGAGTCGGCACCTCGCAGAGCCATTCCGGCTCGTACATCCTTCGATCGGTGCAAGGCGCCCGGTATCAGCGTTTCCCTACAACGCTCAATTGGGCGGCAAAGCTGAAGCCGCAGGCTGAACCTCGCGTATCAGCAATCCCGTCGACGAGACGCGCAGTTCGAATCGCGTCGGGCCGGTGACGGGAACAAAGCTCGCGGAGCCGTACTCCGCATCCAGCAGGGGTTCGAGAAAAGCGTAGCGCTGGCGCAGATCGAAAATATCGACAATCCTGTTCTGGCTCAGCGAGTGCAGACTGCGCTCGGCGGCGCGTTCTTCTTCAATTGCGTAGTAGCGCCCTCCCACGCGATCGAGCTCATAGGCCGAATGCAGACCCATGAAGTTAGCCAACGGCTTCCACTTCAGGATATGCGCATCGACGTAGATGGCATCGCCCGCCACTTCGTAGCTGCGTTCGCTGCCGTCCGGAAAACGGAACGTCGCGAAGAAACGTTTCGGCGCGAGGGGCTGCACCGAAATCTGTGCTGCAAGCGCTTCGTGCGTGAGCGCGCGATAACCCTGGATGCCGATTGCCAGCGTCCCGAGTAATCCGCCCAGCGCCAACAGACAACCGGCTGCGAGCGCACGGATGACGAAACGCAGCGGCTTGATACGCAGCAGCGCAACCAGTGCGGCCATGCTGAGCACGACGCCCAGCACACCGAAAATCAGACCGGCGATAAAAAACGGCGAAGTGAGCAGCGCGTCCGGCACGTTACCGTTACGTTCCCTGCATCGCCACCAGCGTCTGCCGGCCCCACCATTCATCGCCCGGCACGACGGTAACCTTGTTGCGCGCCGCCGCGGCCTCGACACAGAGCATGCGGCGAAACGCGGTCGGTGCCATATCCGATAATTTCGCGCTCGCCTCTTCCCACGGATTCCACACCACCACGTCCGGGAAACCTTCGGCGTTGATACCCAGGCTGCGCTTGCCGTCGCGCAACAGCAACGGCCGCTCGACATCGTGATAGACGCGATCGAGTTCTTCGGTCACCTGCAGCGCGGGGCCGCTGTCCTTTGCGATCGCATTGCCTTTGGCGGCATCGCGATATTCGTGACCGTACAGACCTTCGAGTACGCTCTCTTCGACTTCCCGGACGCGCAGATAGGTGTGCAGCGCCGCAGTAAAGCTGATCGATTCCTCGCCGGTGTTTTCCACGCCAAGTTCCAGGTCGAGGCGGTCTTCCGCGATCAACAGCGTGATTTCAGCCTTGAACGGATGCGGCCATAACTTGCGCGTCTGCTCATCGTCGCCGAACTCGAGCGTGACCATGGCATACGCATCATCCGTCTGCTGCGACGCGACCCGCCAGCCATGCGTACGTGCAAAGCCATGCTTGGGCAAGTTGCCGAGCCCGGAGAACTGCGGAAAGCAGACCGGGATGCCGCCGCGTACAGCAGACTGCCGATCGAAACGCGCGCGCTCACTGAGGAACAGCCACTCCTCGCCGCCGGCGGGGATCCATGAAAGCACTTGCGCGCCGTAGAGGGAAATGACGGCGCTCGCACCGTCGGGCGTGCTGAGTTGTAGTGCGTCGATGCCCTGGAATTGAATCGATTCGATTTTTGCAGCCATGAACTTTGAGTAAATCTCCGATTACGGTACTTCGACCAAGGATATCGCGAACAACGGCATCGCTTGCCGCGAATGGACCGCTCGTCCACGGTGCGCTGCGAGAACTCGCACTCGTCGATGAAGCCGCCTCGCCAGGGCGCCTCAGGCCGAGGATCTAGCCGCGACCGACGAAGGGCATCTTGGTCGCCAGGACGGTCATCGATTGCACGTTGGCCTCGAGCGGCAGCCCCGCCATGTACAGCACCGCTTGCGCAACGTGTTGCACATCCATGACCGGCTCGATGGCGAGTTCGCCGTTTGCCTGCGGCACGCCCTGAGTCATCTTCGCCACCATTTCTGTGGCGGCGTTACCGATATCGATCTGCCCGCAGGCGATATCGTATTTGCGTCCGTCAAGCGAAGTCGATTTGGTCAGGCCGGTGATCGCGTGTTTCGTGGCGGTATACGGCGCCGAGTTGGGACGCGGCGCATGCGCGGAGATGGAACCGTTATTGATGATGCGTCCGCCGCGCGGCGTTTGTGCCTTCATCAGCCTGAATGCGGCCTGCGTACAAAGAAATGCGCCCGTGAGGTTGATATCGACCACATTCTTCCATTGCTCGAACGGCACTTCTTCCACCGAGGCCGCGAAGGCGCTGACCCCGGCGTTGTTGAACAGCAGATCGAGCCGGCCGAAAATCTCCTTCACTTTCGCGAACGCCGCATCGACGGATTCGGGCCTCGACACATCGGTCGGCAGAATCAGCACGCGGTCGTCCGGTACCTGCGCCGCCGCCGCGGTTGCTTCGAGCGGCGCCTCACGGCGTCCGACCAGGGCGACATGATAGCCGTCCTTCAACAGGGCGATTGCGACGGCCTTGCCGATGCCCGAACCTGCGCCGGTCACCAGCGCCACGCGTGGATGTGCTTGCATGCGGTGCACTTTCAGTCTGAGGGAGCGAGCGTTTGCGAGGCGGTGATCTTTGGCGCCCGATCCATGCTATGCATCAGGAACACCAGCGCAACAGTTGCGACCAGCATCAGATAAGGACCGAACAACCAGAACACCAACGGCACGGAATAATAATACGCGCGCATGCCGATGGTATGGAACCGCCCTGCGCGATTGAGATGGAACGCGACGTAGCGCGGTGTGATGGCGCGATCCTGCAATGCCGCCGGCACATTGATCATGTAACCGACATGAATGAACATGCGTATCGCCATGGTAAAGGCGAAGAAGCCGGCGAAGAGATCGAGCAGCAGGAACAGCAGCTTGGCGATGAAGAACTCGGTATTTCTCGCACCGGCGATGTTCAACGCATGCCAGGCCGACGACAGATCCGAACCCTGCGCGCTTAGGGTCAGCGTGCCGATGATGAGCAGCACCGCCGTCGAGGCGAGAAACGTCGGTCCCATGATCGAGTTGCGCAACGTCTGCACCGCGAGCACGTCCTTGTTCGCGCTCGACATCACGCTCTCCACCCAGGCCGCACGCGCCAGCGCATTGACGGCCTGCACCGTGTAAAGCGGATCCTTGCGCAAGCGCAAATGCAGAAACAGTTGATAACCGGCAATCATCGCTGCACAAATGACGGCGGCGATCAGATCGTTGCCGAGCGCATGCAGAACCCGATCGTCCATCTCCATCGCGCACTCCCGTTGCGTTATGGTGCGCAGCATCGCCGCGCATGCGTCGCGGCGTCAAGCTTTGCGTTTCAATGATGGGGTTCCATGAAATGCACTCCCGAAAAGCAATCGGGAGGAACGCATGGATTCCGGCTCGCGCTTCGCGCGTCCGGAATGACGGCAGATACGTCATTCCCCCGCATGCGGAAATCCATTGCGGCGATCGAAAAAGCTAAAACCCCTTGAATCGCAGCGGGTACGGAATCTACAGGAACTGCGAAACGGATCGCGACGCTCAGCGCGCGAGCCCATCCAGAATCGGACAGTCGGGTCGCTCGTCGCCATGACAATGCTGCGCGAGATGGCGCAGCGAATCGCGCATCGCCTCGAGTTCGGCGATCTTTTCTTCCAGCGCAGCAATATGGCTCAAGGCCAGCCGCTTCACTTCCGCGCTGGCGCGCCGTTTATTGCGCCACAGCGCGAGCAGTTTGCCGATTTCATCGATGGTGAAACCGAGCGCACGCGCACGACGAATGAAAACCAGCTGGTGCGCATCGTTTTCCGTATAGAGGCGATAGCCGCCCTGCGTGCGCGACGCGCGCGGCACGAGGCCGATGGATTCGTAGTAGCGCACCATTTTCACCGATACGCCGGCTCGCTCCGCGGCCTGGCCGATGCTGTACAACCCTTCGCGCCGCGCATCGGCCATGTCCGGACGGGTCCGCGCCGCAGTTTTCATCGCTTGCCTCCCGGTTTCCAGCGTCGCAGCGTCAAGGCATTGGTGACCACGCTCACGCTCGACAACGCCATCGCCGCGCCGGCCACGATCGGGCTCAGAAAACCAAGCGCCGCGAGCGGCAAGCCGATGACGTTGTAAATGAACGCCCAGAACAGATTCTGGCGAATCTTGCCGTAGGTGCGATGCGAAATATCGATGGCATCGGCCACCAGCGACGGATCGCCGCGCATCAACGTAATGCCTGAAGCGTGCATCGCCACATCGGTGCCCGAGCCCATGGCGATGCCGACGTCGGCGGCGGCAAGCGCAGGCGCGTCGTTGACGCCGTCGCCCACCATTGCCACCAGTCGACCGTTCTGCTTGAGCGATTGAATCACCGCCGCCTTCTCTTCCGGCAATACGTCGGCGCGCACGTCGTCGATGCCGATACGCCGCGCGATGGCATTCGCGCTCGCGGGATTGTCGCCGCTCACCATCGCGGTGCGAACGCCGGCCGCATGCAGGCGTTCGATCGCCCGCTTTGCTTCAGGTTTGAGCTCGTCACCGAATCCCAGCACGGCGAGTACGCGCGAGGATGCGCCGCGTTCAAGCAACCAGGAAACCGTGCGCCCTTCGGCCCGCAACGCCTCCGCACGCGCAGCAAGCGTGGCGGGAATGTGCGCGCCCTCCTCATCCACGAGACGCGCGCTGCCGAGCGCGAATTCGCGTCCCTCGACGCGGGCGACAAGCCCGCGTCCGGCCTTGATTTTGATATCGGACGCTGCCGGGATTTCGAGTGCTGCCGCCTCCGCCGCCTGTACCACAGCTCGCGCGAGCGGATGTTCGCTCGCCCGCTGGATCGCCGCTGCGATGCGCAGCAGTTCGCGCGTATCGCCTTCGCCTTCGAGCATGACCAGTGTCGGCTCGCCGCGCGTCAGCGTGCCGGTTTTATCGAAAGCGACAACGCCGATGCGATGCGCGATTTCGAGCGCTTCGGCATCCTTGATGAGAATGCCGTGGCGCGCTGCCGCGCCGGTGCCCACCATGATGGCCGTCGGCGTGGCGAGCCCCAGCGCGCAGGGGCAGGCGATGACGAGCACCGCGACCGCATTGAGTACCGCACGCTCCCAGTCGGCCGCGCCGCTCAATCCCCACGCGAGCAATGTAATCGCGGCGACCGCCAGCACCACGGGCACGAACACCGCGCTGACCTGATCGACCAGACGCTGGATCGGCGCTTTATGCGCCTGAGCGTTTTCGACCAGACGAATGATGCGCGCCAGTGCCGTTTCGGCGCCGATGGCGCTCGTGCGCGCGATCAGCACGCCCTCGCCGTTCACCGCGCCGCCGGTGACGCGCGCACCGGGCGTTTTCTCGACCGGCAGACTTTCACCGGTGAGCATGGATTCGTTGACATGACTCTGACCTTCGAGCACCACGCCGTCGATCGGAATCCGTTCGCCGGCGCGCACAATCACCACATCGCCGACACGCACTTCGGCGAGCGGCACATTGGCTTCATCGCCATTGCGGCGCACGCGCGCGAATTCCGGGCGCAGCGCATGCAGGGCGCGAATCGCCGCGGTAGTGCGGCGTTTGGCGCGCGCCTCCAGCCACTTGCCCAGCAGCACGAGGGTAATGACGACGGCCGACGCTTCGAAATAAAGATGAGGTTCGCCGTGCCCCGTCGGGCGCCACATCAGATAGACGCTCAGTCCGTACGCCGCCGACGTCCCCAACGCGACCAGCAGATCCATGTTGCCCGCACCGGCCTTGAGCGCGTTCCAGCCGGCGCGATAGAAGCGCGCGCCGAGCCAGAATTGCACCGGCGTGGCGAGTGCGAGTTGTACCCAGCCCGGCAGCATGGCCTCGGCGCCGAACGGCGCGACCAGCATCGGCAGCACCAGCGGCAGCGACAACACGATCGCGATCGCCACATGCCAACCCTCGCGCGACGAGGGAGCCGCAGGTGGCGCCTGCGGCACCGATGTGTCGATGCTGCGCGCACCGAAGCCGGCTGTTCGGACCGCATGCACCAGTCGCTCGTCGTCGAGCAGCGCGTCCATGGTCTCGACCTGCGCACGCTCGGTCGCCAGGTTGACGCTTGCGCGCAATACGCCCGGCACTTTCGCGAGCGCCCGTTCGACGCGACCGACGCAGGATGCGCAGGTCATGCCCTCGATGGCCAGTTCGTGTGTGTTCGCGGTGCTGCTCATTGCCGATGTCCGTTGGAATATTGGTTAGAGAACGTCTGATTAAGTGCCGAGGATGGTCGCGAGTGCGCGAAGCTGTACGAGCGAGGGCAAAGCAATCCAACGCTTATGCGAAATGAACTGGCGACCGCCTTGATCAAACAACCTTAATCAGAACTCCTTTGATACAAGACTAAAGCCTCCAACGGTTAGAGAGTCAAGCGTTGAAGTCAAAAGCATTGGAACAACGGACTGGATTCCCGTTTGCACGGGAGTGATGGCCTTGGCTTGCTCGGTGTGCGCAGCGACCGCTGTAGTGCTAAGCCCGCATCAACTCATGCGAAACGCTCTCACCGCGAAAAACACGACGACACGAGCGGACGCCTCATTTCGGGTAACGCGCATAGACGCTGTGGGAGCCGTCCCGGCCGATCAGCATGACGGCATAGGGGTCGGCGCGGGGACCTTCCATCCCCGGCGAGCCGAGCGGCATGCCGGGCACCGACAACCCTCGCGCTTTGGGACGCTGTGCCAGTAATCGCTTGATTTCCGATGCGGGCACGTGCCCTTCGAGCGCGTAACCATCCACCACCGCGGTATGGCAGCTGCCCAGCGCATCGGGCACGCCATACTTCGCCCGATAGGAAGCCGGGTCGTCGACGTCGTGCGCCTTCACCTCGAAACCGCTGCTGCGCAAATGTTTGACCCACTCCGTGCAGCAACCGCAAGTGGCGCTCTTGTAGACCTCGACCACCGGTGCGGCCGCCTGTGCGAGCGAGGCAAAGCACAGCAAAGCAATCGCGCATAAATTCCGCATGAGCGCCAAACGTGTAGTCATTGCAAATCCCGTTTTGTTAAACATTGTGTCCATTTCTTGTCTATGTCGGAAGGGGCGCAGATGGTCACATGCTACCCGCCCGACCTGCATCGTTCTATTTGTCCGCCGGACTCCGCATCCGTTCCCTTCCTGCCCGAACCGCGCGTCCTGGCGACGCGGGCCCGAAGAAGGAGAGACGGCACGCGGATTGATGTGGTATTCACGACAACATGACGGCAGCCGCCCTAAAACTCGACGAAGCGACGCCCGGCAAAACAGTGCTGTATCTTTCCGGCCACCTCGATGCCTATTCGGTTTCCGCGGTGTGGTCCGATGCGCTGCGAATCCTGCGGGCCGCGCCGAACGCTCCCCTGGTCGTGGATTGCGCAGCGGTGACGTACTGCGACGGCGCCGGCGTGGCGCTGCTCGTCGATCTGCTGCGCCAGCCGCGTCAGCCGGGCGCCGAAGTGACCGTCGAAAATCTCGCGCCGGATTACCGGACGCTGCTGGACCAGGTCGATCCGGCTTCGTATCGCATCGCGCCGACGCAACCGCCACCGCGCCTTCCGCTGATTGCCCGACTCGGCCATGCAACTGCATCGTTGATACACGAATCAAGAGCGCAGATCAGCTTCCTCGGTGACGCCGCGAGCGCATTGGTCGGCGCATTGCGACGGCCCGCCGCCCTGCGCTGGCGCGACATCCTTGCCGTCGCCGAAGAAGCGGGCGTCAACGCGCTGCCGATCGTCGGCCTCGTCGCATTCCTGCTCGGCGTCATTCTCACGTTTCAATCGGCCATCGCGATGCGCCCCTTCGGGGCCGAAGTCTACGTCGCCGATCTGGTCGGGCTGTCGCTGTTGCGCGAGCTCGGCCCGTTGATGACCGCCATCCTGCTGGCCGGACGCTCGTCGGCGGCATTCGCCGCGGAACTGGGCACCATGAAGGTCGGCGACGAACTGAACGCGCTGGAAACCATGGGCATCGACCCGATGCGTTTCATGGTCGTGCCACGATTGCTCGCCGGCGTCGTGGTCGCCCCGGTATTGACCGTTTATGCCGATCTGATCGGCCTGGCCGGCAGCGCGATGATCATGAGCCTGTTCAACGTCCCCCTTGTGACGTTCGTGCAGCAGGTGACCGGCATCGTGGGCAGCGGTGATTTTTTCGGCGGGCTGGCAAAATCACTGGTGTTCGGCGCCATCGTGGCCGGGATCGGCTGTTTGCGCGGCATACAGACGGGCAGTGGGGCGGCCGCGGTGGGTCGCTCGACGACCAGCGCCGTGGTGAGCGGCCTGGTGCTGATCGTGTTCGCCGACGGTTTGTTCGCTGTCATCTATTACCACCTCGGAATCTGAGCCGCCCGTGGCCCGCGCTTCAGACATCGTCATCCGCGTCGAACACTTGCACACCGCGTTCGGATCGCACGTCGTTCATGACGACGTTTCGTTCGATGTACGCCGCGGCGAAGTATTCGGCATTCTCGGCGGCTCGGGCTCCGGCAAGAGTGTGTTGCTGCGCCATATGATCGGCCTGTATCGAGCGCAACGCGGGCGCGTGCTGATCGAGGACGAGGACCTCGCGCAGGCGCAAGGACGTACGCGCATCGCGATATTGAAGAAGATCGGCGTCATGTTCCAGCTCGGCGCGCTGTTCGGCTCCATGACTCTGCTGGAGAACGTGCGTCTGCCGCTGGAAGTGCACACCGGGCTGTCGGAAGACGAGATGAACCTGATCGCGCGCATGAAGCTCGACCTCGTCGGTCTGAAAGGCTTCGAGAATTATCTGTCGGCGCAGATTTCCGGCGGCATGGTGAAACGCGCCGCCATTGCGCGCGCAATGGCGCTCGACCCGCGCATTCTCATGCTCGACGAACCGTCGGCGGGGCTCGATCCCGTCACCTCCGCCGGGCTCGATCGCTTGATCCTGCGCCTGCGCGACGCCCTCGGCATCACGGTTGTGGTCGTGACACACGAACTGGCGAGCATCTACACCATCGCCGATCGTGTGATCATGCTCGACAAGCACAGCAAAGGCATCGTCGCCGAAGGCGCCCCCGCGGATTTGCGCGATCACAGCGACAATCCGTGGGTACAGCGTTTCTTCAACCGCGAACCTGAAGACGTGGAAGCGAATAACGCATGACAGCAGGTACTCACCATTTTCGATTGGGACTCTTCATCCTTGTCGGGCTGATCGCTCTGGTCGGCGTCGCGCTTGCGCTCGGCGGCGGCCTGTTTCGCGACACCCTCACCATCGAGACCTATTTCAACGGCTCGGTCCAGGGGCTCGATGTCGGCTCGAAAGTGAAATATCGCGGCGTGCTCATCGGCGAAGTGACGCGCCTCGGTTTCACCGCGACGAAATACCAGCAGGAGTTGCCGCCGAGCGAACGCAAGCCCTATGTTTACGTCGAGGCGCAACTCGATCTCGATCAGGTCCGTTTCGCGCGGCGACCGGAACTCATCAGGGATTTCGTCGACAAGGGCATGCGCGTGCGCATGGCGGCGCAAGGCATCACCGGCATCTACTTTCTTGAACTGGATTATTTCGATCCCGGCGTACCCGTACTCGAAGTGCCGTGGAAACCCGAGCACGTGCACATTCCTTCCGGCCCGAGCACCGTGACGCAGGTGCTCGAGCGCGCCGACCAGTTTCTGGCGCAGTTTCAGGGGATGAATCTGCCCAAGGTGGCGAAAGATCTCGACACACTGCTGGTCAGCCTGAACGAAAAATTGGAGCAGTTCGATACCGAAGCGATCGGCCGCGACACGCGTGCGATGGTGCAGGACCTGCGCGAAACGGCGACGGAAATTCGCAAGATCGTCGGTGGGCCGGAGGCGCAGGCAGCGGTGCGTGACGCCGCCGCGAGTACCGCACGCATGCGCAAGCTGCTGGATGATCCGGCGCTCGACGCGCTGCCGCAGGATGCCGCCGCATCCATGGCGAAGCTGCGTACGCTGCTGGAAAGCGGCGAACTCGAGCGCTCGATCGCGCATCTGGAATCCGTGCTGCAAAGCCTGGACGGTGCGCTGGCCGGCCGCGACGGCGACGTGCAACGCATCATCGACAACTTGCGTCGCAGCAGCGAAAACCTGCGCGATTTCAGCGAAAGCGCAAAACGCTACCCGGGCGCCCTGTTCGCGCAACCGCCGCAACGCGTCAACCCGACCGAGACGGATCAATGAACCTGCACTCCTTCATCGCGCTGACGCTCTGCGCCCTGTTGCTCGGCGCGTGCAGCCTGAGCCGCCCCGCGGTCGAAATCCACAGTTATCTGCTCGCGCCGCAGTGGCCGCAGAAGCAGCGCGACGCGCAGCAAATGCGTATTCGCGTGCAGCCCTTCGAAATCGCGCCGCAGTTCGAGGGCAAGCCGCTCGTTTACCGCTTCTCCGACGTGCGCTACGAAGCGGATTTCTATAACGAGTTTCTGGTGGCGCCGCGCATCATGCTGATGGAACAAAGCGCCGAGTGGCTGCGGCGCGCCGGGTACGAAGCGACAAGCAACGGCGGCCGCAACGACTACATACTGAACGTCGCCGTGTCGGCGATGTACGGCGATTTCCGCCGGCGCGAGCGGCCGCGCGCGGTATTGACGACCCGTTTTGCATTGACCGCGCCGGACGCCGCACAACCCGTATTCGAACGTGAGTACGCCGTCACGGCGCCGATCGCGAATCGCTCGGCGGACAGCGTGGTGCAGGGGTTGAGCAGCGCATTGACGCAGACGCTTGCACAGGTGCATACCGAGATGCAAACGTTGAGCAAGGCTGAACGCTAGCGCAGCGAAAAGCGAAAAGCGAAAATCTTGAAACACAGAGATCACAGAGAAGCACAGAGAACTTCAAGAACTGTTTTCTCCGGAGTCTTCCTTGGCGCATCTTGAACGTGGTTGCGCCACCGACGGTAGAAGATATACCGTCATTCCCGCGAAGCCTGTCCCGCCCCTCTCCCCAAACGTCCTCGGGAATCTTAACGCTCAAGAATTCGTTCTTGAACGTATAGGAATGACGTCCGGGAAGGTTTTCTCCGTGTCCTCCGGTTTCAAATTTTTAAAGAAAGCTTTATGGATTCTCCGCGACGCGCTGCAACAGCTCGTGCAGATGTATCGCCGGAATTGCGTAGGTGATGCCGCTCGGATCGCTGAGCGCTGCTTCCTTGCTGCCTTTGACGAACACCATGTTGATCACGCCCTGCACTTCGCCGCTCACGGGATCGTACAGCGGGCTGCCGCTGTTGCCCGGATAGGCTGTGGCATCGAGCTGAAAAACCGGAAAATGTTCGCGCGACAGGCGGCGCACAATTTCAGCGCTGAGGTGGTGACCGTTCGGCAACGGAATGGCGATCGGCGTGATCGCGGAAACCATCGCGCGATGGGTAGCCGGATAAAGTCCGAGCGCATTGCCGATCGGGAAGCCGGTGAAGAGCAACGCGTGGCCCTCGCGCACTTCCTGCGCGTCGCCCACCGCCAGTGCCGGCAGCGGTTCGCCGATACGCAGAAGCGCGAGATCGTGCGAAGGGTCGGCAGCCGAAGCCCGCGCGATTCTGATCTCCACGCGGCCATCCGACAACGGCAGCGCGATGACGAGTTTTTCCAGTTTTTCGCGATGGATTTTCGCACTCAGCACATGTGCGTTGGTGACAATGGTTTGCCCGTCGCCGACGGCGAAACCGGTGCCGCGGAATCGGAACGGCGGCGTGCGGCTTGCTTGATAGGTGCCGACCGCAACGATGGACGGCTTGATGCGCGCAATGATTTCTTCCGATGCCGACGGTTGCGCAGCGGCGATTGCGCATATCGCGCAGCCGAGCAGCCACACGCTCAGCCGCGCCGTCGCGTGGACCAGCGCGCGGCGCTCATCCATACGCACGACTACATGTCGTTCGCGGCGATCTGTGCGATGACAGGCGAAGCGCGCGCCACGCTGTCGTCGAAGGGGTGTTCCGCTTCCGCGTAGAGGCGCTGGATCTTGCGCACGTAGTCGCGCGTCTCCGGATACGGCGGCACGCCGCGATAGCGATCGACCGTGCCTTCGCCCGCGTTATAGGCGGCAACGGCAAGTTCGACCTGGCCACGGTAGTAGGACAGCAACCAGCGCAAATAGGCGAGGCCGCCCTTGATGTTGTCGATCGGGTCCAGCGCATTCTTGACGTTGAATCGCTCCGCTGTGGCGGGAATCAGTTGCATCAGTCCCTGCGCGTTCTTCGGTGAACGCGCAGTGGCGTTGAAATTCGATTCGACCGCAATGACCGCCAGCGCCAGGGCCGGTTCGACATCGTAGCTGGGGGCGAGGCGCCGCACGATCTCGACCACCTTGCGCTTGTACGCCGGCAGTTCGGCCAGCGGCACTGCGACTTTGTCGGCATGCGCCACCACGGGCGGCCGCATGCAGTCCGGCAGACGCGCTTGTGCGTGCGCGACGAAATGCAGGGCGCGCTCGGCGTATAGATGCCCGCGCGCAATGGCGAGATCGAACAAACCCTTAGCCATTGCATCATCGCGCGGCACACCGCGGCCGTTCGTATACATCCACCCCAATGCGTACTGCGCTTCGGCATCGCCCGCGCGTGCGGCCTGACAATACAGCGCCGCCGCCTTGAGTTGATCCTTCGCAACACCTTCGCCATGCTCGAAAGCAACGGCTTCGCGCGTCAGCGCCGTCGTTTCATTCGCAACCGTTCCGGCATTCGCAGCGCCGGAAACCAGCGCAACGACGGCGCTTAATCCAATTGCAATACGATGGTCATGGCGTCGCCATGGTCTTGCTCGATACATCAGCCGAACTCCTCGTGGCGAAGCGTTCGACGTACCAGCTAAGCGCCTCGCTCAGACCGGCGCGTACGTCGTGCGTCGGCTCGTAGCCGAGCAAGCGGCATGCCTTTGAAATATCGGCTTGCGAATGACGAACGTCGCCCGGGCGAAAATCGGCGTGCACCGCGCGCGCGTCGGCGATCTTGGGCAAGCGCTCGGCGAGCAGATCGCGCAGCAGCGCAAACAACTCATTCAGCGAAGTGCGACCGCCGACGGCAACGTTGTAAACCTCATCGACGGCATCCGCATCGTCCGTGGTGCCGGCCAACAGATTCGCCTGCACGGTATTGGCGATGTAGCAGAAGTCGCGCGAGGTTTCGCCGTCGCCGTTGATCACTACCTGTTCGCCGTGCAACAGCGCCGCGACCCAGCGCGGAATCACTGCCGCATAGGCACCTTGCGGATCCTGGCGCGCACCGAAGACATTGAAATAGCGCAGCCCGATTGTTTCCAAACCGTACGCGCGCGAGAACACGTCGGCATACAGTTCGTTGACATACTTTGTCACAGCATAAGGTGACAGCGGACGGCCGATCTTGTCTTCCACCTTCGGCAACGTGGGCGAATCACCGTAGGTCGAACTCGACGCGGCGTAGACGAAGCGCTTGGCGCCGGCATCGCGCGCGGCGACCAACATGTTGAGAAATCCCGTGACGTTGGCCGCGTTCGTGGTGAGCGGATCGGCCAGCGAGCGCGGCACCGAACCCAGCGCCGCCTGATGCAACACGATATCGACGCCGGCGCAAGCGTCGCGACAGGTAGCGAGATCGCTGATGTCGCCTTCGATGAAGCGATGACGCGACCACGCTTCGTCGCCGACCGCACGATGCACCTCATCGAGGTTGTGACGGTAACCGGTGGCGAAATTATCGAGACTGGTGACGTGTTGCCCGAGCTTGAGCAGTTGTTCGAGCAGATGCGAACCGATGAAACCCGCCGACCCGGTGACCAGCCAGCGACGCGGTTGTTGCGCGATGGCTTTTAGTAGGTTTTTTGAAGCCATATTTTAGAGACGCCACACTCCTATACCATGCGCGGTAAGCGCCTGGGCGTCCGCCTTTCCTTTCACGTCCATATATATGCCGTTGGGCACGAGTTTTTGAATGTAGTCTTGTACCGAACGCTCGATCAATGACCTATGCGCCACCGCTGAAACAATCGCGCAGGCACGTGGCAGTTCAGCCCATGCCGCGAGTTTTATTCCGTATTCGGCCATCGCGTGCTCGTCGCTGGCGATGGGATCATGTACGTGCACCGTCGCTCCATAAGACTGCAACTCGCGGACGATATCGATCACCTTGGAGTTACGCAGATCCGGGCAGTCTTCCTTAAACGTCAGTCCCAGAACGATGACATCGGCGTTCTTTACGCCATGCCCGGCCAACGTCATCTGCTTTACCGTCTGCTCGGCGATGTACTTGCCCATGCAGTCGTTGATACGCCGACCGGCCAGAATGACCTGTGGATGATAGCCGAGCATCTCCGCCTTGTGCGTCAGATAGTAGGGATCGACGCCGATGCAATGTCCGCCGACCAGGCCGGGCCGGAAAGGCAGGAAGTTCCATTTGGTGCCGGCCGCCTGTAGAACTTCGTCGGTGTCGATGCCGACCCGGTGAAAAATGAGCGACAGCTCGTTTACCAACGCGATGTTGAGATCGCGCTGTGTGTTCTCGATAACTTTTGCCGCCTCGGCCACCTTGATGCTGCTCGCGCGGTGCACCCCGGCGTCAACAACGCTGGAATACATCTGCGCAACCAAGTCGAGCGTCCTCGGCGTATCGCCGGAAACAACCTTGACGATTTTTGTCAGTGTGTGTTCCTTGTCGCCGGGATTGATGCGCTCGGGCGAGTAGCCCACGAAGAAATCGCGCTTCCACTTCATACCGGAATGCTTCTCCAGCACCGGAATGCACACCTCTTCGGTTGCGCCCGGATATACCGTCGATTCATACACTACGGTAGCCCCGCGCTTCATATATCGTCCGATCAACTCACTCGCGCCTATAAGCGGGCGGAAATCCGGCTGATGCGCGTTGTCGATCGGGGTCGGCACTGCGACGACTATGAATTCCGCTTTGGCAATCTCTTCCGGATTGGTAGTGGCCTGCAGTAATACCGCGGCCTTCAAGTCGTCCGTGGAGACTTCACCGGTCGGGTCGTAATAATCACGATAAGCACGAACCTTTTCGTCAGACATATCAAAGCCGACTGTCGGGTACTTTTTGCCGAAATTCACGGCCAGGGGCAGTCCTACATACCCGAGGCCGATAACGCCTACTGTGGTCATGTTTTCTCTCTGGTTTAGTGTTGCGAACCGAAGGCACTGCACCTATAAGGTCTTGAGCAAGTTCTCGGCCTCTGATTTGACTTGCGCGTTTTCATGATTCACCAAGCCTTGCAGCTCGGTCCGCGCGGCCTGGCCCTTGCCTGCCTTGATCAACGCCTTGGCGTAATTGATGCGGATGGTGGGGGCCTCGGGCGCAAGCTTGACCGCCTGTTCGAGCAGCGGCAGGCCGCGTTCGACTTCACCCTTGTCCACGAGCAGCGTGCCCAGCGTGTCCATAATGGCCGGATTCGTCGGGGCGATGTCGTAGGCTTTCTGCGCATATTCGATCGCGTGCGGATCTTTCTGCTGTGCCGATGCCCAGGCCATATTGTTCAGAACGAGGGCGTTGCGCGGTTGGGCGCTGAGGATGGCCTTGTAGTGCCCGATGGCGGCGGAATAGTCCTTCTCGCGCAGCTCGCGCTCGGCCAGGTAATTGCGCGCCGCGATGTCCTCGGGGTGCGCCTGCACCCACTTCGAAGCGAGCGCCTTGCCCTCGCCGCGATCGGTCTGCTCGAACACGCTATGCAATTTGATGAACACCGCTGTGCTATCCGGCGACCGTTGCAACGCCTCGCGATAGTGGCGCTCGGCATCGGGCCACTTGCTCTGCGCGGCATAGATATCGCCTTCGAGCGCATAACCGAGCGGATCCTTGGCATCCGCTTTCTGCAGCTTGCGCGCTTCCGCCAGCGCCTCGTCGGTGCGATGGGTGGCCAGCAGCAGCCCGACGATTTGTGTCTTCGCGCTGTCGAGGTCGGGACGGATCGCAATCGCCTTGCGCAGCGCTTGAATGGCGCCATCGACGTTTTTCTCGACGCTGTAGGCCTGGGCCAGCCGCAAGTAGCCGTTGGGCGAATTGGGCGACGCATTGACCTGCTTCTGGAACGTGCTGATCGCCTGTTGTGTTTCCCCGGCGGCGAGTTGGGCCTGGCCGGCCGCGTCGAGCACGGCGGTGTTGTCCGGCAACGAGGCAAGCGCTCTTTGCGCAGCCGACAAGGCGGCCTCGCGGTTTTTGCTGCGGCGGTGGTAATTGATGAGTGCGACATGCGCGCTCGCCGAGGTGGGATTTTCCCGCGCCGCGCGCTCCACCGTTCGCGCCACTTCGTCGGCGCCGGCACCGGTGCTGTTCAACACATTGGCGTAGCCGAGCAGCAACTGCTCATTGTTCGGCTTTTGCGCCAGCGCGTCCTCGAATCGCTTACGCGCGACGGCCGGCTTCCCGTCGCGAATGTCGAGTCGCGCCAGATTCATCAGCGCCGGGTAATAGTACGGATCGATCGATAACGCTTTTTCCAGGCTTGCGCGACCGGCTTCGGGCTGCTTCTGCGCGATATACAGCACGCCCTTGACGTTATGCGTCACCGGATTGTTCGGCTGTTTCTTCTCCAGCGTTTTCAAAGCCTTTGCGGCCTGGTCGAACTGTTTGTTGCGGATATGGTTGAGCACGAGCAGCAGGTCCGCGCGATAGTTCTCCGCATCCGCGGCCGAGGCGTCTTCGAGATCCTCGATGCCGCGCTCTTCTTCGCCTGCGGCGAAATGCACCTGCCCCAGGCGCGCACGGATTGCCGCGTCGTTGCGGTCGAGCTTGGCGGCGCGTTCGAAATAGTCCGTCGCGGCGGACATGTCGTTATTGGCCAGATGCACTTCGCCGGCCAGCGCGAGAACCTGCGGATTCGCTTTGCTACCGATGAGCAATGGTTCCAGCGTCTGTTGCGCGCGTTCGGCCTGCCCCATGCGCAACTGCGCATTGACCAGCATCCGGCGCGCGCCCTCGTGCCGCGGCAGGTAGTCCAGCACTTTGCGCAACGACTCTTCGGCACGCACATACTCGCCCATGTGCAATTGCGCAGCACCGGCGATCAACAGACTGGGGACATGATTGGGCGAGCCTCTGAGCACCTGTTGCACATGCTCCACCGCCGCGCTATGGCGCCCCTCGCGCAAGGCCAGCAAAGCCTGCAGATATTCCAGCCGCGCATCGTGGCCGCCTGCTTCTTTGCTGGCCTCGATCTGCGCCGCCGCGCGCTTATAGTCCTTCTCGGCGATCAGCACGGCAATCTGCCCGCGTCGCGCCGCGTGATTGTCGGGCTGCAGATCGATGACCCTGGCATAAGCTCGCGCGGCGTCGGCGTTCTTGCCTTCGGCGACAAGGAGCTCGGCGTTCAACATCAACGTCTCCACACTGTCCGGATGCGCCTTGAGCGTCGCAGTCACCAGCCGCCGAGCGCCATCCATATCGCCGCGCGTGGCCAGCACGCGCGCCCGACCGGCCTCGGCCGGCGCGTAACCGGATTGCGCCTGCAAGGCATCGGCATAGGCGCGCGCGGCTTCGTCGTTTTTCCCCTGTCCCAGCCATGCATCGCCCAATGCGGTTTGGAAAGGCGCGCGCGCCGCCGGTGCCTGCAACTGACGCGTGCCGTATTCGTCGATCAATTCGCGATCCTTGCCGTTCTCGACCATCGATCGCGCAAGCGCCGGCAGCACGGCGTCCTCCGCATAACCGAGTTCGAGCGCGCGCCGCAGTTCCTTTTCCGCGGTCAGATAATCGTGTTGTCCGAACGTGGTCACGCCGAGCAGATAGCGCGCCTCGGCATGATTCGGTTCCTGCTGCAACGCGTTGCGCAGTTGGATGACCGCGGCGTTAGTGTCCTTGTCGGCCAGATAACTCTTGGCCGAGTTCACCAGCGTCTCGGGTTTTTCGCCGCAGCCTGCAAGCAGCGATGCGGCAACCGCGAGCGCAATGCCGACAACACGGATTAACGGAAGATGGGTTTTCATACGATTCCTTCCCTGGTAGGCAGTCGGCTTACTTACTTACTTACTTACTTACTTACTTACTTAAGTCCGAAGCGATGCATGAGGTCGTAAAGCGTCGGGCGGCTGACGCCGAGGACTTCCGCGGCGCGACTGAGATTGCCGTTGACGCGGCCGAGCACGCGCACGACGGCTTGTTTTTCCGCGCTATCGCGGATCTGGCGCAGATTGAGCGCATCGGCTTCGGCGTCGGTCGGGCGCAGACCGATATCCGCGGCATGAATGCCGGTGCCGTCCGCCATGATGACCGCGCGCTTGATCGCGTTTTCGAGCTCGCGCACATTGCCCGGCCAGGCGTGCGCCTCGATCGCGGCGATGGCATCCGGCGCGAGCGTCATGGTGCTGCGTCGCTGTTCCTGCGCGAATTTGCGCACGAAGGCATGCGCGATCAGCACGGCATCGCCATGACGGGCGCGCAGCGGCGGAATCTCGATCACGAGTTCGGCCAAACGGTAGTACAGGTCCTCGCGGAAACGTCCGGTGCTGATGAGGTCCTTGAGGTTCTGATGCGTGGCACAGACGATGCGCACATCGACGGAAATTTCGTCGCGGCCGCCGATGCGTTCGATCACGCGTTCCTGCAGGAAGCGCAACAGTTTGGCCTGCAGCGAAAGCGGCAGGTCGCCGATTTCGTCGAGGAACAACGTGCCGCGATGCGCCGTCTCGATCTTGCCGATGGTCTGTTTCACCGCACCGGTGAAAGCGCCCTTCTCATGCCCGAACAGCTCGCTTTCGAGCAAATTCTCCGGAATGGCCGCGCAGTTGATGGCGACGAAACGCTGGCCGCGCCGCGGCGATTGCTGATGCACGGCGCGCGCGAGCAATTCCTTTCCCGTGCCGGATTCGCCCAGCAGCATCACCGTCGCGCTGCTCGAAGCGACTTTTTCGATCAACGCACAGACACGTTGCATCTGCGGGTCGCGCGAAATGATGCCGGACACCGCGCTTTCGTGCGTTGCCGATTGCAGCCGACGATTTTCCTCCTGCAGCTCGTACAGCTTGAACGCGCGATCGATGGTCAGCGAGAGCACGTCCGGCTCGAACGGCTTGGTATTGAAATCGTAAGCGCCCAGGGCGATGGCGCGAAGGGCATTGTCGCGGTCGTTCTGCCCGGTGAGCACGATCACTTTCGATTCCGGCGACAAGGTCAGCAAGGTCTGCAGCAGCCGGAACCCCTCTGACGGATCGTCCGGGTGGGGCGGCAGGCCGAGGTCCATCGTGATGACGGCCGGCTCGTGTCGCCGCACCTGGGCGACCGCGCTGTCGTGATCGTCGGCGACCACGGTTTCATATTGATCGAAAGCCCAGCGCATCTGCTTCTGCAACGCCGGATCATCTTCCACGATCAGCAAAGGTTTGCGTTTGTCGTTCATGCGGCTCGGCCCAGTGGGAGAGGAATCGCCGCCTTATGGCGCGGCAGCAGGACTTTCATGCAGGTACCTCGGTCGACTTCGCTCTCGACCACCAGCCGTCCGCCGATGGCCTGCAGGTATTGCGCGCTTTCGTATGCGCCAATCCCCATGCCGGTGGGTTTGGTGGTCTGGAATGGGCGGAACAGCCGGTCGCGGACGAACTCCGCGGTCATGCCGCTGCCGTTGTCGCGTACGTCGATGACGGCCGCCTCCGCTTCGGTGTAAACCCGCACCGCGACATGTCCGCCCGGTTCGGTGGCATCGAGCGCGTTCTGCACCAGATGGCCGATCACGTGTTCGAGGCGGTCCTCATGCGCGAACGCGGCGACGCCTTCAGGGGCGTTCACGCTCAGTCGCTTCGCATCATGGCACTTGGCCTGCTGCACGCGGCGCACCACGCTGCCCAGATCGATGGCGCGGCGGTTTTCGACCGGCGTGGCGCCGGCGCGCAACTGCAACAGCAGATGATTCATACGCTCCTCGACATGCTTCACGGTATCGATCATGTCGGCCTGAAACTCCGGGTTGTCGCGATGGCGCTCGGCGTTCTTCAGCAACAGATTGAGCTGCGCGATCAGGTTCTTCAGGTCATGCACGACGAAAGCCGACATGCGATTGAAGGCGTCGAACTTGCGTGCTTCGAGCAACGCCTCGGTTGCCTGCGCCTGGCCCAGATAACTGGCTGCCTGATGTGCCGCGGTCTTGAGCAGATCGAGCACTTCCCAGTCGAGTTCGAGTTTGGCCCGCGGCGTTGCCAGCACCACATAGCCGCTCAATTCCTCTCCGACCAGGAGTGGAACGAGCAGCCAGGCCGAAGACATCGACGCCAACCAGTGCGGCAGTTTGAGCTCGGTATAACGTGCCGGATCGCCGCGGCACTCCTCGACGTTGACCACCCAGCCTCGCGCCGCGAGAAATTTCGCCAGTTCGCCATCGGCCGCCTCAAGCTCGACGACAGCGGGCATATTCCAGCGCGTGGCCTGCCGATAACAGCCTTGCTCGTCGCGCGTCCACAGCGCGCCGCCCGGGCTTTCCACCAGGTTGGCCAGCGCGCGGATGACGCGCTCGTGCAGATTTGCGCTGATGTCCTGAGCCGCGAGAAGCCGGGTGAAACGCAGCCACTCTTCGCGATAGTCGTAGCGATAGGAAAAGAAATTCTTGTTGACGTAGACCCGCAGGCGCGAACGCAGTGTGCCCGACAGCACCAGGCTCGCCAGCAACAGCACGGCGCCCGACAGCAAAGCGATCTGCAGCGTGCTGCCCCAGGTCCCGCCGAAGAAACGCACGTAGTAGCCGACGCCCGCCGCCGCGAGCAGGTAGAGACCCGATGCGAGCAGCGCGGTGGAATGAAACACCACGCGGCGCGACATATGGATGTCGATCGTCCAGGCCTTGTTGCGCACCGCCGCAAGCGCGAGGAACGGCACCATCAGTGCCTGAACCGCGGCGTGCGCGCTCCATACGGCGACGTCGAGCTGACTGAACAGCGCCGCATCGACGTACATAAACAGGTTGTAGACGAACGCACCGCCCACGCCCAGGCACAACGGCTTCAGCGCCCAGCGCGAAGCCTCCGGGGTGTTGCGAAACAATTGCTCGATCAGCACCAGACCGAAAATGGTGACGCCGAGCAACGCGATATAACCCAGCCGCTGAGCGGGGGAGCCGAGCGTCGGCAATCCGGGCGGCTGCGACGGCAGCATCGCCGCGAGCGCCAGCATGGCGACAAGAATGAGCGCGCCGGTGAATGCGGGGCCGCGCGCGAAACTGCGCTCCGCCGCCGGGGTGCGGCCGCTGTACAGCAGCAACATGACGAAGGTGCACAGTGCGCCGGTACGCAGCAGGTCGAACATGCGGCAGAGCGTCCACAGCCACGGATCACCCAGACGGGTGTAGGCCAGGCCGGCCGCGGCCCAAACCGCGCTCAGTACGACCGCGGCGAGCAGTACCGAAGCGCGTGCGCCGCCGCGCCATCCCAGCCCCAATTGAACGGCGAAAGCGGCGAACGCGAGCAGCGCGAAGCCGTAGCTCCAACTCGCCGGCACGGCGAAGTTAATCTCGTTCACGAGCGTGCAATTCCCCTTTCGATCGCGTCGAATGACGCGATCTCCCGACATCGAACGCACTCATCGAAACGCCTCCGAGTGCGCGCTCCCGATCGCGAGGCGATAGCATTCATGGCATCGGCACGGGCGGATTCCCGCCGCTTACCGCGCCCCTTCTCCGAAAACGACCACACGCACAGTCTCGAACAGAATGAACAGATCGAGCAGCAACGAATGATTTTTCACGTAGTACAGGTCGTACTGCAACTTGCGCGTCGCATCGGCGACCGAAGAACCGTAGGGATAACGAACCTGCGCCCAGCCGGTGACCCCCGGCTTCACGCTATGACGCGCGGCGTAATACGGAATCTGTTTTCCCAGCTCGGACACGAATACCGGGCGCTCCGGGCGCGGGCCGACGAAACTCATTTCGCCCTTGAGCACATTCCACAGTTGCGGCAACTCATCGATGTGCGAACGCCGAATGAATCGACCGAAGGGTGTGACGCGCGGATCGTTGGTCTGACACCACACCGCGACGCCGTCGCTTTCCGCATCCGTGCGCATGCTGCGGAATTTCAGCAGCGTGAATGGTTTGCCCGCATGACCCACCCGCACCTGTCGGTAAATCACCGGCACGCCGCTCTGGCAGCGAATGATGAGTGCGGTGAGCAGCATGATCGGCAGTGCGACGACGAGCAGCATGCTCGCGGCGCAGATGTCGAACACGCGCTTCACGAAGCCGCGCATGCGACTCTGCCTGAAACCTTCGCCATAAATCAGCCAGCTTGCCTTGAGCGAATCCACCGGCACTTCGCCGCCGACGCGCTCATGAAAGGCCGACAACGTCGTGACGCGGACGCCCTGCATGCGGCAGCTCAGCAAGCCCGGCAGCGGGATGACTCCGCCGCGCTGTTCGCGCACCGCGACGATGACTTCATCGACGTTCAACTCGCGCACCGCCTCCTCCACCGACGTGCCGCGCGCAACGATGTCGGCCTCCGGAATCGCCGCGACCTCTCCAACGGAGACGGGGTAGAAGCCGACCACCGCAAGGCCCGGTCGCCTCTGCAGCGTATGCGCCACGGTCTGCGCTTCCCGGCCGATTCCGAGCACCAGAATCCGGTGGGTGAACAGGCCTTCGCCGGACGAAGCCGCATCGATGACGCGGCGCAAGCCGAGTGAACTGATCAGCACGATGAATACGGTGTAGCCGAGCGCGTCCTGATAGACACCTCCGTTGGGCAATGCGAAGAAAAGCAGATAGGAAATCGGAAAACCGATCAGCAGCGCGACCAGCAGACGCGGCGCAAAGCGCGATAGCGACGGTACGCTTTCGCGACGATACAAACCGAGCGAGGCGTTGACGCAGACCATCAATCCGGCGAACGAAAATGCCGCCGACAACGGGCTACCCGCGGTTGCTCCCCCTTGCGTCTGAATCGAGATCGCGAGCAACATCGCCACGAAAAACACGCCACCTTCCAATGCGAGTTGCAACAGCGTCGCAATTGGCACGTAGTGACGAAACAAGCTGATCATTCTTTGCGATCCTCACGGTTCGTCTCCCCTTGGATATTTTTTGACTGTCGACGTGACTCTCGGTCCATGCGCCGCAAACCCGTGACCGTAGCGCGCTCGACGACCTCCCGCCGGCAAGCAATGCTGCGCTCAGCAATGCCGGCTATTGTCGATTGAGTGGACTACGGCGACGTCATCGTGCACTGCGTCTCACGCTTTTCACATGCGCCCAGACGTTGCGTCGCACCCCGCCGCGAGTCAGTGCAGTGCCCCCTTTACCGAGTGCGAAGGATGGTGCCATACGCCCTCTGTCGGGTTTGTTAAACATTGAGACACTTGCTTGTAGCCGCGAGGGTGAGGAGGAAATTTCTGACCGCGTGCGAGCACACGAGATCTCGCTTCGGGCGGCTATGGCGATGGGCGCGTCGCGGATTTTTTGAGGCGGTTCTCGATCACCCCGCGGCAGGCGTCGCGTGGCGTTGTGCGCGAAATTTCCTTCCCAGCTTCGATGCGGCATGACGCAGCAGCAGTCCGGCCGGCATGCGCATCCACATCGCGCGCATACGCAATAACTGCCAGGCGACGTGACGCGTCGGCGTGCGACCCCGATCAGGATGCATGGGAAAGACCGTGGCCGTGATCAGCGCATCCATGCACGTACGCGCCGGTTCGCGCGGCGCCCAATCTTCCAGGCAACGCACCAGGCCCGCGTCGAGCGGCGTGTCGAGCCACTCGCGCGCAAAATGCACGGCGTACCACAGCGGGCGCTGCAAGCCGTGATGCGCGGCGTGCGAGAGCAGATCGACGGCGAAGCGCGGCCGAGCGCCGAAGCAGCGCAGCAAGCCGTCGATATCGACCAGATCGCGTAAACGCTCTGACGCGTCGATGTCCTGCATGAGGTGCACCGCCGCGTGCAGGACCTGATCGACCGGCGCCAGCACGCGAAACACCGAACCCGGCAGCGGCACCGCGTCGTTGAAGAGTCGCGCAGCGTCCGGGCGCAACCGGCCGGTAGGCGGCAGAATGGTGTGGTGCAGATCGACTTCCAGCGCGCGATCCGGACCGATCAGCGGCGGAATTTCATGACTCCATTCGCGGTAATAACGCTCGTCATAAGGATCATCGACCTCGCTGCGCCAGCCTGCTCGGCGCAACGTCGTCTCCACCTGATCAAGTCGCGCTGCGGGCACCATCAAATCGAGATCGTTGAGCGGTCGCCCGACGGCAAAGGGCAAATCCTGTGCGGCATAGGCACCGCCTTTGAGCAATACCAGCGGCACCCCGAGCGGGGCCAGCACGCGCGCCAGGTGATGCCGCTCCAGCAATGCCAGTTGCAGTCGGTAGCGCGCCACCGTCCCACCCGATTCGAGTTGCGCCAGCACACGATCGGGCACGGCGCCGGTCGCATCACGCTCGACCAGGCGCGCGTGCAGGATGCCGTGCAGGCGGGCACGGCGCGCGACGCGAACCAGCAGATCCAGATCGGCCGGACCGAGACGCCGCAGCGCGAGGGGATCCGCCAGCGCGCGCAACAACAACGTGCAATGCGCGGGCGGGCGCGGCAGTAAATCCCGCAGCCAGTCCGCGTTCACTGGCCCACCGCCAACGGCTGTACGCGCTCGTCGAGCAGTTCACTTACCGCCGCGACGGCTTCTTCCATATCGCCATATGTGATGCGATAGCAACGGCAACCGTGCACCAGCCGGGCGACCGCCCCGAAGGCGCGTTCACCCAGCATCTCGTAGTTGAACGAATTGCCCGAGATCTTCACGAATGCCAGGCCATCGTCCACGGCTTCGATCGACAGCGGGGCGTCACGGCGGAACTGCGGGAACAGCACCAGTGCCGGCACAGCCGCCTCGTTGCGCGCCGCCACACTTTCGCGCGTGGGCGCGACGTGCGCCACATCGCCTTTGCGCGTATTTCGGAAGGTTGGGCCGATCACAGCCTCGGGCGCAAAACGGGCCAGCGCCGCAATCGATTCGTTCTTCAGGGCGATCGGCCGCACCAGCGGCAGCAGACGATGATCGCGCAGGCGGACTACGCCGAACTCGTCGGACAGCAGACGAAAGCCGCGGCCGGCCAGCGCCGCAGTCAATGTGCTCTTGCCCGATCCGGGCACTGCAGGGACCAGCACGCCGAGTCCGGCGCGCGCGACGACGCCCGCATGCAGAAGCAGATGACGATGACCACGCGAAGCGACGCACCAGTTCAACCCCCACTCGAGCATCGGCAGGTGCGTGGCCGCCGGCAACGCTTCGAAGGGCGCATCGCCGTCGAGCAGAAACTGCACTTCGGGTTTGAAGCGAGCGCGCCAGTTGCGCCGCCATTGCAGCGTCGCGGTGACATCGTGAAAGCCGGCGCCGCCGTCGAGCGGGAAAGCGCCATAGAGCCGGTGGAGCACCTCGGCCAGACCCGGCGCATTGGAGCGCACACGCACGCGGATCAAACCGCAGTCGAGCGACAGTCCTTCGCGGCGCAGTCGGCGGCGCACATCCGCCACCGGCAGTTCGGCGATATTCATGCCACGACGTCGGTTTCTTGCGTCACCAGGCCCATGGTCACCAGATCGCGCAGGTGAGTCAGCAGGGTGCGCGTCCACTCATCCGTCTCTTCGGCGCTCAGTTGGTCATGTGCATCGACCGTTTCGACAATCAGTTCGGCAACGGTCAAGGGCCCGGCGCTCAGCGCATCGAACACGCACTGCGCCGCTTCGTTCAGGTAATGCGTTCGCCACGACAGGGGATTGAAGATAATGGCGGCATCGTCAAGACGCACAACACGGATTCGGTCCGGATAGGCGAGTCGCCACCGGATCGAATCCGCCCCAGCCTCCTCCATCGATTCTCAGCCGATCTTCATCAGGCCCGCGACCGCAACGTTCACCAGGCCGGCCGATCCGGCGCAGGCGAACGAGGCGACTGCACCGTTTGCGCCTTCCCAGGCGAAACCGGTGATTTCCGCCGGAGCGTTCTGGTCGAACTTGGCGATGTGCACCAGCGCGTTGCCGGTGCCGATCGACTGTTCGGTCAAACCCTCCTGCCCGACCTTCAACTCGGTCAATATGGGGGGTGTGCCCGGGTTATCCACGGCCACGCGGTAATAGATCTGATGGTTGAACGACTGGATATATGTGCCTTCGAGCACTACCGGAGTTTGGCCGGCCGGATTCTGCGTCAACTGCAGAAGGTCGACCGGCACGCGGACCCACTGATCGGCACTGGCGGTGACCGCGCCGCCGGCTTCAGTCACGCTGACATCGCTCTTCTGCAAGCACACACCGGCGCTGTTGATGGCCTGCGCCCACCCTGTCGCAGGTCCCAGAGTGAAGATCATGGGCGCGGCAAGCGAGCCCTTGATCAATTTACGTCGATTCGCTTTCATTAATTGCCGCCGTAAAAAGGATTGGATTGAACCGCTCCGACAGCCTGGTGCAATGCTGGTGCCGTACGCCCGCAAGTAGGCGCAAATCCTTGATGTACAGAGCCGAGCGGGCACTTTGCATCAATTCCACACGCGTGAATGTAAAAAACTGCGACGCCTGACACACCAGGCGCCGCACGCATCACACTTGCACCACGGTTTGCGCTTCAGGCGCGCAGCGCACGTATGACGAACGAATGACTGAGCAGCGCGCCGAGCGGCGTCACGGCATGCAGCAGGCAGACCGTCCAGCGCTGTTCGAACAACCATTGGAAACGCGCCAGACGCGCGGGAAGGATGGGCAGCCAGTACAAGGTCGGCTGCCACCCCGCGTCACGCATCGCACGCAGCACCTGCGCAGGCGATTCATAGCGCAGATGCTCGCGCCTGCCGCGCAGGCGGCGCGACACGACTTCAACAATGTGCGGGAGGCACCAGACATTCAGTCCGTCGATCCACACTTCGCCGCCATGTCGGGTCGCCGCGGTCAGCGCGCGCACAGCCGCCGTGGAATCGGACAGCGCCTGCGTGACGCCGAAACACAGCGCGCCGTCGAAGCAGCCGTCCCGCAGCGGCAAGCGCGTGACATCCCCTGCGCAGTAAAGCACGTCGATGTCGTCGCGCCGGTGCGCCTTGCGCAACGCCTCGAACGAATAATCGAGGCCGACGACGTCCGCGCCAAGACGCCGCAGATGACGCGAATAAGTTCCCGCGCCGCAACCCGCATCGAGCCACAGGCCGCGTGCGCGTGTCGCATCGAAGTGATGTTCGAAATGACGCAGGCGAGCGGCCAGACCCGTGGGCGACCAGCCGGCGATCCCGGCGTCGTCATCGTGGACATGCGCGAATTCGCGAAAGCGCGCGCTCCAGGCGCGTTCGAATTCGGTTCTCGTCTTTTGCGATTCGCTGACCGGATTCAAGCGGGAAGACTCCGTTGAGGCTTGCATGATAACCATGGAAAAACTGTACGGCGCGGCGCGCGCCGAACTCAAAGCGATCTGGAACAAAGTAAACAATTTACAAGGAGAGGTGGCCGCCTTGCAGCCCGATCAATCTTCCCCACCCGTCGGCAACACCGTAAAAACGATTCAGCAGGCCATTCTCTACGATGGCGCATCGGGCGCCACGCGCGACAACTGGAACGCCGCGCTCAAGCTGCGCTGGCAGCACAAGGGCGGCGACTGGCGAGACGCAAAACAGGTGCCGCATGGCCGTTATGCCTATGCCAGCTTCTCGGTGCCGGGCGGTGCGGGCACGCAGGAGATCCGGGTCAAGGGCCTCGGCCCGCTCGTCACGCGCTGGCTGTCCGAACTTAACACGGGCTTGATGTTGTGCCCCCCTTCCGGCGACGGCACCGCCGTGTTCTCCAGTCGCGAGCACGACGACGCGTCGCAACACCCCAAACTGGTGATCGCCACGAGCGCCGGCACGTTCGAATGCCGCTGCACGGCCGATGCCGACATGCCGCGAAGCACTTACAAGGCGCAGGGCACCTCGAAATCGCTGTGGGTCACAAGCGGCCGCAACGCGGCGCTGCAATTCGATCTTTCAAAGGTCAAAGGCACGGTACAGGACGCAACCCTCATCCTGACCACCACCAAGCAGTACAACACCACCCACCTTGATGTCATGGAGTTGATGCCGCCACACATTGTCACGATTCCGCGCGGCAAGACCGAACAAGGTCTGGCCGCCGAACTCGGCAGCGACAATAAACTCGACGGTCATCCGGACGTTGTCTACTGGGGCGACTTCTCGCCCGCCAAACGCAAGGCCTACACACATTACTGGGTACGCGAAGCGACCTATCAGAACGAAGCGGCGCTCGGCGGCACGACTTCGGTGCGCGGCGAATTCAATCCGAGCGACAACGGT
>JAKFDA010000099.1:0-10688 GCA_036676355.1 Nitrosomonadales bacterium | reverse complement strand
TTTCGCTGGGGCACGACGGTGCTGCCCGGTCAGGCCATTACGCGCGAGCACCTGATGGATCAGACGGCGATCGCCTATCCCTACACCACTGTGACGTCCATGTCCGGCGAGATGATCAAGACCGTGCTGGAAGACGTGTGCGACAACCTGTTCAATCCCGACCCCTATCTGCAGCAGGGCGGCGACATGGTGCGTGTCGGCGGATTGCAATACAGCTGCCATCCGTACGCGAAAATGGGCAATCGCATTCAGGATATGCGTCTGCGCGGCAAGGCGATCGATCCGAAAAAAACGTACAAGGTTGCCGGCTGGGCCCCTGTCGCGGAGGGCGCACAAGGCGAACCGATCTGGGACGTGATGGAGCAGTATCTGCGCGCCGAGAAAGTCATCAGGCCACGCTCGCTCAATCAGCCCAAACTCATCGGCATGAAGAACAACGACCCGGGCATCGGCGACGTGTTTTACGAGAAGTAGCAAGAGCGCAGTCGAGAGCGGAGAGCAACAGCAGCTAGAAGAACGGTGTAAAGCAAAACCCCGGCGAGAGTTTCCCGCGCGCTACAGCCGCAATTCCGCAATCAGGCCCGCCGACCAGCTGCGGCCCGGCGCGGGTTCGAAATAGCGCGCCGCGGCCTGATTGACGATCACCGATCCGGCGTAGCGCTCGTCGGCGATATTATCGAGCCGCATGTAGGTCGTCAGCGTCCAGTCGCGCCAGGTCTTGCGCAACTCGGTGCGCACATTGAAGCGCGTGTGATGTGCCGCCGCATCCGAGTTCGCGTCGTCCACATACATGCGCCCGACGTGAACGGTCTCAAGCAATGCGCCGAAGCCCGACAGCGCGCCCTGCAGTCGCGGTTGCCATTCGAGCGCCGCGTACACCTGCCGCCTTGGTGTGCCGGGCAGGTGGTTGCCCTCCGCGCTGTCGTCGCTATCGAATTTTGCATCCAGCTCGGTCCATGCGAGACGCGCATGCCAGGTGTCGGAAAGGCGCCCCTGATACAACAGCTCAAAGCCGCGACGCTTCGTGCGGCTTGCGTTGCGAAACGTCGTGCGGCCGCCGATGTTCGACTCGACCACAAGTTCATCGCGTGTGGCGATATCGAACAGCGCGACATCGAGTCGATATGCGCTGCCGGGACGGTATTTGAGCCCGACTTCCGCATGCCGTGAACGCGCCGGATCGAGCGCCAGATTAAGGCCGGGCCCGTCAGGGCGATAGGCCAGCTCGGTGAAGCTCGGTGTCTCGAAGCCGCGCCCGACATTCGCATAAAGGTTGAGCGCGTCGGTCGCATGGTAGGTCAGCCCGATGACGGGATTGGTCGCCTGATAGCGTACGTCGCCGCTGTCGTCCGGATTGCCCGCGACGACGAAACGATCATCCACATCGAAACGCACCACGCTTCTGCGCACGCCGGCGAGCGCGGTCCAGCGCTTCGACATGTGCCATGACAACTGCGCATGGACGTCCGCGTTCCACACGGCATCGTCCTCATCGCGCTTCAGCGCGTCGCGTTCGCCGCCGTCGTTGATGTAACCGCGCCGGTGTTCGCGCAGACCGTCGGTCTCGAAGCCGAGCGTCAGTTCGAGCGCATCGTTGCGCAAGCCGCGGTGGTTGTACTGCAGACCCACGCCGCCGTAATCGCGATCCAGATCGATGATGCCGCCGGACGATGTCGGACTGATTTGTGCGGCAAGCGGAATGGCGAGCGCCTGAAAGAGTTCGCGTCGGCCGTAGTACACACGACCGGTAATCGTCTGGCGGCCGTCGAGTGCATGTTCCAATGTGAGGCCGGCCTGCCGTTGATGGACCGATTTGCGCGCGTCCTGCTCGATCGCGATGGGCGCGGCCCGGCGCGGATGATGCTCGAAATCGGCGCGGGTGAGGCCGCTCGGGTCTTCGGCTTGCGGCTGTTCGAATACATTTGCGACCAAAGCGATGCGCGTGGACGGCGCGGCCGCGAGTTCAAGTTTGGTGTTGAACAGCGTGCGCTGGGCGGCGCTGTGCTCACGCCAGCCGTCGGTGCGGAAATCGCTCAGCGACGCAGCTCCTTGCAGCGCTTCGTGTTCACCGCGCGCGCGCAATCCGAAACGCTGCGCGCCGTAGCGGGCGAAATCCGCACTGGCCTCGACGCGATCGCGACCGCCGATGCCGGTCGTCACCTGCACCACGCCGCCGGCGGCGTTGCCGTACAACTGCGCCAGCGGGCCGCGCAGCACTTCGATTTGTTCGGCACCGGCGAGATCGATGGCGGAAACCTGTCCCTGGCCGTCCGGCATGGTTGCGGGAATGCCGTCCACCATAATGCGCACGCCGCGCACGCCGAATGCCGAACGCGCGCCGAAGCCGCGCACGGAGAGCTGCAAATCCTGCGCGTAGTTCTGCCGGTCGAGCGCGTAGATGCCGGGCAGGCGCAGCAGAGGCTCGGAAAGATTGATGCGTGGCCCGGCCGACTCGATATCCTCGCTGTCGATTGCGTTGACGGCCGCCGGCGCATCGAATGCACGCTGTTCGCGACGGCTGGCGGACACAACGATTTCGTCAGCGACGTCTTGCGCACCGGCCGGCGCACCGAGTGTGCAGGCAAGCACTGCAACGAACCGCAGCGGTTGATGAAGACATGGAGTCATTGCCGCGCTCGGGTGCAAGGCATGGTCCCGTCAGGCGCCACACTCTGACCGTTCGTGTTCGGCATTCCCACGAACAGGGTGCTCGTCTTAATGCATTGTCTGCAACTTGCCTTCGACGAATTGGGCAACATCCGCGGATAAGGTGCCGGTCGTGCGCGCACGCATGAAGGCTTCGGCTGCCTTGTCAGGTTCACCGGTCGCTTCGAACGACAGAGCCAGCCCGACCCACCACACGCCGACGTTCGGCGATACAGTGAGCGCAGCCCGATATTCGTCGAGCGCCTCGGGGTGACGATTCATGCGCTGCAATAGCGCGCCGGCGAATGCCCGATACTCGGCGTTATTGACGGCGGCTGCGCCGTGTTCGCGCAGCACCTGCAGCGCGCCGGCGTCGTCGTTGTGATCCAGTTTCAGGCGCGCCAGCACGATGGCGAAGTTCGATTGATTCGGGTTCAGCTTCAATCCTTCGGTCAAAAGGGCTTCCGCTTCGCTCATCGCCCGCGCCTCGATCAGCAACACCGCGAGTGTTTGGCGCGCCCCTTCGTGCCGCGCGTCGAGTTCGAGCGCCTTCTTCAGTGCGGCGCGCGCTTCCTGATTGCGCGCCTGATTGATCAGCGCCGCCGCACGGCGGAATTCGCTTTCGGCGTCGGGTGCCGGTTGCGCATGCGGACGCACATCGATTTTGGTTGTGGCCGCATCGGCCTCGGTGGAGCGATCGCCCGCAACGATGCGCGTCGTCTGTACAGGCGCGGACCGAGATGCGAGCGCCGGCGTGTCTTCGATGGCGCGCATCGGCGTCCGAGAATCCGCGGGCGCGCTGTCCGAATTCGCGCTTTCGCTCGAATCATGTGCGCGCGGCGGGGCAGGCTCGGCGGCGGGCAAGCTTTGCGCGGTTACCGCGGTGCTTATTGGTCGGTTCCCGGTCTCGCTTGAACGGCGATTCGCTTGCACCTCGTCGGTGGTGAATGCGTTCGAATCCGCTTGAGGCATTTCCGCGGCGGGCACAAGCTGTGTCGCCGATGGGGCCTTAATGGGAGCGCCGACCGGTGGCGCAGCCGTCTCAGCCAACGGTGCGGCGGGCGCTAGGCGATTGAAATATTGCAGCGCCGCGTATGTGCCGCCCGCGGCGATGAGAAAAGCCGCTCCGATCAACAGCAGCGGCGCACGCCTGCGCGCATCAACGGGACGCAGGTGCTGCGTATAGACGGCGTTTTCTTCGCCGGCCTGGCGGCGATCGAGATCGCGCAGCATCTGGTTCACGACACTCATAGTTTCCCCATCATGACGAGGCCGGCCGCGATGCCGGCCGACGTCGCGCACAGCAGGCTTAGCCACATCAATTTTCGTTGATGGGCAACGGTGGCCGGCGTATCGCTCACCGCGCGCGAGGCATCGCGCCGGGCGACTTCGCGGGCGCCGCGCCCATAGGCCAGCATGAGCGTCTTGTGCGCAAGAATGTTTGCCAGACGCGGCACGCCGCCGCTGGCCCGATGAATGACGCGCGTCGCGGCACGGGAGAACAGGTCGTTGCCCGAATACCCCGCGACCACGAGGCGATGCGCGAGATAGTGCGCGGTCTCTTCGCGTGTGAGCGGGGCGAGGCGGTATTCAAACGTGATGCGCTGGCGCAATTGACGGATCTCCGGGCGCGACAGTTTTTCATCGAGCTCCGGCTGTCCGAACAGCACGACCTGCAGCAGCTTGCGTTTTTCCGTTTCGAGGTTGGTCAGCAGGCGCACCATTTCCAGCGTTTCGATCGGCATCGCCTGCGCTTCGTCAACGCAGAGGATCGGGTGTTTTCCCGTTTTGGCGAGATCGAGCAAGCGGACGTTGATTGCGCGCATCAGCGTGTGTTCGTCGATGTCGCGCTCGACCTCGCAACCCAGTTCGTCGGCGACCGCGAGCAGCAGGGTGCGCGGGGAAATATTCGGATTCGGGATATAGGCCGCCACCCACTCGGAGTTCAGGCTGCCGAGAAACTTGCGGCACAGCAGTGTCTTGCCCGTGCCGACTTCACCTGTGATCTTGATGAAACCTTCGCCGTTTTTCACGGCGAAGGCGAGGGTGTTGAGCGCTTCCTGAATGCTCCGGCACGAGCAGTAGAAGCTCGTGTCGGGCGTGATGCTGAACGGCGGCTCACGCAGCCCGAAATGGGCGAGGTAGATCATCGGCTCGCGCTGTCGTCGGCTGTGCGTCGTGGGTTGCCCAGTTCCAGGATGCGGTCGCGCGCCCGGCCGATTTCGACCGGGTCGGTCTCGCCGCCGACAATGCTCGGTTTAATGAGAATGACCAATTCTTTTTTGACGGAGAGCCGGTTGCGGCTACCGAGCAGGGTGTTCAAACCGGGCACATCCTGCACGCCGGGCAATCCGGATTGGCGGTCGCCTATATCGACTTTCATCAAACCGCCGATGGCGACGATGTTGCCGTCGGCGACTTTGACGATGCTGTCCGTTTCGCTGACGGTGCTGCGGGCAAGCGGAAGTGAAATCGCGCCGCCGAACAGATCACCAAGATCAATCACGCGATTGTCCTGCACTACATTGCTGACCGAAGGATGGATATGCAGAATGACGTTCGATTCCTCGTCGATCTGCGGCGTAACGTCCAGTGCCACACCGGAGAAGAAAGGTTGCAAGGTGAGTGTGGGGAAGGTGTTTGTTCCACCGGTAGTGATTCCCGACACGTTTGAGGTGCCGCTTTGCACGTTGGTGATGAAGAACTCGTCCGTCCCGACTTTCAATACCGCTTTCTGATTGTTCAGCGATGCGATACGCGGACTCGACAGCACCTGCACGCTGCCCTGGCCTTCAAGGAAGTTCAGCAGCGCGGCAAAGCTGTTGGTCTGGAAAGCAAGGCCGAATATCGAACCGCCAGGTAAACCGGGTATGAAAGTGCCGGACTCCCCGGTCGTGATGGAACTGCCGGGGGTGGAAGACAGAGTCGGAGGAGTGCCTCCTCCGGAGCTGATGACGCCGGTGCTTCCGAGCTGGGTGTTCGGATTCAGAACGCCCACCGCTAAATTGCTGCCCAAGGCGGCCCAGTTCACGCCGGCCTGATAAGCATCGGAGAGCGTGACTTCGATGATCTTCGCTTCGATCATCACCTGGCGTTCGACCGAGAGCTTGATGGCACGCAGATAGTCCAGCACGTTACGCATGTCGGCCGGCATGCCGCGCACGACAATGACGCCGGCCTGAGGATTGACCACGACGCTGCGGCCGGGCTCCGTGCCGACGATGATTTTCAAGGTCTCGCCGAGATCGCCCCAGAAATCGGTACTGGTGGAAGTAAGAATGCGTGCGGAATCGGTGGCGCGCGAATTTTGACCTTGCTGCTGCGTGCCGTGCGCACCGTTCGCGCTCGGAATCGCCGCGGCCGCATTCGGCGACGCGGTGCCGGCATCGGCGACCGAACCGGAAATCACGCGCAGTTCGCTGCGACCGAGGCGCGTGCCGGCGAGGTAATTGACGCGGAACACGCGCGTCTGCAACGAGGCGGCCTGCACCATGATGCGCGTACCTTCGATGCGATATTCGTAGCCGTACAACTCGCGTAGCGCTTCGAGCGCTTCGCGTACGGTCGTGTCTTTCAAATCAATCGATATCGTGCCGCTGACATCCGGGTGCACGAGCATGCTGTAGCGCGTGCCGGACACGATTGCGAGAAACACCTGTTGCGCCGGTGCGTTATTGACCGATACGTCGAAGCGCGGTTCGAGCGCGCGCTCATCGACTTTCGGCAATTCCAGCCGCAGCGGCGGAATGAGCGCCTGATCGACGACCGCGTTGCGCGCCGGCACCGGCTTGGCCGCGGCGGCGGCATTGATTTCATCCACGATGCCGCTATCGAGCGTCGCCGGATGTCGTGGAACGGCGCATGCAGTGAGCGTGCATGCGAGCGCGAGCGCCAAGGCTGTTCTCATGGTTTTCCTTTTTCCCCCGGGACTACGTCGCGACCGACCGTTTTCGGCGCCGCGATCTGTTTTTTGATTTGCGGAACCAGCTCGAGCACCGTGTCGCCGGTCGCGTCGCGCAGCGTCACTTCGTTTTCGGCAATGCGTACGACCTTGGCGTCGCCATAGGCGCCGCCCGGCGCGATGCGCTCGCCGCTGATGATTGCGTAGCGGCGTTCCTTGCCGATCACGATGGTCTGCAACACCGGGCCGGCTTTTGCCTCTTTATCCGCGGCAGTGAACAACGGCGGGCGCATCGGATCATTGAGTGTCTGCGCATGCGCGATGCCCGCGCATAGCGCGAGCACGATCGACGTGAGTAAAGGCAGGCGGTTCATACGACCACCCAGGTGCGTTCGAGACTGAGGGTATATACGCTGAGCTTCATGGTGATGATCGGATAGGTATCGCCGCTGATATCGACTTGGCGCCAGAACATGCGCAACGGCAGTTGTTCCAGATCGCCGAGATAACGGACCAGATCGAAGTAGCTGCCGCGCACGGTCAGTTCGACGCCGTGGCGATAGACCTGCAGGGCGGATACGGTAGTGCCGCCGGTGCCGGTCGGCTGCATCCGGTTTTCGAACAGCGGAGCCGGCGGCAGCGAGCGCAAATCCACGAGTTCGAGTTTGCGCTCGCGTCGCAGCATTTCCTCCAGCAGGCCGGGCACGCGCTCGGGCGCGACGAGTTCGTGCTGTTTCTCCGCCAGTCGCGCATCGATCTCGGCGATGCGTTGCTTCAGTTGTTCGATCTGCGCGCGTCGTTCGGCGTCCGGATCCTGTGCGCGTTTGCCGAGCAGCAATTGCACCTGTTCCTGGATCTGACGGGTGTCCAGCTGTTTCTGTGCAAGCTGGCGCGCGACCTGGCGCTGACGATCGGTGACCGGGCCGCTCAGCACCGCGTTGAACAGGAACAGCAGGACAAGCGCTGCGGCGAAGAACACGAAGGCGCGCTCGCGCAACACCATCGCGTCGATGCGCTCCGACCATTTGTGCCACCACTGTTTCATGGGCGACCTCGATTTGCCGGTTTGGTCGCACCGAGAGTGAACTCGACATGGCGCGCCGGCACGGCTTCGCCGCTCGCGGTTTGCGCTTTCTCTTCGTGTGTGATGAGTTGCAGCTCGGCAAAGCCGTGACCGCGCAGGGACTCTTCGCGATTGAGCATGCGCAAATACGTCGGCAACAGTTCCGGCTGCAGCAGTCTGCCGCGAATCATCAGCGGGCCTTCGGCGCCCGTTGCTGTGAAACCGGTGATCCAAACGCCGGCGACCGTTTGCCGCGCCAGGGCGTTGAGGTACCGCGAGAAACCCTCGGCATTGCCGAGTTCGTCGCTGTCGAGTCGCGCGAGCAACGCTTCCTGCGCTTTCACCTGCGCTTCCAGGCGTATCGCTTCGTCTTCCAGCGCCTTGCTCGGACTGCGTTTTGCAGCGCCGAATTCGGTGAGTTGTTGTTGCACGGTCTTGAACTGCGCCTCGGCTTCGACGAGCTGGCTTTCCAGCCCGGCGAGTTGCCAGCGCTGGAAGCCGTACATTGCAATCAGCGCGACGAGCACGATTCCGAGGCACTGCGCCATGGTCACCGCGGAGAAGTATTTCTTCTGCCGCAGGAAAACAGGATTGAAGAGGTTGAGTTGCTGGCTCACAGCGCTTTCACCTCATGCCGGAGCGATGCGCCGATCAGATGAAAAAGCCGCCATTGCACCCGCGCGTCGAGCGGGCCACCGGAAACGGCGATGACGTCGTTGAGATCGATCGACTGCACGGGGAAACCGCTTTCGGCCGCGAGGTATTCGGTGAGACCGGTCGGCGAGGGTTGCGGTGCGATCAGCAGTTTGGCCACGGCGATCGAACGGAACTGCCGTTCGAAGTGATCGAGCGAACGCTGCAGTTCGAGCAGGACACGGCCGCGCGCGTCGTCGCGCATCGCTTCGTCGTTCGCACTCAGTTGATCGAACGGGATTTCGAAGCGGCGCGAGAAATACAGTTCGCCGTCGTAATTGATGGTGAGCAGACCGCCGTGATCATCGAAATACAGCAGCGCCACGGCGCGTTCGGCATCCTCGTACAGCGCGGCGATGTTGCGCTGCGCGGTTTCCGGAATGTCGATCACCGACAACGGAATCGTTGCGTCCTCGAAGCGCTTGATCAGCGCCTGGATGGCCTCGTTGCGGCCGGCCACGGCGTACATGGTGTGGCTGCGGTTCGGGGTGTCCTTCGGCAGGGGAATGTCGAGGATGTCGAGCGTGACGTCGTCGATGTGCAGATCGAGCAGATCCTTCACCCGCCAGCGCATGGCGGTCTTGAGTTCGTCGCGCGGAACGTTCGGCGCATCGACCACGACGATCTGGTAGTCGCCGGGAGCGAGCAGGGTCGCGCATTGGTAGCGTTCCAGATTCAATTCGCGTGCGGCACGGTGCAGGCCGGCAGCCTCGTCCTCGGCCGCGCGAACGGCATATTGCTGCACGCGCGGCTGCCCGATGCCCGCTTCACCAAGCACCGCGGCAAACTCCCCGTCGCCCGCGTCGATCACCATCCAGCCGGCTTCGCGTCTGGCTGTGCGCCACAACCGCATGCTGACTCCCCATTCTCTTTTTAGCGCCGGCTTTTTTAGTGCCGGCTGAACCTTCAAAAAATACTGCATTCCCCACGTAAGCGATTGTCAGCTAAGGATTCCTTTAGCGCGCCAAGCAGGTGTCGAGGAAGCGTCAATAGTTCTCGCGCGAGTAGATGAATCGTCGCGATTTTTGCGCACCGTAGATGCCAAAGCTCGCTCGCGCAACGGGATCGTCGTCGTAGCCCGCGCCGCTCGCTGCATCGTTCCAGCGGCCCTTGAGGTAGCTGCGCGCCGTGCTGGTCGCATTTGTTTCGGTAACGCCGACTGCTGTGCAGCGCTCTCCGGCGGCCGGGCCGAGATTGACGCGCAAATCAACGCTGCCGTTGTTGGGCACCGGAGTCGGCGCGGCGAGAGTGGCGATCGCCTTGCCGTTGGCGAAACTGATGGACGGCTCCACAAAGGCTGTTTTGCACGCCGCGAGATTGTTCTGGTAGTTGCTCATCGCAATGTCGGACGGCAGCAACGTCGTGCAACTATCCGCGCCGTTCACCACGAACGCAGCGCCATTCCAGTATTCGGCCTGCATGCGCACGGGCAGTGGCATACGCTCGGAACCGAGTGCGTTGAACAGACGCAGACGGCCGAAACGAACGCCGGTCGCCGCACCGATTTGCGCGTGATCGTTTGCGGCATTGCCGTCGACATCGAGGTCGAAGGCATCGAGCTTTACGCCATCTCCGTCGACGGGCGCGATACCGATGCGTAGCCCGTCGTAGGGACCGTCCGGCGTCGCGGCTCGCGCGATGGCAACTGTTGCATCCACGTCGGCAATGCCGTTGTCCCAGGTGCCCGTGAGATTCACCACGCCAAGACGGCCTGACAGATCAACCCCAGCGAGAATATCGCGTGCGCCAAAGCCGTGGACGTCGGCGTCCGCGAGATCAAGTTTGGCGAAGCCGCCCATGTAGTTTTGCGTTGTTGCGCCGCCCGCATTCTGCGCAGTCAACGTGAAATCGATCCGCAGCGGTTCATCCATGTAAGTGAATACTGAGGCGGGCGAGCACGTCGCCGCAGCGCGATTCGTAAGCGCCATACCTGAGATCGCGAAGCGATATGGGCGAAAACGCCCGACGGGGCCATGCGTACCGACCAAATTGAGGCCGACCGTATTGAGATAACTCGCCGCCTCGGCCTGCATGGTGAAGCTGCCCACTTCGCTGTATTTCAAATCGGCAACGGCCGCGGCACCGTCGCTAAAGCTCGCTTGCGGTATGACGCCGTTCGTGAGAGTGCCTTGCACGCCGGGGGAGGGCGTAAACGGAGCGATTCGGCTAAGGGTGGTTAGCCAAGCGTATCGCTCGGTGGGCAAGTTGTTTACCAGATTGGCGTCGCTGTCCGGTACGCCGTCGTTCGGCACCTGCCCGTTACTGGAGTCATCATCATCCTCGCTTTGCCAAAGTACACCGCGGACCGTTCCGGTGAAGTTTTCGCCCGCGGCGCTGCTAAACAGCACATCGCTCGGGCCAGTGCCCCCCGGATTGCCCGGCACC
>JAKFDA010000098.1:0-7287 GCA_036676355.1 Nitrosomonadales bacterium | reverse complement strand
TACTCGATTCGAATTGCTCGATGCGGCGCGCGGCCGGATCGAAGCCGCTGTATGCGAAAGTGAATGTGGGCAGCTTCGAGGTGACTACTTCTGCGGCGCCGTCCGAGCGAAAGCCGGTGATGTCGACGCGTGCAAGCAGCGACGTACCGACGTCCGTGGCGAGGTGATAGGCAAACTCGTACGCGCGCGTACGCGTCGTCGGTGCGAGCGTCGCGTTGTGCAGCGAAATCGACGCGCAACGCCGATCGCAGCGCAACTCGAATCCGAGCGCGAATTGGGAGAAGGGATCGGGTCGCGTTTCGTACTCGAACTCGAGTAGGAACACACTCCAACGAACTTGTTTGAGATAACGCTGCGCGCCAACCGCTTCGTAATCGAATTCAACGACGCGATTGCCCGGAAACACGATGCGATCGAGCAGCCAGCGTACGGTGGTCGGGCGACCATCGACGGTGCCGGAGATCCGACTGCCGGCGTGCGAGCCGTAGGACATCTCCACCAAGTCGAGTGTGCGAGAACGCCATCCGTCGCCATCGCGTTCGAAAGTCTGCAGCTGCGCCTGAACTAAAGGCACGTAGCGCGATGCGTCGAGCGCCACGAGACGCTCCGCACCGGCCAGCGTGAATTGTTCTTCGGAGGGCGGCGCAAAGGGATTCGGTCGCGCACGCTCGATGAACGGAACCGATATCACCCATCCCAAACCGAACGCGCCATTGCCGTAGCCTGTGTTGTAAAGCAGATGGAGCTTCGGCGCGTATCCACCGGGACCGAGGGGCAGATCGAACGGCAGCTTATGCGAGCCGCCGCCCATGGCGAGATTCGGCTGGAAACTCTCGCCGATGGAGCGCATCGCCCCACTGCCGGAGGGCAAGGCATTTGTGGTCTCGCCGACTCCGCTCTTTTTTTCCATGGCGCGCCGCCGTCAAGCGTTGACCGATCCGTCCGGCCGATAGGTGTAGCGGTAATCAATAGCAAGCTCCACGTCCGCGAGCGTCGACGTATCGAAGCCGGCCTGGAAGCTCACGGTGAACGTGTCGATCGGACTCGCGTCCTTCCATGCATCGAACGGCGCCATCGTGTTCGGCGCGCTTTGTATCCGCCCTTTCGCGTCCGTCGTCGCGTTGACTGAACTGCCATCCGATTCGCGAGTGATCGTGACGGCGATTGCGCTCGCCGTCTCCGAGGGTTTCGGAACCAGCCGCACCGTCAGGCCCTGCAAGCGGTTGTCCGTGTAGTTGTAAGCGAATCTCGACTCATTCAACGTAAAGCCGACCTTCTTGTCCGCATCCAACCTGAAGTACTGATCCGGGAAGTGGAAACGCGAAGAAAGGATGACCGAACGACCGCCGTCGTCCGGGTAGAAGGTCTTCACATGCGCTCGCAGCGAATCGCTCACTTCGGCATCGAAGTAAAGTGCCAGCTTGATGTCGCTGATCGCCTCGTAGTCCAGATTGTTGGCCGAGCGCGGCAACTCGAGCCGCCAGTTGCCTTGCGGGCCGAGGTTCTCGAAGAGTTCGAGCATCTCCTCGGATGGCCTGAAGACGGTCACATCGCGGCGAAACTCATAACTTGAAAGCACGAGGGAGTCAGCCGGCAGAACGCGCGTGTGCTTGACCCATTCGCCGGCAACCTGGCGCCATTCGGTTGAGACGCCCTGATGAAGCAGCATGCCCACGGCGCCTTCCAGTGGCACGAGCCCCTCGACGAACAGCTCCACCTTCTTCAGCTTGCGGCGATAGGTTCCGGGAAAGCGACGATCGAAGATCTCGAGATCGGTCCGGAAAGGCAGGATGCCTTCTTTAACGAACAACGCGAACGCCGCCGGGAACTCATCGCGCAATGAGATGACGATGCGCACCGGATTCTTCTTCTGAGCGTTCTGCAAGTAGTCGAGCGTGAATGCAGCGATATCGCGCTTGAGATAGTCGCCGCCGAGCAGCCCTTGCGCACCGCCGAGGCCGTAGTCCAGCCGGATCAGGTTCAGTCGCCGGTCGAACTCCAGATCATAAGCACGCTCCATCAGGAAAGCCGCGTAGATCGCCATGTCGAGATAGCGCCGCGCCAAGTCGCGCAACTCCGCGGCGAGCTGAAACCACAGGTCCTCGTCCAGCATGCGGTCCTGGGAGTAGTCCAGCATCTCGCGCGCGCCCTCATAGCGTTTCTGCGCGATGTTCACCGCGATCTGCTGGACCTCGTAGCGCACGCCCGCCTGTTGCTCGCGCGTTTTAGTGATCGCGACTTCCGCGGCCGATTCCGACTGCGCGCGCTCGAGTTTCCGCTGCTGGATCTCGAAACTGAGGTTCTCGCGCCACTCGCCCACCGTGTCGTAGAAATCCTCGACGTCCGTATCGAAGTCATGTTTGCGGCCGTCGTACCGTACGCCTGTGTATTTGATGTCCTGATCGTTCGCTGCATTGCTGGCCCAGGACAGTGCGGCGTTGACGCTGGCCAGTTCCCGACCCAGCGTGTTCCAGTCGTTGAGCGTTTCCTGCGCATGTTGACGGCGCAGTTCCGCGTACTGGCGGCTTTGCGTGGCGGCGGTCAACTCGAGCGCAGCGTCCTGCTGACGCTTCTCCTCCATTCGCACCGACTCCCGGGCGACATCGACGGCATTTTCGAGCTGAAGACGATCCATCTTCTGCTGCTCCGCCGAGGCGCGAAAACTGATGAAGGTGCGCTCGGCCTGCACGGCGTTTTCGGCGAAGAAGTTCGCGGCGCCCTGCAGATACTTGAAGCGGAACACCGGGAAGTCATCCGCTCCGAGGCCGAGATAGTTGAGGCTGTTGGCGATCTTCTTCAGTTGCACGTAAGCCTGGCTCACCAGCGCAAGGATGAGCGGATTGACCGGCTCATGCTGCTCGCCGCGCAGTTCCTTCACCGCTTCGGCCACAATCGCCTGCATCGGTTGCATCACGGCGTTTTGATAAAGCGGCGATGCGACCGGTACGGAGAGATCGGTCTTGATGATTTTTTCGTACTGCTCAAGCGCGCCGTTCGCATCTTCCTGCCGGAACAGTTCATCGCCATGGCGGAGGCATGCCTTCGCCATGCGTTGCCAGAGCGCCGCCGTCTCGATGAAGCGGTTGAGATAGGGATAAGCGAAGACCGACTGATATTCCTCGAGCGCCTTGTCGTAGCGGCCCAGTTCCACATACGTATCGGCTACGGCGATCGGCAGCACGAAATAGAACAGATGCGGAATGTAGGCGACGAAGTTGGTTTCGACCTCTTCGTAGAAACGCACACCGTCGATGGTTTTGCTCTCGACGCGCGGCGCGTAGAAGGATTCGACCAGCTTGTCGCGGAAGGACGCGGTGTCGAGAGGAATGGTGAGCGCGCCTTCGGCGCGAAACAATCCCACCCGCCGCTCCGCCGGTTCGATGAACCGCTCGGCGCCAATTGAACCGCGCGCGGAGCGCAAGTTGCCGCCCTCGAAATATTGAAACGACCCGGTCGTTTGCGGTTCGATTCGCCGTAAGTTAAGCGGCATGCGCCCGCCGGGGAGTGTGCGCTCGATTCGAGGGCCGCCCGGCTCGAGCGGTCCGGTCGGTCCAGCGGGTCCGGTCGGCCCGGTCGGTCCCCCTGGCGGCCGAGTCTCCGCCTCCAGCGTGGCGAGGTTGGCGCTCATCGCAGCCTGGCCATTGGCATCGCCGATGGAGACGTAGACGCGCGACGCTTCGTTGAAGGCGGCCTCCGCAGTTCGCAAAGCGGCGGGCCGCGCGTCGCCTTTAGCATAGCTGGCGAGCATGGTGCCGTGCTCTGCGGATATTTCCGCCGCGAGACGAGGATCGCCCGCCGCTTGCGCCGACTTCTGGATCGTCTCGTAGATCCGCGCAGCGCGATCGAGATCGCCTTCCAGCAGCACATCGCGCGCGCGACTACGCGCCGCAGCGATGTCGGCACTCGCGCTGACACCGGGATCCAATGCCACTTGCTGGAGCGGCTCGAATGCGGGATTGGGCTCGAATTCGCCGGGCTGGATCAGCGGTGTGGCGACGAGATTGAGGTCGATCGGATCGCCCGGCTTGGGCCGCACCAGCGCGCGCCGACTCAGTTCGGCGAAACGATCCCACTGCAACTGGCCGAGCGGAACCTCCCACACATGCCAGGTACCGGGTGTGGCCGGCAACTCAGGGTGGCTCTGGATCAGGATGCGGTTTCGCAGCGTGAGGTAGTTATCGAGCGCGATCGCATACTCGGCGTGCATGAAGTTGAGATTCGCTTCCGCCAGCAGATCGCGGTAGACGCCCTCCTCCGCCGCAGTCTTCGGCGTCATGTCCACACGGCTGCGCAGCCTCTCCGTCGCCCGAGGAAGGATGCTGCGAACGACGAGGAAGTTTTCCGGGTGTATCGCCATTTGGTGGTTCCCCATGTGGCAATCGCATCGGGAACGCAGGACCGCTGCAGATTTGGCAGCGGCCGATCACGGACCAGCGAGTCGACGAAAAAAGTCTAGCTCTTTGACGGACGTCCGGAACATCACCTCGGTGTTAAATACCGTGGTGTGCTAGGCAGGAAGTTAGTCTTGCAAGGTCCCCTCACGCCATAAGCCGTTAGTCTACGTAGCGTCACTCGCAAAAGGAAAAACCCGATCGCCATCCGTCGAGACCGCCGAATGCAACGCTTCTGGAGCACCGACGCGATTACGCTCGCCGCATCGATTGGCATTCTTCTAGGCGAAGCGCGCGCCGGTATCGGCAACAAGATGTTGTGATGGCTGGCGCGCGGCCTTCCGCATCGTCGAATTTCTTGACACCAAGCCGGAAAGAAACAAAGCCCGACATTCGGGTGGCACTACAGCGACTGGTACAGCGTAAACATCCGCACACCGCTGCCTTCGAGGGCTTTCCTCAACGCCGGACTTGGGGTGCGGAGGATTTCGCCGGAGACAGAACCGGTCGCGAGTATTGCGTCCATCGTCTTGTCGAGATTTTGGAAGTGCTCGAGCAGCGCCTCGGAGTTGCGATATCGCTCATGCACGATGCATTCGGTTTGATCTTCGTTGAAGAACAAGTCGTATTGCAGCGTCCCGGAATCCTTCGTGCGGGCCGCTTCCATGCACTCGGCGGAAAGACGCTTGAATTCCTCGAGCTTGCCAGGGTGAAGCTTGAATCTCGCAATGCCCTCGATTTCACTCATCGCTTTGCCTCCTGGAAGTATTGGCGCGTCGCTATGCGATCGGGTTGCTAGAACTTGATGGATACGGAAGGCGCACTGCGCTCGCCTTCCCCGTGATAGACGGCCTCGATGTTGTTGCCGTCCGGGTCGAGGACGAAGGCTGCGTAGTACGCCGGATGATAGGGGCGCTCGCCGGGCGCCCCGTTGTCTTCTCCGCCGTTAGCCAGCGCCGCTTTATAGAACGCATCAACCATGGCGCGGTTCTGCGCCTGGAAGGCGAAATGATTGCGTCCGGTCAACATGCCTAGCGCGGCTGGGCTGTCCGCCGACGAGACGACGAACTCATCTGCCCAGAAGAATCCCTCGCCCTCGCCGCCGATGGGAATGTTGAGAACCTTAAGGACTGCTTCATAAAAGGTCCGGGCAGCGGAGAGTTTTTTCACCACCAGTTGGATGTGATCGATCAGTCGCCCGCGGTGCAGTTCGTGGATTTCCATGCGACGCTCCTTTGAGGCCCTGTGTCGCGCATGGCAATCTCCGCGCCGATTTCTGCGGCAATCCGCCTGGAGCAGGTCTATCTGGGCTGGGAGGGATGTCTTGCGCAGCTCGCGCGCCTCTGCACTAGAAACATTAGAAGACCCGGATTTTCACAATCAACGCATTGGCGCTCGCGTAGGCTGGTGGCTGGACAGGCGTCTCTGAAGCGAAATGGCGAATCTCTCGCACATCCTCGCAGCATGCCTTTCGCTGCTGGTTCTAGTCGCCGGCTGCGCGACGCTGCCTGAGCCGGTGCCGCACGCGCCGCAGTTCGCATTCGATCGCCCAGAGGAAACCAGTCTGGGACGGCTCACTGCGGTGGACGCGAGCGCTCATCCAGGTCAATCGGGATTCGTGATCCTCGACTCCGGGCGGAAAGCATTTGTTGCGCGCGCGACCATGATCGAAGCGGCCGAGCGCAGCATCGACGCGCAGTACTACATCTGGAACGGGGATGTGTCCGGCCGCTATCTCGCGAAGCGACTGCTGCTTGCCGCGGACCGCGGCGTGCGTGTGCGGCTGCTGCTGGACGACATCAATGTCGCTGGGCGCGACGCCGTCATTGCTGCGCTGGACCGGCACCAGAATATCGAGATCCGCATCTTCAACCCTTTCGCGGCGCGCTCCGGCGTACGCAGGTGGCTGGGCTTTCTTTCCGATTTTCAGCGTCTCAACCGGCGCATGCACAATAAGACCTTCGTTGCCGACGGCGCACTCGGCATCGTCGGCGGCCGCAACATCGGAGACGAATACTTCGATTTGCATCGCAGCATGAATTTCCGCGATCGCGACATTGTGGCCGCGGGCCCCGTCGTGCGCGACATGTCCGCCAACTTCGATGCGTACTGGAACAGCCGGTGGAGCTATCCGATTGCGCAGCTTGCGCCCGAGAGTGCAGGCGACGCGAAGTTGATCGACGATGCCCGCGCTACGGCGGGCGATACCACCGGGCTGGACGAGCGTCCTGTGCAAGAGCGCGACATTGCACTGGCGCAAACCGATCGCGCATTGGTCGACGCCACATGGGCAACGGCAGAACTCATCTACGATGCACCGGCCGAGGACATGCAAGCGAGCGCCGGTACGCCTCGCGAGACAGCGAAGGCCTTGCGCAGGGAAGTGCAGCGCGCGCAGTCCGAAATACTGCTGGAATCGGCGTATCTCATTCTCGGCGACGACCAGCTCGACGCGCTCGAGCAAACGCGCAAGCGCGGCGTGCGCGTCGCGGTACTGACCAATTCTCTGTCGTCCAACGATCTCACCACCAATCACTCCGGCTATGCGCGACGTCGGCCCGCAATGCTGGCGCGCGGCATGGAACTGCACGAGCTGCGACCGGACCCCGCTGCATGCGTGGTGTGGATCGAGTTCCCGGGCTTCTGCGATAACGGCGCCGTGAGTCTGCATGCCAAGTCCGCAGTCTTCGACCGCAAGACGGTCTTCATCGGATCGTTCAACGTCAATCTGCGCTCGATTTATCTCAACGGCGAAACGGTGCTGATCGTCCACAGCAAGGCGCTGGCGGAGCGACTCGCATGGGATATGGAACTTGCCATGGCTCCGGACAACAGCTGGCACGTCACCATGGATGAAGCGGGCAACACGCAATGGGCCTCGCGAGGCGAGACCTGG
>JAKFDA010000097.1:0-78539 GCA_036676355.1 Nitrosomonadales bacterium | reverse complement strand
CGTCTACTAACCATCATCGATACCATAGATCGGGCCGTGGGGCGTGACAACGTGTCAATCGTTCTCCACGGAGACCATGGGTCGCGCCTCATGCGCAAGCATTCAAATCCAACCTCAGCGCAACTTGCTGTGGGGCATCTAGAAGGTTCATTGGATACTATGTTACTAGTGAGGGCTCCCGGGATCGAACCGGCGCTGAACGCCGAGCGTGTTCCGCTTGACGAACTACGTCGGCTTACTCTCTCACGTATCCCGCTTCTCGAAAGCAGATGATTCCTTGAAGTTCGCCAGCCGCTCCATTACTAGGAGAGGCATGCTAGATACGAGCGCTTCGTCCGCGCGTTCTGCAACCGTGCTTCCGATTGGGCCCGACTGCGCCAGCACGGGGCGACTGAGAGATGGTGCGCTCAGCCTTCTTCCGGGCCGGCGTCCTTGCGACGTCTGGATTTGGCCACCTTGCGCAGGTTGCGATAGAGATCAGGCTGCTCGTTCTTGAGGTATTCGATGATTTCGAAATCCTCTTTCTTCACTTTGCTGAGATCGAGCTTTTCCACGTGCACCAGCCGCAAGAGCTCGCGTACCGGCTTGGGCATCGAGCGGCCGCTCTCATAGCGGGAACCGCCACTTTGGGTGACGCCGATCTTGGTCCAGAACTCTTCCTGATTGAGCCCGAGCTTTTGGCGGACTTCCTTGGGATTCACCGCGAAATTGAAGAGTTTCATCTTCTCGTCTCCAGACGCATTCTTCTTGAAGCGCGCGCCAATCGTAGCATAGGCGCCATGGCGGGGCGGGTGCATTGCGCCCGCAAAACAGTGCGCCGCCGTGCGCTTTGCGGCTGCGACAACGGCTCGTAATCGGCTAGAATTACGACTTTTTTCGGACTCTGTATGGCACTGATCGTCCAGAAATTCGGCGGCACTTCGGTGGGCAGCGTCGAGCGCATCAAAGCCGTGGCACAGCGCGCCGCTCGCTGGAAAGCGATGGGGCACGACCTCGTCGTGGTGCTTTCCGCCATGTCGGGCGAAACGAATCGCCTGCTCGCACTCGCCAGGGAGATTCAGGCGCAGCCTGATCCGCGCGAACTCGACGTGATCGCCTCGACCGGAGAGCAGGTCACGATCGCTCTATTGTCAATGGCATTGATGGATCTGGGGCTGAAAGCGAAAAGCTATACCGGCGCCCAAGTCAGGGTTCTCACCGACAACGCGCATACCAAAGCGCGCATCCAGGCCATCGATGAGGAGCGCTTACGCCAGGACCTCGACGATGGCTGCATTCCCGTCGTCGCCGGTTTTCAAGGCATGGACGCGCAGGGCGACATCACCACGCTGGGTCGCGGCGGCTCCGACACGTCGGCTGTCGCGCTGGCCGCGGCGCTCAAAGCCGATGAATGCCATATCTATACCGATGTGGACGGGGTCTATACGACCGATCCGCGCATCGTTCCGGAGGCGCGTCGGCTGAAGACGATCACTTTCGAGGAAATGCTCGAAATGGCGAGCCTCGGCTCCAAGGTATTGCAGATCCGCGCAGTTGAATTCGCAGGCAAATACAAGGTGCGCCTGCGTGTGCTCTCCAGCTTTCAGGACGAAGGCGACGGCACGCTGATTACTTTCGAGGAAGACGAAAAGATGGAAAAGGCTGTCATTTCGGGCATCGCGTTCAGTCGCGACGAAGCGAAAATCACCGTGACCGGCGTGCCGGATCGCCCCGGTATCGCTTACGCGATTCTCGGCCCGATCGCGGATTCGAATATCGACGTCGACATGATTATCCAGAACGCCGGCGTGGACGACACGACGGATTTCTCCTTCACGATTCCTCGCGGCGATTACGGCAAGGCGATGGAAATTGCGCAGAAAGTGCAAACGCACATCGGTGCGCGGAGCATCGTCGGCGACAACAAGGTGTGCAAGGTCTCGATGGTCGGCGTCGGCATGCGTTCGCACGTCGGCATCGCCAGCCGGATGTTCCGCACGCTCGCGGAAGAAGGTATCAACATCCGCATGATCTCCACTTCCGAAATCAAGATTTCGGTCGTGGTGGACGAGAAATACATGGAACTCGCAGTGCGTGTGCTGCACAAGGAGTTCGGATTGGAGCAGGAGGCGTAAAAGCGCGCATGCGCCGTGCCTGAAAGGTTGGTGTGGAGGTTTGACCCGATGGGGCGGACCACGTAACATCGGCGCCGATTCGGAGAGCTGGCCGAGTGGTCGAAGGCGCTCCCCTGCTAAGGGAGTATATGGTCAAAAACCGTATCGAGGGTTCGAATCCCTCGCTCTCCGCCAAACAACAACGCCCCCTCGTGGGGCGTTTTTGTTTGGCGCAGTGGAAAGGTTGAGAAGCCTACCGTGTACGCGTGCCGAGCACAGCGCGCAGGGCTTTATCTCTCTCGCCGGTCGCGAAATATGGCTGCACGCACCAGCAGCACCAGCGTCACCGGCGTGGTAACGGTGACGAATACGGCGATCAGGATTTCATGTATCACGAAGCGGGTTTCGAGCACGCTGAAGAACAGCATCGAGGCGATCAGAATGCTGCCCGTGCCGAGTGTGGTGCCGAGCGTGGGGGCGTGGACGCGATCGTAAAATGTTTTCAGCCGGAGCAAGCCCAGCGAGCCGGTGAAGGCCAATCCGGCACCTAGCAGGAGTAGGAATGCGGTGAGCAGCGCAGCCCAGGCCGGCAATTCGCTCGCCGCGGTCATTCGATCACCTCGCCGCGTATCAGAAATTTCGCCAGCGCCACTGTCGCGACGAAACCGAGCAGGGCGATGGCCAGGGCAGCTTCAAAGTAGAGCGTACTGCCGGAGCGTATGCCGAACGTGACCAGCAGCAGCATGCCGTTCACATAGAACGTATCCAGCCCGAGAATCCGATCCTGCGCTCTCGGCCCCCGAACCAGACGGAAGGTTGCGCATGCCATCGCCAGCGTGAGCAGAATCTGCGCTACGGTGACGGACCATATGAGCATCGTTGCGATCATTCGAAAATCTCCACCAGCAAACTTTCATACCGCTGTTTGATGCGATTGACCCATGCCTCTTCGTCGACGAGATCGAGCACATGCAAGGTCATGACGCCGGTCGTTGAATCGTAATTCGCCCAAAGCGTGCCGGGCGTGGACGTGATGATGATGGCCAGGGTCGTCAGACCGTAGCGATCGCGCAGATCGAGCGGAATCTCGACGAAGCCGGAAGTCCGGCGCGGATGAGCCGGACGCATAATAATGTACGCGACGGCGTTATTCGAACGCACGATGTCGACGAGTACCAGCCACGCCAGTTGGACGAAGGCCCGCAATCGTCCGATGCTCGCGCGCGGCAATTCCAGCACGCCCAATGCGAGCGGGCCGCCGAGCGCCAGCAGCGCGCCCGCAACGAGGTGAGCCGGCGCAACGCTTTGGTTGAGCAGCAGCCACATGATGAACAATGCGGCCGACATCAGCGGATAGGGTAGCCAGCGCGTCATGAACCTCCCTTGCCGGGAATTTGCGGCTTTGACAGCACGTCGTTGACGTAGCTGTGCGGCGTATGCAATGTCGCCGCTGTAGCCTGCATGTAGCGCATGGCAGGGCCGGCCTGAACGGTCAGGGTTGCGCATGCCAGCAGCAGCACGATGACCGGCGTCACCTCGATGAATCGCACGCGCGGCACGGTGCGGTTGAGCGGCGCCCAGAATGTCTTGATTCCCGCGCGCATCATGGCGATGAGGATGGTCAGGCCGGAGGTCACGATCACGCCGAGCAACAGCCAGGCCGTGGTCGGTGTGGCGTTGGGCGCGGCGTCGAGCGCGGCGGGTTCGAACAGCGCACTCAGCAACGCGAACTTGGCGATGAAACCCGACAGCGGCGGCAGGCCCGCCAGCAGCAATGCGCAGCAGATAAAGCTGATGCCGAGTACCGCCATGGTTGCGGGAATGGCGATGCCGACTTCATCTTCGGCGAAATCGTCGTCACCGAAAACTTCCATCGTGACGGCGAGCAGGTCGGCGCCGGCGGTGCGGCCGCGCTCGACCAATTCCAGCAGCAGAAAGAACGCGCTGATGGCAAGCGTCGAGCTGATCAGATAGAACAGCGCGCTGCCGGTGACGCTCGTGTTGCCCGTTGCGATCACGGCGAGCAGCGTGCCGGTCGATATCAGCAGGCTGTAGCCGGCGAGCCGCGCCATGTCCTGCGAGGCCAGCACGCCGATCGAGCCGAATACGATAGTCATGACGCCCCCGTACAGCAGCCAGTCGCTGCCGAACAGCGCGGAGGTGCCGGTTTCCTCGCCGAACAGCAGCAGCCATACCCGGATGACGACATAGATGCCGACCTTGCTCATGATCGCGAACAGCGCGGCAACCGGCGGGCTCGCGGCCGCATAGGTCGTCGGCAGCCAGAAGCAGAGCGGCCACATGCCGGCCTTGATGAGAAAGGCGATGCCGAGGATGGCGCCGGCCGCCTCGACCAGCATCCGGTCGCTGTCGGCAACAGCGGGAATGCGAACAGCGAGATCGGCCATGTTCAATGTGCCGGTGACGTTGTACATCAGGCTTACGCCGATCAGAAACAGGCTCGACGCTGCGAGGTTGATGACGATGTAATGCAACGCGGCTTTGACGCGCGCCGTGCTCGACCCGTGCAGAAGCAAACCGTAGGAGGCCGCCAGCAGCACTTCGAAGAATACGAACAAGTTGAACAGGTCGCCGGTGAGGAACGCGCCGTTGAGGCCCATCAACTGCAGTTGGAACAGCGGGTGAAAGTGGGTGCCTGCGCGATGCCAGCGCGCCAGCGAAAACACCAGCGAGGCGATGGCCAGGATGCCGGTCAGCACCAGCATGAGCGCGGACAGGCGGTCCAGCACCAGCACGATGCCGAACGGCGCAGGCCAGTTGCCGAGCAGATAAACGCCGACGTTGGCCGCGCCGCTGAGAGACGGCGCATCGGCCTGACGCAGGAGCACGATTGCGATGCCGAGCAGCGCGACGGTGGAGGCGAGATTGACGGCTGCTTTCAATGAGCGTCGTTGCTCTCCCAGCAGCAGCATCAGCCCGGCTGTCACCAGCGGCAGCAGCACTGGCGCGATGATCAGATGATCGAGCACGCTCATGCTTTCGGTTCCCTGCCGTCGACGTGGTCGGTCCCGGTGAGGCCGCGGGCAGCCAGTAGGACGACGAGAAACAGCGCCGTCATCGCAAAGCTGATCACGATGGCGGTCAGCACCAGCGCTTGGGGAATGGGATCGACGTATTGCGCGGGATCACCGGCAGCGGCTTGCCGGAGCACCGGCGGCAGATTCATGCGCAATCCGCCCATACCGAAAATGAACAGGTTCACCGCATACGAGAGCAGCGACAGTCCGATGATCACCTGGTAGGTGCGCGGTCTGAGCAGCAGCCACACTCCCGAGCCGGTCAGCACGCCGATTCCCAGGGCGACGATCAATTCCATCAGTGCTCTCTCATGATGGTCGTGATTGCGGAATGCGTGTGCGGTGTGCGATGGCTGCGGATCGACTGGCGCGCGAGTGCGATCAACATCAAGACTGTTGCACCGACGACGAGCATGAATACGCCCAGATCGAACAGCAGCGCGCTGGCGAACGGCAGCGTACCGATCAGCGGGACGTGCGCGTACGTCGAATGCGAAGTGAGGAAGGGATAGCCGACCAGCCATGCGCCCATGCCCGTGGTTGCCGCGCACAGCAGTCCGAGAGCGATCCAGATCACGGGTCGAATGTTCAGGCGCGCTTCGACCCAATGCGCGCCGCCCGCCATGTATTGCACGATGAATGCGATCGCCATGGCGAGGCCGGCGACGAAACCGCCGCCGGGCAGATCATGGCCGCGAAGGAACAGATAGATCGCGAACACGGTGATGACCGGAAACAGCAGCCGCATGAGCACTGAAGGAATCATCATGTAGTCGGCAATCGTTTCGCTCTTCTCGCGTTCGGGGTTGTCCATCTTGCGTGCTTGAATGCCGCGTTGTTGTTCCGGCCTGTCGATACTGTCCGGCGCCGGACGGAAGCGGCGCAGCAGTGCGAATACGGTCAGCGCGACTACGCCCAGCACGGTGATTTCGCCGAATGTGTCGAAGGCGCGGAAGTCCACCAGAATGACGTTGACGATATTCCTGCCGCCGCCTTCCGTATAAGCGTGTTCGATGAAATACCGCGCGATGCCGTCAGTCGGCGGTTGCGTCATCGCTGCATAGGCGATGATCGCCAGGCCTGTGCCGGCTGCGATGGCGATTACCAGGTCGCGCAGGCGCCGCGTGCGCGCAACCGTTTCGTAAGCGGCCGTTTCCTCGCCCGGCGACACAACGTCGGCTCTGCGTTGCGGCAGCCAGCGCAGGCCGAGCAGGATCAGCACGGTGGTGACCACCTCGACCAGCAGTTGCGTCAAGGCGAGATCGGGCGCAGAAAGCCATACGAAGGTTATGCAGGTCACCAGGCCGGCGCCACCCATGAGAATAAGCGCGGCGAGTCGGTGGTATTTCGCTTGATACGCCGCGCTGATCGCACAGACGATGCCGATTGCCCACAGCAGCGCGAACGCGGCATCGATATTGGTCATCGTGAACGTCGGTGCGAATCCACGCGCATAGAGCGGCCAGAACGCGGCGACAATCGTCACGCACACCACCAGCAGCAATTGCGCTTGGAGGCGACGCGTACCGAGCAGCGCTTCGAGCGATCTGGCCCAGCGCCAGGAGACGATCACCATGGCGGTATCGAAAATGCGCCGTGCACTCAATCCGCTCAGCAAGGGCGGCCGGTCGCGACCGCGCGAAAGATAATTGTGCAGCGCCAGGTAAAGCGCTGCACCACCGATCATTGCGATAACGCTCATCAGCAGCGGTAACGTCAGGCCGTGCCAGACGGCCAGGCTGTATGTGGGCGTGGCCGCGCCGAGCACCGCGCGCGCCGCGGCGTCGAGGAACGGTCCGACCGTTATCGACGGGATTGCGCCGACCACGATGCAGGCCAGCACCAGCAGTTCGACCGGCAGACGCATCCAGCGCGGCGGCTCGTGCGGCACGCGCGGAAGGTTCACCGGCGCCGGGCCGAAAAATACGCCGTGAATAAAACGCAATGAATAGGCGACGCTGAATATCCCCCATAGCGTGGCGAAATAAGGCAGCGCCTGATCGACCAGGGAGCCGGTATGCTCGGCAATGGCTTCAGCGTAAAACATCTCCTTCGACAGAAAACCGTTGAGCAACGGTACGCCCGCCATGGCAGCTGCGGCGACCATCGCCGCCGTTGCGGTAATCGGCATGAAGCGATAAAGGCCGTTCAACCGACGAATGTCGCGTGTGCCGGTTTCGTGATCGATGATGCCGGCCGCCATGAAGAGCGATGCCTTGAAGGTCGCATGGTTCATCATGTGGAAAATCGCGGCCACCGCGGCGAGCGGGCTGCCGAGACCGAGCAGCAACGTAATAAGACCGAGATGGCTTATGGTCGAGTACGCCAGCAGGCCTTTGAGGTCGTTCTGGAATATCGCGATGTAGGCGCCCAGTACCAGGGTGCAGAGTCCGGCCATTCCCACAATCGACGTCCACTCGTCGGTGCCGGCCATCACCGGCCACAGGCGCGCGAGCAGAAAGACGCCGGCTTTGACCATGGTGGCCGAATGCAGATAGGCCGACACCGGCGTCGGCGCGGCCATCGCCTGCGGCAGCCAGAAATGAAACGGGAATTGCGCGCTTTTGGTCAGCGCGCCGAGCAGCACGAGAATCAGCATCGGCAGATAAAGCTCGTGCGAGCGAATGAGATCGCCCGATGCGAGTACGCGATCCAGATCGTAACTGCCGACCATGCTGCCCAGTACCAGGAAACCGGCGAACAGACACAGGCCGCCGGCGGCCGTCACGGTCAACGCCATGCGCGCGCCGTCGCGTGCGTTGGAGTTGTGATGCCAGTAGCCGATGAGCAGGAAGGAATAAAGGCTGGTCAGCTCCCAGAAGAAGGCCAGCTGAATCAGATTGCCCGACAGCACGATGCCGAGCATCGAGCCCATGAAGCCAAGGAAGAACGAAAAGAAGCGCGGCACCGGATCTTCCGGCGACATGTAGTAGCGCGCATAGAGCACGACCAGCAGGCCGATACCCGTCACGAGCATGACGAACATCCACGCGAAACCGTCCAGTCGCAAAACGAAATTGAGTCCCAGTGCGGGGAGCCACTCGACCTGATAGCGCACCACGCCGCCGCCGGCGATCTCGGGGAAAAACATTGCCGCCATGATCAGACCGGCGAGTGCGATCGCGCCGGCCAGCCAGGCTTCCGTATTGCGGGCGTTGTGCCGGAGCAACGCGGCAAGCACGCTGCCGGCGAAGGGCAGGGCGAGGATCGTGACCAGTAGCGAAGCGTCTGGCATGAGTGTCAGGGGAAGGCTCTGGTCAAGGTGTTCTGCGGCGAAGGGCATCGCAAGTTCGAAACGGTTGCGTCACAGCTGTGCCGTGTCCACGCTCGAACTGCGCGCGCGACCGTATCCGGAACTCGATCGGACATTCCTGGCCGCTTTCGCCCAAGTCGGGAAAAACGATGTTGTAGTAACAGGAAACGCTGGGATTATATGACGTGAAGCCCCTGTTTCAGCGCGGATTCCGACGTCGGACGTGAATCATTATTGTCGTGGTGCGTCGCGCTCGTGTGCCAGGGCGCCGGCAATGTAAGTGGCACGGACGGCTCGATCGTCGCCCATGATCATCAGGGCGAACAGCAGTTCTTCGATGTTTTCGGCGCACTGGGTGCGCAATCGCAGCGCCGGCGTCGCTTCGATATCGAGCACCACGATGTCGGCTTCGTGTCCCGGTTCGAGCGAACCGATACGGTCGTCGAGCCTCAGCGCGCGCGCCGCGCCCAGCGTGGCGAGGTAATACGCCTGCGGCGCGGAGAGGGTGTGATGGTTCAGTTGCGCGATCTTGTACGCGTCCCCCATGGTCTGTAGCAGCGAATAGCTCGTGCCGGCGCCGATGTCCGTGCCGAGCGCGACGTGAACCGCGGCGGCACGTTGCTTGGCGGCGTGCAGACGGAACAGGCCGCTGCCGAGAAAAAGATTCGAAGTGGGGCAGTGAACGATCGTGGTTTCGCTTTCGCCGAGACACTGCAATTCGCGCTCGGTCAGATGGATGCCGTGTGCGTAGACAGCGCGTGGGCCGAGCAAGCCGAAACGATCGTACACATCGACGTAGTCCATCGCGTCGGGAAACAGCCGGTGTACCCATTCGACTTCGGCGATATTTTCCGCCAGATGCGAATGCAGATATGCCTGCGGGTATTCGTGCCACAGCGCGCCGGCGAGTTCGAGTTGCGCCGGCGAACTCGAACCGGCGTAACGCGGCGTGATCGCATACAGGCAGCGGCCCCGGCCGTGCCATTTTTGCAGCAGCGCCTTGGAATCGTCATAACTTTGCTGGGCGGTGTCGCGCAAGCATTCGGGCGCATGGCGGTCCATCATCACCTTGCCGGCGATGAGACGCATGTTGCGCCGTTCCGCTTCTTCGAACAGCGCCTCGGCCGACTGCGAATAGACCGCGCAGAACGTCAGCGCGGTGGTCGTGCCGTGGCGCAGCAGTTCGTCGCAGAACAAGTGTGCAATGTGCGCGCTGTGCCGCGGGTCGGCGAAGGCTTGCTCTGCGACATAGGTGTAGCGCTCAAGCCAGTCCAGTAGTTGCGCGCCGCACGAACCGATGATCTGCGCCTGCACGTAGTGGGTATGCGCATCGATGAAGCCCGGCAGGATCAGCGCGCGCTCGTAACGCGCGGTTGGCACACCGGGAGGCAATGTCGGCAGCACCGCTGCGGCCGGTCCGCAAGCGATGATTCTGCCGCCGGCCATTGCGACGATGCCATCCGCCTCTACGCGCATCGCGGTCGACGGGTCCACGGCGAACGGATCGTCGCGAAACCAGACGAGCGTTCCGCGCAAGGCATGCACTGGCGTATCGGTAACAGTCATCGCGGCGACATCGTAGGTAAATGGAACGGCGAACTGTATGCCCGGACATTATGGCATCGCCGCGGCCCTGTTTCGGCAACGATCGCGCACATTGGGTTAACCTTTAGTTATGCAACGTTACGGGATCGACTCGCATCTGCGCGCCGAACTGCGGTCGAGCGGCGACATCGTCGTCGGCCGCATGGCCGAACGCGCCTTCACCCGTGCGACCGGCGCCGACCTCATTACCGGCAATGCCGTCTGCATTCTGCGCGACGCCGCCGAACACTATCCGGCCTGGCTCGATGCAATCCGTCAGGCTGAACACACGATCCTTCTGGAAAGCTACATCGTCGCCAACGACCAAGTGGGGCAGGCGTTCCTTCACGCCCTGATCGAGCGGGTACAGGCGGGCGTCCAGGTGTATGTCATTTACGACTGGTTCGGTTCGATGTTCGCACAGTCCATGTGGAAGCCATTGATCGCAGCTGGTGGCCAGGTGCGCAGCTTCAATCCGTTGCGCATCGATGAACCACTCGCCTGGACCGCGCGCGACCATCGCAAAATGCTGTCGGTGGATGGTGCGGTGGGCTTTGTCACCGGTCTGTGCATCAGCAGCAAGTGGTGCGGCAATCCGGCGCGCGGTATCGAACCGTGGCGCGACACCGGCATCGAAATCCGCGGGCCGGCCGTGCTCGAACTCGAAGCGGCGTTTGCCAGAGTGTGGAAGACCACCGGCGAACCGCTTCCCGCGGACCTGTTTGCTCGTCACGAAATCGTTCACGCAGGCGATACGCCGGTTCGCGTCGTCGCGAGCGAGCCGGAAACGGCCAGTGTGTTCCGTCTGGATCAACTGGTTGCAGCCGTCGCCAGCGAACGGCTGTGGCTGACAGACGCATATTTCGTCGGCATCACCCCTTACGTGCGCGCGCTGTGTGCGGCAGCGCTCGACGGCGTCGACGTGCGTCTGCTGGTGCCGGGTGCAAGCGATCTGCCCATCGTCAGCCGTCTTTCGCGCGCGGGCTATCGGCCGCTGTTGGACGCCGGTGTGCGGATTTTCGAGTGGAACGGCAGCATGCTCCATGCGAAGACGGCGGTGGCGGACGATTGGTGGGCGCGCGTGGGGTCGACCAATCTCAACTTCGCCAGTTGGATGAACAATTACGAACTCGATGTCGCAGTCGAGGATGAACGCTTCGCGCGTGAGGTCGCGGCCATGTACGAGGAAGACTTGGCCAATAGCACCGAGATCGTGCTGGGGCGGCGCAAGCGGGTGATCCGCGCCACGCCGCGCGAGCATGTGCCGCATCATCGGCGCGCACTGTCGGGTAGCGCGGGGCGCGCGGCGGCCGGTGCGTTGACGGTGGGCAGCGCGCTGGGCGCCGCATTGACCAAGAGCCGGGTGCTCGGGCCGGCCGAAGGCAGCGTGCTGGCGACCTTCGCCGCAATCCTTTGCGGATCGGCTGTGCTGGCGCTGCTTTTCCCGCGCGCGTTCGCCATCCCGTTCGCGGCGCTGACTGCGTGGATGGGGCTCGCGCTGCTATGGCGCGCGGCGCGCCTGAAGCGACCGCGCAAAAGCGATATGCCGCCGCGCTGAAAAGCTGGTTTTGCCGATGGCACTCTGCTAGAATCCGCGACCGTTACGTTGCGCCCGTAGCTCAGTTGGATAGAGTACTTGGCTACGAACCAAGGGGTCGGGAGTTCGAATCTCTCCGGGCGCGCCAAAATGATCAAGGGCTTGCGAACTTCGCAGGCCTTTTTCATTTGCGCATTCGTTCGTGGTTGCGCGTTGTCCTCAGATTTCCCTTCCAAGCTTCCCTCGGTGCGCGCGTCGCTTGCGGCTGTAGCGATTCGTCTTCCGGGCGCATCGGATTGGGCTTAAGACCTACTGCGCGCCGAGGATGGGGCGCGTATGCTGGCCGCTTCTCCAGTCTGTCCCGCTTCGCTAGACTGAGGATGCCGTTTCAAACGCTCAGCGCAGTGTGAGGCTGCTCGTGGCGGACGCTTCAATCGGAGTCCGGAAAGATGAAGACCGAGGTCCAGCGAGACGAGCTGACGCGGGTCTTGCTCACCGTGCTCTTCCTGGGCGGGCTCATTGCCGCCTGTTTCTTGATTCTCAGACCTTTCCTCGGTGCCACGATATGGGCCGTTATGATCGTCGTCGCGACATGGCCGACGTTGCTGAGGATTCAGCGGGCGGCGGGTGACAAGCGTTGGATCGCAGTCACGATCATGTCCATCGTGCTTTTGTTGGTGTTCTTTGTCCCGCTGTCGGCTGCGATCGCGACCATCGTCGGCAACGTGGACGATATGGCGAAGTGGATGACGCAATGGCGCGGATTCCAGTTTCCGCCGCCATCATGGCTGGTCGATGTGCCGCTTGTCGGACCACGCGCGTCGGAGCTCTGGCAAGAGACCGCCGCACAAGGTTTTGAAGAACTCTGGGCCCGGATCGCCCCGTACGCTCGAGGAGTGACCGCGTGGCTTCTCGCCGAATTGGGCGGCTTCGGCGTGCTGTTCGTGCAACTGGTGCTCACGGTGGTCGCGGCCGCGGTGCTGTACGGCTATGGGGAAGGCGCTGCAGACTGGGCGCTGCGGTTCGGCCAACGCCTCGGCGGTCAGCATGGGGAAGCCGCGGTGAGGTTGTCCGCACAAACCATCCGCAGCGTGGGCCGTGGCGTGATCGTTACCGCACTGGTGCAAACGATGGTCGGAGGTATCGGCCTGTGGCTGGCCAGCGTGCCGTTCGCTGCGGTGCTCACAGCGTTGATGTTCTTTCTCGCCGTGGCGCAGATCGGCGCCGCCTTGGTGCTGCTGGGGCCCGTGGCCTGGTTGTATTGGAGCGGCTCGCCTGGGTGGGGGACATTCCTGCTGGTCGTCACGATCATCGCTGCCACGCTTGATAATGTCCTGCGTCCGATCCTCATCAAGCAAGGCGCGGCGGATATCCCGCTGCTGCTCATCTTCGTCGGCGTAATAGGAGGGCTGATCGCCTTCGGGCTCATCGGCATATTCATCGGGCCGCTCGTTCTCGCCGTAACGCATACGCTCATGCGTGTATGGCTTTTCGGAGACCAGTCCGCTCTGTTACGGTGAGCCGGCTAGTTGGCGAAAAAAGGCCGGATAAATCCGGCCTTTTTTCATCGGCAGCGTGGCTCACGCCTCGGCAATACCTTCATCATTGTTCCGTTTGCGTCGCACAGTCGCTTTGTTCAAACCGTTGCGTGTGCTCAGCGTCAGCGAAGCGCTGATTCAGACATTCCTTAGTCCGTACCCACGCCTGCGACCTTCAGCACAAAACCGATCATCTTGACGCTCCTTCAAATCGTTGGTTGTCAGCGGAATCACTACGACCGATTTTGCAAGTCGTTGTGCCGCCCCGGTAGCCGATACCCGCTTACCGCGAAGTAGGAACAATCCGACAATAGGGCGCGACGCGTTTTCTGATCGCCTTCACAACCGTCGATTAAGTGCGTTCTGGCGCAACACGTACGGCATAGGTCTCGATATCTCACATCATCCGCAAGCCGCCGAACCGGAGGGCGCGCTGACACCGGGCCACTCGGTCAAGCATATTTCCGGGCGAAACCGAGAGGAAGACAATGGCGGTGGTTTTAATCAGGAGAAACAAAATGAAGACGCGATCGCTGGTTCGGAATACAAGCTTTGCCGCCTTGATGTGTGTTGCCGCGTCAACGACGGTTTTGGCGGCGGACTCTGCCACGCAGGCGGAAATGGTCAAGACGGCATTCAAGCATGCCATCGCCAATGTTCCCGGCAAGAACCTCACTGCAGTCGTCGTGAACTACGCGCCGGGGGCGAAGTCGTCGCCACATCGTCACGGCCAGGCCTTCGTCGTCGCATATGTGTTGTCGGGTGCGATCCGCAGTAAGGTCGACGATGGCAAAGAGCAGGTTTTCCGTGCGGGCGAGAATTGGACAGAGGCGCCGGGCGCGCATCACGTGGTGAGCGAGAATGCGAGCGATGCCGAGTCGGCCAGCCTGCTCGCTATTTTCGTGACCGATTCAAAGCAGGATCAGCTCGTCACGTTCGATAAAAAATAAGGCGGCCGAGGCGGCAGGCCGGCGCGCGGTCGCCTGCGATGTGGAACGGCCGAGGGCCTGAGCAGCGCGTTGCCAGGCAGGGTCTGATTGCTTACTGCGGTCCGCTTTTTACGCTCTTCGGTAAGTTTTACCACCGCGCCTGAGCGTATTTACACGCCGGCGGAAAGCGTGGTGGCCGTGGGGCTCGTGATGACGTGATGGAACGCTTATTGCGATAACGCGGGTTCGTACGAAGGGCGAGCGCTGGCCGGGGCAATTATAAGAAGACGCCGGAAGCCCCGCATGCGGTGCAGCTGGGGAGCGAAGACCCTTGCAGGGCCGCGTCAATTCCGACCGCAATCAGCCCCACAAGGAGGACAAACGTGCTTGCGGGTTCCGAACTCTCCGAATCGGTTTTCGATCGTCAGTTGCTCAACACCCTGCTGGCATTTCGCAAAGGAGACTGGTCGGTGCGTCTCCCCGCGGATCTTACCGGCGTGCCGGGCAAGATCGCCGACGTCCTCAACGAAATCATCGATACCAACGAACGTGTCGCGAAGGAGTTCGATCGCGTCTCGCGCGTGGTCGGCCGCGAAGGCAAGCTGTCCCAACGCGCGAATGTTGTCGGTGTCGCCGGCGGGTGGGGCACGATGGTCGATTCAGTCAATAGCCTGATCGATGATCTGGTGCGCCCGACCACGGAGATGTCGCGCGTCATCGGCTCGGTCGCGAAGGGCGATCTCTCCCAGACCATGTCGCTCGACGTCGATGGCCGTCCGCTCGAGGGACAGTTCCTGCGCACTGCGAAGACGGCGAACACCATGGTCGAGCAGCTTTCTTCGTTTGCTTCGGAGGTCACGCGCGTCGCGCGTGAGGTGGGCACGGACGGCAAGCTCGGCGGCCAGGCAAAAGTGAAGGGCGTGGCCGGGACGTGGAAGGACCTGACCGACTCGGTCAATTCGATGGCCGGCAATCTGACCGCGCAGGTACGCAACATCGCCGAAGTGACGACCGCGGTCGCGACCGGCGACTTGTCGAAAAAAATAACGGTCGACGTGCGCGGTGAAATCCTGGAGTTGAAAGACACCATCAACGTGATGGTGGATCAGTTGCGTTCCTTCGCTTCGGAGGTCACGCGCGTCGCGCGCGAAGTGGGTACCGAAGGCCGGCTCGGTGGCCAGGCGCAGGTGAAGGGCGTGGCCGGCACGTGGAAGGATCTGACCGATTCGGTGAATTCGATGGCGTCGAACCTCACCGGGCAGGTGCGCAACATCGCCGAAGTCACGACCGCAGTGGCGAATGGCGACCTCTCCAAGAAGATCACGGTCGACGTCAAAGGCGAGATTCTCGAATTGAAGGACACCATCAACGTGATGGTGGATCAGCTCAACTCGTTCGCTTCGGAGGTCACGCGCGTCGCGCGCGAAGTCGGCACCGAAGGCAAGCTCGGCGGCCAGGCGCAGGTGAAAGGGGTCGGCGGGACATGGAAGGACCTGACCGACTCGGTCAACGTCATGGCCGCCAACCTGACCGGTCAGGTGCGCAATATTGCGGAAGTGACGACCGCGGTGGCGCGCGGCGATCTTTCCAAGAAGATCACCGTCGACGTCAAAGGCGAAATTCTCGAGTTGAAGGACACCATCAACGTGATGGTGGATCAACTCTCTTCCTTCGCCGCGGAAGTGACGCGTGTGGCGCGCGAGGTCGGCACCGACGGCAAGCTCGGCGGCCAGGCGCAGGTGAAAGGCGTGGCCGGGACGTGGAAGGACCTGACCGACTCGGTCAACTTCATGGCCGGCAATCTGACCGCGCAGGTACGCAACATCGCCGAGGTGACGACCGCGGTGGCGACCGGCGACCTGTCGAAGAAGATTACCGTCGACGTGAAGGGTGAAATCCAGGAACTGAAAAACACCATCAACGTGATGGTGGATCAATTGCGCTCGTTCGCTTCCGAAGTGACGCGCGTCGCGCGCGAGGTCGGCACCGAAGGAAAACTCGGCGGTCAGGCCTACGTGCAGGGCGTGGCCGGGACGTGGAAGGATCTGACCGACTCGGTGAATTCGATGGCGTCGAACCTCACCGCGCAGGTGCGCAACATCGCCGAAGTGACGACGGCGGTCGCGCGCGGTGATCTGTCGAAAAAAATCACGGTCGACGTCGAAGGCGAAATTCTCGCGCTCAAGAACACCGTCAACACCATGGTGGGTCAGCTTTCTTCGTTCGCCTCCGAAGTGACGCGCGTGGCGTGGGAAGTGGGCTCGGAAGGAAAACTCGGCGGTCAGGCACAGGTGAAAGGCGTCGCCGGGACGTGGAAGGATCTGACCGATTCGGTCAACTCGATGGCGTCGAACCTCACCGGGCAGGTGCGCAACATCGCCGAGGTGACGATCGCGGTGGCGAACGGCGATCTGTCGAAGAAGATCACGGTGGACGTGCGCGGCGAGATCCTGCAGCTGAAGGACATCATCAACGTGATGGTGGACCAGTTGCGCTCGTTCGCCTCGGAGGTCACACGCGTCGCGCGTGAAGTGGGGACGGAAGGCCGCCTGGGTGGTCAGGCCAACGTGCCGGGCGTCGCAGGCACCTGGAAGGACCTCACCGATTCGGTCAACTTCATGGCCTCTAACCTGACCGGCCAGGTTCGCAACATCGCCGAAGTGACGACCGCGGTGGCGCGCGGCGATCTTTCCAAGAAGATCACCGTTGACGTCAAAGGCGAAATTCTCGAATTGAAAGACACCATCAACGTGATGGTTGACCAGTTGAACTCCTTCGCCTCGGAGGTCACACGCGTGGCGCGTGAAGTGGGGACGGAAGGTCGCCTGGGTGGTCAGGCCGAAGTGCGCGGTGTCGGCGGAACGTGGAAGGACCTGACTGACTCGGTCAACGTGATGGCGGCCAACCTGACCGACCAGGTGCGCGGGATCGCCGGCGTGGTGACCGCGGTGGCGAAGGGCGACCTGAAGAAGAAGCTGACCGTGGAAGCGCGCGGCGAAATCGCGTCGCTTGCAAGCACTATCAACGAGCTGACTGACACGCTTGCGATTTTCGCTGATCAGGTGACGACCGTTGCGCGCGAGGTCGGCGTGGAAGGCAAGCTCGGAGGGCAGGCCAATGTCCCGGGCGCATCGGGAACGTGGAAGAACCTGACCGACAACGTCAACCAGCTCGCGGCAAATCTCACCACACAGGTGCGGGCGATCGCGGATGTGGCGACCGCGGTGACACGCGGCGACCTGACGCGCTCGGTCACCGTGGATGCGCGCGGCGAAGTCGCGGTGTTGAAAGACAACATCAACGAGATGATCCGCAACCTGAAGGACACGACGCACAAGAACGCCGAACAGGATTGGCTGAAGACCAACCTCGCGCGCTTTACCCGGCTCCTGCAGGGACAACGCGAGCTCGAAACGGTGGTGAAACTGATCCTGTCGGAACTTGCACCATTGGTCGGCGCGCAGCTCGGCGTTTTCTACATGATGGAGGGAGCGGATTACGAAGCGCGTCTCAAGCTCGTGGCCGCATACGGTTATCGCGCGCGCAGAAACCTGCCTACCGAATTTCAGGCGGGTGAGGGGCTGGTCGGGCAGTGTTCGCTCGAGCAGAAACGCATCCTCATAAACAATGTGCCGCCGGACTATCTGCGTATTTCATCAAGCCTCGGCGCCGCGGTACCGCGGAATGTCGTGGTACTGCCAATTCTGTTCGAGCAGCAGGTCATGGCGGTCATCGAACTCGCGTCGTTCGATTCGTTCAGTCCGACGCACCTCGCTTTCCTCGATCAACTCATGGAAAGCATCGGCGTCGTGCTGAATAACATCGAGGCGAACTCGCGCACGGAGTCGCTGTTGACGCAATCTCAGACGCTCGCGCGAGAACTGCAAAGTCGCCAGGAGGAATTGCAGAAGACCAACGAGGAACTGGCGGAGAAGGCGCACCTGCTGTCGGAGCAGTACATCGAGGTCGAGCACAAGAACCGCGAAGTGGAGCAGGCCCGTCTTGCGTTGGAAGACAAGGCTGCGCAACTTGCGCTGTCGTCCAAATACAAATCCGAATTCCTTGCGAACATGTCGCACGAATTGCGTACGCCGCTCAATTCGCTGTTGATCCTCGCACAGCAACTGGCCGAGAACGCGCAACGGAATCTCACCGATAAGCAGGTCGAGTACGCCAACATCATTCACGGATCGGGCGCCGACCTGCTCACACTCATCAACGACATTCTCGATTTGTCGAAGATCGAGTCGGGCACGGTGACGCTGGAGATGAGCGAGCTGTCTTTCGACGTGCTGCGCGATTACGTCGAGCGTACCTTCCGCCACATGGCGGAAGCCAAGAAACTCGATTTCCGCATCGAACTGGAGTCGGACCTGCCGCCGGCGATCATGACCGATCCGACGCGTCTGCAGCAGGTGTTGCGCAATCTGCTGTCGAACGCATTCAAGTTCACCGAACTCGGCGGCGTTTGTCTGGAAGTGGCCCGTGCAGCCGGTGGTTGGAGTGCCGATCATGTGGCGCTCAATACCGCGGGCACAGTCGTAGCCTTCAGCGTGAGCGATACCGGCGTCGGTATCGCCGGTGATAAATTGCGGCTGATTTTCGAAGCCTTTCAGCAGGCCGACGGCACGACCAGCAGGCGTTACGGCGGCACGGGGCTCGGCTTGTCCATCAGTCGTGAACTGGCCCGACTGCTGGGCGGGGAGATCGTGGTCCGTAGCACGTTGGGACAAGGCAGTCGGTTCACCCTCTACATTCCGCTGCAGGCGTTTCCCGCTGCGACGGGCGCGGCGACGTCGCACGTTGCCGAACCCGGACGAGATGTCCTGCAGGCACTCGCCACATCGCAGGAACTGCAACTGCCGCGACGCCCGATCGAGGACGACCGCGAACTTATCCGGGAGGGCGATCAGGTCGTGATGATCGTCGAGGACGACGGCGTGTTCGCGCAAATCCTACTCGATGCGGCGCGCGAAAACGGCTACAAGGGGCTGGTTACGCTGCAGGGCAATTCGGTGTACGCACTGGCCCGGGAGTTCCAACCCTGCGCCATCATGCTCGACCTGAGTCTGCCCGACATCGATGGCTGGGCGGTGCTCGATCAATTGAAGCACGATGTGGATACGCGCCACATTGCCGTGCATATCCTCTCGGGCGACGACGCTGCGGAGCGCGCGTTGCAACAGGGTGCGCGCTCGTATCTGATCAAGCCCGTGAGTCGCGAACGCCTGCAGGAAGAATTCGCCGGCATGCGCAGCTACATCGGGCGCGAACGCAAGAATCTGTTGATTGTGGAGGGCGACGAATCGCAGCGCGCCGACCTGATCGAATTGCTCGGTGCGGACGACCTCGATATCCGCACAGTTGCAACGGGCCGGGACGCGCTCGATGCCATAGAGCAGGAGTATGTGGATTGCATGGTGCTGGATCCGGCGTTGCCAGACATTTCCGGGTTCGACTTGCTGGCGAGCGTCGCCGCGACTTTGCGGCTACGAACGATGCCCGTCGTGCTCTATACCGGCAAGGAGCTCGGTCGTAAGGAAGCCAATCAGCTCAAGCGCCTGGCGCAAAACGTGATCGTAAAGGACGCCACCTCGCCGGAGCGGCTGCTCGACGAAACCGCGTTGTTCCTGCATCGGCGTTTCGGGCGTATGACCGAGGCGCAACAGCGCATGCTCGGCAGCCGGTACGAATCGAGCCGCGTGCTGCGCGGAAAAAAAGTATTGATCGTAGACGACGACGTGCGCAACATTTTTGCGCTGACGACAGTGCTCGAACGCCATCACATGCTCGTCTCCTTTGCGGAGAACGGACGCGACGGTATAGACAAGCTCAACAGCATGCCGGACACAGACATCGTGCTGATGGACATCATGATGCCGGAGATGGACGGCTACGACACCATGCGCGCCATCCGCGCGGATCAGCGCTTCGGTGCGCTTCCCATCATCACGCTGACGGCCAAGGCGATGAAAGGCGATCGCGAAAAATGCCTGGAGGCCGGCGCGTCGGATTACGTTGCCAAGCCGGTGGATACCGCACACCTGATTACGCTGCTGCGCGTCTGGTTGGCATCGAGTACGGGGGCGGCGGCGTAACGTGACGGCGCGCCGTTACACACGTCGGCGCACCGAACAGGGACCCCGAGGATAGACGTGTCGAATGTGGATGAAGGTGCAACCCTGGAAAACATGACTATGCGGCGCAGCGTCACGATGGATGAAACGGGTGTGGAGCAATTCAGCGCGATGGAGGCGCCGCGAGTACTGGTCGTCGACGATAATCCGTCCAACCTCGCCGTATTGCAGGCGATTCTGTCGGACGCCAGCTTCGAGCTGGTGTCCGCACAATCCGGCGTCGAGGCGATGCGCTACCTGCTTACCCTCGATTTTGCCGCCATATTGCTCGACATCAACATGCCGACGCTCGACGGCATCCAGACGGCGCAACTGATCCGGGAGCGCGAGCGCTCGCGAGACGTGCCGATCATTTTCATCACCGCCTATCAGCCGGATCAGGCGCAAGTGCTGGCGGGTTATGCCAGCGGTGCGGTGGACTACCTGGTCAAACCGATTTCGCCGGATATCCTCAAATCCAAAGTCAGAATTTTCGTCGACCTGTTTCGCAAGAGCCGTCAGATCGAATGGCAGGCGCGGCAGTTGCGCGCAGTGAACATTCAGTTGCAGCGCGAAGTCGCGCAACGCGAAGAGGCGCAGCGCGACGCGGCTTTCGAGCGCGAGGAGCGTCAGAGCGTGACGCTGGCCAGCATTGCCGATGCCGTATTGACGTGCGACGGTGACGGACATGTGCTTGCGCTGAATCCGATGGCGGAGCAACTGACCGGTCACCGCAGCGACGATATCAAAGGGCGGCCGCTTGGCGAAGTCATCAGCACGGTGGGCGATCAGCGCTACGAGTCGCTTGACGCGGTGGTCGCGCGTTGCCTTGCGCAGGATGCTCCGGTGCGCAGCGAGCAACCGATCCGCCTGATCAACGGTGACGCCGACGCGCGCTATGTCGACTACGCCGCCGCGCCGGTGCACGATCGGATCGGCCGGGTCATCGGAGCGGTCCTGGTGGTGCAGGACGTCACGACACGCCACGAGGTGGAACGTGAGCGCGCGCGGGCGCTGCGTCTGGAGCAGGCGGCGCGCAAGACGGCTGAAGAGAACAGTCGCGCGCGCGAAGAGTTTCTCGCCGTGATCTCGCACGAACTGCGCACGCCGTTGAACGCAATCGTCGGTTGGGCGCATGTGCTGCGCACCGATGGTATCAGTCAGCGTTATGCGAAGCAGGCGATCGAAGCGATCCACCGCAGCGCAATGGCGCAGAAAAAACTCATTGAAGACCTGCTCGACATGTCGCGCATCATCAACGGCAAGATCGAACTCAGCTACCAGCCTGTGGATCTGGCCGCCGTCGTGGCGACCGCAGTTGAAACGCTGCGGCCGGTTGCGGACGAAAAATCGATCATGCTCGAATGCGATTTTCAGCCGTCCGTCGGCGAAACCATGGCAGACCGGATGCGCGTCGAGCAGGTGGTATGGAACGTCCTGTCGAACGCAATCAAGTTCACACCGCCCGCAGGGCGCGTGTGCGTCCGCCTCGAAGGCGATCAGACGTTCGCCAAAATCATCGTCGCCGATTCAGGTCAGGGCATCGCGGCGGAGTTTCTCAAATATGTATTCGAAGCATTCAGACAAGCGGACTCGACCACAACGCGCCGTCAGGGCGGTCTCGGCCTGGGCCTTGCCATCGCACGACAACTTATCGTCATGCACGGAGGGTCGATTACCGCCGAGAGCGACGGCGTGGATCAAGGCACGACGGTGGTCATCACGTTGCCATTGGTCCGCTGCACGGCGGATCCGGCGGCCGACGCGCACACGATCGACATGCATCGCCGGCAGATATGCTTGCAGTCGCTCCGCGACGTACGCATACTTGTTGTCGATGACGACGTCAACACGTTGACGTTGGTATCCATTGCGTTGCGCGAGCAGGGCGCTCAGGTCAATGCGGTATCCAGCACCGGCGAAGGCATGCGCATGCTCGGACTATGGCGTCCGCAAGTGCTGCTGTCCGATATCTCGATGCCGGAAGAGGACGGTTATGACTTCATTCGGCGTGTGCGTGCGTTGTCTGCAGACGAGGGCGGCGGTGTTGTCGCGCTAGCGTTGACCGCGATGGCAAGCGCGGAGGATCGTGCGCGGGCAATCAGTGCAGGGTTCGATGGCCATGTCGCGAAGCCGCTCGATCTTGTCGTGTTGACCGAAACGCTGACCCGCCTGATGCGCCGCGACAAAGCGTCATTGCGGGAAACCTGAGTTGGCGAGCACCGGTCGCACCGACGCTCGCAGTTGCACACAAACAAAATCAAGGGAAGGGGGGCGTATCCATAGGTTGCCCGAATCCGTCAGGGAAGTCATTCGCCGATCTATCCGCTCGGTCGCCGATCTGGAGGCGCTGCTGCTGCTCAGCAGTCAGCCCGACCGCGAGTGGCATATCTCCGATATCAGCCGCGCGCTATACGTCGCCGCCAGTGCAGCGGAGGCCCAGCTCGAACACATAAAGTCGCAAGGTTTTGCCGTTTCACCCTCGTCCGGCGTGTACTGCTATGCGCCGATGGACGACAAGGTGCGTATGGCGGTGGAAGAGCTTGCCGTCGCATATGAGCAATTGCGTGTCCGTGTAATCGAGTACATCTACTCGCGCCCATCCGATAGCGTGCGCAGTTTTGCCCACGCGTTTCGTTTCAAGGGAGATGCCGAAGAATGAGCCATTTGCCGGAGATGGTTTACGTGCTTTGCAGCCTGACCGCGTTCGTATGCGTCGTACTGCTGCTGCGCTCCTATGCGCGCACCGGCGTGCGGTTGTTGCTGTGGGCGGGAATCTGCTTCGTCGGTCTTACGTTCGAGAATGTCATCCTGTTCGTCGATAAGGTGGTGATTGACGATGTCGACCTCGCGGCATGGCGTAACGGCGCGGCGCTGATCGGCTTGCTGTTTCTGCTGTATGGCTTGATCTGGGAGGCGCGCGCAGCATGAACATCGACTTCATGCAGGGCGGCATCACCATATTGTTCGTTCTGGCCGGGTTGTTCTTCTTTCGTTTCTGGCGCGATACGCTGGATCGGCTGTTTCTGTTATTCGCGCTTTCCTTCTGGTTGCAGGGGCTGACGCGCATCGGACTGGCATTCGTGGGAGGACAGGAGGAACGCGCATATCTGTATCTCCTGCGTCTTGTGGCTTTCGTGTTGATCATCGCCGCGATCGCAATGAAGAACGTGTCCCGCCACCAAATATCCGGCGATGCGGCGGAGCATTAGGGCTGCGCCGCGGCGCGTTGGCCCTCCGGGCTTTCGAGCACATCCTTGACATACAGTTCACGCAACAGAACCATGGTCACGACCGCGAGCGGCGTGGCGAACAGCACGCCCATCACGCCGAACAGCAGACCGAATGCCACGACAGACAGCAGACCGATGGCAGGCGGTAACGCGACTGCCCAACGCTGGGCGAGCGGTGTAATAAGGTTGCCTTCGAGCTGTTGCACCACCAGGTAGACGATCGCCGCATACAGCGCGGCTTGCGGGCTGACGCTGAAGCCGATGAGGATGCCGGGGATCGCCGCGACAATCGGGCCGACGATCGGTACGAATTCGGCAATGCCTGCAACGATGCCGAGCGCCAAGGCCAGCGGAACGTCGATTATGGCGAGCCCGATGCCGGTTGCGATACCGACGCCGAGCATCGCGATTCCCTGACCGAGTAGCCATTTACGCAGTGCACGACCGGCAGCGAACAGCGCCCGACGCGCATTGTCGCGCCCGGAAAGCGGCACCAGTCGCAACGCGCCTTCGATATAGAGCCGAGGTTCGAAAGCGAGATAGAGCGCCACGAAAACAATGAGGAGCGCGTTCGCCAGCGCACCGATAGTGCCGGAGGCGAAGCGCGTAATGCCTTTCAGCGCTTCGTCACTACTATTGCGCGCCTGCTGCATGGTGTCCATCACTGCGCCCCCCATCGGCTGAGCGGCGATCCAGTCGCGCAGTTTCAGCACGGCCTCGGGCACCCGCCGCGTAAGTTCGCTCATCTGCTCACTCACCTGGCTACCAAACAGCCAGCTCGCTCCTACCATCAGCGCGAACAAAACAACAACCACGATGAGCACACTCCAACGCCCGGGAATGTGGGTATACCTGCTGAGCGGGGCCGACAGGGCGCGTAGTGCGGCGGCGAACACCACGCCGGCGAAGGCGAGGAGCAAAACGTCCGCAAGCGCCCAGGCGAGCAGCGCCGTTGCGCCGATTGCCAGGGCGACCACCACGTAACGCGCGTAAGTACGGGTATCGATCAAAAGAGAAATTTATCAAACGTTTTGTCATGGATCGGCAAGTTAGAGGCCTACGCGCGCGCCGTTGCTTGAGAAGGAACGGCTTATGCAGCACGTGCGTATCCGAATCGAGGTGTACATCCATGGGTCTGCAATCCGTTCCCGCCAAAATCGAACGACCCACGCGCGCACAGGCGGAAGAGGCGGTGCGCACGCTGATACGCTGGGCCGGTGATGATCCGGCGCGGGAGGGCTTGCGCGATACGCCTGGCCGGGTCGCGCGCGCCTACGAGGAATTTTTCTCCGGCTATGCCGACGACCCGGCGCAGATTCTCATGCGCACCTTCACCGAAGTGCAGGGCTATGACGAAATGATTGTCATGAACGACATTCGTTTCGAGAGCCATTGTGAGCACCATATGGTGCCCATTATCGGCAAGGCGCATATCGGCTATCTGCCCGACAAGCGTGTGGTCGGTATATCGAAGCTCGCGCGCCTGGTGGAAATTTATGCCCGGCGCTTGCAGATACAGGAAAAGATGACCGTGCAGATTGCCGATACGCTGCAGCAGGTTCTGCAGCCGAAAGGCGTCGCGGTGGTGCTGGAGGCGGCGCATCAATGCATGACGACGCGCGGTGTTCATAAGGCGGGCGTCACACTGGTGACCAGCCGAATGGTCGGCGTGTTTCGCAGCAATAGCGATACGCGCCGGGAATTTCTCGGTATCGCCAATGTGCACGGCCCGCTCAGATCGGATTACACCTGATGCGCGATGGTGAATTCTTTGCATGCGTGCATCGGGGTTCTTTTACCTGTCGCCTGGCGCGGCCAGGCATGTTGACGCGTTCATTAAGGAGAAGGCAATGCGAGTAAGCCAAGCGATGACACGTGATGTACACGTGGCAAATCCGCACCAGAGCATCCGGGAAGCGGCGCAGATCATGGCCGACATCGAGGCCGGCTCGTTGCCGGTCGGCGATAACGATCGGCTGGTCGGCATGATTACCGACCGCGATATCGCAGTGCGCGCCGTAGCCGCGGGCAAGAGCCCGGATACCGAGGTACGGGAAATAATGAGTAGCGAAGTGTTGTACTGCTTTGAAGACGAGGAGATCGAACGAGTTGCCGAAAACATGGCCGATATACGTGTACGTCGTCTGCCCGTGGTGAATCGCGAGAAGCGGCTGGTTGGCATCGTATCTCTGGGCGATCTGGCGATCACCGAAGGTGAACAGCCCGCCGGTAAGGCAATTGAAGGAATTTCAAGGCCTGGCGGGCCGCACTCGCAATAACGACAACGATACTGCGCAGATCCTGTCTTAAACATAGGCGCTGTTGCAATGTGCACCAGGCTGCATGTCGCGGTACGCGGCTTGCAGCCTATTTCACAAGCGCAATGCGTATCGTGATCCGATACATGCGCGCAGTATCAGTATCGCAACGAAAGGAGCAGCAAATGGTAGAACGATATCGTCAGGGCCCGGGCGGTGGGCGCGAAGAACAGGAGCGCTACGGAGCCGAAGGAAGCGGGCAGAGACGCGAGCAGGATTTCCGTTCGGGGCAAAGCGGGCAGGGCGACTACGGTCAAGCACAACAGCAACGCCCCGGTGGCTATGCGCAAAGCTATGGTGGGCAGCAAGGCTACGGCGCGCAGCAGGGCGAACACGGTCAACGTGATCGCGAGCAACAAGGTTACGGTCGACAAGGTTTCGGCGGTTACGGCCAACAATCGCAGGGTGCGCAGAACCGTTATCCCCAGCAACGCGACAACGAGACCTATCGGCAGGAACACGAGCACGATTTGCCCGTGTACGGTTCGGGGCGCGGACCCTATGCGCATCTTGCCGGCTACGGTGCCGATAGTGGCGTCGGGCCGGACAACTATGTCGTGGGGACGCACTCGCACGAAGGAGAGTGGCAGGGCAACGACCAGCACTTCGGTCCCCGATCCTATTACTCGCAGCGGCAGCGGCCTTCGTATGGCCCTTACGGCCAGCAGCAGTCGCAGCGCGATTATGGCGCTTGGGGCGCGCAAGGTTATGGCGGCGAAGGCGGTTCCGGCGCGCAGGGCTACGGCGGACAAGGGGCTTACGGACGTTATGGTTCGCAGAGCGACTACGGCACGCCTGGCGGCTATGGCGGCGAACGCGTTTATCGCCAGAGTGGCCCGCAGCTTCAGACCGGCGGCGGTGCGCATTACGGCAATACGGTCAGCTATGGACAGGGCGTATACGGCGGTTATGGGCAAGGCGAGATGGGCGCGAGCACCGGACAGGGCGGCCAAAGCTGGGGTAACTGGGGACAGTCCGGCGCCATGGGCCGCTCGCAGCGCCGCGGGCCGAAAGGCTACCAACGCTCGGATGAGCGGCTCAAAGAAGAAATTTGCGAACGCCTGATGATGCGCTGGGACATCGATTCCAGTGAAGTATCGGTTGAAGTGGCGAGTGGCAAAGTAACCCTGGAAGGCACAGTGCCCGATCGGCGTATGCGGCATGAAATCGAAGATCTGATCGACGGTTGCCATGGCGTGCAGGACATCGAAAACCATGTGCGCGTGCAAAGCAGTTATGGCAGCACAAGCTCCGGTTCGGCGTCCGAAAGTCACGGCTCGCAATACAGCCAGAGTAATCAGGGAAGCGTCGGCTCGCAGCAAGCTCAGTCGGGCAGTTCATCATCCATGAGCAGCGGCGGTGGGCAGCAAAGTCAGTCTTCTCTGAATGCGGCGCAATCCGGGCAGGATTCCTCCACAGGCTCGACACTCGGATCGACTACGCGTTCGAGCGCTCCGGCGCGTTCGGCGTCCAGCGAAAAGAAAGACACCTGAGCGGTATGTCGCATCAAAAAAGGCCGGCTTCGCGCCGGCCTTTTTTTGTTATCGGACGGGCGCTGACATCGTGTCGCCGAACCTCCTTCATACGAACTCCGTTTCTCCGACCGGCATAAGGTTTGCGACTTTTTTGGAGCGACTTCGAACGAAGTGGAGCAGACCGAAAAAAGGAGACTCGCGATGAAATCACTACGCAGTATCACGCTCGCTACGAGTGTTCCGGCACTGTTCGCCGCATCGTCGCTGTATGCAGCCGGCGATACGATCACTGAACAACGAAGCGCGCCACGGCAGCTTGGCGGTCCGGGTACATCCGCGTCGCAATCGATTCAAAGCGAAGCGGGCGATTCGTCGTCGCGCGCCGAATCGGCCAACCGGTATGGCGACCAACAATCCGGCAACACCGGTGCGGTCGGTAGCGCGAGTGGTTCCACGAGCGATGAGGGAATGGCGGGGAGTACCGGCGCGCAGGGACGGGTTGATCCGGTATGGACGCAGAGCAACGAAGCACCGCAACCTGGTGAACCGGCCGGCAGCTCAAGCGAATCGATATCGGGCAGCGCAAGCGATAGCGCATCGGGCAGCGCGACATCCGGCTCGACCGAGCTTGGCACTCCGGCTCCGGAACCGCTCAACAATCCCAATCCATCTTCTTCGCCTTCGTACGAACGATAAATCTAAACGCTTCGTGGATAGGCGTGCGACAGAAAAGGCCGGCGTAGCGCGTCGGCCTTTTTTTATCCGGGGACTCGTGCGTCGTGGGCGTGATCGCATGACGCGATGCAAGTCGGCGGAATTCGGTCGTTGCGCGCCGACAGCGCTTCGCGGAGGCATGCGTATTGCCGGATAGATACGTCGGGGCTCATTTGCGGTCTTCGACGCGATAAGGAGATCAGAAATGAAGGGCATCAGGATTATTGCGGTCGGTTCGGCAATGGCGGCGGCGTTGTTCGTAATGCCGACGATGGCGCAGAGCAACGGTGCAGGAGGCAGCGGATCGGGCGCGGCGGCGAGTGGCGGCGGATTGAGTGCCCCCGGTAGTGCAGGAACCGGCGGCAGTGGCATAAGGGCTCCCGGTAGTGCGGGGATCGGCAGCGGCAGCAGCGACATGCCCGGCTCGGGGAGTACCGGCATCGGCGGTAGTGCGAGCGACCTGGGTTCGGGCGCGTCAGGCTCGACGGGTGCCACCGGTTCATCCGATGCAGACCCGGCCGACGCACCCGATTCCGCAGACTCGCAACTCGAACGCGATGCACGCAGGCGCGAAATGCAGCGGCGCCGCGATGAGCAACGTCGCAGCATGGAACAGCCGGGCGGCGGTATGGGTGGTCCGTCGGGCGGCGGCATGTATCGCTGAGTGAGCGGGGCCTCGCCTCGCCTGATAGTCGCGAATACCGAGCATTTGTTTCAACCAGGGAATATGCATGGAACTCAATTTATTCGACACCAAGGGCGCTCCTCTCGAGCGGCAGCGCTTCACCTGGCGCGATATGGTGCAGAAGCCGATCAGCAAGCTTGACGATGACGCCTTTACGCGAGTGCGCATCATTCTTATGAACGGCGTGGAAACCGATTCGATAAGAACGCAGCACGCGGTGGCGCGCTTCAATCGTGAACTACGGCTGCCGCTCGCCAATATCCGGCGTGTCGAACAGCATCAGGCGACCACGGTGAACTGGTTGCTCGGCGCCGATCATTCGCCGCTGGAAACGACAATCGCCTACGAGCAGGTGGCGATCGAAGTCACGGCGTCGGTGGCGCAAAACGAACCGGACGAGTATCTCGCGCAGGTGTATCGATTCGGTTTGCTGGAGGACTTCGATCATCTGTATCGATACTCCGCGTTGCTTGATCGGCTCGAAGGCAAGGATGCCAACAACATCCTGCAGAGCTATACGGACATCATTCCGGGACGGCCGACGTCGATCGAACATCGTCACCCCGAGGATGATCTGCGCAATCCGTATGCGAGGGATGCTGACCCGCTGAGCAAGATCCACGCGATGATGATCACCGGGGCCGAGTATCAGACGCACGATTACTACATGCACTTCGGGCCGACCTTTGCCGATCCCGTCGCGCGACAGCTGTACGCGGAAATCGCCTCCATGGAAGAGCAGCACGTTACGCAATACGGCTCGCTCATCAACCCCGACGAAAGCGGTCTGGAGCAATGGCTGATGCACGAGGCGATGGAGGTCTATACGTACTGGAGTTGCATGGAGCAGGAAAGCAACCCGCGCATCAAAGCGCTCTGGGAAAGGTTCGTCGATTACGAATTGGGTCACTTCCATGAAGTGGCGAGGCTGTACAAGGACCACTTGCGCCGCGATCCGCAGGAACTGTTTCCCAGCGGCATCGCACATCGCATCGAATTCGAAAGCCAGCGCGACTATGTGCGCCAGGTGTTGGCCGACGAAGTCGATCTGCGCGCCAAGGGAACGCAGTTCGTACCGAAGGATCAGGAAGGCAAACGGACGCTCGATTACCGTCAGCACATCAATTCGGAAGGTTCGCCTTCCGATGCGGTTTCGGCCTGGTATCAGTGGGCCCCCGGCACCGAGCTGGCGCGCAAGGTGGTCAATCTTTAATCGCTTCCGTCAAGCCGTTCAGGCAGGAGATACCCGATGGCAAAGTCGACGCAAATGGGCATGAATCGTACCGGCGCACAGATGTCGCCGGTGGACGTCAAGCAGATGCAACAAGACGCCGGCAATCTGAGTTCGTTGCAGGACACACAGGTCACGGTCGGCAGCGAGTTCGACGCAGTCGAATTGCGTTTGAAATATATACAGGAGGCCGATCCGGTCGGCTCGGTGCCTTTACCCGGAACGATGAAGGGTGCGATGAAGGCCGGCATGCAGAAGATCGGCGGGCGCAATCCGGAAGTTCTGATCGATAAACTCGGCGAGCGTCTGGCGTTCGAGCGCAGCGGTACGCGCTTGTATGAGGCGCTGATCGTCAAATGCCGTGGCGCAGCGGGTGAAGGTAAGGTGAATATCTCCATCGATCAATTGCTCCATATTCACGGAGAAGAAGCGCGCCATTTCAAATTGCTGTGCGATGTCATGGAGCAGCTTGGCGCCGACCCGACCGCGCAGACGCCCTCTGCGGATACGGTCGGTGTGGCATCGATGGGCATCATGCAGGTGCTGACCGATCCGCGCACTACGATTCCACAGTGCCTCAATGCGATGCTGACCGCCGAGTTGGCGGATAACGCCGGATGGGAGTTGCTGATTCAGATCGCCAACGAAATGGGGCAGGATGAGATGGCGACGAAGTTTGCTGAAGCGTTAAATTCGGAAGAGGAGCATCTGGCTATCGTGAAACAGCTGTTGCAGGATGCGGTGCTGTCCGAGGCGACTTGAGTGTGCGGAGTGCCCCGCGTAAAAACGGCCCGCTTGCGTGCCATTTTTTGTCGGCACGGTAATGCTCAGCCCATTCGAGGCGCGTACCAGCGACAGGTGCCGGCAATGAGCTTGTCGGCATCTGAGGGTCCCCACGAACCACGCGTATAGAACTGCACAGGGGGCGGCTCGGCGAGAATCGGATCGACGACACGCCAGGATGCCTCGACACTTTCGCGCCGCGCGAACAGCGAGTGATCGTCTTTCATCGCATCGCCGATCAGGCGCTCATAGGCATCCGGTTCGTCGCCACGCGCGTTCACGGCGAGAAGTTCGATCGCTTCGCCGCGCATGCGCTCGCCATGCGTTTTGATGCGCGCGCCGACTGCGATTGCGACCCGATCGGGTCCGAGGCGGAAGCGGAAGTAGTTGCCCAGGCCGGCCTTTATCTGCTCGTTGAACATGTTCTCGGGCGGTGATTCCAGTTCCACGATGACCTCGGTCGCGGTCACCGGCAGTTCCTTGCCGGCGCGGATGTAGAACGGCACACCCGCCCAGCGTTGCGAATCGATGAACATCCGCAGTGCGACGTAAGTTTCCACCTGCGATTCGGGGGCGACACCATGCTCGAAGCGATAGCCGGCGTATTGCCCCCTTACGACGTCTTCGGGGCGCAGCGGGCGCGCGGCGTGAAGGACCGCGATCTTGGCCGCCTGCATGCTGCCGAGCGAGTCGTCCGCCGGAGGCTCCATTGCCAGGATCGCGACGACCTGCAGCAAATGGTTTTGCACCACATCGCGCAGGGCGCCGACCTCCTCGTAAAAAGGACCGCGACTGCCGATGCCCATGCGCTCGGCCATCGTGATCTGCACGCTGCGGACGCGGCCGCGGCGCCACATCGGCTCAAGGAAGGTATTGGCGAAGCGAAAGTAGAGCAGGTTCTGCACCGGCTCCTTGCCCAGGTAGTGATCGATGCGAAAAATTTTTCTTTCGTCAAATACGCGTTCGAGGGTTGCGCTCAACGCCTGTGCCGAAGGCAGATCGCGACCGAAAGGTTTCTCGACGATTACGCGCGCCTCGTTCGCGCACCCGCTTGCGCCGAGCCCTTCGATCACCACTGCGAACATCGCCGGCGGAATGGCGAGATAGTGCAGGGGACAGCAGGCGCCTTCGAGCGCGCTGCGCAGCCGCTGATAGGTCTGCACCTCGCGGTAGTCGCCGCTGACATAACGCAACTGGGAGCAAAGCTGCGTGGCGGCCGCCTTATGAGACTCGCCGTAGTGGGACAGCGCCTGATGGACGCGCTCGCGAAACTGCTCGATGGTCAACGGCTCGCGCGCCACCCCGACGATCGGACATTTCAACCTGTCGCGCGACACCAGCGCCAACAGCGCGGGGAAAATTTTCTTCGCCGCAAGATCGCCTGTGGCGCCGAATAGAACGAGGGCGTCGGAGTGCTGCGTCTGGGTCATCCCGTGGGAGCTCCATGGAGTGATGAGCGAGCTGCGACTATAAGGCGATAAGGTCGGTACGGTGAACGGGTTTCGCAGCTCGCTTGATTTTCATGCGATACAACCGGCGTGCCCGGTGGCCGAGCCGGCAATGTGCGCGAGGCGAAGGTCGTCGCGCGACCGTTCGCGCCAAGCCGCGGGCTGGTGGAACGGGCGAAGCATGCACGGCCGACTTTCACATCTTCGGGCAAACGAGGAACGGCTGTTACCGGTTATTCGCGTTGGTCGCCGAGGCCGCTCGAAAGATTGACGGCCGAGTCGACGAATTCGAAACGGATCGTCGGCGGCTTCCATCCCGAGGCCGGGCGCAGGACCTTGGTGACGGAGTCGTTGAGTGCCAGTTCCACACGGTAATCGGCGGGCAGCGTGCTTTCGTAGTGCGGTAGGATCTTCGTCAGATATTCGAGTTCATGCTCTTCCCGGCGGATGGTGCCCAGCGTTTCCAGCAGCGTCAGCTTGGGCCAGTGCTCGCCACCCGGTCGTCGATAGGTGATAACGCGCATGAATTTTTCGTAGTCGCCGTAGAACGGGTCCGATTCCTCGATGCTCTTGCCGTTGGAGTAGATCGCGTCCATGAGATAGGTGACGGTCAGGTTGCGTTTTCCCTGTTTCTTCCACGAGTACAACACGTCATGCAGGGTGCCGGACATACACAGTTCCAGATGCCCGCCGGCAATGTAGACGTGCGAGGGCGTTACTTCGAAACTGATTTCGCCGCCTTCGGAGTAGACCCAGTAATCGGGGTTGCAATCTTCCATGAAGTAGAACTGGGCCGGGCCGTCGTCCTGCAGATAGATCACGGGAATACGCTTGCTCTTGGCGAAGGCGACGGCCTCGTCCACGCCGCGCTTGGTCGCGACGCGTGCATCGTGAAACGACGTCGGGTGCGTCACGATCAGCACCGAGTCGCCGGCTAGCCGTATCTTTTTGGCATCGGTGAAATCGTGTTCAGGGCAGGCCGCGATCGCGGCGTGGGACAACAACAGCAGAATTAAAGCGGCGAGGGCTCTCATGGTTGCACCGGGGCGTCGGTTGCCTGCGAAATTGCCGCGCAGCTTACATCGGCCGGGCGGTTTGCGGTGCGACGCGCCGTGCGGAACGCATCGCAAACGCATTAATCGGTGCGTGTCGCTGTCGCTCTCAGTTAACCAGCGGCTAGATATAGCGACGGACGGTCGAGCGATATTGTCGGTAGGATTCGCCGAATTTGGCTTCGAGGTAACGCTCTTCCCGCAGTATCACGCCGTAGTGCATGACCGCGACCAGCGGTATGAACAGCGCGATGCCCCACAGGCTGTTGGCGATACAGCACAGGCCGATGAACGTGACATGGAGGCCGGTGTAGAGCGGATTGCGCGAGAAGCGAAACGGGCCGCCCGTCACTATCACGGTCGCCGGTCGATTGGGCGGGACGTTGGTGCCGGCGCGATGCATCGTCGCACTTCCCCAGATCACCGGCGTCATGCCGAGCACGACCAATGCCGCACCGATCCAGCGGATCGAAGGATCGGACAGCAATGCCACGGGCCACAGCCAGTGGAGAAACAGCACGATCAGGAATGCGCCGCCGTAGAGCAGCGGCGGCAGAGCGATGACGTTGGGAATGTCGCGTTGCGTCATGGCGCCTGCAGTCCCAGTGCTTCGAGGCTGTGCAGGCCGACTTCGACTGCGCGTCGGCCTTCCTCAACCGCTTCAGCGGCGCGGTGGAACTCGAGCAGGCCCAGGTGGGCGAGTCGCGGTGCGATGACCAGTTCGGGTGGTTCGCCGGCCATGCGGCTGCGCGTGATGCGCACCTGCATGATGTTGAGGCTCTGCGCCACGGTGGTCAGCATCGACGGCAGTAGCACCGGCGCTTGGCCTGCTTCGGCTGAGCCCGCCATGCCGAAGCTTTCCTGCAATTTACGCATCCATCCGCTGACGAGATTCGACGACGCTGCCGATGCGGCCACCTCCGAGGGCATATGGCGATATCCCAGCAAATCGGAACTGAGATCCACGGCGATGACGATTTCCGCGCCCATGGCGCGCGCCAGCGAAACCGGCACGGGATTGACCAGTGCGCCATCCACCAGCACCTTGCCTTCGTGCCGCACCGGTGTGAACAGACCGGGCATGCCGATCGACGCACGAACGGCATCGACCGTCGAACCGGTGCGCAGCCAGATCTCTGCGCCGCTGTGCAGCGCGGTGGCAACGACCCCGAAGGGCAGGTTCAATTCTTCGATGGGGCGATCGACGAAATTCTTGCGAAAGAATTCCATCACCTTCTCGCCCTTCAGCATGCCGCCGTTGAGGCCGAGATCCATGAGGGAAACGACGTCGCGGAAGCCCAGGCCCGTCACCCATTTTTCGAATCGCGTCAGTTCGCCGGCCGCGTATGCGGCGCCTACCAATCCGCCGATCGATGTGCCGCAAACGACATCGGCATGAATACCGGCTTCTTCCAGTGCCTGTATGACGCCGATATGCGCCCAGCCGCGCGCCGAACCGCTGCCCAGCGCAAGTCCCACGACTGGTTTGCGTTGTGCGTTTGGACGAGCCTGCTGGACCGCGCTCGCCTGCGCGGCGAGTTCCAGTGTCGTCGGTTTGCTCTTTGCCAAGTGTGCTACTCCTCCCGTGCGAGGCGCAGCATAAGGCTTGCACGGCAAGATCAGCAAGTTACGCATCGCTCGAAACGGCGACGCAATTACTGCAGCCGATCGTGGCGGCGCCGGCCGTATCAATACGCGAACTTCGCGACGGCTTTTTCGTCCCACTCGATTCCCTGGCCCGGCCGATCGGGAACGATCAGATAACCATCCTTGAGTTCGAATGGCTCCATCAGAATGGGATCGGCCCAACTCTGCCACTCCAGCCAGTGTGCCGTATCGGTGATGCGCATCAGGTGCGCAGCAATCTCGGGATACAAGTGCGTGGACATCGGAATGCCCGCCGCGCCGGTGATTGCGGCGGCGCGCAGCCATCCGCTCACACCGCCTATGCGCATCATGTCCGGCATGAAGTAGTCGCCGGCGCCTGCAAGGATCGCCTGATGCAGTAGCCGTGGGCCGTAGATATTTTCACCGAGCTGGAGCGGGGTTTTAAGTTCGCGCGCAAGTTGCGTATAGCCGCGAATATTGTCGTAAGTGATGGGCTCCTCGAACCAGTAAAGTCCTTCGTCGTCGAGCGCGTGACACCGCCGCAGCGCATCGCCGAGGGTCAGCCCCTGGTTGAAGTCGCACATCAACTTGATGTCGGAACCCACCGCATCACGAACGGCTGCAATGGCTGCGACGTCTTCGTTCAACGTGTCTCGTCCGAGGCGAAGCTTGATCCCGACAAATTTGCCTTCGTCGACGAGCGATTTCGCTTCGGCCCCGAGCGTATCGAGCGGCGTGAGCCATAGCCCGTTGCTGTTATAGGCGGGCACCGGACCGATTGTCCCGCCGAGATATTCGGCGAGTGGCGTCCCGGCCGCTTTCGCCAGCGCATCCCACGCGGCCATATCGAGTCCGGCGATGGCGATCATCGAGACGCCTTCGCGGCCGACGAGGTGGAGCGATCCGATTCCTCTGCGAAAGGCGTCGAACGGCGCAACCGGGTGGCCTTGCGCCAGTTCGGCGAGATCTTGAATCGCGGGGACGATGTAACGGGCCGAATGCTTGAGATACGGCTCAAGATAACTGTGACCCACAATCCCTTCATTCGTGTAGAGATCGATGAGGATCAGCGGCCACTCGCGGAACAAACCCACCCGCGACACGATGGGACGCTGCAAGGGAATGGCTACCGGCCTTGCGCGAACGCTTTTCAGGGTCAGTCCGGCTCGCATCATGCGACTCCTCGTTCCGTACTCGCGCGAGGTGATGCATCCAGCTAGCCTGCTTGTCGCGCGGTCCGCGACAACCGCTGCTCCGCAGCCAGCGTCACCGGCGTTCGCCGCTTCGGGGAACCGCCCGGACGTCCGGTGCAATCAGTTCGATTGCTCGGCGCGATCGCGTTCCGCAAAGACTTCCTTGGCGACGAAGATGCCGTTCAGCGCGGCAGGGAAGCCTGCATACACCGCCATTTGAATCATGATCTCCACGATTTCCTGTCTCGTGCAGCCGACGTTGAGCGCACCGTGAATATGGACTTTGAGTTGGGGCTGCGCGTTGCCCTGCGCCGCCAATGCCGAAACGGTGGCGATCTCGCGTTCTTTGAGAGAAAGAACGCCACGCGAATAAACGTCTCCGAAAGGAAACTCGACAATGTAGCGGGCGAGGTCGGGCGCGATGTCTTTCAGCGACTCGACCAGTTTTTCGCCGGCTTTAGCGTCGACTTGCTTGAGTTTCTCCCAGCCGCGCTGGTAACGATCAGATTCCATGAATCACCTTTGACGTTCTAGTTGCGGGTTCGCACGATTTTCCCTGGTGGCGGCTAGGGAACGCCCGTGATTCTAATCGTCCGTTGAACTCGGCTCTTGACGAGCGTGGAAGCCGAAACTAAATCGCCGGCTTCCGGTAGATGTCCTTTTATTAAGGACTGAGACGGGGAAAGTTACCTTTACCGAGGGCATCGGCATAACGCAGTCTACGGGTGCCTTCTCCAGTTCATAAAAAAGTGGTGAACAGGCGTGACGACCGCCGCGACTCGATGAAGCACACCCGCTCAGCCCACAGGCCTTATCCCCTTTACGTACATCTATCGGTGCTCTTTTCGGTGCTGATTCTTGTGCTGGGAGGGCTGATTGCGTGGTTCGGCTACGCGCAGGGCCGAGACCTCACTTTGTCGGCCACCGAGCGCGTGTTCGACCATATCGGCCGCGAAGCGCATTCGAGTTTAAGCCGGGCGTTTGAGCCTGTCGGTCGCTTTACCGACGTACTGGCACTGCAGCCGCTGGTCGAGGCTGGCACACTGGACGAACGATTGCAGGCACTGCCGCTATTGCGTCAGGCTTTCGCCGGCCACGCGCCGGTCGCCGCCGCGTACGCGGGCTATGCCGATGGCAGTTTCTTCCTGTTGCGCTTGCTGGCCGACAAGACCGAACAAAAATTTTTCGCCGCGCCCGCGCAAGCGCATTACATGGTGCAAAGCGTCGAGCGGCGCGAGGCGGCGCCACTGCGGCCGCTGTACATTTTCTTCGACCAGGAACTGCGCGAACTGGAACGGCGCGTGGTTTCGGAGTATGACTACGATCCGCGCACTCGACCCTGGTATCGGTTGGCGCACACGACCGGCCAACGCGTATTCACCGAGCCGTATGTGTTTTTCGCCACCAACACACCGGGCGTCACGGCCGCCAAGCGAGCCAATGCGCAAAGCGTGGTCGGCATTGACATCACCCTGGCACATATTTCCGCGCAACTGGCGGCGCTTAGCACGCTGCCGGGCATGCGCATCGTTTTGTTCGATGAACAACGCCGCCTGCTGGCCCGTTCCGACAGCAGCCGGACGCTGACCAGGCGCGAAGCCGATCGCGTTTTCCTCAAGACGCTGGATGCTAGCGGTGACGCGCTGCTGGCGGCTCTGCGACCTGCGTCGCAGGACGGCGGCAAGGCGCTCGATTTGCGCGTCGACGGCAAAGAGTGGAAAAGCGTGGTCCTGCCCATCGATACCGCGCGCGGACCGCTCTTTCTCGCCATAGCCGTGCCGCTGGATGAGTTGCTGCAGGATTTGCGCGCCATGCGTACGCGCCATCTGCTGATCTGCCTTGTGTTGCTGCTTTGCGCCATTCCGCTCACCGCCCTGACGGCGCATGGCGTTGCGCGTCGCATGCGCCGCATCACCGCACAGGCCGGAGACATTCGCGCGTTTAAATTCGATGGCCCGGCGGCGGGCCGTTCGATCGTTCTCGAAATCGATCAGCTGTCGCAAGCCATGGAAATGATGCGCGACACGATTCGAAATTTTCTCGACGTCGCCACGTCGCTGGCGGCGGAAACGAATTTCGAGCGGCTGCTGGAGCGTGTGATACGGGAAACCTGCCAGGGCATGCAGGCCATCGGCGGCGTGGTTTATCTGCCCGACACTGAGCAGGCGCATTTGCGTCCGGCCACACTGGTCGATCAAAGCGGCAAGGCATCGCAAGTCAGTGCGGAGGTCATTGCCGTGCAGGCCGACTCGCCCGTTGCCGCTGCGTTCCGCGATTGCACTACGCACGCGATCGATTTGTCGGTGCAATGCGGCCCCGAGCTATCGGTGTTTCAAAAGATGTGGCCGGAACATCGTCTCGGCATGGTGGCGATTCCGCTGCGCGAACGTAACGGTGAACGGGTCGGCGTGCTGGTGCTGTTCACGCCCGACGCCGAACTTCCGAACGGCGCGCGCCTGGCTTTCGCCGAAGCCTTGTCGGGTACGGCGGCCGTCGCCATCGAGACGCAGGGTCTGGTGGAATCGCGCAAGGAATTGCTCGATGCCTTCATTCGCCTGGTGGCCGGCGCCATCGATGCCAAATCGCCCTATACCGGAGGGCATTGTCAGCGCGTGCCGGAATTGACCCTGATGCTGGCGCGCGCCGCCTGCGATGCGAAAGCGGGCCCGTACGAGAATTTTCAGCTCGACGCAAAACAATGGGAAGCGCTGCAAATCGCCAGTTGGCTGCACGACTGCGGCAAAGTCACCACACCCGAATACGTGGTGGATAAAGCCACCAAGCTGGAAACAATTTATGACCGCCTGCACGAAATCCGCATGCGTTTTGAGGTGCTCAAGCGCGACGTGCAAATCGATACGCTGCAAAAAATAGCGGCGGGTGGCGATGCAAGCAGGCTGGAGGCCGAGCGCGATAGCCGTCTGGCCGAACTGGATGCCGATTTCGCTTTCGTCGCCACCTGTAATGAAGGCGGCGAATTCATGCAATCGGAAAGCATTGCTCGACTGGAGCGTATCGCGCAACGTACCTGGCAGCGCACGCTGGACGACCGCATCGGCCTGTCGAATGATGAGCAGAAACGCAAGGCGCGCGAGCCCGCGCAAACGCTGCCCGCAACCGAACTGCTATTGGCCGACAAGATCGAACACCTGATCGAGCGCCCGGTTGCGGAACAACTGCAGTCGGACAATAAATGGGGTTTCAAATTGCCGGCGCCGGAATACAAATACAACCGCGGCGAGCTGCACAATCTGCGCATCGAGCACGGTACGCTGTGCGCAGAAGAGCGTTACATCATCAACCACCATATCGTGCAGACCATCATCATGCTGTCGCAACTGCCGTTTCCGCGGCATCTGCGCGATGTGCCGGAAATCGCCGGCGGCCACCATGAGAAAATGGATGGCACCGGTTATCCGAAACGGCTCAAACGCGAAGAGATGAGCGACACGGCGCGGATGATGGCCATCGCCGATATTTTTGAAGCGCTCACCGCGTCGGACCGGCCGTATAAGAAAGCCAAGAATCTGTCCGAATCGCTGCGCATCATGCAGAAGATGAAAGCGGATCAGCATATCGATCCGGACCTGTACGAGTTGTTCATCGATTCCGGCGTCTGGCGCGTCTACGCCCAGCGTTTTCTGCATCCCGCACAAATCGACGTCGCGGACGCATCACCGTATCGCTAGCCGCGTTTGCAGGGCGCGAGATTGCGCACGTTTGGTTATGCTGTGTCCACTCACGCTCTGGAAGTGGCCTCGGCGCTGTACGGCCCGTTCCTTGCATGACTTGCCAATCGCGAATTCGGGCCGTTCAGGCCGGCCCGCACAGGCGGAACTCCACAACGTGCTCCCATTCTTGTTTGTTTATGCCGCGGCAGGCGCGCTGGCGTGCGTTGCAGCGATCGTCTGGTGGCGATATCGCACAACGGCCATAGCGATGATGCGGCGGCTGGATGAGGCGGAACGATGGATCGCCGGCGTGCAACTGGCGAACGAAACAGCCGGTGTCGCGGTATGGGAGTGGGATCTCGATCGGGACCTAGTGCGCGGCGATGAATCTCTGGCGCAGTTACTCAATATTCCGCTCGGACGCGCCGCTCGGCTGCTCGACTGTATAGAGAAGGTGCATCCGCAGGACCGGGAAGCGCTACTCGAACGCCTGAATGATGCCCGCCGTTCGCATGATCGCGCAGAAGCGGAGTTTCGAGTCGTGCGGGAAGACGGCAGCGCTCGCCATGTTCACATGCGCGGTGCTTGCATCGCCGACGCGCGGACACGACGACGGCTGATGGTCGGCGCACTATGGGACGTGACCGACCGTCACGCGCGCGAACTCGAGCTCGAACATTTTGCCGGCCACCTGGCAGCGACGTACGCAACTTCTCCACTTGCGATTTTCGTCACGACTCGCGATACCGGCCGCATCGTTGAGGTCAATGATGCGGCGGTTGCGATGACGGGATATTCGCGCCAACGGCTGCTTGAACGCAGTGTTCTCGATCTGGGTTTCTGGGGCGAACCTGGTGAACCGTTTGAACGCTTCGCCAATCGTTTACACCATGGACGCGTGTTGCACCGCATATCCGGTTTCAATCGACACGATGGCGCACGGCGCGAGGTGCAGGTTTCGGCGACGCTGGTCGATCGACACAGGGAGGCCCATGTGCTGCACATGGTCGAAGACGTGACCGAACGTCGCCGTCAGAAAGTGGCTTTGCGTGAAAGCGAAGAGCGCTTTGCGCGCATATTCGAGATTTCTCCGGACGCGATCGCGTTGATGTCCGCCGAAGGCCGTGTAATCGAGGCGAATCCGGAGTTTCTGCGTTTTTCGCAATACGACGTGGAAGCGTTGCGGAGCGCGACGACGGTCGAGTTGGGGCTATGGGCCGAGCCGGGCGGCAGCGAGTTCATCGCTCATCTTCAGGGGGAACAGAGTGGGGAGGACGTCGAATGCGTATTGCGCAAGAAGAGCGGCGAACTTGCGCATTGCCAGATTTCCTGGAGCGGATTCGATTTCGCAGAGCAGCGCTATGTGCTTCTTATCGCGCACGACGTTACCGCACTGAAGCGCCATGCGGCGGAAGTCGACGAACTTAACGCTTCGCTGGAAAAAATGGTGCAGGCGCGGACCGCGCAACTGCAAAGCGCGAATCGTGAACTCGAATCCTTCTCCTATTCGGTATCGCATGATCTGCGTGCGCCGTTGCGGCACGTCGCCGGTTTCGCATCGTTGCTGCGGGAGCGGCCGGCAGTGCAGACGGACGAGGAGGCGGTTCGGCTCATCGGCGTGGTGATTCGGGCAGCCGGCCATATGGGCGCGCTCATCGACGATCTGCTTCTTTTCTCGCACGTGTCGCGTCAGCAGATGGCCATGCAGGAGGTACCGCTCGGAGATATCGTTCGCGACATCGCGCAGGAGATCAGCGCGGCCGAGCCGCAGCGGCAGGTGCGGTGGTCAATCGGTTCGTTGCCGGTCGTGCGGGGTGATCGACAGTTGCTCCGGTCGGTGATCCTCAATCTTCTCGACAATGCGTTCAAGTACACCCGACCCCGACCTTTGGCGGTGATTGAAATCGGTAGCGAGGAGCACGACGGATATGCCGACATTTACGTGCGAGACAACGGCGTCGGTTTCGACATGCGGTACGCGGAAAAGCTGTTCGGCGTTTTTCAGCGATTGCACACGCCGGAAGAATTCGAGGGCACGGGTGTGGGTTTGGCCAGTGTGGAGCGCATTATCGAGCGCCATGGCGGACATGTCTGGGCGCAGAGCAAGCCGGATGAAGGCGCCACCTTCTGGATCAGTTTGCCGCTTGCTCGCGCGCCGGGCGAGTCGATCGAAGCGGGCGATCAAGCGCCCATCACGGCGCCGCTGGGCGCGGCAAGGCCTGTGCCCGAGAACAATCACAGACGGGCCACGCCCCGCTAAATACGTTCTTCAGGCCATGTTACAAACTGTGAATCCGGGTTGACGATCGAATATTCAGGGCAGTATAAGATTTGCTGCAGACCCCAAGCAGCGCCGGTAATCGCTGGTCCGTAGACGCCGCGTAGGGCGGCACCGAAGGTCGTGCGGTTTTAACTCCTTGCAGGTCTCGCAGGTGGGCGCAGGCCCGTTTTGTAGTTTGGCAAGGCTGTACGTCAGTACATAAGGAGCGGTAAGCATGGCATCCGGTATCGTGAAATGGTTCAACGACCAAAAAGGCTACGGATTCATTACACCCGATGGTGGCGGCGAAGATCTCTTTGCGCATTTCTCCGCAATTACCGGCAAGGGTTTCAAGAGCCTCAAGGAAAACCAGCGTGTAGATTTCGACGTGACGACGGGCCCTAAAGGCAAACAAGCCTCGAATATACGTCCGCTTGAATGATCGACCCCTACAAAAGTGAAAAGGCCGTCACTGCAAAGTGACGGCCTTTTTGTTTGGTGCGGACAATTTAGAGTCGCGGTCGTTTCAGGCGAGCAGTTCGCGCCAGACTCGGTGGCCGCGCAGCGGCGGGTGCGGGCAGGTGCGAATGAACTGCGGCTTAGCGGGTTGCCGCCGCATTGCGTAAAGGCGCGCGGGCGCGACGAACAATGCAGACCTATGCCGCGAGCAGTTCCCGCAACACGAACGGCAGAATTCCGCCGTGCTTGTAGTAATCCACTTCGATCGGCGTATCGATACGCAGCAGCACCTGAATTTCGCGGCGCCGCCCATCAGCGGAGGTAATCACCAGCTCGAGTTTCTGTTGCGGTCGAAGTTCGCCGTTTTCCACCCCGAGCAGGTCGATCTGCTCGTTGCCGACAAGCCCGAGCGATTCGGGCGAATCGTCACCTAAGAACTGACAAGGCAGCACGCCCATGCCGACCAGGTTGGAGCGATGAATGCGTTCGAAACTGCGCGCGATCACCGCTTTTACGCCGAGTAGCTGCGTGCCCTTGGCTGCCCAGTCGCGCGACGAACCGCTGCCGTATTCCTCGCCCGCAAAAATCACCGTCGGTGTTCCGGACTCGATATAGCGCATCGCCGCATCGTAGATCGCCATTCGCTCGCCGCTCGGCTGATGAAGCGTGTAGCCGCCTTCGACGCGCGAGCCGTCGGTTTTTGCCGGTAGCATGAGATTCTTGATGCGCACGTTGGCGAAAGTGCCGCGCATCATCACTTCATGATTGCCGCGCCGTGCGCCGTAGCTGTTGAAATCGGCTTTCGGCACGCCGTTCTTGATCAGATATTGCCCGGCGGGCGAGGTTTCCTTGATCGCGCCGGCAGGGCTGATGTGATCGGTGGTGATGGAGTCGCCGAACAGGCCGAGAATGCGCGCCCCACGCACGTCGCCGATGCCACCCGGCTGCGGGCCGAACTGTTCGAAGAACGGCGGCTCGGCGATATAGGTCGAGTCGGGCCAGTCGTACACCTCGCCGCTGGCGGCGCTGATCTCTTTCCAGAGTGGGTTTTGTTCGCCCAGATCGCTGTAGAGCCTGCGGAACGTGCGCGGATCCATCGCAAACTTCATGCACTCGTAGATTTCCTGGCTTGTCGGCCAGATATCACCCAGCCAGACGTCGCCGTTTTTGCCTTGGCCGACTGGTTCGGTCATCAGATCCTTGAGCATCGTGCCGGCGATGGCATACGCGACCACCATCGGCGGCGAGGCGAGAAAGTTCGCGCGAATGTTGCCGTGAATGCGCGCCTCGAAGTTGCGGTTGCCTGACAGCACGGCCGCGCACACCAGATCGTTCTCCACGATCGCTTCTTCGATCGGCTCGGCCAGCGGGCCGGAGTTGCCGATACAGGTGGTGCAGCCGTAGCCGGCGAGGAAGAAGCCGAGCTTTTCCAGGTAGGGCAGCAGCTTGGCTTTCTGCAGATATTCGGTCACGACGCGCGATCCGGGCGCAAGCGAGGTCTTGATATGCGGCTGCACGGACAGGCCAAGCGCGACGGCTTTCTTCGCCAGCAGACCGGCGGCGAGCAGCACGCTGGGATTGGAGGTGTTGGTGCAGGAGGTGATCGCGGCGATCAGCACGTCGCCCGAGCCGATGTCGATGCCGTCGCGGGTGGTGTAGCGCTTGCGCAGATCGGCGGCGGCCTTGGAGAAGCCGCTTGCCGCCGGTGGCGCGGAAAACAGTTTGGTGAACTGCGCTTTGACATCGCCGATCTCGATACGGTCTTGCGGGCGTCGCGGTCCGGACAGCGAGGGCGAGACCTTGGCCAGATCGAGTTCGACCACGCAGGTGTAGTCGATGTCGCCCATTTTCGGAATGCCGTACAGCCCTTGCGCCTTGAAGTAGGCGCGCAGGGCGCTCACTTCTTCCTTGGTGCGGCCGGTGCCCTCGAAATATTCGATGGTCGCGTCATCCACCGGGAAGAAACCGATGGTTGCGCCGTACTCGGGCGACATGTTGCCGATGGTGGCGCGATCCGGCACGGCAAGATTTTCGACGCCCTCGCCGAAGAACTCGACGAACTTGCCGACCACCTTCGCCTTGCGCAGCATTTCGGTGATGGTCAGGACCAGGTCGGTCGACGTCACGCCGCCGCGCAGTTTGCCTTTCAGATGCACGCCGACCACATCGGGCGTGAGGAAATACACCGGCTGACCGAGCATGCCCGCTTCGGCTTCGATACCGCCCACGCCCCAACCGACCACTCCGATGCCATTGATCATGGTGGTATGGCTGTCGGTGCCGACCAGCGTGTCAGGGTAGTAGACACCGTCTTTTTCATGCACGCCGCGCGCGAGATATTCCAGGTTCACCTGATGCACGATGCCGATACCCGGCGGCACAACCTTGAATGTGTCGAAGGCCTGCATGCCCCATTTCATGAACTTATAGCGTTCGCGGTTACGTTTGAACTCCATCTGCATGTTGAAGGCGAGCGCGGTGGGCGTGCCGTATTCGTCGACCTGCACCGAGTGATCGACGACCAGATCGACCGGTACGAGGGGCTCGATGCGCTTCGGGTCCCGACCCATGCGCGCGGCGGCTCCGCGCATCGCGGCCAGGTCCACCAGCAGCGGCACGCCGGTGAAGTCCTGCAGCACGATGCGCGCCACGACAAAGGGGATCTCGTCCACGCGTGCGCCTTTGGCCTGCCATCCGGCGAGTTGGCGGACGTGCTCCTCAGTGATCTTCTTGCCGTCCACGTTGCGCAACACGGACTCCAGCACGACGCGGATCGAAACCGGCAGGCGCGAGAGATTGGGAAAGCCGGCGCGCTGCAGCGCGGGCAGCGAATAGAATTTGCCGGTTTTGCCGGTGCCGGGTTTGAAAGTCTGAAGCGTGTCGAAGGCGTTGTGGGGCATGTCGGCTCAAAAGTAAAAGTCCACCACAGAGGCGCAGAGACACAGAGTTAAAGAGGCGTCTTCGGGCGGAAACCCAGTTCTGCGTCCTTTCATCTGGATTCCCGATCGCGCCGCTTGCGCGGCTTGCCGGGAATGACGGAATAATGTTTCGCTTTTCTCTGTGTCTCTGTGGTTCAGGGGGTGTTCGAGGTTGATTAAGCGAGCAGATGCTTGATGCCGTCGCGCTCGTCCAGTAATTCCTTCAACGTTGCGTCCATTTTCTGACGGCTGAATTCGTCAATTTCCAGATCGCGTACGACTTCGTATTTACCGTCGGCGCAGATTACCGGCACGCCGTAGAGGATGCCTTCGGGGATGCCGTATGAGCCGTCGCTCGGAACGCCCATGGTGACCCATTCGCCGTTGCTGCCCAGCACCCAGTCACGCATGTGGTCGATCGCGGCGTTGGCCGCGCTCGCGGCGGAGGACAGGCCGCGCGCCTCGATAATTGCCGCGCCGCGCTTGGCGACGGTCGGAATGAAGACGTCGCGATACCAGCTTTCATCGTTGACCAGGGCCCTGGCGCTCTGGCCGGCAATGGTGGCGAAGCGGTAGTCGGGATACATCGTCGGCGAGTGGTTGCCCCACACGATCATCTTGCGGATGGCATCGACCGGCTTGCCGGTTTTGGCCGCCAGTTGCGACAGCGAACGGTTGTGATCGAGGCGCAACATCGCGCTGAAGCAATGGCGCGGCAGATCCGGCGCGCTGCGCATGGCGATGTAGGCGTTGGTGTTGGCCGGGTTGCCGACCACCAGCACTTTGATGCTGCGCTTGGCCACATCGTTGAGCGCCTTGCCCTGCGCGGTGAAAATCTGCGCGTTGGCTTCGAGCAGATCGGCGCGTTCCATACCTTTGGAGCGTGGCCGCGCACCGACCAGCAGCGCGTAGTCCGCATCCTTGAACGCCACTTTGGCATCGTCGGTCTGCACCACGCCGGCGAGCAGGGGAAACGCGCAGTCTTCGAGTTCCATCACCACGCCCTTGAGCGCATTCAGCGCGGGCGTGACTTCGAGCAGTTGCAGGATGACCGGCTGATCCTTGCCGAGCATCTCGCCGGCTGCGATACGGAACAGCAGGCTGTAGCCGATCTGGCCGGCGGCACCCGTGACAGCGACACGTACAGGGGGCTTTGCCATGGTGAATCTCCCGGAATGAGTTTTGGTGTTGATGTCCGTCATGCGACGCGGCGCACGATGAATTGCTGCCTTGATTGGACGCTTGAACGCGTAGGCAAAGTTGCGAAGCAGTTTAGGCGCGCGCGCGCGCATCGTCAACGCGACGGCCGGTGATCCGGATCACACGATTTGCCCGTGTCCGAAGTGCAACGCAGCGTTCGCGGTCACAAAGACGAAGTGGGCTTGTATAATCGCCCGGTCCAGCAATGCGGGGAGGCATCGCGAGGAGGCAGGCCTGAGAGTAAGTGTGAGGTAGGGTCGCAAGTTCGTGCCGCTTCGATGGTTGAATGAGGAATTCCACAACGGGCGGTGTATGGCGAGCGAGACATCCGGTGTCTGCTCTGACGCTATCTAACAAGGGAGGTCATCCTTAGATGCCTGATGCTGCGGTGAAAAAAAAGAGGCGTCCGCTCTGGTTAAATGTCAGTCTCTTCAACCTTCCCATCCCCGGCATCGTTTCAATCCTGCACCGCATCAGCGGCGCGGTGCTATTTCTTGCGCTGCCCTGGCTGCTGTTCCTGTTCGACGGCAGTCTTGCATCGGAGGCACGCTACGAAGCCGTTCGGCGGCAACTCGCGCACCCGTTTGCACAACTCGTTGTTCTCGGGCTGGTCTGGGCCTACGCGCATCACTGGACGGCCGGCCTGCGTCATCTGCTGCTCGACCTGCATATCGGTATCGATCTGCCTTCGGCGCGCGCTTCCGCGCGTCTGACCCTTGCGATCAGCATTGCGCTGACGCTTTTTTTCGGATGGGCGCTATTGTGGTGATGCGTAGTCTTGTCGGCGCACATTACGGCACGGGCCAATGGCTGCGGCAGCGCATCACCGCCGTCATCATGGCCATTTACACGGTGCTCGCGATCGCGACATTCGCCATCGCGCGCCCCGCCGACCATGCCGCGTGGAAGGCATTGTTCGCATCGGGTTGGGTTCGTGTTGTCACGCTGCTGTTCCTGCTGAGCGTCTGTTATCACGCCTGGGTCGGCATGCGCGACATTCTGATGGATTACGCCAAGCCGACCGGATTGCGCCTGGCGCTGTATGTACTGGTCATCGTGGCACTGTCCGGCTATGCGATCTGGGCGGTGCAGATCATGTGGAGGGGCTAGGTGGGCTTACGGAACAGGACGCTAGTGTGAAGCTCGTTTCCAGACAGTTCGATGCGGTCGTGGTCGGCGCGGGCGGGGCGGGTCTGCGTGCCGCACTGCAGCTTTCCGAAGGGGGTTTGCGCGTCGCCGTACTCTCGAAAGTCTTTCCGACCCGTTCGCACACGGTCGCGGCGCAAGGCGGTGTCGGCGCGGCGCTGTCGAACATGGGGCCCGACTCCTGGCAATGGCATATGTACGACACCATCAAGGGGTCGGACTGGCTCGGCGATCAGGACGCCATCGAATTCATGTGCCGTATGGCGCCCGAAGTGGTGGTCGAACTCGAACATTTTGGTATGCCTTTCGACCGCAACGAGAACGGCACCATTTATCAGCGCCCATTCGGCGGCCATATGCAGAACTTCGGCGCCGGTCCGGTGGTGCAGCGCTCTTGTTGCGCCGCCGACCGCACCGGTCATGCCATGTTGCATACGCTCTATCAACGCAATGTGCGGGCGCACACCCAGTTCTTCGTCGAATGGATGGCGCTGGATCTGATCCGCGACGCCGAAGGGCGGGTGCTGGGCGTGGCGGCGCTGGAAATGGAAACGGGCGAGATTTCGATCTTTCATGCGCGCGCGACGCTGTTGGCGACCGGCGGCGCGGGGCGGATTTTCGCGGCGACGACCAACGCATTCATCAATACCGGCGACGGCCCGGGCATGGCGGCGCGCGCCGGCTTCCCGCTCGAGGACATGGAATTCTGGCAGTTCCATCCGACCGGGGTGGCCGGTGCGGGGGTGCTCATTACCGAAGGCGTACGCGGCGAGGGCGGCTATCTGCTCAACCGCGACGGCGAGCGCTTCATGGAGCGTTATGCGCCGACCGCCAAGGATCTGGCCAGCCGCGACGTGGTGTCGCGCGCCATGGCGACCGAGATCAAGGAAGGTCGCGGTTGCGGCACCCGAGGCGACCATGTGCTGCTCAAGCTCGATCATCTCGGCCCGGAGGTCATCGAAAAGCGTCTGCCGGGCATTCGCGAGATCGCGCGTCAGTTCGCCAATGTCGACCCGGTGCGCGATCCGATCCCGGTCGTGCCGACGGCGCACTATCAGATGGGCGGAATTCCGACCAATTATCACGGCGAAGTGGTTGTGCCGGGCGCCGACGGCTCGAACACGGTCGTGCCCGGTTTCTATGCTGCGGGCGAGTGCGCTTGCGCCTCCATTCACGGCGCCAACCGGCTGGGCACCAATTCGCTCACCGATTTGCTGGTGTTCGGCAAATCGTCGGGCGACGCCATCATGCGTTTCCTCCATGCCAATCCGGGACACAGCGATCTGCCGGCGGATGCCGGGGAACTGAGCCGAGAGCGGGTTGCGCGAATCATGACGCAGACCGGCGGCGAGCACGTGTACGAGGTGCGCGCCGATCTGCGGCGGGCGATGCAGGCGCACTGCGGTGTTTTTCGTTTTCCGGATCTGCTGACCGAAGGCGTGGAAATGGTGCGCGTGCTGAGCGAGCGTGTCGCCCGAACCGAAATCCACGATAAGAGCAGGGTGTTCAATACCGCCCTGGTGGCCGCGTTGGAACTGGACAACCTGGTCGAGGTGGCGCGCGCCACCATGGTTTCGGCCGAAGCGCGCAAGGAAACGCGCGGCGCGCACGATCGCGAGGACTACCATCGGCGTGATGACGTCAACTGGCTCAAGCACACGCTTTGGTATAAGGAAAACGATCGTTTGGCTTACAAACCGGTCAATCTGAAACCCCTGACGGCCGATTCAGTCCCGCCCAAGGCGCGGGTGTATTAAGAACAACCCCGGAGGCAGCATGCATCTAAGGATCTTTCGTTACGATCCGGACAAGGACAAGAAGCCCTACATGCAGGACTTCCACGTCGAGCTCGAGCCGACGGATCGCATGCTGCTCGACGTTCTGGTCAGAGCGCGCGAACAGGATGACAGTCTGGGATTCCGCCGCTCCTGCCGCGAGGGCATCTGCGGCTCGGATGCGATGAACATCAACGGCAAGAACCGACTCGCCTGCGTCACCAAGATCACCGAGGTCAAGGAGCCGGTGGAAATCCGCCCGCTCTCCGGCCTGCCGGTGATCCGCGATCTGATCGTCGATATGACGCAGTTTTTCCAGCAGTACGAATCGGTGAAGCCGTATCTGGTCAACGACGAGCCGCTGCCCGAACGCGAGCGGCTGCAGAGTCCGGAAGACCGTGAACGGCTCAACGGCCTGTACGAATGCATCCTGTGCGCATGCTGTACCAGTTCCTGCCCGTCGTTCTGGTGGAACCCGGACAAATTCGTCGGTCCGGCCGGCTTGTTGCAGGCGTATCGTTTCATTGTCGACAGTCGCGATCAGGCGCTCAATGAGCGGCTCGACAATCTCGAGGACCCGTATCGGCTGTTTCGTTGTCGTACGATCATGAATTGCACCGACGTCTGTCCCAAGGGCCTGAATCCTGCCGAAGCGATCGGGCGGATTCGCGAGTTGCTCACCCGACGCTCAGTATGACGATGACGGTAACCGAACTGGATTTGCGCCGCGCGCACTGGCGTTGCCGTCGCGGTTTGCTCGAGAACGATCTGATGCTCGAGCGGTTTTTCGCCCGGCATTCGCGCCGGCTGGATGCGCATGGGTTCGCCCGACTGCAACAGCTGCTGGATTACGAGGATCATGATTTGTGGGATGTATTGTCGGGGCGCGTCGAATGCGACGACCCCGGCTTGCAGGAAATGGTGGACCTGATTCGCGCCGGCTGAGACCGCGCCGCGCCATCAAGTCCGCAAGGTGGATCGTCCTGGATTCCCCTTTGCAACAGCGATCGGAGCGGCACCGTCCATCGGCAATGGTTTGAAAATAGAGAACGGCCCGGCCGTTCCCAAGTCAGCAGAAGGAGGTAGTAATGAAACCCAACGGCAAGGCAGTGCTCCAGTACGGGGAAGGCCAGTCAGTTGAAATTCCGGTCCTCGGCGGCAGCATCGGCCCCGACGTGGTGGATATCCGCACCCTGTATGGCAAGACGGGGATGTTCACTTACGATCCGGGTTTCCTGTCGACAGCGAGTTGCCGTTCGAGCATCACATACATCGACGGCGACGAGGGCGTGCTGCTCTATCGCGGTTATCCGATCGATCAACTGGCGCGCCAATGCGACTTCCTTGAAGTGTGTCATCTGCTCATCTACGGCGAGTTGCCGAACCAGGAGCAGAAGGATCATTTCGTCGGCAAGGTCGCCAAGCACAGCATGGTGCATGAGCAACTGGCGCGCTTCTACACCGGCTTTCGCCGCGACTCGCACCCGATGGCCGTGCTGGTCGGCACGGTCGGCGCGCTGTCGGCGTTCTATCACGACTCGCTCGACATCAGCATCCCGGAGCATCGCGAAATATCCGCGTTCCGCCTGATCGGCAAAATGCCGACCATCACCGCGATGGCGCACAAGTATTCGATGGGCCACCCATTCGTCTATCCGCGCAACGATCTGTCATACACGGCCAACTTCATGCGCATGATGTTCTCGGTGCCGACCGAGGACTACAAGGTGAACGACGTGCTGGTGCGGGCGCTGGATCGCATTTTCATCCTGCACGCCGATCACGAGCAGAACGCCTCCACTTCGACGGTGCGGTTGGCCGGCTCGTCGGGCGCCAATCCGTTTGCCTGCATCGCCGCCGGTATTGCCTGCCTGTGGGGCCCGGCGCACGGCGGCGCGAACGAAGCCTGTCTGCAGATGCTGGAAGAAATCGGCGACGTCTCGCGCGTCGGCGAATACGTCAAGAAGGCCAAGGACAAGGATTCGGGCTTCCGCCTGATGGGCTTCGGCCATCGCGTGTACAAGAACTACGATCCGCGCGCCAAGTTGATGCGCGAGACCTGCCACGAGGTGCTGAGCGAGCTGGGTCTGCAGAACGATCGGCTGTTCAAGCTGGCCATGGAGCTGGAGAAGATCGCGCTGGAAGACCAATACTTCGTCGATCGCAAGCTCTATCCGAACGTCGATTTCTATTCCGGTATCGTGCAGCGCGCGCTCGGCATTCCGACTTCGATGTTCACGTGCATTTTCGCTCTGGCACGGACGGTCGGCTGGGTCGCGCAATGGATGGAGATGATTTCCGACCCGGATCAGAAAATCGGCCGGCCGCGTCAGCTCTATACCGGCAATACGAAGCGGGACGTGGTGCCGATCGATAAGCGGTAATGCGTAGCGAAGATCCTGAACCACCAAGGCGAAGAGGCGAAGGGCGCAAAGTTTTTGATCGGCGTCTCTTTGTGCCTTGGCGGTGCCGGGTTCGAGCTGTTAGCTTTTGTTGTAGCGAGGTGAACAGATGCTGAAGCAGTTGCTGGAGAACTCCTATCTCTTCGGCGGAAACGCGCCGTTCATCGAGGATCTGTACGAGTCCTATCTGGACAATCCGCAGTCGATCTCGCCGGAATGGCGCGAATATTTCGATCGCATGCAATTGCTCCCGGGGCTCGCCGGTACCGACGCGCACGATGTCGCGCATGCGCCGGTGGTACACGCCTTCGCGCAGCGCGCCCGCCAGGGTACCTTGCACGTCGGCGCCCCGCAGGGCGAGCTGAGTGTCGAGCGCAAGCAGATCTATGTGCTGTGGCTCATCCATGCGCATCGCTTCATGGGCGCACGCTGGGCGCAACTCGATCCGCTCAAGCGGATGCCGCGCCCGAATATTCCCGAACTGGAGCCCGCTTATTACGATCTGACCGACGCCGATCTCGAAACCGTGTTCAACACCGGTACGTTGGTCGGGCCGGAGCGCATGACCTTGCGCGAGATCCTGCAGGCGGTGCGCGAAACGTATTGCGGCGCCATCGGCGTCGAGTACATGTACATGAGCGATCCGGCGCAAAAGCGCTGGGTCCAGCAGCGTCTGGAATCGGTGCGCTCGCATCCGACATTCAATGCCGAGACGAGGACGCGGATTCTCGAGCGCCTGACAGCGGCCGAGACGCTGGAAAAATATCTGCACACTCGTTACGTCGGGCAGAAACGTTTCTCGCTCGAAGGCGGCGAAACGCTGATTCCGGTGATGGATGAATTGGTGCGCCGCGCCGGCACGCACGGCATCGAGGAAGTCGTCATCGGCATGGCGCACCGTGGCCGGCTCAACGTGTTGGTCAATACCCTCGGCCGTTCGCCGAAAGATCTGTTCTCCGAGTTCGAAGGCAAGACGGTCAGCGAATTGTCATCCGGCGACGTGAAATACCACAACGGCTTTTCGTCGGACGTCGCAACGCCCGGCGGGCCGTTGCATCTGTCGCTCGCGTTCAACCCGTCGCATCTGGAGATCGTCAATCCGGTGGTAGAAGGCTCGGTGCGCGCGCGACAGCATCGGCGCAAAGACCTCGAGGGCGACAAGGTACTGTCGGTACTCATTCACGGCGACGCGGCGTTTGCCGGGCAGGGCGTGGTGATGGAAACCCTCAACCTGGCGCAGACGCGCGGTTACGGCACCGGCGGCACGGTACACGTCATCATCAACAACCAGATCGGGTTCACCACGTCCGATGCGCGCGATACGCGTTCGACGCTGTATTGCACCGATGTGGCGAAAATGATCGAGGCGCCGATCTTTCACGTCAACGGCGACGATCCGGAAGCCGCCGTGTTCGTCATGCAACTGGCGATGGACTTCCGCAAGGAATTCAAGAAAGACGTGGTTGTCGATATCGTGTGCTTCCGGCGATTGGGGCATAACGAACAGGACGAGCCGTTCATCACCCAGCCGCTGATGTATACCAAGATCGTCCAGCATCCCGGCACGCGCAAACTCTATGCGGACAAACTGGTGGTGCAGGGTGTGATCAGCGAAGAGGACGCGGACGGGCTGATCAAGAGCTACCGGCAGGCGCTCGATGAAGGCCGGCATACCTCGAGCCCGGTGCTGTCCAACTTCCAGCGCACGTACGCGGTCGACTGGCGGCCGTTCATGGATACCAAGTGGACGGAACTGGCCGACACGACGGTGCCGCTGGAAGAACTGCAGCGGCTGGCCGAGCGGGTCACGACGATTCCCGAAGATGTGAAGCTGCACCCCACGGTCGAGCGCGTCCTCGCGGCGCGTCGTGAAATGGGCAAGGGCAATCAGCTGCTCGACTGGGGCATGGGTGAAACGCTCGCCTACGCCAGCCTGCTGGTCGCCGGTTATGGCGTGCGTCTGTCCGGGCAGGATTCCGGGCGCGGCACGTTCGCGCATCGTCATGCCGTACTGCACGATCAGGATCGCGAGCGCTGGGACGCCGGGATCTATGTGCCGCTATCGAATGTGCAGGAGAACCAGGCCGACTTCGTCGTCATCGATTCCGTGCTGTCGGAAGAAGCGGTGCTCGGCTTCGAATACGGCTATGCCTGCGCCGAACCGAACGAACTTGTGATCTGGGAAGCGCAGTTCGGCGATTTCGCCAATGGCGCGCAGGTCGTGATCGACCAGTTCATCACTTCGGGCGAAGCAAAGTGGGGACGCATGTGCGGCCTGGTCATGTTCCTGCCGCACGGCTATGAGGGGCAAGGGCCGGAGCATTCCTCGGCTCGCCTCGAACGCTATCTGCAATTGTGCGCGGAACACAATATCCAGGTTTGCGTGCCGAGCACGCCGGCGCAGATTTTCCATCTGTTGCGTCGCCAGATGCTGAGGCCGTTTCGCAAACCGCTGGTGGTCATGACGCCGAAATCGCTGCTGCGTAAACGAGAGGCGGCATCGAACATCAAGGAACTGGCCGAGGGCTGCTTCCAGACCGTGATCAGCGAAGTCGACGCACTGGATGCCAAGAAGGTGACGCGTATTATCGCGACGTCGGGGCGGATCTATTACGACCTGCTGGCCGCACGGCGCGAGCGTCGCGCCGACAATGTCGCCATCATTCGCGTGGAGCAGCTCTATCCTTTTCCGCATAAGCACTTCGCCGCGGAAATGAAGTCTTATCCGAACGCCAAGGAGGTGGTGTGGTGTCAGGAAGAACCGCAGAACCAGGGTGCCTGGTATCAGACGCAACACTATTTCATCGAGAATCTTCGCCCCGATCAGAAGCTGCATTACGCCGGCCGCATGTCGAGCGCTTCGCCCGCGGTCGGGTATATGGCGAAGCACAGCGAACAGCAGAAGCGACTGATCGAGATGGCGTTCGGAAAATTCAAGTAATCAGTTGAGCGTCGCGCGCGGAGAGCGCTGAATTATGGTGGAATGAAGTAACGGAAGTCCGGCGCGTTACGCGTGGTGTTTTTGCTGTACGTCGAGGCGGAGCTTAGCCGAGCCCGATCAAAAAACCGAACGGAGCAATCATGCTAGTAGAAGTGAAGGTGCCGCAGCTGTCGGAGTCGGTGTCCGAAGCAACGCTGCTTGCGTGGCATAAGAAGGAAGGTCAGGCGGTGCAGCGCGACGAGAATCTGATCGATATTGAAACCGACAAAGTCGTGCTCGAACTGCCCGCACCGGCAGACGGCGTCCTCACCAAAATCATCAAGGGCGATGGCGGCACGGTCGCCTCCGGCGAAGTCATCGCCACCATCGATACCGAAGCCAAGGCCACCGCCGAAGCGGAACCCGCCGTGCAAGCGTCGGCGAGCGCGCAGGCGATGCGTCCGGAACCGGCGCTGGTGGAACCCACTCCGGTCGCGGCACCGACCGAAGCGCGTCAGGATGCGCGCCTGATGCCTGCGGCGCGCAAGCTGGTCGAGGAACAGAGCGTCGATCCGACGGTCATCGCGGGCAGCGGTCGCGACGGACGTATCACCAAGGGCGATGTGCTCGAACATATTGCCAAGGCCGCGACGCCGGCCGCGCCGCCTGCTGCCAAACCTTCACTACCACCGGCGCCGCCGGTCAATGTCGAGCAGTTGCTCGCCGGTCGACCCGAGCAGCGCGTGCCGATGTCACGCTTGCGGGCGCGAGTCGCCGAGCGTCTGGTGCAGTCGCAACAGACCGCCGCGATCCTCACGACGTTCAACGAAGTGAACATGCAGCCGGTCATCGATCTGCGCAAAAAATACGGCGAGCGCTTCGAGAAGGAGCACGGCGTGAAGCTCGGCTTCATGTCGTTCTTCGTCAAGGCGTCGGTGCACGCATTGAAAAAGTATCCGATCGTCAACGCTTCGGTCGACGGTCACGACATCGTCTATCACGGATATTTCGATATCGGCATCGCGGTCAGCAGCCCGCGCGGGCTGGTGGTGCCGATCCTGCGCAATTGTGACCAGATGAGCCTTGCCGACGTGGAGAAGCAGATCGGCGACTATGGTCGGCGTGCGCAGGAGGGCAAGCTCAGCATCGAGGAACTGACGGGGGGCACGTTCTCGATTTCCAACGGCGGCGTGTTCGGGTCGATGTTGTCGACCCCGATCATCAACCCGCCGCAAAGCGCAATTCTCGGTATACACGCGACGCGCGAGCGCCCGGTTGCCGAAAACGGTCAGGTGGTGATTCGGCCGATCAACTATCTCGCGCTGTCCTACGATCATCGTATTGTCGACGGGCGTGAAGCGGTACTGACCCTGGTGGCGATCAAGGAAGCGCTGGAAGAGCCTGCGCGGGTGCTGCTGGACCTCTAACAGCCCAAGAACAACTTTTGAACCACCAAGGCGCCGAGACACCAGAAAAACAATCGGACGTACTTCCGTGCGCTTGGCGTCCTGGTGGTTCGGAATTTTTTCGGTGTGTCGATCTTAAGATGAAAGATGAATAATCAATCCTTCGACGTCGTTGTCATCGGCTCCGGCCCGGCCGGCTATATGTGCGCGATTCGTGCGGCGCAATTGGGTATGAAGACCGCCTGCGTCGAGGAGTGGCGTAACGGCGCAGACAAGCCCGTTCTGGGGGGCACCTGTCTCAACGTCGGCTGCATTCCTTCCAAGGCATTGTTGCAGTCCTCGGAAGAATACGAGCATGCGACCAAAAGATTGGGCGGCCACGGCATCACCGTCAGCGGCGCCACTATCGACGTGGCGAAAATGGTCGGCCGCAAGGACGCGATCGTCGCCAAGATGACCGGCGGCATCGAGTTTCTCTTCCGCAAGAACAAGATCGTCTGGCTCAAGGGGCACGGCAGGCTGGTCGGTCGAGGCGACCAGGGCTGGCAGGTGGACGTCGGCGGCGAGTTCGTGTCTGCGAAGTACGTCGTTGTCGCGACCGGATCCAAGCCGCGCGCACTGCCCGGCGTCGAGATCGACAACGAACTCATTTGCGACAACATCGGCGCGCTCGATTTCAAGACGGTGCCGAAACAGCTTGCCGTCGTCGGCGCCGGGGTGATCGGTCTGGAGCTGGGCAGTGTCTGGCGCCGCCTCGGTGCCGAAGTCACGGTGCTTGAAGCGCTGCCGACCTTTCTTGCCGCAGCCGACGAAGCGGTTTCACGCGAAGTCTGGAAGATATTCACCAAGGAGCAAAAGCTCGATATTCGGCTCGGTGTAAAGCTCGGTGCGGTGCAACGCGGCAAGCGCGGCGTCACCATCACGTACGAACATGAAGGGGCGCAACAAAAGCTCGAATGCGACAAGCTGATCGTCGCGATCGGCCGTGTGCCGAACACGGACGGGCTGGGCGCGGACGAGGTAGGGCTGAAGCGCGATGCGCGCGGCTTCGTCGAGGTCGACGACCACTGTCGCACCACGTTGCCCAACCTATTCGCCATCGGCGATGTCGTGCGCGGCCCGATGCTGGCGCACAAGGGCGAGGAAGAGGGCGTGATGGTGGCCGAACTGATAGCCGGCCAAAAGGCTCACCTGAATCTGGAAACCATTCCCTGGGTGATCTACACGTCGCCGGAAATCGCCTGGGTTGGCAAGACCGAGCAACAGCTCAAGGACGCCGGCATTCCCTACCGCGCCGGGCAATTCCCGTTCTCGGTCAACGGACGCGCGCTATGCGCAGGCGATACCCACGGCTTCGTGAAGATGCTGGCGCACGAAAAGACCGACGAGATTCTGGGTGTGCACGTCATCAACACGCACGCATCCGAACTGATCGCCGAGGCGGTCGTGGCGATGGAATTCCGCGCCTCATCGGAAGACATTGCGCGTATCGTGCACGCGCATCCTTCGCTGACGGAGGCGATGCGTGAGGCGGCGCTGGCAGTCGATAAGCGAGCGTTGAACATTTGACCTATTTTTGAACTGAGCGACCGTGCTTCGGCCGGATGTGCGGTAACCTTCCCGGGTCGAACGTCGCTTCCGATTCATGCACGACCGCCAAACCGAAGTCGAACAGTACGAGCCGCTGCCGTCCACCGGCGACGGCAGCGTATTCGATGCCGAGGAATACACCAAACCTGCGGTACGGCTGCCGCTTACCGTTCTCGAGTATTTCCACGAAACGCTGGCGAGACGCGGCTATACGCCGGACGAATCCCAGTACGCGGCGGTGCAACGCCTGCAGCGCACTTACGAACAGTGGGTACAGTACGAAGCGCGCAGCAATAACGCCTGGAAGCGTTTGCTGCTGCAGCGGGTCGCGCCGCGCGGCTTTTATCTGTGGGGCGGCGTCGGTCGCGGCAAAAGCCTGCTCATGGATACCTTCTATCTGACCGTGCCGCAGGAGCGCAAGCGGCGCGTTCACTTCCACCACTTCATGCGCGATGTGCATCGCGAAATGGAAAGCTTCAAGGGCAAGGAAGATCCGCTCGCGGCAGTTGCGGCACGGATCGCGCGTCGCTATCGGTTGATCTGCTTCGATGAATTCCATGTCGACGATATCGCCGACGCGATGATCCTCGGGCGTCTGCTCGAACAAACCATGGATCGCGGCGTCGTCTACTGCATGACGTCCAATTATCATCCGGACAGTCTGTACCGGCATGGACTGCAGCGCGAACGGTTCCTGGCGACCATAGCGCTGATCAAGGAGCGCCTCGATGTCGTGCATGTGGACGGCGGTGTCGACTATCGGCGCCGCGCATTGCAGGGTGTGGAGATTTACCACTGTCCCCTCGGCCCGGCGGCGGACGCCGCGCTGCTGGCCGCCTTCAAGCAGATTGCAGAAGTCGAAGAAGAACATCATGAGCTGGACGTGGAGGGCCGCATCATTCCCTTCGAGCGCCGTGCCGGCGGCGTGGTGTGGTTCGACTTCGCCGTGTTATGCGGCGGCGCGCGCTCGCACATGGACTACCTCGATCTGGCCAAGCGCTTCCATACTGTCATCGTGTCCAACATTCCGGCGCTGACGGAAGACGACGCCGACAAGGCCCGGCGCTTCACCTGGCTGGTGGACATCTTCTACGATCGCAAGGTCAAGTTGGTCGTGTCGGCCGCAGTGCCGCCGGAAGAGCTTTATCGCGAAGGGCCGTTCGTCAACGAGTTCGCCCGTACCGCGAGCAGACTGATCGAGATGCAGTCCAGCGACTATCTCGCCGCGGCGCGACGCGATCCGCAAGCGGCTGCCGTAGCGGCGTAACGCCGCGGTTGCTCCACCGTCCGCGCTGCGGCAGACTTGTCAGTTCCCGATGGAACAACAAGGAGAGTATCCATGCGCCAACGTCCCTGCCTGACGCTCGACGATTGCAAGCGTATCGCCGCAGCTGCGGAAGCCGAAGCGGTAAAGAACAACTGGCAGGTCGCTATCGCGATCCTGGACGATGGCGGGCATCTTCTGCATTTTCATCGCATGGATGGGGCGACGCCGGCCAATGCCGAAATTTCCGTGGGCAAGGGCCGCACCGCGGCCACGACCCGACGCGCTTCCGGCATGTGGGAAGAGCGCATCAAGAACGGCCGTCTGGCTACGCTCGCAATGCCGGTACTGCCGGTGCAGGGTGGATTGCCGATTCTCGTCGATGGCGTCTGCATCGGCGGCGTCGGTGTATCCGGCGTGCAGTCGCATGAGGACGAGCAGATCGCGCAAGCCGGCATCGATGCGCTGACCAAAGGCTGACCCGGCCGCAGCGCTGCGCGTCAGCGGAACGGCACCGGGCCGGAAGCATCGAATGCAGGGATGTTCTTTCATCACTTCATTAACGCAGAGGCATGGAAATGAACACACGCATTGAACGCGACACCTTCGGCGACATCGAAGTGCCGGCCGATCATTTGTGGGGTGCACAGACCCAGCGCTCGCTCGAGCATTTCCGCATTTCCGGCGAACGCATGCCTTCCGCACTGATTCGCGCGCTGGCGCTGGTGAAGCGTGCCTGCGCAACCGTCAACCGCGAGCTGGGCCAGATCGACGGCGCAAAGGCCGACGCGATCATAACCGCCGCCGACGAAGTACTCGCGGGCCGCCACGATGGCGAATTCCCCCTGGTGGTGTGGCAGACCGGCTCGGGCACGCAGAGCAACATGAACATGAACGAGGTGCTCGCCAACCGTGCCTCCGAGTTGATGGGCGGTGAACGCGGCGAAGGGCGGCGCGTGCATCCCAACGACGACGTCAATCGCGGGCAGTCCTCCAACGATGTGTTCCCGACCGCGATGTCTGTCGCTGCGGTCGAACAGATCGAGCGCCATCTCATCCCGGCGATCGAAGGCCTGCGCAATACGCTGCGCGAAAAGTCCGACGCCTTCGCCGATATCGTCAAGATCGGGCGCACTCATTTGCAGGATGCGACGCCGCTCACTCTGGGCCAGGAGTTCTCCGGCTATGTCGCGCAACTCGATCATGGATTGCGCCATTTGCGCGATGCACAGCCGCATCTGTCGGAGCTCGCCCTCGGCGGCACCGCGGTCGGCACCGGCCTCAATGCGCATCCGGAATTCGGCGAGCGTGTGGCGGCGGAACTCGGCACGTTGACCGGCCTGCGCTTCGTTTCCGCGCCGAACAAGTTCGAGGCGCTGGCCGCGCATGACGCGCTGGTACACGGACACGGCGCACTGAAGACGCTTGCTGCCTCGCTGGTCAAGATCGCCAACGATGTGCGCTGGCTCGCTTCCGGACCACGCTCGGGCCTGGGAGAAATCTCCATCCCGGAAAACGAGCCCGGCAGTTCGATCATGCCGGGCAAGGTCAATCCGACGCAGTCCGAAGCGCTGACCATGGCCTGCGGCCAGGTCTTCGGCAACGACGTGGCGGTCAACTTCGGCGGCTCGCAGGGCAACTTCGAGCTCAACGTCTACAAGCCGCTCATGATTCACGCGTTCCTGCAGAGCGTGCGTCTGCTCGGCGATGGCGCGGCGAGTTTCGATGCGCATTGCGCGCGCGGCATCGAGCCGATACGCGAACGCATCGATGAGTTGCTGCGTCGTTCGCTGATGCTGGTGACCGCGCTGAATCCTCACATCGGTTACGACAAGGCGGCGCAGATCGCGAAGAAAGCGCATCGCGAGGGCAGCACGTTGAAGGAAGCTGCACTGGCACTGGGTTATGTCGGCGCGGAGGATTTCGACCTTTGGGTCAAACCCGAGGAAATGGTCGGCAGACATTAACGAAGCGCCGAGCCTGTACTTTGCTTAAGGAAGCTCTGATTAAGGTTGTTTGATCGAGGCGATCGCCGGTTCGTTTCGTATAAGCGATCGATTGCTTTGTCCTCACTCGTACAGCCATGTGCCGGCGCTTGGAGCAGGAGCCCCTTCAGGCGATGCGACCGCAAAGGCACATGAAGGAACGCGAAGTGAACCGGCACATTCACAGCCCGCTGCGGGGTCGCACCCATCGATGAAGCCGATGGAGCCTGCTCCGCCCTTCGCGGTCCCGCACTCGCAACCATCCTCGGCACTTAATCAGACATTCCCTAAATTCGACGCGGCTTGGCTTAGAATGCGCACTTTGCCGACAGAGACGTAGGTTCATGCCAAGCGCAACACAGTCCCGGACTTCGAAAACGTCGAAGTCTTCAGCATCCTCGAAAACAGCGAAGCCCACGAAATCCGCGAAGTTTGTCAGATTGAACGGACACGATGTTGTGAAGGCAGCACCGAAAAAGGCCGCGGCGAAGAAAAGTGCGGCGCAAAAATCGTATGTCGTGCGCTGGTCGAAAATCCACGGTCGCGGCGTTTTCGCAGCCATGGACATCGCCAAGGGCGATCGCATCATCGAGTACAAGGGCAAGCGGATTTCCTACAAGCTCGCCTGCAAGCTCTATCCGGATGTCGACGGTAAACCGACGCACACTTTCCTGTTCGAGATCGACGACGACACGGTGATCGACGCGGCGCAGGGCGGCAATGCGGCACGCTGGATCAACCACTCCTGCGAACCGAACTGCGAAGCTGTCGATGAGGACGGCCGCATTTACATTGAGGCTATTCGCAAGATCAAGGAAGGCGAAGAGCTCGGTTATAACTACGGCATCACGCTGGACGAGAAGCACACCAAGGCCGAGAAGAAACGCTGGCCCTGCTATTGCGGCAAGAAAAGCTGCCGGGGCACGCTGCTTCAGCCGAAGACCTGATCGATCGGCTGTTGCGCTAAAAAAACGGGGCCTTGGCCCCGTTTTTTTATCGGGATTCAAGGACTATGCGCCATTTTTGACGCTCGGCGGCAAAGCCCGGGCGGCGGCGGAAATGGCGCGTGCGGCGCCGTTCGGAATGCTGCCTGCGAGCCTCAAGCCCGTTTACAGCGAGCCCGAATGGTGCTTCCATTGGCGCTGTTTCGCCGAATGCATCGACGGTTGAACCGTGAGCATAGCGTCGCCACAGAAGCGCGCCGGCGGGGTCCAGACAGGAGACAGATCCATGAAGAAGCTCACCATTCAGTCGGTTCTTATCGAAGAGCGACTGTTTCCGCCCACACCGGATTTCGTCCGACAGGCGAATATTTCCGGTATGGACGAGTACCGCGCGTTGTGCGACGAGGCCGAGCGCGACTACGAAGGATTCTGGGCGCGCCTCGGCCGCGAGCACCTGAGCTGGAAGAAACCGTTTACGCACGTGCTGGATGAAAGCAATGCGCCGTTCTACAAGTGGTATGACGACGGCGAGCTGAATGCGTCCTATAACTGTCTCGATCGCCATCTGACCACGCAACCGAACAAGGTCGCCATCATCTTCGAGGCCGACGACGGCAAAGTAAGCCGCGTCACCTATCGTGAGCTCTATCAGCGCGTCTGCCGCTTCGCCAACGCCCTGAAGGAGCGTAACGTCGCATCGGGCGATCGCGTGCTCATCTACATGCCGATGTCGATCGAGGCGGTGGTCGCGATGCAGGCTTGCGCCAGGATCGGCGCGACGCACTCGGTCGTGTTCGGCGGCTTCTCGGCCAAGAGCGTGCATGAGCGCATTGTTGACGCCGGCGCAACGATGATCATCACCGCCGATGGTCAGATGCGCGGGGGGCGCGAGATTCCACTCAAGCCGGCGGTGGACGAAGCGCTGACGATGGGCAACTGCGAGAGCGTCCGTGACGTGATCGTGTATCGCCGCACCGGCACCGCGATCGCAATGAATACGCCGCGCGATCAATGGTGGCACGAGGTGATCAAAGGGCAGGCCGATCACTGCGAACCGGTCTGGGTGAATGCCGAGCATCCGCTGTTCATTCTCTATACCTCCGGTTCGACCGGTCAGCCGAAGGGCGTCCAGCATTCGACGGCGGGCTTTCTGCTCGGGGCTGTACTCACCATGAAGTGGGTCTTCGATTACAAATCCAACGATGTTTTCTGGTGTACCGCGGATGTGGGCTGGGTGACCGGCCACACCTATGTCACTTACGGGCCGCTGGCCTGCGGCGCAACGCAGGTGGTGTTCGAAGGCGTGCCGACCTATCCCGACGCAGGGCGCTTCTGGAAGCTCATCCAGGATCACAAGGTCTCGGTCTTCTATACCGCGCCGACGGCGATTCGCGCACTCATCAAGGCCGGTCCGGATGCGCCGAAACGCTACGATCTCTCCAGCCTGCGCATTCTCGGCAGCGTGGGCGAGCCGATCAATCCGGAAGCCTGGATGTGGTACTACACGGTCGTGGGCGATTCGCGCTGTCCGCTGGTCGACACGTGGTGGCAGACGGAAACCGGCGCGCACATGATTTCGCCGCTGCCGGGCGCAACCACATTGAAGCCCGGCTCGTGCACGCTGCCGCTGCCAGGCATCGTGGTCGACATCGTCGATGAAGCGGGCGAGTCGGTGCCGAACGGCAAGGGTGGCATCCTGGTGGTCAAGAAGCCCTGGCCGTCGATGCTGCGTACCATCTGGGGCGATCCCGAGCGTTACAAGAAAACTTATTTCCCGTCTGAGTTTCAGGGCAAGTATTACGTTGCGGGCGACGGCGCGACGCGCGACATGAATGGTTTCTACACGATCATGGGTCGCATCGACGATGTGTTGAACGTCTCGGGCCATCGACTGGGCACCATGGAAATCGAATCCGCACTCGTGGCGAACACGAAACTGGTTGCCGAAGCCGCTGTCATTGGCCGTCCGGATGAGGTGACGGGTGAAGCGATTGTCGCGTTTGTCGTAACCAAGGGGCCGCGCCCCACCGGCGATGAGGCGCATCGCATTGCCGACGAGTTACGCGAATGGGTGGCCAGGGAAATCGGGCCGATCGCCAAGCCGCGTGAAATCCGCTTCGGCGACAATCTGCCGAAGACGCGTTCCGGCAAGATCATGCGTCGCCTGCTGCGCGCCATCGCCCGAGACGAGGCGATCACGCAGGACATTTCCACGCTGGAGAACCCAGGCATCCTGGAGCAGTTGAAGCAGGCGATCTGAGGCGAGAGCGTTGTGATGTGCGTATGGGTCCGGTCGCGTTTCGGCGCGTAGAATTCGCCCATGCTCGATCGTGAATCCATACTTTCCCGCCTTGCCGAAATCGTCGGCGCCGAAGGTGTGGTGCGCGATGAGGCAAAGCTGACCGCGCACGCAACCGATTGGCGCAAGCGCTACTTCGGTGTGCCGCTTGCCGTGGCCATGCCATCCGAAACCGCGCAGGTTGCGGCGATCGTGAAGTTATGCGCGAAGACCGGTACGGCGATCGTGCCGCAAGGCGGCAACACCAGCCTGTGCGGTGCCGCAACGCCGGATGCGAGCGGCCGACAGATCGTCGTTTCGCTGGCGCGCATGAATCGCATCCGCGCACTCGATCCGGTCGGCAACACGTTCACGGTCGAAGCAGGCTGCACGCTCGCGGCAGCGCAGGGCGCGGCGAGCAACGCCGGCCGGCTGTTTCCGCTCGACGTCGCGCCGGCGCGGCTGGCCCAACTCGGCGGCAATCTGTCGACCAACGCCGGCGGTGTGCAAGTGCTGCGTTACGGCAACGCACGCGACATGGTGCTCGGCCTCGAAGTCGTATTGCCGTCGGGCGAGGTCTGGAACGGCCTGCGCGCGCTGCGCAAGGACAACAGCGGTTACGACCTCAAGCATCTGTTCATCGGCGCCGAAGGCACGCTCGGCATCATTACCGCTGCTGTGCTGAAGCTGTTTCCCCAACCGAAGGCGAGAATCGTCGCCCTGGTCGGGCTCGATTCCCCGCGTGCAGGCCTGGCATTGCTCGAGCATTTGCGGACGCACTGTGGCGAGCGCCTGTCCGCTTTCGAGCTGATGGCGGCGATTTGCACCGAACTCGTACACAAGCATTTTCCCGACTTGCCGCAGCCTTTTGCCACCGCGTATCCGCAGCTTGCGCTGATCGAGTTGACCGACACGCAAGAGACCGAGAGCTTGCAGCGTCTGACCGAACAGGTGCTGCAGGCGGCGATCGAGCAGGGCATTGCACGCCAGACGCGGCTGGCTGCCGACGCGGAGCAGGGCAGGCAGTTCTGGCTGCTGCGCAAGAACATTTCCGACGCCCAGGCGGCCGACGGCAAGAACATCAAGCACGATATTTCGTTGCCGATCGCGCGCATCGCGGAATTTCTCGACGCCACCGATGCGGCACTGAAACAGGCGTATCCCGGCGTGCGGCTCGTCACCTTCGGCCACCTTGGCGACGGCAATCTGCATTACAACGTCACTCATCCGGCCGACAGCGACGAAGCGGCATTCATGGCGCGACAGCCGGAAGTCAGCCGCATCGTGCACGACAATGTCCACCGCTTTGAAGGCAGCATCAGCGCGGAGCATGGTCTGGGGCAATACAAGCGCGCGGAAATCCTGCGTTACAAGTCGCCGCTGGAAATGGAACTGATGCGCACCATCAAGCGCACTCTGGATCCGCGCGGCATCATGAATCCGGGCAAGGTACTTTAGCGCGGGCAGCTGCCCGACGCACGAGCGGTGAAAATGAAGAAGCCCGCTTGCGCGGGCTCTTCGATGTCTGGCGGAGAGAGCGGGATTCGAACCCGCGGTACGTTTTAGGCGTACACACGCTTTCCAGGCGTGCACCTTCAACCACTCGGTCACCTCTCCGTATTAACGCATTACTTGAGCTCGGTTTGCCCTGCGCAAGAGGCGCGGATTGTACCTCAGCACAATGCGGAGGGCAGCCCCGAGATCTCGAGCTTGGAAAAACGCTTCTGCGTCCAGTGGTTGCGTTTTTTTGACGCGCTAGGAAAGCAGTCGCAATATCGCCAGACGCGGCACGCCGTGTTTGTTGCAGACAACAACAGCGTTCTGCCCGTAGCGGCGCGCCAGCCGCAGTGCGGCGTTTCGCTTTAGTCCGAGCGCCAGCAGGCTCGGCTCTTTCCATCGGCCGTCCGCCGCGACGCCTTCGCCACGGATCACTTTGCAACGTAATTGGCGCAGGTCGCGCATGAGTCGCCGCTGCGCCGCTTCGTTGAGCGTATCCGACCGTATTCTGCTGTGCGGATTCCACGCGGTAATGAACGCCGAGCAGTAAGCGTGCGTGCGGTGTTGCAGTGTCGCCAGGCGCGGATGTCGTACACCTATGCGTAAAGTGAAGCGTTCCATCGGCGCAGCGCCGTACACGCGATACTCAGTTGTTAAATAGGATTGCAGAAGCGAACCGGACCTTTTCATCGCAGTCCGCCTGTACTGCAATGACAGTCCGTAGGGATGCTCCGCGCCATACGTTGGGCATCTTTCTTGCGGACTGCACGACAGCGCTTCCATGCGGCACCATTTTCCGGGTTGTATCGGAATACCAAATCGCGAGCCGCGGCATGATGGAAACGCTCAGGTAGGAGGGAGTAGCTATGGCAGCAAAAGGTAATGTTTACGCGGGGACGGGTGACCAGGATAACGCTATGGGCGCGCGCCTGTTCACGCTTTCGGGGTTGGGAGACGTATTGAATTCGCTTGCGCAGGAAGTCGCGGATCGCGGCGGTTTTGGCGGATCGCGCGGCAGGATGGCTCATACGAATCATGACGGGAGCACGCTGCATTGTCCTTGGTGCCAAGGTGACGTCTACCGCGTCCGGCGGCGTCTGGGCGATCGCTTTGCCAGCGTGCTTTCGCCGCGACAGCGCTATCGCTGCATGTCCTGGAGTTGCCGCTGGGAGGGCACGATCCGCATCAAGCGCTGATTGCCCCGCCGCGGACTCATGAGTGAGGGGCCGTTCGTGTCCTCGGATCACGATTAGCCGTGGTCGGAGCCGATACGATATCCCGAACGGAGTCGCAACGCCCGTTAGAATACGTACCCTCGCAACATAATAAGCAGGACCAATCGATGAGGGCTGTGCAGCGGTCGGCGCATGAAGAAAAAGCGGTTCAACATGCGATCTCCGTTGATTTGAGCGCGGTGGTCGTGGCTGTCACAAAAGACGAGCCGAAGGTTCTGGCGATTCGCAATAACGACATCGACGCGTTGCCTTCGGGTCCGCTTGAGCCGCAACACCGCACGCTGGAGTCCGGTCTGCGCGTCTGGGTGGAGACGCAGACGCGCCAGGTCCTCGGCTACGTCGAGCAACTCTACACCTTCGGCGACAGTGGCCGCAGTCTTGCGGCCGGCACCAATGCCCGCGTGTTGTCGATCGGCTATCTCGCCCTCGTTCCCGAGGCGCAGCCGGCCGGGACGGCGAATGCCGAGTGGCGCAACTGGTATCGCTATTTCCCCTGGGAAGACTGGCGCGACGACAGACCCCCCATACTCGACCGGATCGCCGCGGGACTCAAGGAATGGTGTGCGACGGCGCCCACGCCGGCGCAGCGTAAACTGCGCGACGCGCGTGTGCGAATGACGTTCGGCACACGCAAAACGCCCTGGAACGACGAGCCGGTACTGGAACGCTACGAACTGCTGTACGAGGCGGGCCTGGTCCCCGAGGCGCAGCGCGATGGTCGCCATGCCTCGGTTGCCGGATTCGTAGTCGAGGGAGAGCCCATGCTGGCGGATCATCGGCGCATTCTCGCAACCGCCATCGCCCGTCTGCGCGGGAAGATCAAATACCGTCCCGTGGTCTTTGAACTGATGCCGGAGACCTTTCCGTTGCTGCATCTGCAGCGCACCGTCGAGGCGCTTGCCGGCGTCCGGGTCCACAAGCCGAATTTCAGGCGATTGGTGGAAGGGCAGGGCCTGGTGGAAGACACCGGGGGCGTGACGACCGAAACCGGCGGCCGCCCGGCGCGACTGGTGCGGTTCCGCAGCGAAGTGCTGCTGGAGGGGACTACAACCGGCTTCCGTCTGCCGGTGGCCCGCAAGTAGCCGACGCAACGGCGAATCCTAAAAAGTTGAAATATTTTCTGTCGCAGCGCTTGACGGGCTTATTCTCAAGGCTAGAATAACGCCAGCCGAGGTAACTCGGTTTTGTTATCCGCCATATATACTCAAGGTGAGCATAATGACCGCAACCGCCGCCATGCCGTCGACCGCGCTTCGCTACACGGAAAGCTATACGCCGGAGATCGCCGAGCGCACCGCGCACTTGTACGAGCGCATCAAAAGCGTGGTTCCGGAACTGCTGTGGCCGAGGTACGCGCCCGATATCGACGCCATCCTGCGTCTCAAGCGCGAGAAAAACGCGGTCATTCTGGCGCACAACTACCAGACGCCGGAGATCTTCCACGCCGTGGCCGACTTTGTGGGCGACAGTCTCGCGTTGGCGCGCGAGGCCGCGCGTTCGGATGCCGAAATCATCGTGCAGGCCGGCGTGCATTTCATGGCCGAGACGTCGAAGCTGCTCAGCCCGGACAAGAAGGTGCTCATCCCCGATCTGCGTGCGGGTTGCTCGCTCGCCGACTCCATCACCGGCGCGGACGTGCGCCTGTTGCGCGAGAAGTACCCGGGCGTTCCTGTGGTCACCTATGTCAACACCTCGGCTGAAGTGAAGGCCGAGAGCGACATCTGCTGCACCTCCGCGAATGCGGTGAAGGTGGTCGAGAGCCTCGGCGTGCCCCGCGTCATCATGATTCCGGACGAGTTTCTGGCGAAGAACGTCGCCGCGCAGACCAAGGTCGAAGTGATTACCTGGGCCGGACATTGCGAAGTGCACGAGCGCTTCACTACGGACGACATCGAACGCTTCCGTCTGCTCTACCCGGGCGTGATCGTGCTCGCCCATCCGGAATGCCCGCCGGAAGTCGTGCAGGCCTCCGATTTCGCGGGCTCGACGTCGGGCATGATCAACTATGTGGCCGAGAAGCGCCCGGCGCGCGTGGTGCTGATTACCGAATGCTCGATGAGCGACAACGTCGCGGTGCAATACCCGGACGTCGAGTTCGTGCGGCCGTGCCAGCGTTGCCCGCACATGAAGCAGATCACGCTCGCGAATATTCGCCATGCGCTGGAGACACTGACGCACGAAGTGACGGTCGATCCGGTACTGGCCCCGCGTGCACGGCGCGCCATCGAACGCATGCTCGAAGTGAAATAACGCCGCGCCGTCGCTTCTCGCTACAGCGGGGATTGCACCGAAAGCGCGTCTTTCTGCACGAACCATTGACAAGGCGATCGATATGAACGCTCCTACCTCTGCACGTGTCGTTGTCGTCGGCGGCGGCATCGCCGGTCTTGCGACCGCGCTGAAGCTTGCGCCGCTGCCGGTGACGGTGCTGGTCAAGGCGCCACTCGGCACCGAGGCATCCACACCATGGGCGCAGGGCGGCATTGCCGCAGCGCTGGGAGAAGATGACGCGCCGACCCTGCACGCGGCCGATACGCTCGTCGCTGCCGCGGGAGTCGGCGATCATCACGTCGCCAATCGCGTGACCGCCGAAGCGGCCGCGTGCATCGACGATCTGCTGGCCTACGGCATCGAATTCGATCGCGATGCAAATGGGGGAATCGCACTCGGGCTGGAAGCGGCACACTCGCGTCGCCGCATCGTGCATGCGGGCGGCGATGCCACCGGCCTGGAAGTGATCAACACGTTGATCCGTGCCGTGCAGCGCACGCCGAGCATTGAAGTTCTCGATGATGTGCGGGTGACTGAATTGCTGGTCGACGAAGGTTCGGTGCGCGGCGTGCAGGGTGTGCGGGGCGGTGCGCCGTTCTACCTCGCGGCGCGTGCCGTGGTGCTGGCCACCGGCGGCGCGGGTGGTTTGTACGTCCATACCACCAATCCGTTGGGCTCCGTCGGTAGTGGCTTTGTTCTGGCGGCGCGCGCCGGCGCGCTGTTGCGCGACATCGAGTTCGTGCAATTCCACCCCACCGCGATGGCGGTCGGTCGCGATCCCATGCCGCTCGCGACGGAAGCCTTGCGCGGCGAGGGTGCGACACTGGTCAATCAACATGGCGAGCGTTTCATGGACGCCGTACCCGGACGTGAACTCGCGCCGCGCGACATCGTCGCGCGCGCCATCTGGAAACAGATCGAAGCCGGTAACGAAGTTTTTCTTGATGCGCGCGCGGCTGTGGGCGAGCGTTTTCCGAAACGCTTTCCGGGCGTTTATGCATTGTGCCGGGACGCCGGACTGGATCCGATCCTGCAGATGATCCCCGTGCGACCGGCGGCGCACTATCACATGGGCGGCATCGCTGTGGACGAGCGGGGTCGCAGCACCGTCGACGGCCTGTGGGCATGCGGCGAAGTCGCGGCTACGGGCCTGCATGGCGCCAATCGTCTCGCCAGCAATTCGTTGCTCGAAGCGCTGGCTTATGCGCGCTGGATCGCAGTCGACATACAAGACATCGGCATATCGCCGCGTTCGCGGCCGGTTGTCGTCAATCTGAACGTCGGCGGTTCCGTATTTGACGCCGAGGCGATGAAGACGGTGCGCCAGTTGATGACCCGCAATGTTGGCGTTGTGCGCAATGCCGAAGGGCTCGCCGTCGCCGCACGGGATTTGCGCGTGCTCGCGCAAGCGTCCGACGTCGTCGCCGATGCCGCACTGGCGGGCCTGTGCATCACCATTGCGGCGCTGGAGCGTTGCGAAAGTCGCGGCGCGCATTGCCGCGATGATTTCCCGCAACCCGCCATGGCTTGGCAGCGTCATCTGCAATTCACACTCGACGAAATACGCCAACGGGCCGCTGTGTTGGGCGCATCGTCGCCGCGTGCGCAGAGTGCCTGAGACGAACGATGATCGAACCGCTTCCTGATCTCCTCGTTGAGCCGATCGTCAGAGCCGCACTGACTGAAGATCTGGGCCGCGCCGGCGATATCACGTCCACGGCGGTGATCCCGGCAGGCGCGCGCATGAAGGCTGTCATGGCGGCGCGCCAGCCCGGGGTGCTGGCCGGGATGCAATGCGCGCAGATCGCGTTTCGTTTGATGGACCCAAACGCAAGGGTTGAAATCCTGAACCGCGATGGCGAGCGCGTTGCGCGTGGCGATCCGGTATTGAGTGTCGAAGGTGATGCACATGCGCTTCTCGCCGCGGAACGCGTCGCCTTGAATCTGGCCTGCCGCCTGTCCGGCATCGCGACCGCGACCGCCGCATTGGTCGAAGCGGTGAGGCCGCACAAGGCGCGCATCGCCTGCACGCGCAAGACCACGCCGGGGCTGCGCATGCTGGAAAAGCATGCGGTGAAGGCCGGCGGCGGCAGCAATCATCGTTTCGGTCTCGACGACGCGGTGCTGATCAAGGACAACCACATCGCCGTCGCGGGGGGCGTACGCGTGGCGATCGAACGCGCGCGCGCGGCGATCGGTCATTTGGTCAAAATCGAAGTCGAGGTCGATACGCTGGCGCAACTCGACGAAGCGCTGAGCGCCGGTGTCGATGTCGTGCTGCTCGATAACATGTCGCCCGCGCAATTGCGCGAAGCCGTATTGAAGGTCAACGGCCGCGCAATCACTGAAGCCTCGGGCGGAATCAGCCTTGCCACCGTTAACGCGGTGGCGGCAAGCGGCGTGGACATCATCTCGGTCGGTTATCTCACTCATAGCGCGCCGATCCTGGATCTCGGGCTGGACGTCGCCTGAGTTGGAGCACATCTGCCCGTTTCGACATCGGGCAGCTTAAAATCGGGGCTGCAAACCTGCGGTTTCCCGGTGACCTCTCCTCATGCATGACCTAAACGAGCAATTGTCGGCGCTCGAACAGCGCGGCCTGCGCCGGCGACGCCGGATCGTCGAGGCGGCGCATGGCCCGGAGGTTGTCGTCGATGGCCGCGAGCTTCTTGCCTTCTGCAGCAACGACTATCTCGGCCTGGCGCAGCATCCGGCTTTGATCGCGGCGGTGCAGCAGGCGGCCCAACGTTATGGCGTCGGCTCGGGCGCCTCGGCGCTGATTTCCGGCCACACCGCATTGCACGAACAACTCGAACAGCGGCTCGCCGCCTTCGTCGGCATGCCGCGCGCACTGCATTTCGCGACCGGCTATATGGCGAACCTGGCATTGCTGCAGGCCTTGACGCGGCGCGGCGATGCGATGTTCCACGATGCGCTGAATCACGCTTCGCTGATCGACGGCCTGTGCCTCTCACGTGCCGAGACGATGGAATATCCGCATGGCGATGTGGCGGCACTTGCAGCATCGCTCGCCGCGTCGACGGCAAGGAACAAGTTCGTCGTGACGGATGCCGTGTTCAGCATGGACGGCGACATCGCGCCGCTGCCCGACTTGCTTGCACTGTGCGAAGCGCACGACGCATGGCTGATCGTCGATGACGCGCACGGTTTCGGCGTATTGGGGCGAGAAGGGCGCGGATCGCTATCGCACTTCGGTTTGGCCTCGCCGCGCATCGTTTACATGGGCACGCTCGGCAAGGCGGCAGGCGTCGCCGGCGCATTTGTTGCCGCGCGCGCGGAAGTGATCGACTGGCTGATCCAGCGCGCGCGGACGTACATTTACACGACCGCGACGCCGCCGCTGCTTGCGGCGGCGGTACTGGCAAGTGTCGATGTGATCGAGCATGACGACCCGCGTCGCACGCATCTGCAAAGCCTGATTTCGCAATTGCGCGAAGGTCTGCGCGAACTGCCGTGGACCTTGCTGCCTTCGCAAACAGCGATCCAGCCGTTGATCGTGGGCGAGAGCAAGTCCGCGCTGGAATTGAGCGCGCAATTGCGCGAAGCGGGAATCTGGGTGCCGGCCATTCGTCCGCCGACAGTCCCGATGGGGACGGCGCGGCTGCGCATTTCGCTGTCGGCCGCGCACACTGACGCGCAGGTGCAGCAACTCGTAACCGCGTTGCGGCGTTGCGCCGGGTGGGCGTAATGGCGCGCGAAGTCGTCTTCCTGCATGGCTGGGGAATGCGAGCCGGCGTGTGGGATGCGCTGCGTTCGAAACTTGCCGGACGCAACACTCGCGCGCCGGATTTGCCCGGCTACGGCGCGACAGCGGCGCCGCCGGCCTATACGCTCGATACCGTGGTGGATCGATTGGCGAATGAAGCGGGCGCAGAAATCGATCTGGTCGGCTGGTCGCTCGGCGGCTTGATCGCATTGCACTGGGCGACGACACGACCGGCGCGGGTTCGACGGCTGGTGTTGCTCAGTGCCACGCCGTGCTTCGTGGCGAATGCCGATTGGCCGCATGGCGTATCGCCCGCGACGTTACGAATGTTCATGGCACAGTTGAAGCAATCGCCCGATGCGTTGATGCGGCGCTTCTGCGCGCTGCAGGCCGAAGGCGAGGAGGATCCAGGTGCGTTGTCGACCGCGCTTTGTGCTCAGCGCACAGACGCTTCAGCGCAAACGTTGATCGACAGTCTATCGCTGCTCGGCACGAGCGATGTGCGGCACGCACTCGCCTCGCTCACGCAACCTGCCTTGATTCTGCATGGCGAGTGCGACGCCGTGACGCCGATGGTCGCGGCGCAATGGATGGGCGAACAATTGCCGCATGCGCGTTCACAGTATTTCAGCCATTGCGGCCACGCGTTGCCGCTTTCCCGTCCTGCGGCATGTGCGCAATCGATAGAGCATTTTCTGGATGAATGACCGCTTGAAGACCGACGGTGTTACCGCTAACGATTTCGCGCTGGAACGGCGGCGCGTGCGCTCCTCCTTCGATCGCGCAGCGGAGCGCTACGACAGCGCCGCCGGTCTGCAGCGGCGCGCGGCTGAACGTCTGCTTGCGCACGTCGGTGCGCACAACCTCGACCCTGTCGCAATCCTCGATGCCGGCTGCGGCACCGGGTATGGCGCACGTCTGCTGCAAGCGCAATACTCGAAAGCCGCGCTCTATTGCCTCGACATCGCGCCATCGATGTTGCACCGCGCACGCACGCTCTTGCAGGCTGTACCGCATATCTGCGCCGATGCTGAACGCCTGCCGCTGAAGCGCGAATCGATCGATCTGCTATGGTCCAACGTCATGCTGCAATGGTGCAATGACCTTACTGCAACCTTTGCCGGATTCGGGCGGGTGTTGATCGGCAATGGTTTGCTGGCTTTTTCGACTTTCGGTCCGCAGACCCTGACCGAACTGCGTGCGGCTTTCGATAACGACCATACGCATGTGAGCCGTTTTGCGGATGCGGCGTTTATCGAAGCGACATTGAGGAGTGTTGGGTTTGGCGAAATATCGATCGAACGGCGCAGCACCGTGCTGCGCTATCCCGACGTTGCGGCACTGATGCGTTCGCTGAAGACGATCGGCGCGGGCAATGCGACGACCGGTCGCGCGCGGGGTTTGACCGGTAAAGGGCGCTGGCGGGCGATGCGCGAGCGTTATGAAGCGTTGCGCGGGCCCGACGGACTCCCGGCGACCTATGAACTTCTCTATGTGACGGCGCGTAAAGTCAGCGCGCTGCGCCGTTCGGCATGAACAATCAGGATCTGCTTCGTCGCAGCCTCGATGCCGTGTGGCATCCCTGCACGCAAATGAAACAGCACGAGCAGCTACCGCTGGTGCCGATTCGACGTGCCGAAGGTGTGTGGCTTTACGATTTCGAAGATCGCCGCTATCTGGATGCGGTCAGCTCGTGGTGGGTCAATCTGTTCGGCCACGCCAATCCGCGCATCAATGCCGCACTGCGCGATCAACTCGAAAAACTCGAACACGTCATGCTCGCCGGATTTACGCACGAGCCGGTGGTCGAACTGTCGGAGCGTCTTGCCGCGTTGACGGGCGCGCAACTCGGCCACGCGTTCTACGCATCCGATGGCGCGTCGGCGGTCGAGATCGCGCTGAAAATGAGTTTTCATTATTGGCGCAACAGCGGGCAGCCGCAGAAGCAACGCTATCTCAGTCTGGCCGGCAGTTATCACGGCGAGACGGTCGGCGCGCTTGCGGTGACCGATGTGGCGCTGTTCAAGGATGCCTACGCGCCGCTGTTGCGCAGCGGCGAAACGGTGCCGAGCCCCGATTGGCGTCACGCCGAGGCGGGCGAATCGCCGGCGCAGTACGCGGCACGCAGCGCGCAGGCGCTGGAACACTATCTGCAGCAACATCACGCCGAAATCGCCGCCTTCATCGTCGAACCGCTGGTGCAATGCGCAGCCGGCATGGCGATGTACGACGCGGAGTATCTGCGTCAGGCGCGTGGCCTGTGCGACCGCTATCAGGTGCATCTCATCGCCGATGAAATCGCGGTCGGCTGCGGCAGGACCGGGACGTTCTTCGCATGCGAACAGGCCGACATCACGCCGGATTTTCTCTGCCTATCCAAAGGGCTGAGCGGCGGTTATCTGCCGTTGTCGGCGGTACTGACCACGGACACGGTCTATCGGGCGTTCTATGACGACGATGTGACGCGCGGTTTTCTTCATTCGCATTCCTATACCGGCAATGCGCTGGCTTGTCGCGCGGCGCTGGCCACGCTGGATATTTTCGAGCACGACAGTGTGATCGACGCCAATCGCGCCAAGGCGCAGCGTTTCGAGACAGCCGCCGTGCCGCTGAAGGCGCATCCGCGCGTGCGCAATTTCAGGCGCACCGGAATGATCTGGGCTTTCGAAGTGGCAAGCGATGACGATGCTTTCGCGCGCCGTTTCCACGCCGCGGCGCTGGACCAGGCGCTTTTGTTACGCCCGATCGGCAAGACTGTTTATTTCATGCCGCCGTATGTCACGACCGACGAGCAGTTTGTCCGGCTCGTCGCGGGCACGCTCGCCGCGCTGGAGAAGGTGTCATGAGCGTTTTTGTCACCGGCACCGACACCGATATCGGCAAGACGCGTATCGCGGCGGCGCTGCTGCACGCATATGCGGCAAGAGGATTGCGCGCGATCGGCATGAAACCCGTGGCAGCCGGCTGCGATGCGCAGGGGCGCAACGAGGATGTCAACGCCTTGCGTGCGGCAAGTTCCTTTACCGTGCCGCGTGAGGCGATGTGTCCTTATCTGTTCAAGCCGGCCATCGCACCGCATATCGCTGCGGCCGAGGCCGGCGTCGAAATCGATATTGCAATGATCGAAGCGCATTACCAGGCATTGCGCACGCAAGCCGATGTGGTGGTGGTCGAGGGGGCGGGCGGTTTCATCATCCCGCTCAACGCCACGCAGACCAGTGCTGATCTCGTGCAGCGCCTGGACTTGCCGGTTGTGTTGGTCGTCGGCATGCGCCTGGGCTGTCTCAATCATGCCTTGCTGACTCAGGAGGCAATTCTCGCGCGCGGCCTGCAACTGGCGGGCTGGGTCGCCAATCGTATCGATCCGCAGATGAGTAGAGCCGAAGCAAACCTCGCGACCTTGCGCGAACGGTTGCATGCGCCCTTGCTCGGCGATATTCCCTATCAGCCCTCGTGTGACGCTGAGGCGGTCGCCCCATTACTCGATCTCGCGCCGTTGCTCTCCTAGGTTTCTCCACGAATCAAGCCGCGCAACAGGAAGCGGCTGGGATGAATCGCCTGCATTACCTGAGCGCAGAGCGGGGCAGGCTCTTTGCCGATATACGAGGCGAGAATTTCTCCCGCCAGCGGTGCGGTGATCAATCCGCGCGAACCGTGTCCCGTGCTGACATACAGGCCGGGCAGCCAGGGTGCGGGTGTGTCGAGGTCGAGTGTCGCGTCATGCCGAAGATCACCATAGACGTTGGCGAACGCGGCTGCATCCACGAGCGGACCGACGATCGGAAGGTAATCCGGCGTGCTCACGCGAATCCCGGCGCGACCGTGCAGCGTGTCGGCGTCGCGCACGGCAGCGTGCAACACTTCGTATAAAGCTGGCGCCAGCGTATTGAGCATTGAAATATTTTCGCGATGTTCTTCAACGCGAATATCGATGGCGGTATCGCGAAATTTGTGTGTGGCGCCAAGCGTATGCACGCCATCGCGGGCGGGTGCGACATAGCCTTCGCCGCAGACGATGGTTCGCAGCTGCGCGCTGTCCGGCGTCTGCGGCAGCAGACTCAGTTGGCCGCGTATGGTCTTGAGCGGTAGATATTGCGTAGCTTCGAAATTCGTCGTGTCGCGCGCGCCGGCAATGATGACGACCGGCGCGGATGCGATGCTTGCGTTTGCGCCATGCACTTCCCATTCCGAACCGACGCGCTGCAGACGCAAAGCTTCGGTTTCAAGACGTAGCGTGATACGTGGGTCATTGCTGAATGCGCGACAGAGCGCGGCGGGATCGACCCAGCCGCCGTCCGGAAAATACAGGCCGCCCCGGGCCAACTGCACGCCACTGAGCGCAGACGCTTCGATGCTGTTCACGGTTCTGAACAGCGACGAAGAAAAATTCTGTTCGAGCAGCTTGCGCTGGCGCGCGGTTTCGTCTTCATCGGACGCCAGTTGCAGCAGCCCGCACAGTCGCCAGTCATCGTTACTCAATACGCCGCGCCGCAGCAGGCGCAGCGTGTGGCAATAGCCGCTCACCACCAGCGAACGCAACGGAGTGGGCTGCGTTGCCAGGCGCGTGTAAAGGATGCCTTGCGGATTGCCGGATGCTTCGGCCGCGAGCGTGGCGTGTCGTTCGATCAGCGTGACATGCCATGCGCGCGCAGCGAGGCTCGCCGCCGCGCTCGTTCCGGCCAATCCGCCGCCGATTACGATCGCGCGGTGATCGGTATGCTGCAACGTCGATGGACGTCGATACCACGCGGCTTTGCGCGCGGGTATTGGCGCGCGCTGCAGCGTGCCGCGCAACATCTCACGTTTGCTGCCGTGTCCTTTCACGCGTTCGACAATGAAGCCGGCCGCCTGCAGGCCGCGACGTACTTCGCCGGCTGCCGTGTAAGTGGCGAAGGTGCTGCCGGTGTGCGAATGATGCGCAATGGCATCGAGGGTGTTCGCGCTCCACATCTCTGGATTGCGCGCCGGTGCGAAGCCGTCCAGAAACCAGGCATCGGCCTGCATATCGAGTTGCGGCATGACTTCCGCAATGTCGCCCACCGCGATGGTCAACGTCACGCGCCCATCGAAGACGAAGCGATGCCAGCCGGGCGGCAGATCGCGGTACTGCGCGAGCAGCGCATCGCGCCACGGACCAAGCTGCGGCCACAGCGATAAGGTCTGCGCCAATTCGTCCGCCGTAAGCGGATACTTTTCGATCGATACGTAATGCAGGATCGCGTCCGGCGCGCATTCATTCCACAGTTGCCATGCGCAGAGAAAATTCAGACCGGTGCCGAAACCGGTTTCGCCGATAACGAATCGGGCGCGGGCCGGCAGCGCGCGCCAACGCTCTTCGAGGTGATTGTGGTGCAGAAACACATGGCGCGCTTCCTCGATTCCCGACGCGCGCGAGAAATAGACGTCGCCGAAGCGTCGGGAGACCGGTTGACCGTCCTGCCAGTCGAGATGCATCGATTCCGTCATGTGCCAACTGTAACGCAGCGCGGCTTTGCGGGACTTGATGTGCGCCATCGCCGCCCGGCTAAGGCGTTGTTTTGATGCGGCTCGCACATTCGATGCGGATCGGGCGGCAGTTTTGCGGGCCGTGCACCGGATGATGGCGCTATCATTCGGCCTCGTTTTTATGGCTTGTCCGTCTTACTTCATAAATATATGGCAACGAAAACCGGCAGTTACAGGGCAGAAGATATTGAGGTTCTGGAGGATCTGTCGCCCATCCTGCTGCGACCGGGGATGTACACCGACCCGGTCAATCCCAAT
>JAKFDA010000096.1:0-49203 GCA_036676355.1 Nitrosomonadales bacterium | reverse complement strand
TCAGCGTCCGGCAACGCTAGGCCACCAATTCGGCCGCCTTATCGATGATCGATGCGACGCCGTAGGAGACGCCAAGCGCGATGATGAATACGACCAGGCTGCGCACCATGGTCTGTGGCACGCCGATGTCATCCAGGTAGCGCCGGATGAAATAGGCGGCGATGAAGAACGCAAGGGTGGAAACAAACAAGCTCGGCATCGAACCCCAGCGAATGAAAGACGAGGCGGACGATAATGCGCCGCAGCGGATGTAACAAACAGTAAAAGGTGCAAAGCCGGTTTCCGTCCGCTCCTCGAACCTGCAGTGGTCGCCTAAAGCACCAACGCTCGTAATACCATTCGGCCAGCGCCACGCAGGCAGCGGCCAATGGAGGCACACCATGAACGGCATAGATCCCGATCGGTTCGATCCGTACAAGGCGATGGCGGATGCTGCGTTGCCGATCGCAGTCCCCGTGGAGCGCGCCAAGACGTGGATGTTCACCGCGCTGCGCTATGTCTTTTCCGGCCTGTTTCCGATCGGTGGCGCGCTGTTCCTCGCACTGTCGTACAACGCGCCATCCGGCTCCTTTCCGCAGTCGGTCTATCTCGAACTCAGTTCGGGGTTTGCGTTCTTCTGGGCGGCACCGTACGTGCTTCAACTGGGTCGCTCGCATCGATGGCTCGTGCCGATCGCCGGCATCTGCATTGCGGCTGCGCTCTTTTATTTCGCGAAGTCTTCCGCGGGTTTCAATCAGTCGGTGCTGATCGAGTTCTCGATCGCCGTGCTCATTCTTGTCGGCCTCGAATTGATGATGACGCCCTGGCTGAACGCGATTGCCGCAAAACAAAAAGAGCTTCGCGCCAACTACGACGCACTGCGGGCGCGGCTCGACGAGCTGGCCTGATTCCAACGACGCAAAGCGCCCGAGCAAGCGCTGTTTAAAGCAGCCGAATGACGATAAAAACAATTCCGGTCAATACACTCGTCGCTATCGGCAGATTCCTTGAAATGGATCGCAAGACCGTGGTTCTAGCCATCGCGTTGGCGTTTTCCGCGTGGCTGTCTTTCGCGATCGCGACGACATTCGATGTGCAAAACGCTTACTGGGCCGCGATGCCGGCGTGGGTGGTGGCGCAGGCTTCACGTGGCCTGCTGCTGGAGAGAGCCGTCTTTCGGGTGGTGGGCACGTTGATCGGCGCGGCGGCGGGCTTCGCGCTCGTTCATTTGCCGGCGCATCCTTACGTACAGCTTCTGCTGCTTGGCGGGTGGATCGCGCTCAACGCCGGGCTCACTCATATCCTGCGCGGCGTACACGGTTACGGCGCATTGCTCTCCGGCATAACCGCGGCAATCGTCGTCATTCCCGCTGTGCTGACGCCGTCGGGCTCGCTCGACCTCGCCGTCGCGCGCGTGGAGTGCACGCTGATCGGCGTGGTGGTCGTGACCCTGGTAATGGGTTTGTTGACGCCGGGTTCGCCGCGCCGGGCGTTTTATGCGCGCGTGCGTGGTGTCGCGGGTGATGCCGTCGCGTATGCCGCATCGATCCTGCGCGAAGGTGCGGACGACGACGAGTCCGACGAGCGCCGGATATTGAGCGAAATCAGCCGACTCGAATCGTCGGCCCGACTGACGCTGGCCGGTTCTCTGGCGGGCTATCGTCGCTTGCGCGCGGTCGATGCACTGATGGTCGGTTCGCTGTCGATCATGGCGGCCGCGCTGGCCCTCATGCGAGGCAGTCGAGCAGCGCAACCGCAATACATCGATCTCTCGCAACGCATGGATCGGATCGCAGCGCACTTGCACTCCGACAACACACATCGCATCGGCAACGTCCGGATTGCCGACCATGATGCCGAGCCGAGTCGTCTTTCGATTGCGCTTGCCCAGATTCTTCAGGCCGATGCCGAACTGCACACACCGAGCGGTGCCGAGGCGCGATCTTTCGAAACCCGGCTTGCCGACCTTGCGCCGCATCGCGAATGGTACGTCGCCCGCAGAACCGGGCTCGCTGCGGGTGCGGCCACGTTTATGGCCTCGGCGTTGGGTTACTGGTCGGGCTGGCCACCCATTGCGCTTGCGGCACTGGGCGTCTGCATATTCGCCATGGTTTTGGGTTCGATGGCGTTACCGCAAAAAATCGCGCCACAACTCCTTGCGGGAGTCATAGCCGGCATTGCCGTCGCGATTTTCTATCGCTTCACCGTGCAGCCGGCCATCGCTACGCTGTCCGACCTGCTTCTGACAATCGCGCCCTTCCTCCTGCTCGGCGGATTCGTACGGATGTACCCGCGCACCGCCATTGCGGGCGTCGACGGAAATATGTGCTTTCTACTGGCGAGCCAGGCGGGAAATCTCCCTGCTGCTGCGGCAGTCGTCTGGGGCGACGGGCTCGCATTGGCCTCCGCCGCCGCATTGGTGGCAGGGACTTTTATTTTGCTGCCGCGGCGTTCGACGCGGCAGGCCACCGACGTGGCTGCATTGATTCGCCGCGATTTGCGCCGGATGATCAACTCCGCGCCTGCGTCGGATTCACGAGAATGGCAGGCGCGTGCTTCGCGCCAGATTCTCCGCCTTGCGTTGCATCTGGGCCGCGCACCGGAACTCGGCAATCGCTGGCCCAACGGTCTGCTGGCCGCGCTGAATGTGGGGTATGCCATTACGCGACTGCACGAAGCCGCAGTGACGGATGCAACCGTTGCGCAAACAAAAGCGCGGGCGCTCGAAGTCCTGCAAGGTTTTTCCAACAACCCGTTCGGCACGGCACGCGCCCTGCGCAGTCTCGCCGGCGCCGACAACGCGCCGCTGCATCAGGTGTTGCGCGAACTTGCCGACGTTCTCGCCAGCGCGGCGGGGTTGTTGATGTTCGGCGCGGCGGAGCAGCGGCCGCCCGATCGGTGAACGCCGTCCCGGCGCGCTTACTCGCCCGATTCCGCGTCAGCGCTCGAATTCCTGGCTCGTCGAATCGTGATTTCGGCGAGCAGCTCACTCAGTTGCTGAAAGTCGGGCGGCTTGGGCATGTGACGATCGAATCCCGCTTGCGCGGCCTGTTCTCGATCCTTCTCGCTCGCATAGCCGGTGACCGCGACAAGGAATACGCTCTTGAGTTCGTCGTCGGCACGGAAGCGGCGCGCGACTTCGTACCCGTCCATGATCGGCAAACCGATATCGCACAGCAGCAGGTCCGGGCGGAACGAGTGCGCGAGTTCGAGTCCTTCCTGCGCGGTGTGCGCCATGCGCACGTCATGGCCTTCCATACTCAACGCCGCCGACAGCGAAAGCGCGACATCGACGTTGTCTTCGATGATCAGAATGCGGCACGGTGCGACCGCGACGCGGAGCGATTCGGCGCCCGCGGTTTTCTTCACCACGTCTTTGCGCGTCGCCTCGCGCAGCAGCGGCAGCCGGACCGTAAATCGCGCACCCTTGCCCGGACCGTCGCTATAAGCCTCGACCGTTCCCTGGTGCATTTCGACCAGCGCCTTGACGAGCGCCAGACCCAGACCCAAACCGCCGTTGGTGCGCGTGAGATTCGGATCGCCCTGGCTGAACGGCTGGAACAATCGGCTGAACGCCGCCTTGTCGATGCCGATGCCTTCATCGGCGACCTGCAACTCCGCCAAGCCTCGCCCTTCATCGGCCTTGAGGCTCACCGAAACGTGGCGGCCTTCATCGGTGAATTTCGCGGCGTTATCGACCAGGTTACCGATGATCTGACAGATCCGCGCGCGATCGCCCCGCACGATGATCGCCTCACCCGGCACATCGATCGTGAGCGCGAGCTTCGCTTTATCGAAGGTCGCGCGATGGTCGTCGAGGCAGTCGCGAACCACGTCGACGAGATCGAGCGTTTCTGTTTTCAGCTTCACCTTGCCGCGCGTGACGCGCGTGACGTCGAGCAGATCGTCGATGAGGCGATTGAGTTGTCGCGTCTGCCGGCCGATGATCGCTTGCGCCGTCGCCGCCTGCTGGCCGTCGAGCCCGGGACGGGATAGCACGAACAGGCTGTTGGAAATGCCGGCCATCGGATTGCGCAGTTCGTGCGCCAGCAAGCCGAGAAATTCGGTCTTGCGCTGATCGGCTTCCGCAAGCAGCGCGGCATGCCGATGCAGATGCTCGGCCTGCTCGGCAAGCTGTTCGTTCTGCGCGCGGATCTCCTCGCCCTGCGCCTGCAGTTCCTCGTTCTGCGCCTGCACTTCTTCGCTTTGCGCCTGAATCTCTTCGTTCTGTGCCTGCAGTTCTTCGTTCTGCGCCTGAATCTGCTGGCTCTTCTCCGCGACTTCGTTCAGCAGACGCTGGATTTCTTCGTAGGCCCTGACGTTGTTCAGCCCGACGCCGAGTTGCGCCGCCGCCGATTCGAGAAACTCGACGGCCTGTTCATCCAGGCGCCGCAAGCTCGCCACGACAAGGACGCCGACCAGTTCATTGCGGAACATGATCGGCACGGCAACGACATCACGCGGCGGCGCTTCGTCATAGCCGAGCTTCACGCTGAATGGCGCATCGCGCGGAATATCGCGCAGCACGACCGTGCGGCGTTCCAGTGCAGCCTGACCCGGCACACCGTCACCGATCGGAAGTTCACGCGAGGCCGTCGAAGCACCATAGGAAGCGACCGGCGTCAGCGTGCCGGCCTTCGTGCCCCAGTAGACGATGCCGATTTCCGCTCGCACATGGCCGACGATGGCGCGTAACGCAGCCGCTGCGACATCCGATTTGTCGAGGCTGGCCGCGGCGGCACCGGCAACCTGGTGGTCGGCGGCGAGGCGCTGCTCGCGCTGTTCCAGCGCGACCGCGGCGAATCCGAAAGCGCGCCCGATGCGCGCCATCTCGTTGTTCTGGACTTCATTGACGCGGCCGTTTCCGGGCGCCTCGGCCAGCGCAAGGGCAGGTTTCCAGTCACCGTCCTTGAGCGCCGTGGCGATGCGGACAAGTTCGCCGGCCGGCTTGCGTATCGATTGTGTGATCAGCCACGCCAGGACGATAAAACACAGAATTGACAGCGCACCGGTTGTCAGCAGCCCGCGCGCAACGCGTTGCTGCGCCTGACCCATGACCGTGATCGCACGACCCATGTTGGCGGTCTGCAGATCGATGAAATCCTGCGTGATGGCGATAAGCGATTCACGCACGATCTGCAGCCGGCCTTCAGCCGCGGCATCAATGACACCGAGACGCCGCAGTTGCACTGCATCTTCGGTCGCCGACAGATAACGCCGGACCGCCGGATCGAGTTCGCGAAACAGGTTTTCGGCATCGGCGTCCTTGGGCATCGAACCGAGTTGCTGCAACTGAGTTCGCGCGCTGCCAACGGCCTGCGTGAAACGATCGATCCGTGCAGGCTCCGGATTGAGGAGATAACCGCGCAAGGTGATCCCGACACGCAGAATGCCGTGCTCGAGCGTATGGGCCGCGTCGGTGAGCGGGCGACTGTGTTGAGTGAAATTGCGCTGTGCGTGCTCGGCATCCTGCTGCCACGAATAAATGCTGCCGAGCAACGCGCCAAGCAGTATCAGCAGGGCGCCGAATCCGGCCGCCATGCGCTGCCCGATGCTGAAGTTGTTCAAGCCGGTCATTACTCTTTCCTCTTCCCGCGATCGAGCCGGCGAAAGACCTGCGTCTTGTACCCTTGGGCCGCCAGGTCCGCCGCGACTTCCGGCAGCGGCCATTCCGCTTCACCGATACATAAGAATCCACCGTCCGCCAGCGCCGCGTTGAAAGCTTCAAACGCGCGCTGCTGCGCATTACGGTCAAGATAAATCAGCACGTTCCTGCAGCAGACGAGATCGAACGGCGCTCTCGCGTCATGCGGCGCCGCGGCCGTGAGGTCGTGATGCGAAAAGCAAACGCGCTCGCGCAGCGCGGCGCCGACGCGATAGCTCGGCGCGCCGCTTTCCCCCAGCGGCTCCAGATAAGCGCTGGCCAGATCCTGCGGCAGTTCGCTCAATGCTTCCGCGCGATAGACGCCTGCGCGCGCGAAGCCAAGCGCGGCCGGATCGATATCGGTCGCCTCGACCGTGCCCGCCACACCGGCGCGATCGAGCAGCATCGCAAGCGTATAGGCCTCCTCGCCGCAGCCGCAACCCGCGCTCCAGATGCGTAACGGCGCGCCGCGGCGCATTTTCGCCAGAGCGGGGATTACGTCTCTCAGCAGGAAATCGAAAGTGCGTGCATTGCGATAGAAGCGGCTCACTTTAATGGTGAGTCGCTCGAGCAGGCGCGGCGCTTCTTCCGTATCCGCGCGCAGGCGCTGCAGATATCCGCATAGCGAAGCCTCGCCGATCGAAATCATGCGATTGCCGATGCGACGCTGAATGGTCGTCCGCCGGTACAGCGAAAAATCGACGCACGTTCTGTCACGCACGACTGCAATGATGTCGTCGACGATCCGGGCTGCATCATCCGCGATCTGCGCATGAGATGCGCAGCGATGCGGCGTATTGTTCGGGGCGTTGGGGTCCCCGTCCGGCGAAAGAAACATCGTCAACGAGTCCTATCGGGGTTCACAGAGCCTTGCCGGCTCATGCGCGCAAACCGGTTCGTGAGCGGAAACTTTTAAAGGCGGCCGCAGGTAGGGTATATCCATCGTTCGCAAATGCCCAATAGCGTTGTTCGTTTTTCGTCATCCGGAAAATGCAATGGCCATATAAGAGAGAGCGGGATAAGCATTCGAATCGCTCGCGAGCAGGCAACGCATACAGGCATTCCGGCCGCCGCAACGCGCGGATCGAGGACACCATGATCGTCCTCGATCTCTGGCCGTTCGCCAAAGCCGTTCACATCAAAGAACAGATTCGCTACGTCGTGCGCGCCGTCGAAACGACCGGTAGCGCTGTTTGAAAAGCTCACACAGGAACTGCGCATGCTCGAACAGACGCCGCATGACGAAGTGGATACGATGCTATTGATTCATCCGCGCGCTGAACGATTTTCTCGACTGCAACGCGTTCCTCGATGTGCGGACCCCAAATACACCTGATAGAAATATTTACAGTATTGCGCATTCCGGGAATAAGCACGTTTCTTCAATCATTCGAATAAGTTAGCGCCGTCGTGCTGCGCACGGGTCTTTCGCTGGCACGCTCGAGGGTGGTCCTGCCCATACATATGTAGGACAATAGGCCACCCGTCATACAGAACATCGATGACGGCGTGGCCTAGGCGGCGTCGTCATTCAGCCATAAGGGAGAATGCGAATGTTGCTCGCCACCGACCTCGACGGCACTTTTCTCGCCGGATCACCGGAAGCCCGTCATACCCTCTATCAGCTGATCGCCCGCAACCCGGAGATCAAGCTCGCCTACGTGACCGGACGCGGTCTCGAATCGGTGTTACCGCTACTGTTCGATCCGTCGCTGCCGGATCCCGACTACATCATCTGCGATGTAGGCGCGACGGTCGTGAGCGGCACCAGCCTGCTTCCCGTTCAACCACTGCAAGGCGAAATCGGTTTGCGCTGGCCCGGCGAACAGAAAGTCGCCGCCGCATTTGCGAATCAGGACCGACTGGTGCGGCAGAACACGCCGCAGGAACGCCGCTGCTCGTTCTTTTGCGAAAGCAATGCGGTCACGCTCGAAATCACCGCCATCGCGGAAAGCCTCGAATGCGAAATTCTGTTTTCGGCCGACCGCTATCTGGACGTGCTGCCCAAAGGGGTGAACAAGGGTTCCACCCTGCGCGCGCTGGTGAATCACCTGGGTCTGGACGAGAGCAAGGTGCTGGTCGCGGGCGACACGATGAATGATCTCTCGATGTATCAGCACGGTTTCAAGGGCGTATGTGTCGGATGCTCGGAGGTCGGACTCACCGATGCGACGCGCGGCCTGACCCACGTCTTCCATGCGGAACGCGAAGGCTGCGGCGGCATCATCGATGCGATCGAGCACTTCAACCTGCTCGATCACCTCAACGTCGTCGAGCCCAGCGAAATCCCGCCCGGCGGCTCGGACCTCGTGATGGTCTATCACCGCCTGCCCTACGACGAATTCATCGAGGACGGTGAACTGAAGCGGCGTCGCCCTTCATCGCCGAACGGCATCATTCCGACGCTGCTGAGTTATTTCCGCGATGGACGGCGCGGCTCGTGGGTCGCCTGGTCGACGCACGACGACAGGCGCGGCCATTTTCAGGCGCGCACGCCGGTGGATATCGAGCGCTACCCGAATCTGGTTTGCGCGCGCGTGCCGATGACGAAGCACGATGTCGACATTTTCTATAAGCGCTTCTCCAAGGAAGCGTTCTGGCCGATGCTGCATACGTTCTGGGAGCGCGCGCGCTTTCGCGAAGATCACTGGCAGGTTTTCCTGCAGGTGAACCGCACCTTCGCCGAAGCGGCCGCAGCCGAGGCGGCACCGGGCGCGACCGTGTGGATCCACGATTACAACCTCTGGATGGTGCCCGCCTATCTGCGCGAATTGCGACCGGACGTGAAAATCGCGTTCTTCCACCACACACATTTTCCCTCAGCGGACGTGTTCAACGTCGTGCCGTGGCGCCGGCAGATCGTCGGCAGCCTGCTGCAATGCGATTACGTCGGGTTTCATATTCCGCGCCAGGTCGAGAACTTCGTCGACGTGGTGCGCGGCGTTACGCCGATGAAAATCCTTCAACGCGAGCATTGCGCCCCCCGTTTTCTGACGTACGGTTGCGCGGTGGGCATCGATCAGGTCACCACGAGTATCGAGGTCAACGGTCGAAACGTAAGGCTCGGCGCACATCCGGTTGGAATCGATGTCGAACGCATCGAGGAAATCCTGGCGCGACCGGCCGTGCAACGGCAGACCAAGGAGCTGCGCAATGAGATCAAGGACGTTCGATTGATTCTGTCGGTTGAACGTCTCGATTACACCAAGGGCACGCTGGAAAAACTTGTCGCTTTCGAGCGGCTGCTCGAACAGCACCCCGAGCTGCAAGGCAAGGTAACGCTCATCGCCATCTGCGTGCCGGCATCGCAGGAGATGAGGATTTATCGCGACCTGCAGAGCCAGATCGAGCGCGCGGTCGGCAGCATCAACGGCCGATATTCGAAAGTCGGCTGGACGCCGGTGCAGTTCTTCTTCCGTGCCGTTCCGTTCGAACAACTGGTCGCTTACTACGCCGTAGCCGATCTGATGTGGGATACACCGCTGCGTGACGGCCTGAACCTCGTGGCCAAGGAATATGTCGCGGCGCAGGGTCTCACCGGCGCCACAGGCGTGCTTGTATTGTCGGAGTTCGCGGGGGTCGGTGCCGAACTGAAGGGCGCCGTGCTGACCAACCCGCATGACGTCAACGATCTCGTCACCTCGTGCCATCAGGGTTTGACGATGAGCGAGAACGAACGTCATGGCCGCATGCACATGATGTACGAGATCGTGCGTCATAACGACATCCGGCGCTGGGGTAACGACTTCCTCGCTGCCGTACGTGCGGCACCCGACGCGGCAAGCGCCGAGTCGGTTCAACGACAAGTGTTGTGAACCGTGCATACCGGTGACACGCTTATATGCCCACCTTGAACGCAAATGTGCTGCATGTGCAGATCGACCGCGACCCGGTGGCGGTCTACGAGTTTTGCGCCGACCCGGCGAATCTGTCCAAGTGGGCCTCGGGGCTGGGCGATTCGCTCGTCTGCATCGGCGGCGAGTGGGTCGCGCAGACGCCGCACGGCCGCATACGCATTCGCTTCGCACCGCGCAACGATTACGGCGTGCTCGACCATTACGTCAGCACGGAGACCGGCAACGAGGTGTACATCCCCATGCGCGTCATTGCCAGCGGCAACGGCACACAATTGCAGTTCACGCTTTTCCGCCAACCTGACATGGACGATGCGACGTTCCAGGCCGATGCGGAATGGGTCATGCGCGATCTGGTCGCGCTGAAGACACTCCTGGAGTCATAGGAAGCGCTGTTCGCAACGAGCGCTCGGACGCCGCCGCCTCATGTGGCAATTCGGATGGTTTTCCGGCCTTGACTCGCCCGGTAGCGAGTCGGCTTCGTGTGAGGATCGCAGGCTTCGACACAGTAAAGACCCGCTGCGAGGCATAATCAGCGCTGTCCGCACGCACCGACGGTGCGGCACGCGATCGCCTCGGAAGCCATGCCGACGAGGCGCCCACCCTCGACTCTCACAGATAAAGGAATTCAGTGGCCAAGCCAAACTACCAATACGAGAAACGCCAGAGAGAACTGGAAAAGAAGAAGAAGAAAGCCGAGAAGGAAAAACGCAAGGCGGCGAACGCGGCCGGTTCCAGCGAAGAAAGCGCGGCGCCGAACGCCGGCGAGGCGCCCCCTCCCGCTGCGGAGAAATAGACAACCGGATTCATTATCGTCGGCCCGACACGGCCGTGTGCTCTGTTCGACCGCTAGCGAAACAGTGCGACGAGGACAACGACGAGCAACGAGACCACGCCGGCGGCGATGCCGACGCCACGCGGAACCGCTACGCGACGGCGCATGGCGGCGACGCCTTCGGCCGATACGGGTTCATGCAGCACCATCGCCACGAGGTGGCACACGCCCACGGTGATGAGCACCAGAATGCCGGCTACGATGGTGAAATGCAGGTCGATCCAACCCATCAGACTGGCGGCGAACCACGCGACGCTCACTGCATGACCAATGGCGGTGCCGATAAACACCGCCGTCGCCCCGACCCGGCGACTGAGCATGCCAACGGCAAAGGTGCCGACGAGCGGTGAGGCGACGTAGGTGAACCCCTGCTGCAGGTAGGAAAACAATCCGGGAAAGCGGTCGATCATCGGCGCCCAGAGCGCCGCGACCGCAACCAGAATCAGAATGATGATCCGACCGATATGCGCGAGCCGCGCCGAGTTTCGGGTTTCGCCATCGATGAAATCGAGCGTGATCAGCGTCGATGCCGAGTTGAGCGCCGAATCGACGCTCGACATGATGGCCGCAAGCAATCCCGCGATGATCAGGCCGGCGAGCCCCACGGGCGCGTAGGTCGCGATCATGGTCGGAAACACTGCGTCGGCGCGTTCGAGGTCGGGTAGCAACACTACCGCCATCGCCCCGGGCAGCACCATGATGAACAGCGGCAGCAGTTTCAGCACCGCGGCGAACACCGCGCCGTAGCCGGCGGCCTTCATGCCGCGCGCGCCGAGCAGCCGCTGCGACACATACTGATTCATGGTCCAGTAGTAAAAGCCCAGGATCGGCAAGCCGATCAACGTGCCGAGCCATGGCAACTCCGGATCGTCGAGCGGACGAAACAGCGACAGACGCTCCGGCCCGAGCGCTTCGCGAACCGCAACCCACGAATAATCGAACTCGCCAAAAACGATCGTTGTCAGGACGGCCGACCCTACGAGCAGCACGATCGCTTGCAGTACATCGGTGTAGGCCACGGCGCGCAGTCCGCCGGCGGCGGTGTACAGGCCCGTGAATACCGCGATCGCGATGCAGGTGGGCGCGAGGGTGAGACCGGGGATGAACATCATCAACACAATCGCGCCGGCGTAAAGGCTGCCGGCTGTATCGAGCACGATACTGAGAAAGATGGTGACGGCCGACAGGTATTTACGCATACGGCCGTCGAAGCGCCGCTCGAGCAACTGAGGGATCGTCGTGATGCGATTCGAAAGGAATACGGGTACGACCGCGAAGGTCGAGAACAGCAGTACCAGCGCCGCCATCCACTCGTAATTCGCCACCGCGATGCCGGACTGCCAGGCCGCGCCCGGCAAACCGATCAACGTCGTCGACGAAATGTTGGACGCGAACAGCGAGAAACCGACTACGCCCCAACCCAAAGACCGGCCGGCAAGAAACAGTTCATCGGCATCCGGGCTCTTGCGCGTCACGCGCACGCAGACGGCGATCATCAGAACCAGATATGCCGCCAGGATGGCGTAATCGACAGGGTGCAGAACGGTCATTTCCTCCCCAGCTCCCAATTGGATTTTTTCGGTCGCACCGTGTGTTGCGCGGACGGCGGCGGCCGGGCATCGCCCGAATACAACACATCAGTGCGGCATGGACAACCTTGTGTATTGCGTGAATTTATGGAAAGAACGCGCAACAATGGCGACGAGGGCGATCACTAATGGGGGTGTAGGCGATGCTCAGGATCAAGCGCATTTACGACGCGCCGGACGACGAGGACGGATTGAGGGTGCTGATCGATCGCCTATGGCCGCGCGGCCTGTCGAAGGATGCGGCGCATGTCGATCTGTGGCTGAAGGACGTCGCACCGAGCACCGAACTGCGCAAATGGTTTGCGCACGATCCGGACAAGTGGGCGGAATTTCGGCAGCGCTATGTCGCCGAATTGCGGGACCAGAGCGAAGCGCTGTCCCAACTGCGCGCGCAAATGCGCAAAGGTCGCGTTACGTTGCTATTTGGTGCGAAGGACGAGGCGCACAACAACGCTGTGGTATTGAAAGCGCTGCTTGAAGCGCACAAGACTCCAGCCTAGGCCCGTAGCGCGTCGAGCTCGTAAGCCCGCGCGTAACGATCTGTATATAAAATCCTCTTCACACCCGCCCGGCTATCGTTTCAAGCTCAATACATCTTTTGGCATATTTATGTTGTATATATTTCTCCAAGGCGATATCTTGACCGCACGAAACGGGCTGCCCGTCTCGCCTATCACCATGGAGAAGGAACGACATGAAGAAAGCTGTATTGTTTGCCTCGGTGCTTACCGCAGCCGTGGCCGTCACCCCGCTCGCATATGCCGACAACGCACATGCCTCCGCATCCACCGGCGCCATCAGTCAGGCTCGCGTCGACACGCAGTCCGCGCTGCGCGACGCCTGGGTCGAACACGTGTTCTGGGTACGCACCTACGTCCTGGCGAGCAAAGAGGGCGATACCAACCAACGCAAGGTGGCTGCGGATGAGGTGCTGACCAACGCCAAGGGCATCGCGGGTGCGGTCGCCTCGTTCTACGGCAAGGCCGGCGGCGACCGCATGCTCGAGTTGCTGGCGGGACACTGGGGCGCAGTCAAGGCCTATTCCGACGCCACGTTCGACAACAAGGGCAATGGACAGCAGCCCGCGGCGGACAAACTCACCTCCAATGCCAAAGAGATCGCCGCCTTCCTATCCAAGGCAAACCCGAACCTGCCGGAAAAAACGCTGGTTGGACTGCTGTCCGCCCACGGCGCGCATCATGTCGCGCAGATCCAGCAGATCAACAAAGCGGATTACGCAAGCGAAGCCAAGACATGGAACGCCATGCGTACGCATATGTTCGTGATCGCCGACGCGCTCACGGGCGCACTGGCCAAACAGTTCCCCGAGAAATTCTGATCGTCTGACTGTTGACCGGCGTCGCGGCGACGAGCAACGCTGTCGCGACGCATTCCGGCGCGAGACATATACTTCACACTGTTCGCACACATCCTCCGCATGCGAGGATTGCCGGAACACTCGACGGTCGTACACGAATCATTCGATGAGCAGCGCACTCCAACAACTCGGTCAGACGCAACAACGGCTTCTGCAACGCCTGCAGCGCGAGCGCGACGGGTTGTCGATCGACGCCCTCAGCACGACGCTAGGCATCAGCCGGAATGCCGTTCGGCAGCATCTGACGGCTCTGCTTGCACAGGGATTGATCGCACGCGGCGACGCTGCCCCCACCGGCGGACGGCCGGAACAACGCTATGCGCTGACCGACGCGGGTCACGAACTGTTCCCCCGGCGCTACGTCGACCTCGCTGCCGGTCTGATCCGCGAAATCGGCAACACGCTGGGCGAAGTCCAGCTGCAAGCCTTGCTGATGCGACTCGGCAGCGCGGTCGGCGACGATCTGAAACTAAAGCTTCCGCCAAAGACGGATGCCGAACGCTATACCGCGATCGCGGCGGCAATGTCCGACCTTGGCTACGATGCGCGCGCCCAGGCCATCGGCGCCACGCCGGAAATTCAGGCCAGCAACTGCGTATTCCATCATCTGGCTCAGCAGCATTCCGCCGTATGCCGCTTCGATCTCGCCTTTCTCGCGCAGGCCAGCGGCCGCAAGGTGGAGCACGCGGAATGCATGGTTCGCGGCGGCAACGTGTGCCGCTTTCGCTTTCTGCCCGGCAGCGGCATCGATCCCAAAGTCTGACGCCTCGCCTAAATAGCCCCGACTTTCCCGGCTATTCGGCGCTTGGACCGTTCGCCCCGGTCGGGATAATCGTCGGCACTTGTCATGCTTGGAGTGCCGCTGTGGGATGTCCGGACACCGCCGAACAATCGATGGAGGCCGATCGCTCGGCCGCGCCCATCGTTCACAATGACGGTGCCCCCTTGCCCACCATGGAATCAATCAAGGCGGCGATCGCACACGTCGAACAGGAGCAGGCTGCGCTCGCCGATCTGGCACGCGAACGCCATCTTGCGCAGGCACGCACGCAAAAATCGGTCGTACGATTCATCGATAAGGCGCCGCTCGCGCAGGCCGTGACACAACATCGGCTTGCGCACTACAGCGCAAAGCTCGATCCGCCTATCGCGGTTGCCGCGAACGAAGCCGAGCACGCTCCCGCCGTCGACACGCGCGTGCAGGCCGAACTGAAAGCGCGGAACGAAGCGGAAGCGCGCGCCGCCGCCGAAGCCGCCGCAATATGCGCCGCGCTGGAGCGGGCCGCCGCAGAAGAGGCAGCCAAAGCCGCTGCCGCCGCGCGCACCGCGGCCGAAACGCTGGCCAGACAGATGGCGCTCGCGCGCGTGCAAGCGGAAGCCGAGGCCGAAAGCGCCGCCGGCGCACGCGCACAAGTCGAAGCGCAGGCATTCGAGACGCTGAAGCGCAACGCGGCGAAAGATGCCGCTATTCGCGCGGCACAGGAAACGCGTCTCAAGGAAAACGAGCAGCTGGAGCGCCTCGCCGAGACGCGCCTCATCGCCGAACAGCAGGCGGCCGAACAGGCGCGCACACGCGCCGAAGCGGAAGCGCGCGCGACACGCGAAGCGGAGGCGCGTCAGAGCGCGGAACAGGCAGCGGAACAGGCTGCTCTGGCGCGCGCCAGGGCCGAAACGGAATTGCAGGCGGCCGCGACCGCGCGCCTCGAAGCGGAACGCGATGCGGCGCAGCAGGCCGAACAACGCGCGATCCAGGAGCGCATCGCCGCGCAGACCGCCGAAGCGCGCGCGGCCGATGAAGCGAAAGCCGCCGCTGCGGCAGAGTTTCGCGCGCAATCAGAACACAGCGCCCAAACGCTCGCTTCACAACGCGCCTCCGCCGACGCGGTCGCCATGGTGGAGGCGCAGATGCTGGCGCAAGCAGAACAAGCCGCATTGCAGGCGGCGGAGACGCGTCTCATCGCCGGAGCGGAAGCCCGACGCGCTGCCGAAGCGCACATCCGGGCCGACGAAACGGCAACGCGGGAAGCAAACGCACGCGCCGAGGCGGATGCGCAAGCTACCGCCGCCGCCCAGGCACGTCTGCAAGCCGAGCGCGAACTGAAGCTGCTGGCCGAACAGAAGGTCGAAACCGAAACGCGCCTCGCGGCCGAATGCGAAGCGCGCGCGATTGCCGAAGCCCGGGCATTGGACGCCGCGCATGCACGAGAGCAGGCGGAGGCCGATGCGAAGCAGACCGCACTGTCGCGCATCGAGGTTGAACAACGTCTGCATGCCGCAGCCGAAGCGGCTGCGCGCGCGGATCGTGCAGCGGCACAATCCGCCGAAACAAAGACCGCCGCCGTGGTCCGGGCAATGGCGGCGCGCAAAGAGCTGATTGAAGCGAACGCCCGGCTGGTCGCCGCGGCGGAAGATCGAGCGCAGAGAGATGCGCAGGCAATAATCGCCGCTCGGGCGCGCACGCGTGCCGAAGCCGAAGCTGCCGATGCTGCACGCTTGAATGCAGAGGCCGATGCCGCCGTGGCGGCGACCGCACGTCGCAAGGCGACCGCACTACTCGAATCGATCGCCGCGCGACGCGAACGTATCGAAGCGGAACTGCGCGTCACGCGCGCAGCGGAAATGCAGAAACACGCGGAGAACCTTGCGGCCGCCGCCGCGCGCGTGCGTGCGCAGAAGCTGGAAAACAGTGCCCGGGCCCGACTCGCTGCAGCGCGCAGCGCACTGACGACGGCGCGCTGAGACAGGCACGAAGCCGCACCCTGGCGCGGGCATCCGTCTTTCCCGGAATAATTTGCCCTTACTTCGCCGCTTGCGCCGCCTTGCGATCGGCGTTGGTCCTGGCGATGGATGGCCGCTCACCGATCATCTTCAGGTAGGGCCGGATCCTGTCGGCAAACGGTTCGAGCACGTCGTTGCCGTAAATCAGCTTGGTGCACACACTGATCAGCGGCAGATGCACCGCCGCCGTCACGTCGGCATACGTGAACCGGCCGCCGGCAATGTAAGGCGCGAACTTTGTCAACTTTTCGAAGGCGCGCACACCACGACGCAGGTCGCGCTCGACTTCCTGTTTTGTTTCATCCGACACCTTGCCGCCGAAAAACGCTTCCCCGTACAACCGACGCGCAACCGCTTCGAGATGCAGATCGAGCATGGTACTCAACTCGCGCACGCGCGCGCGTTCCATCAGCGGCTCCGGCAGCAGCGGGTTGGTCGGATAACGCTCTTCCAGATACTCGAAAATGGCGCTCGATTCGGCGAGATATTCGCCATCCACTTCGATGAATGGAATCTTGCGCGCGGGGGAATGGCTTTTGATGACCTCGTCCTTGCCCGGCACGGCCAGCACTTCCTCGAACGGCACGCTCTTTTCCAGCAGCACGATTTTGACGCGGTTGTAATAGTTGCTCAGCGGAAAGCCATAGAGCTTCAACATTGTGTCTCCAGGAAGTGCGTGGGAAGAAACCGCAATTCTCGTACGAACGGCAACCAAAGCCAATGCGGGATTGCCCGATCGAGCACGGGCGCCAGCCCCCGGGAACGCGCGGCGAGCGGTGTTGTCCACTTTTTTCGCTGCCGCTTCGCCACCATGTCCGTTCGCTACACGCCATTGTTCAATGCCGACGCCGTCGCCGAAGAGCGCATCCAGGAAGCGCTGCGCCGGGGCGATTTCGACCATCTGCCCGGATCGGGCAAGCCATTGGAGCTCGACGACGATCGACTGGTCCCCGCGGAGGTCCGGGTGGCTTTCCGCATTCTCAAGAATTCGGGCCATGTCCCGCCTGAAGTGCTGGCTCGGCGCGAGATCGCCGAACTCGAAGCAAGGCTGCCTGCCCTGATGACGGCGGAGCGCTCGCACGCATTGCAGAAATTGCAATTGCTGCGCACCCGACTCGGGGCGCAGCGTGGCCGCGCCTTGCATCTCAACGCATATTACGAACGGAGAATCATCGAAAAGCTTAGCCACGGTTAAGGAACCCTTACAACTGCGTACTAGGGGGTCGCGACGACTGGGGGCGAAGCTCATCTAGACCGTGCACCGGGCTATGAATGTGCCGCGGGACAAGTGCTACAGTCGCGCCGTGTCTGGCACCATGGATAACCGAAAATGCTGCCACTGATCCTCGCCGCGCTGGCTTGGCTTGCGCTACATGTCGTTGTCGCCGGGTCGCTGCGTTCGGATTTGGTGCGATACCTCGGGGAAAAACTTTACCGGGCGTTGTTCGCCGCCGCCAGCGCCGCGCTGCTGATTGCGCTCATCCTGACCTACAAAAACGCGCCTGATGTGCAGCTTTGGCCGACTCCGGAATGGGCATACATCTGGGCGCATGTATGCATGGTGCCCGCGTTCGTCCTGCTCGCCCTCTCGCTCACCGACAGCCCGACTGCCGTATTGGCCGGGCAACGCCGCTTCGCGGCGCACGGCGTATTTCGCATCACGCGCCATCCGATGCTCAATGCGTTCTCTCTATGGGCCGCTGCTCATCTGCCCGCAAACGGCGATGTCGCCACCCTGCTCCTGCTCACCGCCATTCTCATTACGGCGCTCAACGGCATGGTCTCCATCGATCGCAAGCGTTCGCGCGCCATCGGCCCTGCCTGGGAACCGTTCGCGCAATCGACCTCGCGTCTGCCGTTCGTTGCGATTGCGCAAGGCCGCAATCGCCTTGCGCTCGACGAAATCAGCTGGGGGCGCGTGGCACTCGGTATCGTGCTTTATCTCGCTGCACTATGGATACATGGCCTGCTGGGGCCGCGCCTCATTTAGGCAATGCAGGCACGATGCATGCGGACCGTCAGGAGTCGCGCAATGTCAGGTAGGCGCTCTTCATGAACTCAAAGCGGTTCGCACCCGCATTGCTTCTTGCCGCCCTGCTGGCGGGCTCCGGCTATGCTGACGTCGGCTCGGTCCAGCAGGAAGACCCACTGTTCGACAAACTCGACACCGATCTGGACGGTTTCATTTCGCGCGCCGAATCGAGCAAGGATCAGCGCGTGGCGGAACGCTTCGAGCGACTTGACGTCAATCAGGATGATCGGCTCGACAAGATCGAATTCGAGGCGTTGAACACGATCGACAAGACGCCCAAGCCGAACCCCTGACCAGGTCCTCCACGCGCGGTACATCATGTATCCGCCAAACCGGCATCTGTCCGCCGAGGAGCGCGTGTTCGTGGACCGGGTGGTGGAGCGCTTTGCCAACCGAGCGAATCACTTCGTACCGACCGACCAGGCCGCCTGAACGCAGGCATCGACGCATGGACGCAGGTACCATGCGTTCCTTCGTATTCGCGATCTCCATCGATGCCTTCCTACGATGCGCTGATTATCGGCGGCGGCCATAACGGTCTCACCTGTGCGTGTTATCTCGCCGCGGCCGGCTTGAAGGTGCGCGTGCTGGAACGGCGGCACATCGTCGGCGGCGCGGCGGTGACGGAAGAGTTCCATCCGGGTTTTCGCAATTCGGTGGCGAGTTACACCGTCAGTCTGCTCAACCCCAAGGTCATTCGTGACCTGCGCCTCGCCGAGCACGGGCTGCGTATCGTCGAACGGCCTTACTCTAATTTTCTGCCGCTCGAAGACGGCAACCACCTCCGAGTCGGCGGCGGACTGAAAGCGACGCAACGCGAGGTTGCACGCTTTTCGCCGCGCGATGCAAGCCGTTTACCGGCGTATTACGAAACGATCGAACGCGTCGCGTCGGTTCTTCGCGATATCGTGCTCGAAACCCCGCCCAATGTCGGCGGCGGATGGCACGACATGCTCGCCGCATTGCGCGTCGGCAATCGCATGCGTGGGCTCGACATGGCGGCGCGCCGCGATCTGCTCGATCTGTTCACCAAAAGTGCCGGCGAAATGCTGGACTGGTGGTTCGAGTCGGTGCCGATCAAGGCGGCGTTCGGCTTCGATGCCGTGGTCGGCAACTTCGCCAGTCCCTACACGCCGGGTTCGGCCTATGTGCTGCTGCATCACTGTTTCGGCGAAGTGAACGGCAAGCGCGGCATCTGGGGTCATGCCATCGGCGGCATGGGCGCCATCACCCAGGCCATGGCGACCGAGGCGCGCGCACGCGGCGTCGAGATCAGCACGTCGAGCGTGGTGTCGCAAGTGCTGACACGAGATGGCCGCGCAACCGGCGTGGTACTCAAGGACGGCACGGAAATCGAGGCCCGCCTGATCGCCTCGAACGTCAATCCGAAGTTGCTGTTTCTCGATCTGCTGCAAGCCGACGCGCTGGATGACGACTTCCGCGCCCGCATCGAGCGTTGGAAATGCGCGTCGGGCACTTTCCGCATGAACGTGGCGTTGTCGCAACTGCCCGATTTCATCGCCCGACCGGGTACGCATGCGCAACCGCATCACGGATCCGGGATCGTCATGGCGCCTTCGCTCGACTATATGGACCGCGCGTACGACGACGCGCGGCGGCACGGCTGGTCGCGCGCGCCGATTGTGGAGATGCTGATCCCGAGCACGGTCGACGACACGCTGGCGCCCGAAGGCATGCACGTTGCCAGCCTGTTCTGCCAGCAGTTCAACCCCGAACTGCCAGACGGACGCAGCTGGGACGATGCGCGCGAAGAAGCGGCCGACCTCGTCATCGAAACCGTCGATCGCTACGCGCCGAATTTCAAGAATTCAGTCGTTGCGCGGCAGATACTTTCGCCCCTTGACCTGGAACGCACTTTCGGCCTGGTCGGCGGCGACATCTTTCACGGCGCGCTATCGCTCGATCAACTGTACTCGGCACGTCCGGTGCTTGGCCATGCGAACTACCGCGCGCCGGTGAAGGGTCTCTATCTATGCGGATCGGGCAGCCACCCGGGCGGCGGTGTCACGGGCGCGCCGGGACATAACGCGGCGCGTGAAATACTGAAGGACTGGCGAGCGCGTAAGTTTTAGGGAATGTCTGATTAAGTGTGAGGATGGTCGCAAGTGCGGGACCGCGAAGGGCGGAGCAGGCTTCCATCGGCTTCATCGATGGTGCGACCCCGCAGCGGGCTGTGATGGGCCGATTCGTTCGCGTTCCTTCATGTGCCTTTGCGGTCGCATCCCCTGAGGGGGCCCCTGCTCCACGCGCCGGCACATGGCTGCACCAGCGAGGGCAAAGCAATCAATCGCTTATGCGCAACGAACCGGCGATCGCCTCGATCAAACAACCTTAATCAAAGCTTCCTTTAGCTTGTGCGCCACCGGTTTGCCGGGCACGGCTAAGCAGTCGATCCGGCACTTCCAAGAGGCGACGTTCGATGAGCAAGGCGCCAGCGCAAGTGGACGACCGCGCACTGCGTGAAGGTATACCCCGACCGGCCCTGTCCACTTTCGACGCCACGGCGATCATCGTCGGACTGGTCATCGGCGCCGGGATTTTCCGGCTGCCGTCGCTGGTTGCCGCAAACGCCGCGAACGAATGGGTGTTCTACGGCGTGTGGATCGCGGGCGGCGTGATTTCGCTGATCGGCGCGCTGTGCTATGCCGAACTCGCGACCACCTATCCCAACGCGGGCGGCGATTACTATTTTCTGCAGCGCGCCTTCGGCCGCGGCCTTTCCTTCCTGTTCGCATGGGCGCGCATCGCGGTGATCACGACCGGCTCGATCGCGGTGCTTGGCTACACTTTCGGCGACTACGCCTCCAATCTGCTGCGCCTGGGCCCGTCGTCGTCGGCGATTTACGCCGCGCTGGCCGTGCTTTTGCTGACCGCAATCAACGTTACCGGCATACGCGAAACGCGCGGCACGCAAAACGTGCTGACGATCTTCGAGGTATTCGGCGTACTCGCGATCGTGATCACCGGCATCCTGCTCGTCGCGCCGGAGTCCGTCACGCCTGTTGCAGCGGCCGAACCCCGGGCGTGGAGCGCGGGGCTGCCGCTGGCAATTCTGTTCGTGCTGTTCACTTACGGCGGCTGGAACGAAGGCGCCTATATCTCGGCCGAACTGAAGGAGCGGCGCAGCATGGTGCGCGCGCTGGTGTGCAGTCTGGCGATCGTGACGGTGCTGTACCTGCTCGTCAATCACGCTTATCTGCGCACTTTGGGCCTGGCCGGCATGGCGCAAAGCGAAACCGTGGCCGCTGACGTGCTGGGTCGCTACTTCGGCGCAACAGGCGCGCAGATCATCAGCGTCATCATTGCCGTTTCGGCGCTCACCTCGATCAACGCGACCATCGCCGTCGGCGCACGATCGAACTACGCACTGGGGCGCGACTGGCCGATTTTTCGCTGGCTCGGTCATTGGGATGCGAAGGCCGATGCGCCGCGCAACGCGCTATATCTGCAATGCGGCGTCGCGCTGCTGCTGATCGTGTTCGGCGCTTTCGGCGGCAAGATCGAGACGATGGTGGACTACACCATGCCGGTGTTCTGGTTCTTTTTCATGATGACCGGCATCGGCCTGTTCGTGCTGCGCCGCAAGGATCCGCACACGCCGCGCCCGTTCAAGGTGCCGCTCTACCCGCTTACACCGATGCTCTTCGTGCTGACTTGCGCCTATCTGCTGTATTCGAGCCTGGCCTATGTGAAAGGCGGTGCGCAGCTCGGCGTGGGCGTCCTCGCGATCGGCGTCGTGCTGCTGATGTTCAACATGCGCCGCACCCGGACGCAACCGGCGCAATAACGCCCTCATACGCGTCCAACCAAGGAGTCGTCATGGATCGTCGTCATTTTTTATCGGCGCTGTCAGGCGGCGCGGCGCTGGCATTCGTCGGCAGATCGCTGTATGCGCAGCCGATTCCGCCCGGCCCCGGGCATCATCTCGACGTGCCTTTCGTGCCGACGCGCGAGGAGGTGGTCGAGGAAATGTTGCGCGTGGCGGGCACCGGCCCGCAGGACATCGTCTACGACCTCGGTTGCGGCGATGGACGCATCCCGATCATCGCCGCGACGAAGTTCGGCGCACGCGGCGTCGGCATCGACATCGATCCGGAACGCATCCACGAAGCGCGTGAGAACGCCGTCAACGCGAAAGTGACCGATCGCGTGAAATTTATTGCCGAAGATCTGTTTCTCGCGGACATCGACGAAGCAACGGTGGTCACGCTTTATCTGCTGCCCGCCGTGAACCAGCGCCTGAAACCCAAGCTGAAGAAAGAACTTAGACCCGGCACGCGGGTTGTATCGCATGATTTCGGCATGGGCGACGATTGGCCGGCGGAACGTACCGTGAAGGTCGGTGGCGATACCATCTACCTTTGGCGCATCGAATAAAGAAGGACGGAGATGAGAATCGGATTGATCGGATTGGGGCGCATGGGCGCCAATATGGCGCGGCGGCTGGCGCGCCGCGGCGTGGAAGTGATCGGCTTCGATGTGAGCAAAGATGCGCGCGCGGCCCTGCACGATCAGGCCGGCGTTGCGCTGGTGGACAACATCGATGCCGTGGTCACCAATCTCCATACACCGCGCGTGCTCTGGGTGATGCTGCCGGCCGGCGACATTACGCAGGACGCCATCGACCGCCTGGCGACACTGACGAATTCGGGCGATACCATCGTCGACGGCGGCAATGCGTTTTACAAGGACTCCATGCGTCGCGCCGCGGTGCTCGCCGAGCGCGGGGTCGATTTCATCGACGTGGGCGTCTCGGGCGGCGTGTGGGGACTGGAGAACGGCTACACGCTTACGCTGGGAGGCGACGCGCGCGCGATCGCGCGGCTCGAACCGGTTGCACGCGCGCTAGCGCCGTCGCCCGAGCACGGCTGGCTGCATTGCGGCCCGTCCGGCAGCGGGCATTTCGTCAAAATGGTGCACAACGGGATCGAGTACGGGGCGATGCAGGCCTATGCGGAAGGTTTCGCATTGCTGGCGGCGAAATCAGAATTCGAACTCGACCCCGCCGCGATCGCGGAAACCTGGCGCCACGGCAGCGTCATCCGCTCATGGTTACTCGATCTCACCGCCGAAGCCTTGGCGAATAAACCCAATCTGGACAGCATTCAACCTGTGGTGGGCGATTCGGGCGAAGGCCGCTGGACGGCGCTTGAAGGCATCGAACTCGGCATCCCGACGCCGGTGATGAGTCTTGCGCTAATGATGCGTTTCGCCACACAGGGTCGCAACGACTATCCGGCCAAGTTGCTTGCCCTGATGCGCAATGCTTTCGGCGGACACGCGATCACGCAAAAACGTTAACGAAGTTCGCGTCGCACCATGATAGTGATCCTTATGGGCGTATCCGGCTCGGGCAAGACGACGGTCGGCAAGCTGCTGGCGCAACGGCTCGGCGCGCACTTCCTCGATGCGGACGATTTCCACCCGGAAGACAACGTCAAGAAGATGCGCAGCGGTATCGCGCTCGACGATACCGATCGTAAACCGTGGCTCGAACAGCTGAAGACCGAGTTGCGCAATCATGAAGCGCGCGGCAACTCGGTGGTACTGGCGTGCTCGGCGCTCAAGCGCAGCTACCGCGATCAACTGCGGCAAGGGCTGCAGGATGTACGAGTCGTGTACTTGCACGGGACCAAGGCGCTGCTTGCCGCGCGACTTGCCGGACGCGAAGGTCACTACATGCCGCCGACGCTGCTGGATTCGCAACTCGACGCGCTGGAAGAGCCGCGTAATGCCATCACCATCGATGTGAGCGGCACGCCGGAAGGCGCAACCGAGGCCATCTGCCACGCGCTGGAAGCAGGCTCGGCGCGCATTTAGGCATGCGCTTACCTGCTCTCGACACTTCGCGCTTCGCTCTCGAACTGTCTTAGTCGCACCAGCCCGGATCGTCGCAATCGAGAATGCGCTTGCACGCCGCGATGAATGCGTCGGCCTGGGTGCGGTCCTCAACCATGAGCTTCACCGTCTCGCTGGCTACCGCATGCGAAATGCGCTTGAGCATCTTGCCGGTGCTTTGCGCGATGACCTGCAGCATGCAGGCGCGCTCCAGGTAATACAGATCTTCGAAAGTGCTGGCGACAGTGTCGCCGCAGACGATCACGCCGTGGTTGGCGAGGAAGGCGATGTCTGCGCCGCCCAGCTTGGCGATAAAACGATTGCCCAGTTCCTCGCTCGTCACCAGGCCGTTGTATTCATCGTCGTAGGCGATGCGGCCGTAGTAACGCAATGCATTCTGGCTGACCGGCTCCAGCCGTCCCCCTTCGGTGATACACAGCGCCGTGGCATAAGGCATATGCGTGTGCATGATGCATGCGGGGGCTTTTTCCGAGTTGTGGATGCGACTGTGAATCCAGAAGGCGCCGGGTTCGACGGTGTAGTCGCCTTCAATGACCTTGCCCTTCACATCGACGATGAGGATATGGCGCGGCGTGATCTCCGACCAGTGGAAGCCTTGCGGATTGATAAGGAAGTGCCCAGGCATGCCGGGCGCGGCGAGGCTGAAGTGATTGCAGACGCCTTCGGAAAGGTCGAGGCGCGCAGCCCAGCGCAGCGCCACTGCAAGATCGATTCGGGCTTGTTGAAGTGCGTTATCCATGGGCGGCGATTTTAGCAGCCCGGCGGGTGCAATCGCGCTTCACGCGATACCCGCGCCCCGGACGATATCCTGACCAAACGGCGCTGGCGGTTCAAGCAAAAATCGCGCGTACACGGGCCATGGAGCCCCGGCTCAATCCACGCGCTCGAGTCCGATGCGAAGAAACGATGTCGTCGTGCCGTTGTAGTAGAGCAGATCGCTTACATAAGCGTCGAAGGGCAGGCGATAGCGTTTCTTCAGCGCACGCGCCGCACGCTTGAGCGGATCGATGGCGACGCGGACCGGCCCATCCTTGAACGCCAGCACGACGTTGTTGACGCCGCCGTCGCATGGCAACAGCAGCGCCTTGCCGTCGAAGCTTTCCTCGATGCGCGACAGATAGGTGTCGAAGCGCGGTTCGTCGCGAATGAAATTGACCACCAGTATGCCGCCCGGCCGCAGACAGGCATGACAGGCGTCGTAAAACGCTGACGTGGCGAGCGACGCCACCGAGCGACCGTCGTCGAACGCATCGAGCAGCAACACGTCGCAGGCATTGCGATGCGCGAATACGTATTCCCCGCCGTCGGCGATCTTCACTTTCAGACGCGCATCGTCGTACGGCAGGCCGAAGAAGCTGCGCGCCGCCGCGACCACCTGAGGATTGATTTCGACGGCCGTCATGCGCGCACCTGGAATCCGCTCATGCACGAAGCGCGCAACGGACCCGCCGCCGAGCCCGATCATCAACAGATCGCGCGGGTTCGGCTCGAACAACAGGAAGCTCATCATCGCGCGCGTATAGGCGAGTTCCAGTTCATCGGGCGCCGACAGCCGAATGGCGCTTTGAATGGCGTCGCCGCCCAGATGCAGCGTGCGCACACCGCGCTTTTCGCTTACTTCCACACTCGCGGACAGCCCCAGCGCGCGTTTGGCACGGCGCATGCTCATACGGGAATTTGCGAAGCGGAAAGGCGAACTGGGGACACGGAAACGGAAACCGAAGAAGGCGCGTGATGATACCTCAGGCCACAGCGCGGAACGCCCTTCGCAACGCCCGGTCTCATCGCTAGACGTCGATAAACCAAACGCCTCCATGTCGATTCGCCGGAATTACGTTCGGGAATGTCTGAATAAGTACCAAGGATGGTCGCGAGTGCGCGAAGCCGTACGAGCGAAGGCAAAGCAAAACAACGCCTTGACAGTCCCGAGCTTGCGGCGACATTCATCAAAAAACCTCAATCAGAGCTTCCTTTGCGTGTTGGCCCTTTTCTGCGTCGGCGCCACCGCGGCCGCCGATCGCCTGCCTATCGACCGCAACCTGCTGCTGCAACAGCAGCAATCGGATGCTTTTGCGCTGCGTAATCGACAGGCGGCCGAAGCATTGCGCGCCCGTTCGCGCAGTGCCGAAGAGCAGACATCTCTGCAGAGCCTGCACGCGGATCAGCGACGACGCCAGCATGCGTTGCATTCACGCCAGCAGCAACGCCTCGACAGCGATCCGGCCATGCCCGACACACCGGCGCAAGAGGCTGCCCGTCGCGCCGAACAGGCGCACATGGCGCAGGAGCGCAAGGCGCAACTGCGCCAATTCGAAACGGAAGGCAAGCTTGAATCCGGGTCTGCACCCGGCGGCTGGGGCTCGCGCCTGGATTGACTACTCGTAGCCGGCCGGCGCCGGTTCCTGTGCCGGAAAATCCAGTTCCACCATCGCACCACTCGGATCGCGACAGAACAGTTGCCACGATCCTGCCCCCGGCACGCGACGCAAATTGAACTTGATGTCATGCGCCTCCAGCGCTGCGACCGTATCGACCAGACCTTCCGCGGTGAACGCCATATGGTCGATCACGCCGGAACGCTGCGCCGGCAAGGCACGGCCGCCGATGACGTGCAGCACGGCTGCGCCGCCGGCATACAGCCATATGCCCGGAAAAGACAGCGTCGGGCGCGGACCGACCCTCAAGCCGAGCAGATCACAGTAGAAAGACTGCGTCGCATCGAGATCTTCCGCCAGCACGGTGAAGTGGTTCATTGCCCGGATAGTCATTGCCTGCTCCACTCGATGTTCAGGGACGAACGCGCTGCGGCGCGAGGCCCAGTGCCGGTCGCAACGCCTGCGCGACACGGTAGAGCGCATGGCGTGCTGCCGCGATGGCGCCGCCCATGATGATGAAACCATGGATCATGCCGTCGAAGCATTCATACGTGACGTCGACGCCCGATTGGTTCAGCCGTTCGGCATACAGGCGTCCTTCATCGCGCAACGGATCGAAGCCCGCGGTGATGATGTAAGTCTGCGGCAAACGCGACAGATCGGCGGTACGTAACGGCGAGGCGCGCCAGTCGCGCGCATCGTCTTCGTTGGCAAGATAGGCATCGCGAAACCACAGGATGTTGTCGCGCGTGAGGCCGTACCCCCGGGCATATTCTTCATGCGAGGGCGTGGCCTCCGCCATGTCGGTGGACGGATAGATGAGCACCTGCATCGCCAACGGCGGTCCTCCCGCATCGCGTAACGCGATCGCAACGACTGCGGCAAGTGTCGCACCGGCGGAGTCGCCCGCGACTGCGATGCGCTCCGGATCGATGTTCAGAGTGCTCGCCATGCGCACGACCCACTGCGTCGCTTCGATTGCGTCGTCCACGGCGGCGGGAAATTTATGCTCGGGCGCGAGTCGATAGTCGACCGAGACGATGGCGCAACCGGCGAGATTGGCGAGCTCGCGACAGACCTCATCGTGCGTGCTCAGATCGCCGAGCACCCAACCGCCGCCGTGGAAGTACACAACGCCCGGCAGAACCGCATCGTCGGCGGCCACCGCCGGTCGGTAGACCCGCACCGGAATGGTGCTGGTCGAACTTTCGGCGACGAAATCCGCGATGCGCGCTTCTTCCGACTGCGAGGGACCAAGCGTAATGCGCGTGGTGCGATAAAGTTCGCGCGCGGCCGCAACGCCGAGTTGCGCATAAGGCGGTGTATTCGAGCGCGCAATGCGCTGCAGCACCGCGCGAGCCTGCGGATCGAGTTGCATCGTTTTCATGCGGCAACCACGGGATGGCGACGTACCACCATCAGCCAGAGCACGGCGATGCCGACGGCAAGCACGAACGGGATCGCCAGATGATTGAGGGTCTGCCAGCCGTTGACTTCGAGCAGCATGCCGGACGCGAAGGACGAAATGGCCATGGTTATAAAGATCAGCATATCGTTCACGCCCTGCGCTTTCGCCTGTTCGGCGGGCTTATAAGTTTCGGTCAGCAAGGTGGTGCCGCCGATGTAGAGAAAATTCCAGCCCACGCCGAGCAGCACCAATGCGAACCAGAAGTTCGTCACCGCGATGCCGGCCAGCGCAATGGCAATACAACTCAGCATGATCGCGACGCCGGCCAGCAGGATATTCAATACGCCGAAACGTTTGATCAGCGAGCCGGTGTAGAACGATGGCGCAAACATGCCAACAACGTGCCAGGAAATGACGTTCGCCGCTGCGCCATAGGGATGGCCGCAGATATCCATGGCGAGCGGCGTTGCGGTCATGAGCAGATTCATGATGCCGTAGCCGAAGGCCGCTGCGACGACGGCAACGATGAAAGCGGGTTGCGCCATGATGTGCGCAAGCGGGCGCCCCGGTTCGCTTTGCTCAGCGTGCGCCGGCGTCGGAATGTGGAGAAAGCGCAGTACGATCAGCACCGCTACGAGAAGCGCGAGCAGTGCCAGATACGCGCCGAGGTAGGTCACCGGCAGCAGATCCTTGGTCCACTGGCTGGTCGCCGGTCCCACGATGCCGCCCACCAGACCGCCTGCCAATACGAGCGAAATGGCGCGGCTCTTGAAATCGGCAGGCGCAGCATCGGCCGCGGCGAACCGATAGTACTGACCGAAGGCGTTGTACACGCCGAACACCGTCGTGCCGAGGCAGAACAACCAGAAATTGCCGACGTAGATTGCAACGCATGCCAGCGAAGCGCCGAGGATGCCCACCAGCGTGCCGACCGTAAAACCGGCGCGGCGGCCGATACGGCGCATCAGCATCGAAGCGAGGAATGTCGTCAACGCGGCGCCGACGACCCAGCCGGTCACCGGCAGCGTGGCGAGCGCCTTGTTGTCGGCGAGTGCGTAACCGACCAGTCCGTTGAGCGCGATGGCGGTCGAGTTGTTGGTGTACAGCAGCGCCTGCAGCGCAGCGAGCACCGCGACGTTCTTTTTCGCTACATCCACACGCGCGCCTTGTACCTTGTAAACAGAGGCGCCCGACGCATCGAGCGCAAAAGTCAGAGCGCAATTATATCGACCCCGGTCGATATACGCGTGCCGGTACGCTGCGCCACAGCGCCACCGTCGCGCAGTACAGCACCACCGCATTGAAAAGGTGCCAGAGAAAATGCGTACCGAGCGGATTGGCCGCGCAGACAGCCATATCGATGGTGCGCAATCCGAGCGAGACGCAGAGCACCAGCACCGCCGTCCCGAGCGGTGCGAAAAGCGCCGGGCGCGCACGCAAGGTGTACAGCGCCATGCCAGCCAGGACGATCAGGGCCGGTAGATAGCGATAAGAACCGTTGAGGCTGCCGGGCATGAACATGCCCGTCAACGCGCGCTCGAACAGCACGAACAGTGCCAGCCCGACGATCGTAGATATCAGGCCGAGACCACCGACGCGCTGCATAAAGCGTGCGAAATAGACGTAGATGAAGATTTCGATGAACAGCACATCGAGCGCCGACGCCCACACCGTGGCAACCGTATGAAAAACGAAACTGCCCAGGCCGACCAGCACGATCAGCCCGGCGAGCAGGGTGATGTCCCATGGCAGCGCGCGATGTGTTGCACGCGCCCGCACAAACAACACGACGGCCGCGACGACAAAGGCGCCGTTGCTGATCGCGTTTAGCGGCTCGGACCAGAACAGCGCGTCGGTGCGCTCACAATACAGGTCCAGCGTCTGGAGATAATCCACCGGCGCGATCGGCTTCACGCACCCGATTCACACGCGCTGAGGTGACAGCGAATGTTGTCCGGATCAGACTGTAGACGCATCCGATCAGGAAGGGTGCCTTGCAGCCGCGTGAGAACGGCAACATCACGCCATTCGCGTAGTCGTATGCCAGATCGACGGAAACACCGCTTCACCAGTAGTTCTCCGACGTGATGTGGCCCGGATCGCGTCGACGATTTTTTTTCATCCCGCGCGCCTTGAGCATTTCCGTCACGCTCGAGACCATCGCCGGATTGCCGCACAACATGACATGCGAACTATGCGTACTCATTTGCAGACCGACGGCCTCCTCCAGGCGACCGTCGGCGATCGCCTCCGGAATGCGTCCGGACTGAGCACCCGGGTGTTCCTCGCGACTCACAAACGACACCATCTGCAACTGTTCCGGATGCTCCGCGAGCAGGCGTTCGATCTGGTCGCGATAGGTCAATTCCGCGCCATGACGAACCGCATGCACAAGAACGATCTTCTTGAAGCGCTTCCACGGGGCGTCGGTCTTGAGTATCGACAGGAAAGGACCGAGCCCGGTACCGGTGGAAAGCATCCAGAGGTCTTCGACATCGGGAACTTCCGAGAGCACCAGAAAGCCCGACGGATTCGGTGCCAGATAGATGTTGTCGAGATACTCGAGCTTGGCCAGACGTGACGTCAGTGGACCGCTAGGCACGACGATGTAATAAAACTCATACGGACGTTCTTTCGGCGCATTCACGAACGAGTAAGGCCGCCCAACCATTTCGCCGTCGACCGCAAGCGCAAGCTTGGCAAACTGCCCCGCTTCGAATCCGGGCAGTTCGGCCTTGACCTGCAACGAAAACAATCGCTCGGTCCACTGCTTCTGACCGATCACGGTCCCTTCGATCCACTTGCTCATGAGCGTCCATAAGGTTGTGGCGCTGCCCGGGCAAGCGCCTATTGCACGAGAAAAGGCTCCATGTAGAGCGATTCGATATTTATACCGCGCATGACGATGCTGCCGTCCCGGCGATTGAGACCGGTATCGCTGAATTCGAAGCGATAGGTCCGTTGCAATTGCACCCGCCCTTCCTCGTTGCGCGCCAGACGCAGCTTGATGCATTGCACGGTATCGTCAAGCAGTTGCAAATTGTCGCGCGCGCAGACATCGTGACCAACGCGCAACGCCAGCTCGCGCGCGCGCATGCTGTCGTACCAGAACCACGCGGTCGCAACGAACATCAGCAGAATGAGCCCTTGCGTCACGCTATGCGGCCGGACTGGGGTAGCGTGCATGCACAGCATCGATTTCGGCGAGCGTCGCCTCGTCGAGCGGTTGTGCCTCGGCGCAGCGGAGGTTCTCCTGTAATTGCGCGATTGTCGATGCGCCGATGAGTGCCGCGCCGGTATGCCAGCGCGACAGCGCAAACCCGATCGCCAGTTGCGTAAGCGACACGCCGAGCCGTGTGGCGGTGTGGTGATAAGCCTCGATCGCTGGTGCGACCATCGGCTTGCGAAAGCGCGTGCCGAAATCGGGAAACAGCGTGTAGCGCGCGCCGGCGGGCCGCGCGTCGTTGCGATACTTCCCTGTCAACGCGCCGCCGGCGAGCGGACTGTACGCGAGCAGGGACAGGCTCTCGCGATAGCAGGCTTCGGCGAGATCCTCGTCGAATTTGCGCGACACCAGGCTGTAAGGATTCTGAATGGTGACTGGCTGCGGCAAACCGTGCAGTCGGGCAAGCCGGACAAACTCGCACACGCCCCATGTCGTCTCGTTCGACAGGCCGTAATAGCGAATCTTGCCGGCACGGACCAGCGCATCCATCGCCTCGATCTGCTCGATGATCGGCACCGTCTGCGGTTCTTCGCGCGGGGCGAACAGCGTGGTGCCGAACATCGGCACGGCGCGATCGGGCCAGTGAATCTGATAAAGATCGATGTAGTCGGTACGCAGACGCTTCAAACTGTCGTTGACCGCTTCGGTGATGTTGACCCGGGTCAGTTCGGTGCGCCCGCCGCGCAGCCATTCGCGCCGCCCCGGTCCGGCCACCTTGCTCGCGACAACGAGCCGATCGCGCGGCTGTTTGACCAGCCAATCACCGAGCATCGCTTCTGTGCGCCCTTGCGTTTGCGCACGCGGCGGGACCGGATACATTTCCGCGGTGTCGATGAAGTTGACCCCGCACGACAACGCATAGTCGAGTTGCGCATGCGCATCGTGCGCGTCGGTTTGTTCACCCCACGTCATGGTGCCCAGACCGATGCGGGAAACCTTCAGATCGCTGCCAACAAGAAAGTTGTAATCCATTTAAGAGAATCCGCTCGAGTGGCGAGTACGGTCGCGAGTGCGCGCAGCTGTACGAGCGAGAACAAAGCCATCCATGACCAAGCTTTCACCTCGCGATGTCACTGGCCGCAAAACCTTAATCGCAGCGAATCACAGTACAGCGCGCGGCACGAGGCGCCGCGCAGCCCCGATTGTGCCATGCGTTTTGCGCTGCCCGTCGGTTGCGGGCGCGCGCCGCACATCGCACAATCATGCGGTTTTCTTCCTTGAGGGCCCTGCGTGCCGGTATTCGCGAAATTCTGTCTGATCTTCGGCGCGCTCGCCGGCATGATCGCCGTGATGCTCGGCGCGTTCGGCGCGCATGCGCTGCGTGCGCGCCTTGCACCCGACATGCTGACGGTATATCAAACGGCGGTGCAATACCATTTCTGGCACGCGCTTGCCTTGCTCGCAATCGGCATGCTGATGTACCACCTTCCCGCTTCAGCGCCCTTGCGTTGGTCCGGTGCACTGATGGCAACCGGCCTCGTGCTGTTCTCCGGCAGCCTGTACCTGCTTGCGATAACCGGAGTGCGCATGCTCGGCGTCATCACACCCTTGGGCGGCGTTGCGTGGATTATTGCGTGGGCGTTGCTCGCCTGGACCGTGATGCGCGCCTAGTCGGGGGCCTCATCTCCACTCGGCGACCGGAGGCGTAGCGGCGAACGGTGGCTTCTTGCATAATGCACCGCCTCGACGGAAGAGATTGCGATGCAGCCATTGCGCGCCGTCCCTCCCGCCCATGGCGCCGAATGCCGTGCTCGATCTGGCGGCGCCAGCGTGTCGCTCAGCTCTCGTTCGCGCACGCGACCACCCGCCTCAACTCTCATTGCAGAACCGCATGAATCCTCGCCAATTGCTCATCGATAGTTTCGACGCGGCGGTCGCCGCAGCCGACCCACTCAAAATCCTGCCGGGGCACCTACCCACGCCACCCAAAGGACGTACGCTCGTCGTGGGCGCCGGCAAGGCGGCCGCGTCCATGGCATTGGCAGTGGAGCAGAACTGGCCGGCAAATGCGCCATTGGAAGGAGTGGTCATCACGCGTTATCGCCATGGCTTGCTCACCAATCGGATCAAGGTGATCGAAGCCGGCCACCCGGTGCCGGATGAGAGCGGCGAAAAGGCCGCACGTGAAATCCTGCGCCTGGTCAAAACGCTGGGGCCGGACGATCTGCTCCTTGCGCTGGTGTCCGGCGGCGGATCCAGTCTCCTGTCGTTGCCAGTGGGAGGCATTTCCATGGACGATCTGAAGGCGACGACCAAGGAGTTGCTGCGCTGCGGCGCACCCATTCAGGCGATGAACACGGTGCGCAAGCATTTGTCGGTTATCCAGGGCGGACGCTTGGCGGCGGCCACTCGGGCGCGTGTGCTGGCGCTCGTCGTCTCCGATGTCACCGGCGACGATCCGACCCATATCGCGTCGGGCCCGTGCTCGCCCGATCCGACGACCTACCAGGACGCGCTCGATATTTTTGCGCGCTACAGCGTCAACGCGCCGGCCAACGTGGTGAATTATCTGCAGCGCGGCGCGCGTGGCGAAGTGGCGGAAACGCCAAAGCCCGGCGACAAAATTTTCGAACGCGTCGAGAATCGCGTCGTCGCGACGGCACAGCAATCGTTACAAGCGGGCGCGGATTTCTTCCGTCGGCACGGCATCGAACCGGTGATCCTGGGCGATAGCGTGACCGGCGAAGCAAGCGAGGTTGCCAAGGTGTACGGCGCACTGACGCGGCAGGTTCACATCTACGGCAATCCGTTCCAACGCCCCGTCGCGCTGATTTCCGGCGGGGAATGCACGGTGACGGTACGCGGCGATGGCCGCGGCGGTCGCTGCAGCGAGTTTCTACTCTCGCTCGGGGTCGACCTGGAGAGCCTGCCGAACGTGTACGCGCTTGCCGCCGACACCGACGGCATCGACGGCTCGGAAGACAACGCCGGCGCGGTGCTGAGTCCCGACTCGCTGCAGCGCGCCGAGGAGAAGGGGCTGCCTACCAAGCAATTGGCCACCACCAACGACGCCTACACCTTCTTCGAGCAACTCGGCGATCTGATTGTGACCGGCCCCACCCGCACGAACGTCAACGATTACCGGGCGATCCTGATCCTCTGAGCCTCAACCGGTCCGTGATCCCTCACGGATCGGTCCTGCCATTCCCGACGCTCCATGTCGCAGCGTGGCGGTCTACGGAGTGCGCAGCGCCGTTTTTCGGCAAAATCCATAAATCACCCTTCTCAGCGCATTTAATTCCGCCTAGGTTTACGCCTTTCAACTAAAAGGAAGCGGGCGCACACATACTTTTATCAGTATGTTTTCATTGGTATTTATACTCGGCTATTGTCATAAGTCGTTGCCATATGGCATACTTATGGTGCGATGCAATAAATCATTTTGCAACGCAACACGCATTCGCCGAGAATGCATTCGTAGCGGCAACATTGCCGCATTTAATGGAGAGTGAAATGAGTGTATTAGTTGAAGCAATCGTTGCAATTCTACAAGTCGGGAGCGTTCTTATCCTGCTGTACGGTCTGAGCCTGACTGTGGACAACGGCCTGGAAAAAGCAATTACCGTCGTCGCAAAGCTGCGCAAGAACGCTACGCGCGCCAAGATCGATGGCCTGCCCCACGCCGCGTAAGCGCCCGGCATGCACTGGGTCCGCGATCCAGAGCACGGCCGTCAACGCCAGCCGGTCTCATCGCTCCGGTACCAGTACCGTAGCAGCAGACCACCACCAACGAAAAAGGCCGGGTTAAACCCGGCCTTTCCTTTTTCAGCTACTCGCGACCTACGCCGCCTCGGCTTGCTCGCCTTCAGGCGACTCCGGGCGATCCATCAGTTCGATCACTGCCATTGGCGCGTTATCACCTTGGCGAAAACCGAATTTCAGGATGCGCAGATAACCGCCATTACGGGTGGCATAGCGCGGGCCGAGCTCGTCGAACAGCTTGGTCACCGTGTCGCGATCGCGTAGACGATCGAAAGCCAGCCGACGGTTGGCCAGGGAAGGCTTCTTGCCGAGCGTGATCATCGGTTCGACGACCTTACGCAGCTCCTTCGCCTTCGGCAACGTCGTCTTGATGACTTCGTGCTTCAGCAGTGAGTTGGTCATGTTCCGCAACATCGCCAGACGGTGGCTGGTGGTGCGGTTTAGTTTTCTAAGTCCGTGACGGTGACGCATTTTCTATTTCCTTGATCGCGCTGACGCGGTCTTGCGTGCAGATTAGCTACGCGCGGCTTCAAGCCCTGCCGGCGGCCAGTTCTCCAGCTTCATGCCCAGCGTAAGCCCGCGCGAAGCCAGCACTTCCTTGATCTCGTTAAGCGACTTGCGACCCAGGTTGGGTGTTTTCAACAACTCGGTCTCGGTGCGCTGAATCAGATCGCCGATGTAGTAAATATTTTCCGCCTTCAGGCAGTTGGCCGAACGAACGGTGAGCTCCAGATCATCGACCGGCCGCAGCAGAATCGGATCCACCTGCGGGCTCTTGCGTTCCGCATCGACCGTAACCGGCGTGCCTTCCAGCGCGGCGAACACGGACAGTTGATCGACCAGCACGCGCGCAGCGTAGCGAATCGCTTCTTCCGGCTCGATAACGCCGTTGGTCTCGATGTCCATGATCAGCTTGTCGAGGTCGGTGCGCTGTTCGACGCGCGCGGATTCGACCTGATAGCTGACGCGACGCACCGGGCTGAACGAAGCGTCCAGAATGATGCGGCCGACGCCTTTGCTCTCTTCCGGCACGATCCGCAGGTTGCCCGGCTGATAGCCGCGACCGCGTTCGACCTTGATTGACACCTCGAGCTTGCCGCCGGGCGCCAAGTGGGCGATGACATGCTCCGGGTTGACCACTTCGACGTCGTGCGTGACTTCGATATCGGCTGCGGTGACAGGGCCTTCGCCCTGCTTGTTCAGACGAAGCGTCGCCTCGGCGCCGCTATGCAGCTTGAGTACAACGCCTTTCAGATTGAGCAGGATATCGACGACGTCTTCCTGCACGCCTTCGAGCGTCGAGTATTCGTGCAGCACACCGGCGATCTGTACTTCGGTGGGCGCGAAGCCGGGCATCGAAGACAGCAGCACACGGCGCAACGCATTGCCGAGTGTGTGGCCATAGCCACGCTCGAAAGGCTCCATCACCACTTTCGCGTGATACGGCGCGACGGCCTGCACGTCGATGATTCGCGGCTTGAGGAAGCTTGTGCTTTGCATGCGGTTTCCTTGTCCTCGTCCTATGAATGCACTGTGATCGAATGAATCGCGTCAGCGGACGCCATTACTTCGAATAAAGCTCGATCACCAGATTTTCGTTAATGGTCGATGGCAGTTCGGAGCGCTGCGGCAGCGCCTTGAACGTCCCCTTGAGCGCCTTCGCGTCCACGTCGATCCACTCGGGAAAGCCGCGTGACTCGGCCGCTTCGGCGGCCGCCTTGATGCGCAACTGCGCTTTCGCCTTTTCGGTGACCTCGATCACGTCGCCAGGGCGGACCTGGTAGGACGGGATGTTCACGCGCTTGCCGTTGACCAGCACGCCGTTGTGACGCACGACCTGACGCGCTTCGGTGCGCGACGCGCCGAAGCCCATGCGGTACGCGACAGAGTCAAGACGCGACTCAAGCAGTTGCAGCAGCGTCTCGCCGGTGACGCCCTTCTGGCGCACGGCTTGTGCGTAGGTCTTGCGGAACTGCGCTTCGAGCACGCCGTAGGTGCGACGAATTTTCTGCTTCGCGCGCAACTGATGCGCATAGTCTGACGGGCGGCTCTGCTTTTGGCCGTGCTGGCCTGGCGGATAGCTGCGGCGCTCGATGGCGCACTTGTCGGTGAAGCACTTTTCGCCTTTGAGAAAAAGCTTCTCGCCCTCGCGGCGGCACTGGCGGCATTTTGGATCTAGGTTGCGGGCCACTCTGTGCTCCTAGTTAGATACGACGACGCTTCGGCGCGCGGCAACCGTTGTGCGGAACCGGCGTGACGTCGCTGATGCTGGAGATTTTCATACCGAGCGCGTTCAATGCACGCACCGCCGATTCGCGACCGGGGCCGGGGCCCTTGATGCGCACCTCGAGGTTCTTCACGCCGCATTCCTGCGCGGCACGACCGGCGTGCTCGGCTGCGACCTGAGCCGCGAAAGGCGTCGATTTGCGTGACCCCTTGAACCCGGCGCCACCCGAGGTCGCCCACGACAAGGCATTACCCTGGCGATCGGTGATGGTGATGATCGTGTTGTTGAACGACGCGTGTACGTGCGCGATGCCTTCGGCGACGTTCTTCTTCGCCTTCTTGCGCACCCGCGATGTCGCGGTTTGTGCCGGAGGTTTAGCCATTTACTCGAATCCTCAATGAGTGCTGCCGCACTCTAATTACTGTTTACTTACCCGGTTGCGCTTTGCCGGCGATCGCCGCCTTGCGCGGACCTTTGCGGGTGCGCGCATTGGTGCGCGTGCGCTGACCGCGCACCGGCAAACCGCGGCGATGACGCACGCCCCGGTAGCAGCCCAGATCCATGAGCCGCTTGATGTTCATCGATACTTCGCGACGCAGATCGCCTTCGACCGCGAATTTACCTACCTGCTCGCGCAGGCGATCCATGTCGGAGTCGCTCAGGTCTTTGATCTTGGTGGTGCCGAGCACGTTGGCAGCGACGCAGATCGCCTTGGCGCGCGCGCGGCCGATCCCGTAGATCGCCGTGATGGCGATTTCGGCATGCTGATGATTTGGAATGTTGACGCCTGCGATGCGGGCCATGGTCTACCCCGAAAACGCGAAACTCGCGATTGTAGCGTGAAAATTCATTGCGCTCCAGCCTTAGCCTTGACGCTGCTTATGACGCGGATCCTTGCAGATCACCCGCACGGTCCGGTTGCGCCGGATGATTTTGCAGTTGCGGCAAATTTTCTTTACCGATGCCAGCACTTTCATTTTTTTCTCCTACCTACTAAGGTCGCCCGCCGCTATTTAGCGCGGAAGACGATCCGGGCCTTGCTCAAATCGTACGGCGTAAGTTCCACGGTGACCTTGTCGCCAGGCAGGATGCGGATGTAGTGCATGCGCATCTTTCCCGAAATATGGCCCAGCACGACGTGTCCGTTCTCAAGCTTGACGCGAAAAGTGGCGTTGGGAAGCATTTCGATCACTTCCCCTTGCATCTGGATAACGTCTTCTTTGCTCATTAGCGCGTCGGAAACCCTGATCCTTTGAAATTAGCCTTCTTCAACAAGCTCTCGTACTGATGGGTCATGATGTAGGCCTGCACCTGCGCCATGAAATCCATCGTCACGACAACGATAATCAGCAGCGACGTACCGCCGAAATAAAACGGCACGTTCCACTTCAGGATCAGAAACTCCGGCAACAGGCAGATCGCGGTGACATACACCGCACCGACCATGGTCAGCCGCAGCAGAATCTTCTCCAGATACCTCGAGGTCTGTTCGCCGGGTCGAATCCCCGGTACGAACGCACCGCTCTTCTTCAAGTTCTCCGCCGTTTCCTTCGGGTTGTACTGCAACGCCGTATAGAAAAAGCAGAAGAAAACAATCGCCGTCGCGTACAGCAGAATGTAGATCGGCTGACCCGGCGACACCGCAGCGGCAATGTCGCGCAACCAGGTCGCACCTTCGCCCTGCCCGAACCAGCCGACGATGGTGGCCGGGAACAGGATGATCGACGATGCGAAGATTGGCGGAATCACCCCGGCCATGTTCAGCTTGAACGGCAGATGCGAGCTCTGACCGCCGTAAATCTTGTTGCCAACCTGGCGCTTGGCATAGTTCACCAGAATCTTGCGCTGGCCACGCTCCACGAAACATACGAACCAAGTCACGACCACGACCGCAACAAAGATCACCAGCGCCGTCAGCGCGTGCATCGCGCCGGTGTTGACCAGCTCCAGCATGCCGCCGACGGCGCTGGGCAGTCCGGCGATGATCCCGGCGAAAATGATGATCGAAATGCCGTTACCCAGACCGCGCTCGGTGACCTGCTCGCCGACCCACATCAGGAACATCGTGCCCGTTGTCAGCGTGATCACTGTAACGAAGCGGAACATCAGACCGGGTTCGAGCACCAGCCCGGGCTGGGATTCCAGTGCAATGGAAATAGCCGTGCCCTGGAAAAGCGCAAGGCCAAGCGTCCCATAACGGGTGTACTGCGTAATCTTGCGCTGCCCCGCTGCACCTTCCTTCTTCAACGCTTCCAACGGCGGGTACACCGCCACCATCAGCTGCATGACGATGGCCGCGCTGATGTACGGCATGATCCCGATCGCGAACAGGCTGAAGCGCGACAACGCACCACCGGAGAACATGTTGAACATGCCCAGGATGCCGCCCTGATTCTGCTGAAACAGATCGGACAGCACGCCCGGATCGATGCCCGGCACCGGCAAGTACGCGCCGATGCGATACACGACCAGCGCGCCCAGCAGGAAGAACAGGCGCTTCTTCAGATCGCCGTACTTACCCGTTTTGCCGAGTTGTGGAACCTTGGTGGCCAAGTCGTTACCGCGTAATCAGTCTATTAAGCTTCGGCAACGCTGCCGCCGGCCGCCTCGATCGCCGCCTTCGCGCCCTTGGAGGCGCCGATGCCGACGAGCGTGACCTTACGTGTCAGTTCACCGGACAGGATCACCTTGGCGCGCAGCGCCAGACGCGAAACGATCCCGGCTGCGTGCAACGTTGCGAGGTCTACCTTGTCGGCCTGCAGCTTTTCCAGATCGGATAAGCGCACTTCGGCGACATCGTTGCGCGTCAGCGACGTGAAGCCGCGCTTGGGCAGACGACGTTGCAGCGGCATCTGGCCGCCTTCAAAACCGACCTTGTGGAAACCGCCGGAACGCGATTTCTGACCCTTGTGGCCGCGACCCGCCGTCTTGCCCAGCCCCGAGCCGATGCCGCGACCGACACGGCGGCGCGCCTTCTTCGACCCTTCGGCGGGTTGGAGATTGTTCAGTTCCATCGCTTAGCCTTCTGCTCGAACGAGGTAGCTGACCCGGTTGATCATCCCTCGTACTTCGGGAGTGTCCACCAGCTCAACCGTCTGGTTGATTTTGCGCAGGCCCAGGCCGCGCACTGTGGCGCGATGCCCTTCCTTGCAGCCGATAACGCTCTTGATGAGCGTGACCCTAACTTTCTTGTCGGCCATGATCCGCTCCCTATTTCAGGATTTCTTCGATGGTCTTGCCGCGCTTCGCTGCGATTTCCGCGGGCGTATTCATCGACTTGAGGCCATTGAGCGTCGCGCGCACAACGTTGTACGGGTTGGTCGAGCCGATGCACTTGGCCAGGATGTTGGTCACACCGACAACCTCGAACACCGCACGCATGGGGCCGCCGGCGATAATCCCGGTGCCTTCGGAGGCGGGCTGCATCAGCACTTTCGACGCGCCGTGAATACCGATGACCGCATGCTGCAGCGTGCCGTTCTTCAGGCTGACGCGGAACAGCTTGCGACGCGCTTCTTCAAGCGACTTCTGCACGGCGACCGGCACTTCACGCGCCTTGCCTTTGCCCATGCCGATGCCACCGTCGCCGTCGCCCACAACCGAAAGGGCCGCGAAGCCGAGAATACGACCGCCCTTCACCACTTTGGTGACGCGGTTCACCGAAATCATTTTTTCCTTGAGGCCGTCCGAACGATCGTCGTTCGGCTGCATCTTGGGCTGCATTCTTGCCATGTCGGTCCTCGTTTGCTTAGAACTTCAGGCCGCCTTCGCGGGCAGCCTCGGCGAGCGCCTTGACGCGACCGTGATACCGGTAGCCGCCACGGTCGAACGCCACTTCTTCGATGCCAAGCTGTTTCGCTTTTTCGGCAATGCGTTTGCCGACAACAGCCGCCGCATCGACGTTGCCGCCGTTGGGCACCTGCACGCGCACTTCCTTTTCCAGGGTCGAGGCGCTGGTCAGCACCTTATGACCGTCGGCGGAAATCAACTGCACATAAATGTGCTGGTTGCTGCGGCTCACGGCGAGCCGCGCGGTGCGCAGCTCGTGAATCTTGCGGCGGGTTTGCGCTGCACGACGCAGACGCGATTGTTTCTTATCGATCATTTTCCGGACCCCTTACTTCTTCTTGGTCTCTTTGATGACCACGCGCTCATCGGCATAGCGCACGCCCTTGCCCTTGTACGGCTCCGGCGGGCGATAACCGCGGACGTCGGCGGCCACCTGACCGACCACCTGCTTGTCGATACCCTTGATCAGGATTTCCGTCTGGGTCGGCGTTTCGACCTTGATACCCTCAGGCATCGAATGAACCACGGGATGCGAAAAGCCGAGCGACAGATTCAACTTGTCGCCCTGCGCCTGAGCGCGATAACCGACGCCGACAAGGTTTAGCTTGCGCTCGAAACCCTTCGTCACACCGTGCACCATATTGGCGACCAGCGCGCGCAGCGTGCCCGACATCGCATTGGCTTCCTGGCTGTCATTGGTCGTCTCGACCAGCAACTGCTCGCCTTCCTGCTTGACGCGCACCGTGCCGTTCAACGATTGGCTCAGCGTGCCCAACGGGCCCTTGATCGAAATGGCATCCGCTGCCAGCGTCACTTCGACGCCCTTGGGCAACGCTACCGGAGATTTACCTACTCGCGACATGGCAACACCCTCTTAGGCCACGATGCACAATACTTCACCACCCACGCCGGTGGCGCGCGCCTTACGATCGGTCATCACACCCCTGGAGGTGGAGACGATCGCAACACCGAGGCCATTCATCACCTTCGGTATCTCTTGCGCGCCGCGATAAATGCGCAGACCGGGACGACTGACTCGCTCGATCTTTTCGATCACGGGCGAACCGGCGTAATACTTCAGACTGACTTCCATAACCGGCTTGCCCTCGTTGGGACGAACCACAAAGCCCTCGACGTAGCCTTCATCCTTAAGCACCTGCGCAATGGCGGACTTCAGTTTGGAGGCAGGCATCATGACCGTGGTCTTACCGCTCGCTTGCGCGTTGCGGATCCGGGTCAACATGTCGGAAATCGGATCTGTCATGCTCATACGATGACTCCTTACCAGCTTGCCTTGGTCAAGCCAGGCACTTCGCCTTTCATGGCGATATCGCGCAGCTTGTTACGTGCGAGGCCGAACTTGCGGAACACGCCGCGCGGACGACCGGTGAGTTCGCAGCGATTGCGCAGCCGTGTCGGCGAGGCATCGCGCGGCAATGCCTGCAATTTGGCGCGTGCAGCAGCGCGATCCTCATCGGTCGCACTCTGGTCCTTGCTCGCGGCGATCAGCGCAGCCCGCTTGGCAGCGAACTTCGCTACGGTCTTGCGACGCTTCAGCTCGCGGTTGATGACGGCAGTCTTGGCCATATCCGCAACCCTTCAGTTCTTGAACGGAAATTTGAAGGCAGCGAGAAGCGCACGCGCTTCGTCGTCCGTCTTCGCAGTCGTGGTGATGCTGATGTTCATTCCCCTCAGTGCATCGATTTTGTCGTACTCGATTTCCGGGAAAATGATCTGCTCTTTGACGCCGAGGTTGTAATTGCCGCGGCCATCGAAAGCGCGTCCCGACACGCCACGGAAGTCGCGAATGCGCGGCATTGCGATCGTCACCAGGCGATCCAGGAATTCATACATGCGCTGACCGCGCAGGGTCACCATGCATCCGATCGGATAGTCCTTGCGGATCTTGAAAGTCGCAATCGACTTGCGCGCTTTCGTGACCACGGGCTTCTGTCCGGTCAGCTTGGTGAGATCGCCGACGGCATTGTCGAGAATCTTCTTGTCCTGCACCGTTTCGCCGACGCCCATATTGACCGTGATCTTCTGAATGCGCGGCACTTCCATCACCGATTTGTAGCCGAACTGCTTGGTCAACGCGGCTACCACGGTTTCCTTGTAAAACTCTTGTAAGCGAGCCATCTTCTCCGGTCCTTATGCGTCGACCATCTCGCCGTTCGACCTGAACACACGCACGGCACGGCCGTCGTCGAGCGTCTTCACGCTGACGCGATCGGCTTTCTTGGTCTGCGGATTGAACAGGGCCACATTGGAAATATGAATCGGCATGTCCTTGTCGACGATGCCGCCCTGCTGGCCCTTCATCGGGTTCGGGCGCACGTGCTTTTTCACACGATTGACGCCATCGACCACAACATGGTCCTTGCCGACACGACGCTGAACGGTGCCACGCTTGCCTTTGTCACGGCCGGTGATCACCACCACATCGTCGCCCTTGCGAATCTTTTCCATCGCGGCGCTCCTTACAGCACTTCCGGCGCGAGCGACACGATCTTCATGAACTTCTCAGTCCGCAATTCGCGGGTGACGGGTCCGAAGATACGGGTGCCGATCGGCTCGAGCTTGTTCGACAGCAGCACGGCCGCGTTCGAATCGAACTTGACCAGCGAGCCATCCGGCCGACGCACGCCTTTGGCGGTGCGCACGACCACTGCGTTGTAGATTTCGCCCTTCTTCACACGGCCGCGCGGCGCAGCGTCTTTCACGCTGACTTTGATGATGTCGCCGATGCCGGCATAGCGACGCTTCGAGCCGCCCAGCACCTTGATACACATCACTGCACGCGCGCCGGTGTTGTCGGCGACGTCCAATACGGACTGCATTTGGATCATTTCTCTCTCTCCAACTTGTCCCGCTGCCCGAGACACCGGGCGCTACGGTCAGTCTTGGAGCCCGTTCGGGCTGAACGCCGTAGCAGCAGAAATAGCGACGGCGAAAAACGCGAGATTTTAGCGAGCGCGGCGACACCGCGCAAGCTTTTTCTTCGACTCTTTTAAACGGCCTTCGACTTCTCGACCAGCTTCGTCACTTTCCAGGCTTTGGTCTTGGAAAGCGGACGGCACTCTTCGATGATCACGAGATCGCCTTCCTTGATCTCGTTGGTCTCGTCGTGAGCATGGTACTTCTTCGTGCGCGTCATGATCTTGTTGTAGAGAGGATGCGTGACACGCCGCTCGATCAGCACCGTCACGGTCTTGTCCATTTTGTCGCTGACGACGCGACCGGTAAGTACCGTCGGCGACTTCACCGCCTGCGTCGGATTCTGTTCGGCCATTATTTAGCCCTCGCCTTCTCGGCCAGCAGCGTGCGTACGCGGGCGATGTCGCGGCGCGTCCGTTTGATCTGGCTGTGGTTCGTGAGTTGCTGGGTCGCTTTCTGCATGCGCAGGGAAAATTGCGCCTTCAGCAGATCCAGCAACTCCTGGTTCAATTGCGCCTCGTCTTTGGCGCGTAGTTCTGTAGCTTTCATCACTTACGCTCCGATTTGACGTTGCACGAACTGCGTACGGATCGGCAGCTTCGCCTGTGCGAGCGCAAAAGCCTCGCGCGCCAGCGCTTCATCGACGCCGTCCATCTCGTAGAGCACTTTGCCCGGCTGAATTTCGGCAACGAAGTATTCCGGGTTGCCCTTGCCGTTACCCATCCGCACTTCGGCCGGCTTGGTCGAGATCGGCTTGTCCGGGAAAATCCGGATCCAGATGCGACCGCCCCGCTTGATGTGACGGGTCATGGCGCGACGCGCAGCTTCGATCTGACGCGCGGTCAGACGACCGCGGCCCATCGCCTTGAGGCCGAATTCGCCGAAAGACACCTTGTTGCCGCGCGTAGCGATGCCGGTGTTGCGGCCCTTCTGCTGTTTGCGGAATTTTTGTCTAGCTGGTTGAAGCATCGTTCGCTCCTGTCGCCTTTTTCACCACGCGCTTCGCGGCGGGCTTTTTGGCCGCATCCGCTGCAGGCGCTGCCGCTTCGGGTTTTGCGGCTTCGTCGGGTTTCACTTCAGTCTCGTCTTTGCGAGCGCTACGGCCACGGCCGGCGCCACCGCGCGGACCCGCGCCCGGTGCACCGTCACGTCCTCCGCCGGGGCGGCCGGGACCGCGACGCCCGCGACGCTGTTCGTCTTCACCGGCCGGTGCGGGCGCGGGCTGCTCGCCCTTGGCCAGCATGTTGCCCTTGTACACCCACACCTTGACGCCGATGACACCGTAAGTGGTTTTCGCTTCGCTCGTGCCGTAGTCGATATCGGCGCGCAGCGTATGCAGCGGCACGCGACCTTCGCGATACCACTCGGTCCGTGCGATCTCGATGCCGTTCAGTCGACCGGCGCTCATGATCTTGATGCCCTGTGCGCCCAGGCGCATGGCATTCTGCATCGCGCGCTTCATCGCGCGGCGGAACATGATCCGCTTTTCGAGCTGCTGCGTAATCGAGTCGGCGATCAGTTGCGCATCGATCTCCGGCTTGCGGATTTCTTCGATGTTCACATGAACGGCGTTGACACCCAGCAGCTTGCGCAGTTCGGCCTTGAGGATTTCAATGTCCTCGCCCTTCTTGCCGATCACCACACCAGGGCGTGCGCTATGAATCGTGATACGCGCGTCCTTGGCCGGGCGCTCGATAATGACGCGTCCAACGGAGGCGTGCCGCAGCTTGGCTCTCAGGTATTCGCGGACCTTCAGGTCTTCGTTCAACATGCCCGGGAAATTCTTGCTGTTGGCAAACCAGCGCGAACTCCAGTTCTTGTTGACCGCAAGACGAAAGCCGGTCGGATGAATTTTCTGTCCCATCTTTGCTCCTTAGGCCTTCGCTTGGGTCGCTTCATCACCCACGGTGATGAAGATATGGCAGGACGGCTTGAGAATGCGGTTACCGCGACCTTTCGCACGCGCGTGGAAGCGCTTCAGGCTCATGCCCTGCTCGACCATGATGCGAGTGACCTTCAGCTCGTCGATATCTGCGCCGTCGTTGTGCTCGGCGTTGGCGATCGCCGATTCGAGCACCTTCTTGATGATCGCCGCGCCCCTCTTGGGGCTGAACGTCAGGATGTTGAGTGCGCTGTCGACCGATTTGCCACGGATGAGATCGGCCACCAGCCGGCCCTTCTGCGCAGAGAGGCGCACGCCGTAAAGTTTCGCTTGAGTTTCCATATCGCCCTCTTACCGCTTGCCCGCGGCGCCGCCGCGTGCCTTCTTGTCGGCCGAGTGGCCTTTGAAGGTGCGGGTCAGCGCGAATTCGCCGAGCTTGTGGCCGACCATGTTTTCCGAGATATACACCGGCACGTGCTGCTTGCCGTTGTGCACCGCGATCGTCAGGCCGATGAAATCCGGCAGTACGGTCGAGCGGCGGGACCAGGTTTTGATCGGACGCTTGTCGTTGGTTCCGCGTACCGCATCCACTTTCTTCTGCAGATGCGCATCGACGAACGGGCCTTTTTTGACTGAACGAGCCATGTTCTATCCTTACTTCTTGTAACGGCGGCTGACGATCATGCCGCTGGTGCGTTTGTTGTTACGCGTACGCAGGCCCTTGGTGTGCTGCCCCCACGGGCTGACCGGATCACGACCTGCCGCCGTCTTGCCTTCGCCACCGCCATGCGGGTGATCGACCGGGTTCATCGCCACACCGCGCACGGTCGGGCGAATACCCTGCCAACGCACGCGGCCGGCTTTGCCGACGCTCTTGAGCTGATGCTCCTCGTTGCCCACTTCACCGATCGTGGCGCGACAATCGACGTGCACCTTGCGCACTTCGCCAGAACGCAGGCGCAACTGCGCGTAACTGCCTTCGCGCGCCAGCAACTGCACGCCGGCGCCGGCGGAACGCGCGATCTGCGCGCCTTTGCCCGGCTGCATTTCGATGCAGTGAATGGTCGAGCCGACCGGAATGTTACGCAGCGGCAGCGCGTTGCCGACCTTGATCGGCGCTTCCGAGCCGCTGATCAACTGCATACCGGACGTCACGCCCTTCGGCGCGATGATGTAGCGGCGCTCGCCATCGACGTAGCACAGCAACGCCAGATGCGCGCTGCGGTTCGGATCGTATTCGATCGTCTCCACTTTCGCCGGGATACCGTCCTTGTTGCGACGGAAATCGACCTTGCGATAGTGCTGTTTGTGACCGCCGCCGATGTGTCGAGTGGTGATACGGCCGTTGTTATTGCGGCCGGCCGTCTTGCTCTTCTTCTCGAGCAGCGCAGCGTGCGGCTTGCCTTTGTGCAGACCGGGCGTCACTACCTTGACCAGCGAACGACGACCGGGCGATGTCGGTTTAACTTTTACCAGGGCCATGGCTTACTCCGTCGCCTGGAAGTTCACGTCGCTGCCTTCAGCAAGGCTCACGTATGCTTTCTTCCAGCTGTCGCGCCGGCCGGTGAAACGACCGAAACGCTTTTCTTTGCCTTTGACGTTCGCAACGCGCACGCCTTTCACCTCGACCTTTTTGTCCTTGGTGCTGAACAGCAGTTCGACCGCGGCCTTGATTTCCGGCTTGGTCGCATCGCGCGCAACGCGAAACACCACTTCATTGTTTTTCTCGCCGACGTAGGTGCTCTTCTCCGAAACAACGGGACCGAGCAGCACTTGCATCAGGCGGTCTTGAGCGAATTGAGTACTCATGCCAGCAATTCCTCCATCCGGGCGACTGCTTGCTTGGTCAGCAGCACGTTCTTGAAGTGCACCAGCGCCACCGGGTCGGCCTCGGTCACGTCGAGCACCAGCACGTTGGGCAGGTTGCGCGACGAGAGATACAGGTTTTCGTCGATGTTGTCCGTCAGCAGCAGCACTTCGTCGAGACCGAGATCCTTGACCTTCTGCGCAAGCAGCCTGGTCTTGGGCGATTCGACGATGAAGTTCTCGACCACTTTCAGGCGATCCTCGCGGACGAGCTGCGAAAGGATCGACGCCATGCCGGCGCGGTACATCTTTTTGTTCACTTTCTGGCTGAAATTCTCATCGGGGCTGGACGGGAAAATCTTGCCGCCTCCGCGCCACAACGGGCTGGACGCCTTGCCCGCACGAGCGCGGCCGGTGCCCTTCTGGCGCCACGGTTTCTTCTTCGACTTGTTGATTTCAGCGCGGCCCTTCTGCGCACGCGTGCCGAAGCGCGCGTTGGCTTGATAGGCAACGACGATCTGATGAACCAGGGCTTCGTTGTAATCACGGCCGAACAGCGTGTCGGAACCGGCGACAGTCGAGTCGCTCTGTCCTTGATCGTTGATCAGTTTCAGATCCATTACGCGGCTCCTTTCACTGCGGGCCGCACGATCAGATGGCCGCCCTTGGAGCCGGGCACTGCGCCCCGCACCAGGAGGAGACCACGCTCTGCATCGACGCGCACGACAACAAGATTCTGCACGGTGCGGGTAACGTTGCCGTATTGGCCCGGCATGCGTTTGCCGGGGAATACGCGTCCCGGATCCTGCGCCTGACCGGTCGAACCCGGCGTGTTGTGCGAACGCGAGTTACCGTGGCTGGCGCGACCGGAACCGAAGTTGTGACGCTTGATCACGCCCGAGAAACCCTTACCCTGCGTGGTTCCCGATACATCGATCTTCTGACCAACCTTGAACACGTCGACGCCGATCTGGCCGCCCACTTGCAAGTTGGCGAGGTCGCCTTCGGCGACACGAAATTCACGGGTCAGCGTACCGGCTTCCACCCCCGCCTTGGCGAGATGGCCCGCTTCGGCCTTGCTGACGCGGGAAGCGCGGCGTTTGCCGTAGGTAATTTGCACCGCGGTATAACCGTCGGTGTCCGGCTTCTTGATTTGAGCCACACGATTGTCGGTCACGTCCAGCACGGTCACCGGGACGGAATCGCCGTCGTCGGTGAAAATGCGGGTCATGCCGACCTTGCGGCCGACGAGTCCCAGACTCATTGTTATTTCTCCTAACGGAGTGCCAACTACTATTGGTCGGCGGTTCACAAATACGAGCTTCGCCTGGGTCAGCCAAGCTCGCGATACTTACTTTTGCACTCGATCAACTTGCCGCGCGGGTTTTGCGAAGCTCGTTGAATTCAGGTTCTAAGCCTACAGCTTGATCTCTACGTCCACACCAGCAGGAAGATCGAGCTTCATCAGCGCGTCGACCGTTTTATCGGTCGGATCGATGATGTCCATCAGACGCAGATGCGTACGGATCTCGAACTGATCGCGCGACGTCTTGTTGACGTGCGGGCTGCGCAGGATGTCGAAACGCTCGATACGGGTGGGCAGCGGGACCGGGCCCCTGACCACCGCGCCGGTACGCTTCGCCGTATCGACGATTTCCAGCGCCGACTGGTCGATCAGTTTGTAATCGAACGCCTTCAGGCGGATTCGGATTTTTTGGCTAGCAAGGGCCATGATTCTTTACCGCCTTATTCAATGATTTTGGTGACCACGCCGGCGCCGACGGTACGGCCGCCTTCGCGAATCGCGAAGCGCAAGCCCTCTTCCATCGCAATCGGCGCAATCAACGTCACCGTGATCGACACGTTGTCCCCCGGCATCACC
>JAKFDA010000095.1:0-63495 GCA_036676355.1 Nitrosomonadales bacterium | reverse complement strand
CTTGAGATGGCCATCGGGCGCGCTTTCGATCCGGCGACGAGGTGGACGTTTGCCGAGTTCGACAACAGGCGCGGCGTCGAAGTGCTGCATCTGGCTTTCCATTCCGACTACGCCGGCGATCGCGTGTTCGCCTTCATCGCCGGTCTGGGCGGCATGATCTACCAGGCCTACAACGAGCAGCAGGAGTTCTATCTGCTCGACCAACTCGACCCGCAGAACCTCTACAACGCGGCGCGCAATATCGAAATCGCCGCATGGAAGCTGTCCAACGCACGCGATGCGCGGGGCGAATTGCTGCTGCTGAGCAACGAATCGGCGGCGACCGTGCGCAACCTGAGTTTCGAACGCGAGTTCGGCAAGCTCATCGCCTATCAGGACGTGCTGGCGCGCGTGCTGGCACAGCGCTCGAACCGGACCTTGCGTTTCGTCGTGCAGAACGCGGCCAGCGCGGTGTTTCTGCCGATTTATTGAAGGGCAGCGGAGAGCTGTGAGCCGAGAGCAGAGAGCTAAAACAAATAGAAACAAACTGGATCCCCGCTGCAGCCTGCCCTCGAATGTCTTTATCGGGGGCGGGGATGACTGCCGAACCACAACCGTCATTCCCGACAAGCGGCGCAGCCGCGCGATCGGGAATCCATTCGTAATTCTGATTGCTGTTCGCTCTCAGCTCTCAGCCTTCGGCTCTCCGCTGTTTTCCACGGCTTGACGCGCCGCAGCAGCGTCGGCTACAGTGGCCCCATGATTTCGTCCCTCCAGATCGCGTATTTCGCTTTCGGCGTCCTCTCCCTGACGCTCGGTCTGCTGCTGCTGCGCCCCGCGCGCAGATAAAAACTCCCCCAATTCGAGTCGTACCCGCCGCCCGGCAAATCGCCCGGCGCGATGTCAGCGTATTTCCGCGTTCTGGAGATCGACATGAACCTGATTGCCGCCCTTTATTCCTTTGTTTCGCTGCGACTGCCGACCGGCTTGCGGGCCTTGAAGCAGTGGCCGTCCGCATGCCCCGTCTACGTGAAGCCACATGTCATTAAACGTGTGCCCAGGAATAAACCATGTTGAAAGATCCTTCCAGTAAATACCGTCCCTTCGCGCCGGTCGATCTCGCCGACCGCACGTGGCCTTCCAGAACCATCACCAAAGCGCCGGTCTGGTGCTCGTCCGATCTGCGCGACGGCAACCAGGCGCTGATCGAGCCGATGAACGGCGAGCGCAAACGCCGCATGTTCGATCTGCTGGTGCAGGTCGGCTTCAAGGAAATCGAAGTCTCGTTTCCGTCCGCCTCGCAGACCGACTTCGACTTCGTCCGCAGCCTGATCGAATCGAACGCCATTCCCGACGACGTCACCATCCAGGTGCTGACGCAGGCGCGCGAGGACCTGATCCGCCGTACCTTTGAATCATTGCGCGGCGCCAGGCGCGCCATCGTGCATCTGTACAACGCCACTTCACCGCTGTTCCGCCGCGTTGTGTTCAACGCCGATCGCGCCGGCGTGAAAGAGATTGCCGTGCGCAGCGCCAGGCTGTTCAACGAACTTGCCGCGCAGCAGCCGCAGACCGAATGGCGCTTCGAGTACAGCCCGGAAACCTTCACCGCGACCGAGCTCGATTTCTCGCTCGAAGTCTGCGACGCGGTGCTGGACGTGTGGCAACCCACGCCCGAACGCAAGGCGATCATCAACCTGCCCGCGACCGTGGAAGTCGCGACGCCGAACGTGTACGCCGACCAGATCGAGTGGATGCATCGCCATATCTCGCATCGCGACAGCGTGATGATCAGCCTGCATCCGCATAACGACCGCGGCTGCGGCATCGCCGCCGCAGAACTCGGGCAGATGGCCGGCGCCGATCGCGTCGAGGGCTGCCTGTTCGGCAACGGCGAGCGCACCGGTAACGTCGACATCGTCACCCTCGCGCTGAACCTCTACACGCAGGGCATCGATCCGCAACTCGATTTCTCCGACATGAACACGGTCGCGCGCACGGTGGAGCACTGCAATCAGCTGCCCATCCACCCGCGTCACCCCTATGTCGGCGATCTCGTCTTCACCGCCTTCTCGGGTTCGCACCAGGATGCCATCAAGAAGGGTTTCGCCGCACAGCGGCCCGGTGCGCCCTGGGAAATCCCTTATCTTCCGCTCGATCCGGCCGACGTGGGTCGCAGCTACGAGTCGGTCATTCGCGTGAACAGTCAGTCGGGCAAGGGCGGCATCGCCTTTCTGCTCGAGCGCGATTACGGCTTCGCGCTGCCGCGTCGTCTGCAAATCGAATTCAGCCACGTGGTACAGGAAGTGACCGACGACACCGGCAAGGAACTGTCCGCCGCGGAAATCCACGACATCTTCCGCGCCACCTACGTCGATGCCGCAACGCCCTACGCATATGTGTCGCACCATATGGTCGCCGAAGGCGAGGGACGCGGCATCGTCGCGACGTTGCGCATCGACGGTACGGAACGCATCCTGCGCGGCGCCGGCAACGGCCCCATCGACGCCTTCATGCATGCGCTCGACCTCGGCTTCACGGTGCAGAACTTCGAGGAGCGCTCGCTCGGCACAGGCAACAATGCGAAAGCCGTCGCCTATGTCGAAATCGCCGGGCCGGGCATTACCGGCTCGCTGCACGGCGTCGGCGTGCATGGCGACATCGTCACGGCGTCGTTGAAGGCGGTGGTGTCGGCGGCTAATCGTGCGCTGAAGGACAACGAAACGGCACAGCAGAACGTTGCCTGACGAGTACGGCGCAGACGTACGCCATAGAGAAGACCCGAAACAGCGCGCAGCGAGAATTGCAAAACTGTTTCGGGAGCGGAGACCCGATCGGCTCTCCGCTCTGCGCTGCCCGCTACCGGATCGCGACGCGCGGCCTGTACGTCATCGCTTGCGCGGCGCGTAGCGCCTCTTCCGCGTTGCGCACCAATCCGTCAGGCGTCCAGTCCGTGTCCGGCGTGCCGCCCGCCACGCCGATGGACATCCTGACCGGCACCTGCACACCATTCAATCCCACTGCTTCATTGCGCGTCCGGTGCTGCATGCGTTCGGCCAGCAGCACGGCGGCCTCGACCTGACAGCGTCCCAGAAAGACGAGGAACTGCGCACTGCTGCCGAAGCGGGCGACGGCGTCCGAACGGCGGACGTGCTCGCGAATGATGCCGGCGCTTGCTTGCAGCAGAGTGCGCGCGCCGGCTTCGCCATGACGATCGGCGATGGCGCCGTAATCGTCGAGTTCGACGAGAATGACCGCCACATATTCGCGTTCCCGCCGCGCGCGATGGAATTCACGGTCGAGCAGTTCGAACATCGCATGGCGATTCCACATGTGCGTGGCGGTATCGAGCAGCGCGTTGCGGCGCATGCGTTCGCGCTCCGCCGCGAGTACCGCTTGCTTCTCGTTCAGCCCGGCGACACGCAGTTCGGTTTCCACCAACCGCGCCAAGTCGCGTAATTGAATGAGATCGCCTTCGGCCAGCGCGTCCGGTTCGCGATCACATACGCTCAGCACACCGGCGACGGCGCCATCGGCGCCCAGTACCAGGCAACCGGCATAGAAACGCACATGCGGGCGACCGGTGACGAAAGGATGGGTATTGAAACGCGGATCTGCTTGCGTGTCCGGCACGATGAGCGGACCGCCGTTGGCCAGCGTGCGACGGTCGATACCGAGTTCGCGGCCCAGTGCGCTGATCGGCAACCCCTGACACGCGGCCAGACATAACGAATTCTGTTCAAGCAGGGAGATCAGCACGATCGGCGCGCGAAACAGTCGGCGCGCCAAACGCGTAATAAGGTCCAGGCGTTCCGCCAGCGTCGCCTCGACGGCAACGTCGGCTCCCGGACGATCCTGTTCATCCGCCAGTGCGGGTTGGTTCATTGGAACACCCGATTGTTGTTTATAGAGAAACTGCAGGCGTCCCTGGGCGCCTTCTCAAGGGCGGCATCATGACCGCGCACCCAACCGAAGTCCAGCGCCGCAACGGCCCTGAGCGGAAAGAAAACATGCTCGGAGCGGATTTATCGGCGCGCCGTACAATGCGGCCATCCGACCGAGCGTCCGAGAGGTAAGGCAATGAAACGCATCGTGCTGTTTCTGGCTACCAACATCGCTGTTCTGATCGTTCTGTCGATCACGCTCAGACTGCTCGGCGTCGACAGTTACCTGAACGCCGAAGGCATCGACTTCGGCGCCTTGCTGGTGTTTTCCGCCGTAGTGGGTTTCACCGGTTCGATCATTTCGCTGCTGCTTTCCAAGACCGTGGCGAAGTGGTCCACCCGCGCGCAGATCGTCGACGGCACGGAAGGGGCGGAAACCCGCTGGCTGGTGGACACGGTACAGCGACTGGCCGAGCGCGCCGGCATCGGCATGCCGGAAGTGGCGATTTATGACGGCGCACCCAATGCTTTTGCCACCGGCGCGTTCAAAAATTCCGCCCTGGTCGCCGTTTCCACCGGTTTGTTGCGCTCGATGAATCGTGACGAAGTAACGGCCGTGCTGGGCCATGAAGTCTCGCACGTCGCCAATGGCGACATGGTGACGCTGACTTTGATCCAAGGCGTGCTGAATACCTTCGTCGTGTTCTTTTCGCGGATCGCCGGCTACATCGTCGACAAGACCGTGTTCCGCACCGAACGCGGTACCGGCCCCGGTTTTTATATCACCGTGATTGTCTGCCAGATCGTGTTCGGCCTGCTCGCCTCGATGATCGTGATGTGGTTTTCGCGCCGCCGCGAGTTTCGCGCCGATCGCGGCGCATCCGCTCTGCTCGGATCACCGCAACCCATGGTTGCGGCACTGCGACGCCTGGGCGGCATCGAAACAGCGGATCTGCCGCAATCCATCCGCGCGCTCGGCATCAACGACCGGCCGGGCTGGATGGCGCTGTTTTCCAGCCACCCACCGATCGAACAACGTATCGCCGCGCTGCAGTCGACGGCCTAGCGCAAACCTTCCTTCAACGCGGCGGCGATCGCCGCCTCCAGCGCGGTCCGCTGCGCGTCGGTCAATGTGCCGCGCTCGATCGCGATCGCCAGCGAACGCTGCGCAAGCAAGGCGTACAACTGCAACGTGCGAGGGTAATCGGCGCGCAGCGCTTCGAAGTGACGTTCCACCGTCCCCACATCGCCGCGCGAAATCGGCCCGGTCAGCGCGGCGACCGTCCCCATGCGTGCAACCGAATCGAGCGTGCCGTGCGCCAGCGGCAACAGTGCGGCAAGCGCCTGCTCGCGCGAAACTCCGAGCCGTTGCTGCCAGAGTTCGACCGCTTCGTGCAGCAAACCGTCGATGAACGATGCGGCGAAACTGCCGGAAAGGTGATAGATCGCGCGACTGCCCGGCGGCAGGCGGAACGGGCGTAGCTGCAGCGCATCCGCCAGCACATTCAAACGATTCAGCAGCGGCTCGCCCGCTTCGATCGCGACCGCACAGCCCGGCAGATTCGCCAGCGCAACCAATGGATCGGCGAAGGCATGCAAGGGATGGAAGCCGCCGGTCTGCGCCCCCGCCCTTGCGGCGGCCTCAAGCGCGGAAACTTCCGTCGCGCCGCTGCAATGCACGACGGCCATATCGGCGCGCCAGCGCAGCGACGAAGCGAGCGGTTCGATGGCATCGTCGGGCACGGTGAGAAAGACCAGCGTCGCCGCATCGGCAACGTCCTGCTGGCTCGGCATCGCACGGCAGTCGGGAATGACGTCCGCCAATCTCCGTGCCGATTCGATCGTGCGACTCGCGACTGCGACAACCTTGAAGCCGGCGTGATGCAATGCGCGCGCAAGCGTGTTCGCGACGCGGCCCGTGCCGATGAAGCCGATAGGCGTAACAGCGTGTTGGTTGACGATGGCCATGTGTGCGGAAAAAAGAAGCGCTCGTTACATTCTAGGCAAACGGAACAACTTCGGGACCCCACTGCGCGGGAAAGGACGAAGGGCAAGTATGGCCTCGCGCCCCTCCGGCGAAGGCGACCCGGTTCGTTCGGCCTTTCGCACTCCGCTCTCGGCTCTCAAATGAAAAACGGCCGGTGCGGCTTGCGCCGCACCGGCCGTTCGAGAAACGGTATCGATTACTTGAGGTGTTTGTTGACCAGTTTGGTCATCTCGAACATCGACACTTGTTTCTTGCCGCCGAAAACTTCTTTGAGCTTGTCGTCGGCATTGATCATTCGCTTGTTTTCCGGATCCTGAAGCTTGTTCTTCTTGATGTAGACCCAGATCTTCTTGGTGACTTCGGTGCGAGGCTGGGCGGCGGTGCCGATAACCGCGCCGAGCGCAGCGCTCGGGGTCATCGCCTTCATGAACGCAGCATTCGGCTTACGTTTAACGGCCGGCTTCTTCTTCGCTACTGCCTTCTTCGCTACCTTCTTAACCGGTGCTTTCTTCACTGCCTTTTTAGCCACCGTTGCCTTCTTCGCAGGCTTCTTGGCAGCTGTCTTTTTCGCGGTCGCTTTCTTCGCGGGCTTCTTCGTCGCCATCCTTAAACCTCCACTATGCGTGTTGTGATCATCGGTCTTGCATTACCGCCCTGAGCAAGCGGGCTTGGCGACGAGAGAATGCACAAGCACAAGCATTCGCGCAAGGGGAATTTGAGCGTTTTCCGCTCTGACGTCGCAGTGCGGCAACAGAGGAGCAGAGGCGCTGATCGCAACGCGGCGCCGCTGCACAATTGCCAAACCCGACAACGTCCATGCGTTCAGCGGCGCTGCAAACGCATGCGAGAGACCCTCGAACTTGAAAATACGATGGCGATACGCCTGTCGCCCAACCCGGAATCGAGCTCCTTTTTCCTCCTGGAACGCATGCGCAATCGGCATTGTCGCTTGGTGTCGGAGCCGCGCGGTATGCGGGGCGCCCGACGGTTACGGTACAAGCCGGCGTGTTTTTTCGACTCGGAGGCGACTCGACGAAAGCATCACCATGATTGCTGACTGCGCCCTGGCCCCGTCCGGCGTCGCGCCGATCGTCAGGCCCGCCCGGTCGTGTCCAGCCAGACGCCCAGCCCCTGCGCGTTGAGCTCGACGTCGGTACCGTAAACCGCCATCACTTCGTCGTCCGACAGTGGCGTGCCGTAACGATGCGCCTCCTCCAACAACAGGTGGCGCACCCCTTCGTACAGGCGTCGCTCGCGCTCGGGCCCGGCATCGCGCAGCGCCAATGCCAGCGCGGCATGCGCATCGATCAACCGATGCAGGTCGGCCACTCTCGATTGCGGATCGCGCAGTTCGCTGTAGTGGGTCAGATAGACCGCGTCTTTTGCCAGACCGGCGATCAGGTCAACGGAGCGATGATAGGGCTCCGGTTCGAACTGCACCGGACTGGTGGTGGGAAAAACGAACTGCCGCCCATCGTCGTCCAACTCGCGATACGACAAACCGAAGGTATCGCCGGCGAACACGTGACCGGAGCGTTGGTCGTGTATCACGACATGATGGCGCGCGTGACCCGGCGTTTCGTGGAAGGACAACACGCGCCCGGCGAGCGTGAGCTGCGCGCCGTCCGGTGTCGCGACGATGCGCTCCATCGCCACAGGCAGGATGTCGCCATACAGCGCATGTGTCTGCGCCGCGCCGTACACGGCGACCGTGCCCTCGATGAGTTTCGACGGATCGATCATGTGACGCACACCGCGCGGGTGCACCGTCAGTCCGGCGTTGGGAAGCGCACGCATCAGGGCCCCCGCACCGCCGGCGTGGTCCAGATGAATGTGGGTCAGGATGACGAAATCGACCGCCGCGGGCGCAACGCCCTTGGCGGCGAGCGCGGCGAGAATGTGTGGCACCGAATGCTGCGTACCGGTATCGATCACCGCTGCCCGGCCGTTCTCGACGATCAGATGAACTGCATCCAGCTGCGGCCGGACATAGCCCGAATCCACAGCGCTGATTCCATAGTCGTAATCGATGATGCCTGGCATGGATGGCGTCCCGGCTGAAATGAATGAAAAACCTGAGGAGTATCTCGGGGAACCGTATGCGGACCATGAACTGCGACGGGCGCGCACCCGAAACCTGACCAGGCGTTCCGATTCTATGAGCCGGCGACGCTGCGAGCCACCGCCTCGCCCCGCGCAAACCAAGCACGGTCATACAGCATACCGCCCGCGTGCCGGTAGAATTGACGCTTCACGTTCCCGCCTCCGACAATGAATATCGCTCAATTGCGCAGTGAATACACGCGCGCGGCACTGGACGAAGCCAACGTCCTGCCCGACCCTTACGCACAATTTTCGCGCTGGCTGGCTGAGGCGATGCAGGCCAAGCTGCCTGAACCGACTGCCATGACGCTCGCCACCGCCGATGAGCAGGGGCGGCCGAGTGCGCGCATCGTGCTCCTCAAGGGCGTCGATGCCGAGGGCTTTTCCTTCTACACCAACTACGACAGCCGCAAAGGTCGCGATCTCGCCGCCAACCCTCATGCAAGCCTGCTGTTCTACTGGGCCGAACTCGAGCGTCAGGTGCGCGTGGAGGGCGAAATCGAGCGTGTTCCGGACGCCGAATCGGACGCCTACTACCACAGCCGGCCGCTTGGCAGCCGCATCGGCGCTTGGGCATCGCCGCAAAGCCGCGTCATGACCGGCCGCGAATGGCTCGAACTCCGGGTGCAGCAAATGACCCTTCAGCATGGTGACAATCCGCCGCGCCCGCCGCATTGGGGCGGCTATCGGCTCGCGCCCGGGGTACTGGAATTCTGGCAAGGCCGCCCCAGCCGTCTGCATGACCGCATTCGCTACCGTCGCGACGGCGGCGACTGGATACGCGAACGACTGGCGCCATAAATCAGTCCGGTCGGGCAGCGCGCGCTGCAGCGTTGAAGGCAGAAAATACGAATGACGCCCGTCCGGGTGCGTTCGTTGCTCACGGTACGCGAACAAAACGGGAGAAGAAAAAATGCGTGCAGTCATCGTAGCCGCGCTCGCCATTGGCGCGTTCGCCGCTTTCGTGTATTGGTGGCAATTGGGCCGCCCGGTCGATCTCACCGATACGGTCGGTGAACAGTTTCAATGCGTGTCCTACGCGCCCTATCGCCGCCCCGGCCATACGCCGCTGGACAAGGCGATGGTTGTTTCGCCTTCGCAGATCGAGGCGGACCTGGCCATCCTCTCGCGGCGGACCAATTGCGTACGTATCTACTCAGTCGATCAGGGACTGTCGGAAACGCCGCGCATCGCGCGCAAGTTCAACATGAAGGTGCTGCTCGGCATCTGGATCGGCCCGGATATGGAGCGCAATGAAAAGGAGTTGAACCTTGGCCTCGAAGTGATCGAGCGCGACGCCGATGTCATTCAATCCGTCATCGTCGGCAATGAAGTCCTGCTACGCAAGGACCAGTCGGTGCCGGCGCTGCGCTCCTATATCGAACGGGTACGCCTCGCCACCGACTTGCCGGTGACCTACGCCGACGTGTGGGAATTCTGGCTGCGCAATCCCGAGGTCGCGCAGTCGACCTCCTTCATCACCATCCATACTCTGCCTTATTGGGAAGACGATCCCACACCGATCGATCTCGCCGTCGATCATGTGGTCGGCGTGTACGAGCGCGTACAGGCTGCTTTCCCGACTCAGAAGATCTTCATCGGCGAAGCCGGTTGGCCCAGCGCCGGACGCAATCGCGACGGCGCGCAACCGAGCCGCGTCAATCAGGCACGTTTCATTCGCGAGTTCATCAACGTCGCGCGTGTGCACCGCATCGATTACAACCTCATCGAAGCCTTCGACCAGCCGTGGAAGCGTCGGCTCGAAGGCACTGTCGGCGGGTACTGGGGGATTTACACAGCCGAGGGCAAGCTGAAGTTTCCGCTCGCCGGCCCGATCGCAGAACAACCGGACTGGGCACGCGCAATCGTCGCCGGCGCCGCCGGTTCGGTGTTGCTGGTGCTGTTCGGCTGGATGGCCGGTCCCCGGCCGAGCGGCCTGACGGTAACCGCGCTGGGATTCGCCGGCTTTGCCGCCGGCGCGACGCTGGCGGCGCAATGGCAGGCGATCGAGCATTCCAGTCGCGATTCGATCGAATGGGGCGTGACCGGTTTTTATTCGCTGTGCGCGGTATGGCTCAGCCTGAAGCTCGCGCAAGCGCTCAATCGCTGGTTCGAGATCGGCGCCATTCCGCGCCCCGCACCGATCGCATCGATCGTGCGCTGGTTCGCCACCAACGAGGACACCTACCGGCCGCTGGAACGCTCGCTCGGAATGCTGAGACTGATATTCCTGTTCGGCATGTCGGTCGTGTGTCTGTTGCACGTGTTCGATCCGCGCTATCGGGATTTTCCGCTCGCGCTGTATGCGATTCCGGCCCTCGGCTTCGGCCTGCTCTCGTGGATGGCGGTCGCGCCGCCGTACACTTTGACGCGGGATCGTCGCCCCCACATACAGATCGAAGAACGGTGGATGGCGTACGGACTGCTGCCGGCGGCCGCCTGGATCGCGGCCTACGAGGGACCGTACAACCCGCACGCGATGTGGTGGTGCACTTTATGCGTGGTGTTCTCGCTCGCCGTTCTCGCGCCGGCTATTGTCGGCCGGCACCGACGCCTCGCGGGCGAGCGTCAGCACGCTTAACAGAAAGCCAACTACCGCAAGGTCGTAGCAATACAGCACCAGTCCGGCCGCGCCGAGGCTTCCGCCCAGGATGGCCAGTCCCTTGCGCCGCACGAACAACGCGATCACCCCGACAACGATGCTTGCGTAGCCCAGCCCGTTGGAGGCGAAGCTCATGATCAGCGCCTGGCGCAGCTCGCAGGAAAACGGCGCGTCGCCGGATCGACACAGATCTCCGATGGCGACCGGTTCGATCCAGAAGTAACGCGCAATCAGCGCGAGAACCAATGCGGCCGCGATCGTTCCAAATGCTTTTGCCTGATTCATTGTTCTCCCTTGTTTGTCGCCACGGCCCGACTAAACCGGGTCGCATCGTATGTCCGACTAAGAATCCCGGTCCGGAATCCATGCATTTTTGCGCGAGACCACTGGCTGTCCAAATTGCGCATGGCTAGAATACATGCCGCGCGAAGCTCCGGAAGTGGTCAATAGCGTGTGGGCACAAACAAGCTCGAAAACGCACGTGGGCAAGTTTCCTGCAACGTCGCCCGTTATTTCCCCGATGAAATAACGCGTGGCAGGGGAATCGCGATGCGCCCAAGCATCGCACTTTGCATTTGATTAACGAGGTCCGACAGCTTGAGCGCTCCCATATCCCGGACCGCCGTGTCCTTCACGGCGGTATTGATTACCCTATTGGTCGCGGTGTTGAACGCCGCATGGTGGAACTGGAACAATCAGCCTTCCGCCCATCCCGACTGGAACGGCCATGTACGCGGCCTCGCCTATAGCGGATTCCAACGCGACCAGGACCCCACCCAGAAGCGTTTTCCGACGCAGGAAGAGCTCGCCAAGGACATGGCGCTGCTCGGCGCGGTGACCAACAGCATCCGCACCTACACCTCGACCGAAAATCCGAATGTGCCGGAACTCGCCGCGCATACGGGTTTGAAAGTCACGGCCGGCGCATGGCTCGATACGCGCGAGGACAACAACGAGAGCGAAATTCAGGCGCTGGTGCAGGCCGTGCGCGAAAATCCCAACGTCAATCGCGTCATCGTCGGCAACGAAGCGATTCTGCGCGGCGACGTCACCGTGCGCGATGCCATTCGTTATCTGAAGCAGGTGCGCGGCAAGGTGAGGGTGCCTGTCTCCACGGCCGAACCGTGGCACATCTGGATGCGTTATCCCGAACTCGCACGCAACGTCGACTTCATCACCATCCACCTGTTGCCGTATTGGGAAGGCGTGCCGGTCGATCAGGCGGTGAATTACGTGCTCGACCGCTACGAGGAAGTTCAGCGCACCTACCCCCGCAAGAAGGTCGTCATCGGCGAAGTGGGCTGGCCGAGCCAGGGCGATCGCCGCGACGGCGCCGTCGCCTCGGTGGAGAATCAGGCGGCGTTCGTGCGCGCATTTCTTGAGCGCACCATCGACCACGATCTCGATTACTACTTCATGGAAGCCTTCGATCAGCCCTGGAAGCAGGCGCACGAAGGTCGCGCCGGTGCGTACTGGGGCGTCTTCCACGCGGACCGCACGGCCAAATATCCGCTGGCCGGCCCGGTCGTGGCCGATCCGGTGTGGCCGGCCAAGGCGCTCGCGGCTTCGTTGCTCGCCGCGCCGTTCATGTTCTTTTTCGCCACGCACTTCCGTCGCTTCCGCTTCGCCGGCAAGCTGCTTTACTGTGCGCTGATCCAGGGCGCAGTCACGCTGCTGGTGTGGTTGGTTGGCGTGCCGTTCGAGTTCTATCTCGACACGCTTGACTGGACGATGTTCGTGCTGCTGTTGCCGGCGCTGGCCGCAATGATGGCCATTCTGCTGACCAACGCGTTCGAGTTCGTCGAAGTGAAGTGGCGACGCAAATGGTTGCGTGAGTTTCACCCGATCGAAAGCCCGGGCGCGCCGCAGCCTTTCGTGTCGATCCATCTGCCCTGCTACAACGAACCGCCGGCGATGGTCATCCTCACGCTGGAAAGCCTCAAGCGGCTGGACTACCAGAATTACGAAGTCCTCGTGCTCGACAACAACACCAAGGACGAGAAGACATGGCGGCCGGTGCAGGAATGGTGCGAGCAGGCCGGCGAGCGCTTCCGCTTCTTCCATCTGGATAACTGGCCCGGCTTCAAAGCCGGCGCGCTCAACTACGGCCTGACGCAGACCGATCCGCGCGCCGAAGTCGTCGGCGTGGTCGATGCGGATTACGTCGTCGAACCCGAGTGGCTGAAGGTGCTGACGCCGCACTTCGCGGAAGAACAGGTCGCCGTGGTGCAGGCGCCGCAGGCGCATCGCGAGTACCAACACAGCCCGTTCCGGCGCATGTGCAACTGGGAATTCGACGGCTTCTTCCGCGTCGGCATGCACCATCGCAACGAACGCAACGCCATCATTCAGCACGGCACCATGACCCTGGTGCGCAAGACTGCGCTGGAATCGACCGGTAGCTGGTCGGAGTGGTGCATCTGCGAGGATGCCGAACTCGGCCTGCGCCTGATGAACGCGGGTTACGAAACACGCTACATCGATGCGGTGCTGGGCAAGGGCCTGACGCCGGCGGACTTCAAGTCGTTCAAGTCGCAACGCGCGCGCTGGGCGTTCGGCGCAATGCAGATTCTCAAGCGCCGGTGGAACTGGCTGGTGAAACCCGGCCCGCTCGATCGCGGCCAGCGCTTTCACTTTCTCACCGGCTGGTTCTCCTGGTTCGCCGACGCGCTGCATCTGATGTTCACCGTGGCCGCGCTGATCTGGACCATGGGCATGATCACCTGGCCGCAATACTTCAACATGCCGCTCGATCTGTTCCTGCTCCCGGTGCTCGGCTTCTTCGTCTGCAAGGCCTTCTTCGGTCCGGCCCTTTATCGCGAACGCGTGAACTGCAGCTGGCTCGATGTGATCGGCGCGTCGGTCGCCAGCATGGGTCTTTCGCATGCCATCGCGCGCGGCGTGTTCGCCGGCCTGTGGCAAAAGAAAGGCACCTTCGTGGTCACCTCCAAAGGCGTCAACGGCGGCGGCTGGCTGAGCGCTTTCGCGCCGGTACGCGAGGAAGGCCTGATGGCCGTGGCGCTGGCCATCGGGGCGAGCCTGACGCTCGCCAGCATGGGATTTCACAATCGTGAAGCGCTGCTCTGGACGGTGATCCTGGGCGCGCAATCGATTCCCTACTGGTCGTCGATGATCTGCGCCGCAATCTCCGCACGCGACGCCGAGCGCGCACGCAAGGCTGCGGCCCCGGCCACAGCACGCGTCAAACCGGCGGCACAGCCGGCGCCGGTGCCGGGCAACGTGATTCCGTTGCCGACGCCGGTGTTCGCACAGGCACAGATCGCCAATCCGGCGCGGGGTCAGGCGCGCTAGGCGCACAACTCGCTCTTCCGAACCGCGGCCTCGTGCCGCGGTTTTTTTATGCCCCGACCTACGCGGCTTTGCCCGAGGGCGCGTATTCGTTAGCATTCGCCCGGCACACCGGAGGACATGCATGACAACGCGGAGACTGACGAGAAAAGCCCGCCCCTTCTGGGAACGCGGCTACAAATCGCACGGCTACTGGGCGGGCAGGAGAAAGCTCGGCGCGGTGCGCTTGCGCGACAACACGGAACCCGAAGAAAAATATCGTTGGGAAGCCGGCACGCATGCGGGCTATACGGCGACGCTTGCGGAAGCGAAGCGCGCGGTGGAAGAAGCGGTGCTGCTCGGCACCTCGCAACTGCCCTTGTTCCAGATCGAGGCGGAGCCGGTCGATTGAATCGGACACCGTTTTCGCGGGCGTTCACAACCCCGCTCAGATTTCCGACAACCCCTCGGTATTAACACCACGTTCCGCCAGCCATTCGATCGCTTCACCCCGGGTATGGATGATCTTGGTCGGGAATAGCGATTTATCCACCAGCACCTGATACATCCGCATCAACCCGTACAGCGCCGAACGCGAGGTCACGACGGCAAACGGAAAACCGGGCGCATGCCTCACGTACATCTTGTCCTGGTCCGCGATCCGGATGACGTCATCGGTCGCGATATCGATCGCACCGGCGTCGGTGAAATCCCATACGACGTATTGCAGCGGCTGGCGCTCCGAGTGCTCGAGAATCTCGATCGTGGCGTCGTAAGTATCCCGACCGGTCGCGAGATCCGCAAAGCGGACATCGGCGCCGTAGGGCGTGTAGATGTGGGTCCACGACATTGCAGCACTCTCGCGCCGTACGCCCCGGCTGGGGCGTACGTTTCAAATGTTAGATCATCGGCAGCGAACGCGGTTTCGGGCCGCGCGGAAATGCGGCGTCGATGCGCGCGACCTCTGCGTCGCTCAACTGCAAGTCGCCCGCACCGGCATTCTCCGAGGCGTGTCCGACACTTGACGTCTTGGGAATGGTGAACATCGATGGTCGCCGCACGATGAAGCTCAGCGCCACCTGTCGCGGCGTTGCGCCATGCGCTTCGGCGATCTCTTCCAGCACACGACCGCCGCGCGAATCCGGCTCGGGGAAATCGCCATGGCCAAAAGGACTGTAGGCGACAACCGCGACGCCGTGCTGCTCGCACCATGGAACAACGGCGTGCTCGATCGCGCGCTCCTGCAAGTGGTAGAGCACCTGATTGCATGCGATCTGTCCGGCGCCGGCGACATCGAACGCTTCCTGCAGATCGTCCTCGTCGAAGTTGCTGACACCCCAGGACAGGATTTTGCCGTCGCGCTTGAGTTGCTCGAACGCGGCGAACGTGTCGCCCAAGGCGTACTGCCCACGCCAGTGCAGCAGATAGCAATCGAGCCGATCGGTGTCGAGGTACTTCAGCGTGCGCTCGCACGCGGCGATCGTGCCCTTGCGCGAGGCGTTGGACGGCAATACCTTCGACACCAGAAACACTTCATCGCGCCGTCCGGCAATCGCTTCGCCGATCAGTTCTTCCGACTCGCCGGAACCATACATCTCCGCCGTATCGATATGCGTCATGCCGAGATCGAGGCCCCGGCGCAGTCCCGCGATGGCATTTTTGCGGTTGCCCGTCTCGATGTACCAGGTGCCCTGACCGATAACCGCCACGTCGCGACCGGTCGAACCGAATCGATGCTGTCTCATATATTTCCCTGTTTCCTGAACGATGCGTCAGCGCCAAATAATACGTCGCCATATATCCACAACAATGCCGACGAAGGCTGCCGTCCATGCCGCGAGCGCGGCGTAAACAAAAATCTGCGGCAGAAACGCGAGGAAGTCGAAACCCATCGCGGTCGCCATTTGATGTGTACTGGCAGCATACATACCGAGCGGAAACACCGCGCCCCAGTAAAGCGGATCGTATCGAAGCGGATAACGCTTGTAGATGTGACGCCACACGCCGAGAACCAGCAGCATCGGAATCCACCATGTGCCGGTCGCCCAGTAGAAGATGGTGAAACCTTTCAGAAATGGCAGCAGCGAGAGCAGAAATGGCGCATCGGGCGCGTTGATGATCAACAGCGATCCGGCCAGCGTGGAGATCGCCATCGCGCCCATATTGATCCAGTAGGGTGGGGCCAGATCACCCGGCGAGAAGCGAAAGAAGGTATAGCGATAGAAGATGAGCGACATCATCCAGATGTAAAGCATGCCGCCCCACAACCACATCGACAGAGCGAAGAAGTTCAGCTCGAGCTTGTACGGCTGACTTGCGGAAGCGGCGAGCAGCGCGCCGAGCACGGAGATCGATTGCGTCGCCACCACCGCAAGCAGCCAGCCGCCGCTGATGCCTTGATCGAGCGTCGGCTTCTTTTCCTTGATCGTGAACGCCGTGAAGATGGTGTAGGTCAACGCGATCCATAGCGCGATGCCGACGAACCACAGCGCAGCGGCGACACGGTAGTCGGCGACAAGAATCAGGAACTGACTGCCCAGGACGCACGACCCGGCCACGATCGTGAAGAAACCGGGGCCACGCAGATGATCCACCATGTCGCCGAAGAAGCGCGCCGAATGACGAAACATGCGCGTCGCGTATAACAGCCACAGCAGGCCGTATGCGACGATATTGAGTACGAACAAGACCTGAGCGATGCGCGGCATGGCAAGCAGGTGCGCCGCGATCGATACGATGCCCGTCGCCATCACCATGCCGAAATACGCGGGCGACATCTCCGCCAGGCCGGCGAGCGCGTTTCGGCCAGGCGGTGCACCAGGCGTGGCATCGGGAAGCACGCGGGTGCTCGTCATTGCGGTTCAACCGACGTGGCGATCGGGCTGCTGCGATGCGTCAAGACTTGCGCGCACTCCGAAGACCGCTTTGCTTCGATATTGATATTCATTGATATAGGACGAGCAACGCCTGGCCGTCGAGAGAGACGGAGGATATCGCAAGCGTTGGCGCCGAGCGATCGCGGCGCGAACGCCGTTCTTCAATTGTTACTGAGGCACACGATCAGCAGCAGGCTGCTGTCCTCCAACGCCTTCAACGCGTGCGGCGCCTGGCTGGCGAGGTGGATCAGATCGCCGGGGTTCAATACTTGTGTTTTATCGTACGAACGGAATTCGATGCGCCCCTCGATACATTGCACGATGACCTCGCCGGGTGTTTGATGCTCCGGCAGTTCCTTACCCGTCGGCAGCACAAGGCGTGCGATCTCGAGTTGCTCCGCTTTGATCAAAGCCGTCGAAACCGCGCCGGTCAAACGTTCCCCGAGTGGTCGAACATCGATCACTTCACCCGACTTTGCATGTGGTTGCGCCATTGCCGCGTTCCTCCATTCGGATCAACGAAATTACGACCGATCCGCTGATCAAGGTCGACGCGGATCGCCGGATTGCCCGTGGACGCTTGACGCGCTCCCGGTCTTACTTGAATTCGTACCCCAGCCCGAGCAACACTGTCTTGTCGACTTCTTCCCTACCAGGCGCCGGGTCGCTCTCCCAATCGAAATTGAATTGAGCAGTCGCATTGAATCCATAGCTCAACGGCACGCGTACACCGGTACGGGTTCTCAACACGATGGCCCCTTCACTGTTCAAGCCGCGGTAGCCGTCCTGATTGTGGAACAACTCCATCGGCAGGAACAACAGCCGATGGGTGACATCGAGATTCCAGCCGAACGCAGCGAACTGCTCGTATTCGGCGTCGTAATGATCAATGTTCACATAGTCGAGACCGCCGCGCAGCGCCACTTTCGTCGCCTCGGTTTCGATCCATTGATAACCATAACCGCCGCCGATCACGCTGCGCAGGTCGATATCCTTGAAGCGGTCGCGTTCCAGCGAACCCTTGGCATAAATGAACCGTTTCGGCCGGAAGAACCAGTCATAGTTGGTATAAAGACGCGCACTGGACGCCGACACATCGCCGTTATCGCTCGCACGTGTGGCTTCGCCCCCCAGCACATAGCGATACATCTTCGACCGCATGCTCATTTCGGCGTCGCCGTGCAACTGCTCGTTCTCGGTATTTCCGCGCGCTTTGGAAAAGGCGAAATTGGCGCGGCCGGTGAGGCGATAGCCCTTGCCGGATTCTTCAGGTGTCGGGTTGATGTACAGCACTTCGCGCAAATCCCGTTCCGCAACCGCCGGTTCGGCTTCGGGCGCTTTGGCGCTCGTCTCGGCGCCGCCTCCTTCCATGCTCTCATCGACCGCGTCCGGCGCTTTCTCTGCAACTTCGAGCCCGGCGACACCCTCCCCGGCCGCGGTCACGGTGGCGTCGTAATAACTCAAATCATCGAGCATCACTTTGACGGGCTGATCCGTTGTCAGGCTCAGAACGGCCGCCCACTGCAGCTTCAACGTGCCGGCGTAGGACGTGCTGAATGTCAGCACGTTGCCGCTCTTGTGCAGCACCTTGCCCGTCAGTACATCGCCGTTCTTCAACACCAGTTGATCGGCCTGCGCGACAGACACCACGAAAAAGATCGCACCGAACAACACACATCGCAGGACGTTCGCGGACATCCCGTCACCTCCAAAAAACAAAAACGCCCCCTTTGGCCACGCGCAAGGGACGAAAACAGGCAAAGCCATGCCCGAACGGCCGCCATTCCGGCGACGACTTGAGCGGGGGTTTGGATTACCGCGTGCTACTGCAGGCCCGGCTCCATTACAAGAGTCGCGCCGAGATTGAACGACAGAGTGAAATTCTGGCTAAGAAGTACTGCCGACCAGGGCGTTAGGGTACGAGGCGGACTTGCGAAGCGCAACCGTTGTAACGGTGCATGGAGTTCCAAAAATCGAAGCGCTTCACGATTGACACGATTAAGTGCGCCATGGCGATACCGCAGTTCAGGAGTGAGAGTTGCAATACAGCGACTCCGGACAAGGCCGGTCGCGCTGTATTCGGTTCAAACGCACCGCGCCGCGAAACCCGACGTATCGCGCGCGTAATCAGCAAAAGGAGCAGGCAATGCGGATCACCGACATCCTCGCCCAGATAGGCGGCCTTCAATCGATAGCGCGCGAACTGGGCGTCAGCGAAACGCAGGCGGCGAGCGGCGCCGAGGCGCTCGCTCCGGCGATCCTGGGCGGATTCAAGAAGCAGGCACAGTCTCAACCGGCCGGGTACGAGGGGCTGGGCGGTCTGCTTGGGCAACTCGGCGGCGGCAGTCTGCTCGACAATGTGCTGGCGCCGCAGCCGACGGAAGTCAGTCGCGGCAACGATGTGCTGGGACAGATTTTCGGCTCCAAGGACGTCAGCCGCGCCGTCGCGCAGAACGCGGCTTCGCAGACAGGGCTCGAACCGAGCCTGCTCAAGAAGATGCTGCCGATGCTGGCGATGCTGGTCGCGGGCTATATGGCGAAGCAGCGGGGCGCCGGCGGCGAGACGCAGCCTTCTTCAGCAGGTGGACTCGGCGATCTGATGGGCGGACTGATGGGCGGCCAAACCGGAAGTACGCCGGGACTCGCTTCGATGCTCGATCAGAACGGCGACGGCAATCCGCTCGACGACATCCTGCGGATGATCGGCAGGACGGGGCATTAGCACGGTCACACACGCAGGCAACTTCAACAGGAGGACGGACATGAGCTGGATCATCTCGTTGATCATTGGCGGCATCGTCGGCTGGCTGGCGAGCATCATCATGAAGACCAACGCCCAGATGGGCTTGATCGCCAACATCCTGGTAGGCATCGTGGGCTCGCTGCTGGGCTTCTGGCTTGCCGGACTGATGGGCATTGCGCCCACCGGCGGCATTCTGCGTTTTCTGATCGCCCTCGGCGGCGCCGTACTGCTGATCTTCATCCTGGGCATGCTCGGCGTCTACCGGGACAAGAAGACCTGAGTCGCGGTCCCGGTCGCCGCAGCCATCGGTGCTCACTCGTTGCCGATAAGGACCTTCAGCGCCTTTTCCTGGGCGGCATTGCCGAAAACCTCATAGGCCTTCGGAAACTCATCGAAGGTGAAGCGATGCGTGATCAGATGCTCCGGCCGCAGCTTCTTCGACTCGACTGTCTTGAGCAGCATCGGCGTGGTGTCAGTGTTCACCAGACCGGTGGTCAGTGTGATGTTTTGAATCCAGAGCTTCTGGATCTGGAAATCCACGCTTTTGCCGTGCACGCCCACATTGGCGATATGACCGCCGGGCCGGACGATATGCTGGCAGACATCGAAAGTCTGCGGGATGCCGACCGCCTCGATGGCGACGTCGACACCATCCTTTGTCGACCGTCGAATGGCCTCGACGGCATCGGTCTTCGAGCTGTCGATGATTTCGGTGGCGCCGAACTTACGTGCCAGCTCCAGGCGCGATGGATCGATGTCGATCATGACGAGCCGGCTCGGGGAATAGAACTGCGCGGTCAATAACGCCGCCATGCCGATCGGCCCGGCGCCCACGATGGCGACGATGTCGCCCGGTTTGACAGCGCCATACAGCACGCCGATCTCGAAACCGGTCGGCAGGATATCGCTGAGCATGACCAGCGCTTCTTCGTCCGCGCCCGCGGGAACGCCATAAAGACTGTTGTCGGCATGCGGAATCCGCACATATTCCGCCTGCGTGCCGTCGATCAGATGGCCAAGGATCCAGCCGCCGTCCTCGCAATGCGAGTACAGCTGCCTCTTGCAGTACTCGCATTTGCCGCACGACGTGATGCAGGAAATGATGACGCGGTCGCCCTTGTTGAAATTCGTCACCGCATCGCCCACGTCCTCGATGATTCCCACCCCTTCGTGGCCCAGAATCCTGCCGCTGATCACGGCGGGAACATCGCCCTTGAGAATATGAAGATCGGTCCCGCATATCGTGGTCTTGGTGATCTTTACGATTGCATCGGTCGGCGCGGAGATTTTCGGCACCGGAACGGATTCCCAGGATTTCCGGCCCGGCCCCTTGTAAACCATCGCCTTCATCGATGACACGGCGACCATATCGGCCTCCTTCGCTTGACCAGGAAGAGCATTGAACCCATGAGGCAACCGGAATGCCGACTTGCCGGAGCGGCGCCGCATGCACCCGGTCAAAGTGTCACGCAATCGCGGATCTTCCGCCCCCTTGACGTCATGACTGCCTCTGCCAGCCGTTCACGCGCATTACGCAACGATAGGGCTTGCCGGTCCCCGCCGAACTCGTCATTGCCGACATGCACGAAGCGCACATCGGTAATGCCGATGAACCCGAGTACGGTTCGCAAGTACGGATCGACGTGATTGAGCGCACCATAGCGCCCGCCTTCCTCGTATCCCGCGTCACCGGTCGCAACGATAACGATCGCCTGCTTGCCGTGCATCAACGGTTTGTACGGTTGCGCTTCGTCTTCCGGCTCGAACGCGAACGTACGCCCGACCCGCACGATCTGATCGATATAAGCCTTGAACGCGGCCGGCACGCCGAAGTTGTACATCGGCACGCCGATCAACAGAATGTCCGCCGCCAGTAGTTGATCCACCAGTTCATCACTGATCTTCAACACCGCGTTCATTTCGGCCGTGCGTTGCTCGGGCGACGTGAACGCTGCGGCGATCCATTTTTCGTCGACATTCGGCGGCGGTCGATAACCCACATCCCGGTGGATCACTACATCGTCGGGGTGGGCTTCTTTCCATTGCCGGGCGAACTCTCTGGTCAAACGGCGCGAATGCGAACGATCGCCGCGCGGGCTTGCGTCGATATGCAATAAGCGTTTCACTATCTTCTCCATGGCTACACCGTGGAGCGAGTATGCAAAGCATCGCGCCGCTGCGTAAGAACGCAGTTTTTTGATACCGAGTTACAAAACGTATACCGCTACAGAGGCAAGGTTCGATGGCGAAACGCAAACACGACGACGGCTACGATTGCCCGATTGAAGTCACGTTGGACATCATCGGCGGCAAGTGGAAAGGAATGGTGTTGTACGCACTGCTTGGCGGCACCATCCGTTTCAACGAACTGCGACGTCTGATTCCGAAAGTGACGCAGAGAATGTTGACCATGCAGCTGCGAGAACTCGAGCGCGACGGTGTCATCACGCGCAAGGTCTATCCCGAAGTGCCGCCCAGAGTCGAATACAGCCTCACCGAATTCGGCCGCAGCCTGGGACCGATGCTGGCGATGATGGGCAATTGGGGTGAGCAGTATCGAATGCAAGTGAGCGACATAAAGGCTCGTTCTCGCGAGGGATTTTAAAAAGCGAGTAAAGGGGCACTGGTCAGGCACGTAGCTGAATGCTCCCGCAGTGCTGCATCCACACCTCGCTATTTCTTCAGCTTCTCCATAAACGCTTTTCTGAACTTCGCGACCTTTGGTTCGACGACGAAGGTGCAGTAGGACTGCTGCGGATTACGCCGGTAGTACTCCTGGTGATAGTCCTCGGCGATCCAGAAATCGGATGCGGGACTGACTTCGGTGCAGATTGGCGCGCGCCAGACTTTGGCTTCGCTGAGTTGTTTGATGACCTGCTCGGCGACCTCTTTCTGTTTTGCGGTGTGATAGAAAATAGCCGAACGGTATTGCGTGCCGACGTCGTTGCCCTGCCGGTTGAGCGTGGTCGGGTCGTGGATGACGAAGAACACCTGCAGGATGTCCTGATAGCTGACGGTGTGCGGATCGAAGGTGATGCGCACCACTTCGGCGTGATCGGTGTTGCCGCCGCACACCTGCTCGTAGGTCGGCTGCGGCACTTTGCCGCCCATGTAGCCGGATTCGACCGACTCCACGCCTTTCAATTCGTCGTACACCGCTTCGGTGCACCAGAAGCAGCCGCCGCCGAGCGTGGCGACTTCCTTGCCGGTGGGGATCTGGTCCGCTGGGATAGGGTTGCTCATGTCGTGACTCCTTGATGTGTGCGCTATTGCGTCTCAGCGTGCACGCCGGATGCGCGGCCTCGCCGATGGCGACAGTGACGGATGCGCCTGCAAGTACGATGCGAGCGCGTCGCGGTCGAGCACGCCGCCCTGCTGCTCGACGCCTTCCTTCAGTACGCGCAATCCGTCGCCGCCCTCGGCGAGGTAATCGTTGACCGTCACACGATAACGCTTGTCCGGTTGCAGGACCACTCCGTTCAGGCGGATCGAATTCGCATCAACCTTCGCGCAGCTTTTCGCGCTCGGGTCCCACGCATATTCGAATCCCTCCGATACTTGCAGCAGACGCGGTCGCGCGCGATCGCGCGGACAGCCGAATTGCTGTTCCAGCAACTTCTTGATCTGCTTTCCGGTCAGCATGAGCGTGACCAGCGCATTGCCGAACGGATGTACGGCATAGATTTCCTCATAGGTGACGCGACCGTTGCCTTCGTGTTTGCGCTGTTTGAACGTGAGATCGGCGCGCAGGCCGCCCATATTCATGAACGCGACGTCCGCGTCGTTCGATTCGCGCGTGGCATGCAGTTGCGCGTCCGCCACCAGGCGGCCGAGCGCCGATTCGCCTGCGTCGTCGGTGTCGCGCGTGAAGTCAGCGGTGATGCGGCCGATAACCTGTTCAGCCAGCGGCGCGGCGAGCCCGGCGTAGGCATCGACCAGCCGCGCCAATTCCGCGTCAGGTGCGATGTCGTTTCGGCGCACTTCGATATTGCGTGCTTCGATGCGCGAAACATCGTGCGTGTGCGGATCGAGTCGCATCTCGATATCGGTCAGAAAGCGCCCGTAGGAACCGGCGCTGGTGACCGGAATCAGGTCGCCCGCGCGATTCGGCAGGCGGCAGTTGTAACTCTGGTGCGTGTGGCCGCTGATGACCAGATCGACTTCCGGCGCCAGGCGTTTGACGATGGCGACAATGGGGCCCGAAACGCCTTCGCATTCGTCGAACGTGCCGCTCTGGCGGCCGCCTTCGTGCAGCAGAACGACGATCGCTTCGACGCCCTGCCTGCGCAATTCCGGAATGAGTTCGTTGACGCTCTTGGCCTCGCCGAGAAAGGACAGGCCGGCCACACCTTTGGCGCGCACGATGCGGCCGGTGCCGCGCAGGGTGAGCCCGATGAACGCGATCGGGACACCTTCGAAACGCTTGATGACATAGGGCGGGAATAGGGTCGCGCCGCTTGGCCTATGCACGACATTGGCGGCCAGAAAAGCGAACTTTGCCCCTTCGAACGGGTCACTTGTACCGACTTCCTTGCCTTTACACGTATTCACGCCGCTCGGATGACAGCCGCCCTGCTGCATGCGCAGCAATTCGCTCGCGCCTTCGTCGAATTCGTGGTTGCCGACCGCGTTGATGTCGAGTCCCAGACGGTTCATCGCCTCGATGGTCGGCTCGTCGTGAAACAGGCCGGAGATCAGCGGACTGGCGCCGATCAGATCGCCGGCTGAGACGACGATGGTATTGGCATTGTGCTTGCGCAAACCGGCGATGTAGCCGGCCAGCGCATCCACGCCGCCGACGGGGTGCAGCCCCAGTTTGCCGGGCGATTTGAGGTGGCCATGAAAATCGTTAAAGGCGGCGATCCGGACCTCGATAGATTGCGTGCCGGCCGTTGCAGAAATCGATGCAAAAAATAAAATCAGTGCTGCAACAAGGCGTTTGCTCATCCGGATCGATGTAGCCGTTTGTCAAGGGTCCCAAGACTAGCGTATGCATGATAGAAATACGCCCTTAAAAATACGCTTGGTCGTTTTGATACGGCTCACACAATGAGCCTGCGACCCGCACAGAATTCCGGTTTTGGTGCCGCGCGGCCGCGGCGTCCTCAGCCCTCAACGTAAAAGAGGTTCACAACCCATGAGCGCACAGAAATCCCCGGTCCTTAAAGCCACGGCCCCCGCAGAGCAGGAGATCAGTGGCGAGGTGCTGATCGAAAAGTACGCCAAAGGCGGAGAACGCAACCTCGAAGAGGTGCGTCGCCGCGTGGCCAGAGCACTCGCGGCGGTCGAACCGGAGGACAAGCGCGCGAACTGGGAAGCCAAATTCTACGAAGCGCAGGAAATGGGCTTTGTGCCGGCCGGACGCATCAATTCCGCCGCCGGCACGACGCTGAGCGCGACGCTGATCAACTGCTTCGTCCAGCCGGTCGGCGATTCGGTCACCGAAGTGGTGGACGGCCGCCCCGGCATCTACACCGCGCTGGCCGAGGCCGCCGAAACCATGCGACGCGGCGGCGGCGTGGGCTATGACTTTTCTTCCATCCGCCCGCAGGGCGCGGTGGTGCGCGGCACGCAATCGCGCGCGAGCGGCCCGGTGTCGTATATGCGCGTGTTCGATCGCTCGTGCGAAACGGTTGAATCGGCCGGCGCACGCCGCGGCGCTCAGATGGGCGTACTGCGTTGCGATCACCCGGACATCGAGGCCTTCATCCACGCCAAGGACGAAGGCGATCTGGCCAACTTCAACATTTCGGTCGGTGTGACCGACACGTTCATGCAGGCGGTCGATACGGATACCGACGCCGAACTCGTGCACAAGGCCGAACCTGCACAGGACTTCAAGGACGCCGGCGCGTATCAGCGTGAAGACGGCATGTGGGTTTATCGCAAGGTGCGCGCGCGCGATCTGTGGGATCAGATCATGCGTTCGACCTACGATCACGCCGAACCCGGCGTACTGTTCATCGACCGGATGAACAAGGACAACAACCTCAACTACTGCGAAACGATCGAGGCCACCAATCCGTGCGCCGAACAGCCGCTGCCGCCGTACGGCTGCTGCTGCCTCGGCTCGATCAATCTGACCAGGTTCGTCACCGGCGCCTTCACCGATAAAGCGGCTTTTGATTTCGCCGCGTTCGGCAAGGTCGTCGATGTCGCCACGCGCATGCTCGACAACGTGCTCGACGCGACGCACTGGCCGTTGCCGCAGCAGCACGAAGAAGCCAAGGCCAAGCGCCGCGTCGGCCTCGGTTTCACCGGCCTCGGCGACGCGCTGATCATGCTTCGTCTGCGCTACGACACCGACGAAGCGCGCGCCATGGCGACAAAGATTTCGGAAGCGATGCGCGACCGCGCCTATCTGGCGTCGGTCGAACTGGCGCGCGAACGCGGTCCGTTCCCGCTGTTCAACGCCGACATGTATCTGTCCGGCGGCAACTTCGCCTCGCGCCTGCCCACTGAAGTGAAACAGAAGATCCGTCAGCACGGCCTGCGCAATTCGCACCTGCTGTCGATCGCGCCGACCGGCACGATCAGTCTCGCTTTCGCCGACAACGCCTCGAACGGCATCGAGCCGCCGTTCTCGTGGACCTACACGCGCAAGAAGCGCATGGGCGACGGCACATGGAAGGAATATCAGGTCGAGGACTACGCCTGGCGGCTGTACAAACACATCGGCGGCGACGTGAATAATCTGCCACCCTACTTCGTCACCGCACTGGAAATTTCCGCGCAGGCGCACAAGGACATGGTGGCCGCGGTTGCGCCGCATATCGATACCAGCATTTCCAAAACCGTGAACGTGCCGGAGGACTATCCCTACTCCGAGTTCGAGGATCTGTATCTGTCGGCATGGAAAGCGGGGCTGAAAGGCCTGGCAACCTATCGCCCGAACTCGGTGCTCGGCGCAGTGTTGTCGGTCACCGACACCAAAGGCGCGAGCGAGAAGAAGCAGCCGCAGGACGTGGTGATCCGCGAAGAGAACCGCCGCCTGTCGATCAAGTCGCTGCCGGCGCCGGTGCTGTCGTCGCTGGCGTGGCCGGGCCGTCCCGATCTGCCCGACGGCAACCTCTCGTGGACCTACATGATTTCGCATCCGAACGGCGAGTTCGCGCTGTTCGTCGGCCACCTCGAAAAAGAAGGCCGCACCTTCCCCTTCGAAGCCTGGGTGAACGGCGCGGAGCAGCCGCGCGGCCTCGGTGCCGTGGCGAAAAGCCTGTCGATGGACATGCGCGCCAACGATCGCAAATGGCTGGCGCTGAAACTCGACGTGCTGGCGAAGACGCCGGGCGAAGAATCCTTCGACATGCCCTTCCCGCCGAACGGCGAGAAGAAACGCGTGCCGAGCGTGGTCGCCGGTGTCGCACAAGTGATCCGCTATCGCTGCGAAAAACTCAACGCGCTTGACGGCGAGGGTGCGACGCCGGTACTCGACACGATGTTCAGCGTGCAGGAGCCGAAGACGGGCACCGACGGCACACTGTCGTGGAGCGTCGATATTTCCAACCCGGCCTCGGGCGAAGATTTTGTCCTCGGCCTGAAGGAAATCACCCTGCCCGACGGCGTCACGCGTCCGTATGCGATGTTCCTCGCCGGTCACTACCCGCGTGCCCTCGACGGTCTGGCGCGCCTGCTGTCGCTCGACATGCGCGTGATGGACCCGGCCTGGATCGGCATGAAGCTGCGCAAGCTGATCAACTACTCCGAGCCGCTCGGCGATTTCATGGCTTTCGTGCCCGGCGAGCGCCGTCAGCAGACCTGGCCTTCGACCGTCGCCTATCTGGCACGCCTGGTGATCCATCGCTACGCCATGCTCGGCGTGCTGGATGAAAACGGCTACCCGACGCGCGAAATGGGCATTCTCGAAACGCCGCGCGAAAAAGGCGAGCCGAAGGTGCAGCGCGGCGCGCTGTGCAACGAATGCGGCAATACCACGGTGATCCGCAAGGACGGCTGCGATTTCTGCACCGCCTGCGGCGCGGTCGGCAGCTGCGGCTAAACCGGCCGGATAACCACCGGGCGGGCCGGCGGCCCGCCCGTGCGGCTGGCGAGCGCCGGCCTTCACAGTCATAATGTCGTCCTTCGGCGGGCTGCGGCTCGCCGTTTGCGTTCCGACTCTCCCTCATTCTGGACATGAGCCGGCCGCTTCAAACGTGCTCGATCAAGCTCAAGGTCCAAGCCATGAATACAACTCCGCAGGTTGCCATCGTGATGGGCAGCTCCAGCGACTGGGAGGTGATGCAGCACGCCGCGTCCATGCTGCGTGAACTCGACGTGCCCTACAGCGCGCGCGTCGTCTCCGCGCATCGCACCCCGGATCTGCTTTACGAATTCTCCAAATCGGCGGCCGACAAAGGCCTGCGCTGCATCATCGCGGGCGCCGGCGGCGCGGCGCACCTGCCCGGCATGATCGCTTCGCTGACCACCGTGCCGGTGCTCGGCGTGCCGGTGCAGTCCAAACACATGCAGGGCCTCGACTCACTGTTGTCGATCGTGCAGATGCCCAAAGGCGTGCCGGTGGCGACCTTTGCCATCGGCATCGCGGGTGCAGCCAACGCCGCGCTGTTTGCCGCGGCAATGCTCGGCAGCCCGAAGCTCGATGCATTCCGCGCCGCGCAAAGCAAGGCTGTGCTCGATACCCAACTGCCGGAGTTGCCATGATTGCTCCTGGTGCCTGGGTCGGCGTATTGGGCGGGGGACAACTGGGTCGCATGTTCGCCGCCGCAGCACAGAATCACGGCTATCACGTCGCCATACTCGACCCCGATCCGAACTGCCCCGCCTCCGCCTTCGCCGACGAACATGTGCTGGCCGAATACGACGACGAATCCGCCTGGCGACGGTTGGCCGAGCGCTGTGTCGCGGTCACGACCGAATTCGAAAACGTGCCCGCCGAGGCATTGCGCTATCTCGCGTCGCGATGTTTTGTCGCGCCGCGCGCCGAACATGTCGCAACCTTCCAGAACCGCGGCGAGGAAAAAGCCGCACTGACCGCAGCCGGCCTGGCGGTCGCGCCTTACAAGCTGATCGACAGTGTCGAAGATCTGCAAGGTTGCGAACATCTTTTTCCCGGCATCCTGAAGCGCATTCGCTGGGGTTACGACGGCAAGGGGCAGGCGCGCATCAAGAATGCTGAAGAATTGCAGCAGGCGTTCGAATCCTTCGTCGGGCCGTGCGTGCTGGAAAAACTGGTGCCGCTGGCGAAAGAGTTATCGGTGGTGGTGGCGCGCGATCGCCACGGCAAAGTCGTGACCTACCCGACCGCGGAAAACCATCACGTCAACGGCATTCTCGACACCTCGCTCGCTCCGGCGCGCATCGGCGCCGAACTGGATGCGCACGCGCAGTCGCTCGCCCGCCAACTGGTCGAACATGTCGATTACGTCGGCGTGCTTTGCGTCGAACTGTTCCTGCTCAAAGACGGTTCGCTGTTGGTCAATGAAATCGCGCCGCGACCGCACAACAGCGGTCATTACACGCTCGACGCCTGCACCACTTCACAGTTCGAACAGCAACTCAACGTGCTGATCGACGTGCCGTTGGGCGACACGCGCCTGGTGCGCCCCGCCGCCATGGTGAATCTGCTGGGCGATATCTGGCGCGACGGCGAACCGGACTGGGCGCTCGTATTCGCAGCACCCCATACGCGTCTGCATCTGTACGGCAAACGCGAAGCACGGCGCGGCCGCAAGATGGGTCATTACACCTGTCTGGGCGACGGCAACGAAGCGCCGCTGGCACAGGCGCTGCGCCTGAAGGAAGCGCTCTTCCCGCAAACTCAGGACACTCGGCAAGCGGTCGAGGGCTGAGGCGGTTTCCGCGACGCCACCGTTCGCGTGATGGTGAACCTGTCGAACGATCGAACCGTTAACGGACGCGCGAAGATCGATCTTCCGCTCATCCTTCGACTTGCTCGGGATGAACGGAAGAGCGGAGCGACACTCACGCGGACTTCTCCCCCCAACCGTTTGTGGTGATCCTGCCGTTCGTGGTGAGCGCGAGCTTGCGAGCAGTCGAACCATGAACGGCCATGCGCATGCTCGGCCTTCCGTTCATCCGGCTCGTCAAGCATTCGTTCCTCCGGCGGCACGCTGCGCCTCCAGCCTGATGCAGATTTCCTCCTGCGACACATCCTCGACGTGGGTCGAAATGAACCAGCGATGGCCGAACGGATCTTCCACGGTGCCGTTGCGATCTCCGTAGAACTGATCGCTCACCTGCTTGACCAGTTTGGCGCCCGCAACCAGCGCCTTGTTCACCGTCGCATCGACATCCTCGACATACAGATGTATCCCGATGGGCGAGCCGCCGTAACTCTGCGGCGAACGAAACTCCATGTCGGGACATTCGTCGGCGATCATCAGACGCGAATCGCCGATCTGGATTTCGGCGTGACCGATCCTGCCGTCCGGCTGCGCCATGCGAAACAACTCCTGCGCACCAAACGCCTCCTTGTAGAAATCGAGCGCCTTCGCCGCATCCTTGATGCACAGATAGGGCGTGATGCTGTGATAACCGTCCGGAATAGGTTTGACACTGCTCATGGCGCGCTCCTGCAACATTGGAAAACGCGAATCGCAGCAAGCGCCATGCGCAAAAAAAGAGGGCGCGTCATGACCCGCGCCCCCCAGGGGAGAAAGGTTCTCGCGCCGATCAGGCCGTCACGACCACGCCGTCCTCGATCAGCTTGTCGATCTCGAAGCTGGTATAGCCGATCTCGAACAACACCTCGTAGGTGTGCTCGCCCAATAGCGGCGCCGGACGGACGACCGCGCCCGGCGTATCGGAGAACTTGATCGGCAGGCCGAGGCTTTTGACGCGCCCGGCTTTGGCATGCTCGGTCTCGACCACCATTTCGCGAGCCACGGTCTGCGGATGCTCGAGCGTTTGCGCAATGTTCAATATGGGACCGACCGGCAGGCCGGCGCGATCGAGCACGTCGAGCCAGTGCGCGGTGTCCTGCCTGCTCAACCGTTCGGTCAGCGCCGCCACCAGCGCCTCGCGGTTCGCCATGCGATCCGCGTTGGTGCGAAAGCGCGGATCGTCCGCCAAGTCCTGCGCATCCAGCGCTTTCAGCAGGCGCTCGTAGTTGGCCTGATTCGCCGCGCCGATGTTGATCCAGCCGTCCCGTGTGCGAAAGGCCTGATAGGGCGCGCTGGTGAGGTTGCCCGATCCCATCGGCGGCGCCAGTTGTCCGCTCGCCAGATACGAAGCGGCATGCCAGTAGGTCTGCATGATGCCCGCCTCCATCAGCGAGGTATCGACCTTTTGTCCCTGCCCCGTTTTGAGTCGATTGATGTATGCGGCAAGCACGCCGAGCGCGGCGAGAATGCCGGCGTTGATATCGGCGACCGGACTGCCGCACTTGATCGGCGGTTGGCCTACTTCGCCGGTAATGCTCATCAGACCGGAGACGCCCTGCGCGATCAGATCGAAGCCCGGCTTATCGGCATAGGGGCCGGTGCGGCCATAACCGGAGATCTCGCAGTAGATCAGCGCCGGATTGAGCGCGCGCAGACTTTCATAACCGAGCCCGAGTTTTTCCATCGTGCCGGTGCGATAGTTTTCGGTGACGACGTCCGCGTTCTTCAACAGGCGCCGCAACACCTCCTTGCCGGCATCGGCCTTGAGGTCGATCGCGACGCCGCGCTTGTTGCGATTCATCATCAGAAACGCGCTCGACTCGCCGTTGATGTCCGGCAAACCGAAGCGACGCGAATCGTCGCCGCCCGGCACCTTCTCGAGCTTGATCACGTCTGCGCCCATGTCGGCGAGCAGCATGCCGCACGTCGGGCCCGACATGATGTGCGCCAGTTCGATTACGCGAACGCCATGCAGCGGTCCCATCAGCGCCCCCGGAATTTCGGTGCGGTCTTGGCCAGGAACGCCCTGTAGCCGATGTTGAAATCCTCGCTGCCGTAGCAGGCGTAGGTTTCGTCCAGTTCCGCCGGCGTGAGCGGCCGGTTTTCTTCCAGCAGACGCATGAACTTCTTGTGCCAGCGCGCAACCAGCGGTGCGCCGTCCGCGATGCGCCGCGCGGCTGCGTAGGCTTCCTGTTCCACTTCGTCATCGGCGACGACGCGCGTCACCAGCCCCTTGTCCTTCGCTTCGGCGGCGCCGAACACGCGCCCTTCGAGCAGGATTTCCAGTGTCACGGCTTTGCCGACCAGCGCGTAGAGACCCTGCATCTCGGTCGGTCCGGCGACCAGGCCGAGCCGGTTGATCGGAATGCCGAAGCGGCTGGATGCGCCGCAGATGCGCAGATCGCACAGCGACGCGATCTCCAGGCCGCCGCCGACGCAGATGCCCTTGATCAGCGCGACGATGGGATGACGGCACGCGTACAGCGCGTGTAGCGCGCGGTGATGAATGACGCCATAGGCGCGCGCCTGTTCGACATTCGAGCGCTCGGTGGCGAATTCGGCGATATCGTTTCCCGGCGCGAACGATTTATCGCCGGCGCCGCGAATGACTATACAGCGCAGGTCGTCATCGGCGGACAGTTCCTCGATTGCATCTCCGAGGTGTCGCCACATCGGCTTGGTGAGCGCATTGAGCTTTTCCGGACGATGAAGCACGACGGTCGCGATATCGCCGTCGCGCTCCACCAATATCAATTCCGACATGGCACTCCTTGCTCGACGCAACGGATGTCGCCGTCGCGCCGTCATTCATAGAACAGATCGACCAATCCCAGCGAGACGGCCGGCACATAGGTCACGAAAAGCAGCACGGCGAGCAATACCGCGATGAAATACGCGTTGACCTTGGTGACTTCCCAGATGTCGGCCTTGGCGATCGAGCACGCCACCGTCAACACGCTGGCCACCGGCGGTGTCTGCTGGCCAATGCCGAGATTGAGCGTAACGATAACCCCGAAGTGCACCGGATCGATGCCCACCGCATGAACCAAGGGCATGACGACCGGCACGACGAGAATGATGGCCGCGGCCGAATGCAGGAACATGCCGAGCAGCAGGAACAGCACGTTGAGCAGCGCCAGAACGAAATACTTGTTCTGCGTGAGTTCGGAGACCGCCGCCGCGAGATTCTGCGGCGTCTGCATTTCGGTCAGATAGGTGCCGAGCAGCGCGGAGCCGGCAACCAGCAGCATCACCACCGCGGTCTGCACACCGCCTTCGATAATGGCCGCCTTGAGGTGCGGCCAATCGAGATCGCGATAGATCACCAGCCCGATGAACAGCGCGGCAACCACCGCGAGCGCCGCGCCTTCGGTCGCCGTCACCACGCCGCCGAAAATGCCGCCGAGAATGATCAGCGGCAGCAGCAGCGCCCAGGCCGCGCCCTTGAACGCCGTGCCGACGCGCTTGAGCTGGAACGCCTGCTCGATCGGCAGGTTGTAGCGCAGCGCCAGCCAGTAGGCCACTACCATCAAGCCCAGACCGCCGACCACGCCAGGCACGATGCCGGCGACAAACAGCTTTACCACCGAGGTGTCGGCCATTGCCGCGTAAATGATCATCGGGATCGAAGGCGGAATGATGATCGCCAGCGTCGCCGAGGCCGACATGACCGCCGCCGCCATTTCCTTCGGATAGCCTTTCTCCTGCATACCCGGAATCAGGATCGAGCCGAGCGCGGCCACATCCGCGACGGCCGAGCCGGAGATCTCCGCGAAGAACAACGATGCGCCGATGGACACCATCGACAACGCGCCGCGAATGAAACCGAGCAATGCCGAAGCCAGCGCAATCAGCCGTTGCGATATGCCGGTCGCATTCATGATCGCGCCGGCAAGAATGAACAGCGGAATCGCGATCAGCGGAAAGTTGGTCGAGCCGTTGTACATGACCAGCGGCAGGTTGAGCAGGGCATCCATGCCGCCGGTCAATACCATGGCGGCCGCACCGGCCACACCGAGCGCAATCGCAATCGGCATGTTGATCAGCACCAGGCCGACAATGGCGAAGAGAAGAATGATCTGACCCATCAGTGCGACACCTCGTTCGCTACATCCATGGCGAGCACAGCATTGTCGGTGCGACGCGCACTGCGCAGAATGTCCGGCAGGCACAGCAACTCGGCGATGATGAAGAGCATGCCACCGACCGGGATCACCGACTGCGTGACCTTGACCGGGATATCGACCGTGACCAGTGTTTCGCTACCGAGCACGCCGAGCACCACCCAGCCGTACCAGGTCATCAGCGCGAAGAAACCGATGACGCAGGCTTCGGTGAACAGCGTTATCGGCACACGCCAAATGGGTGGCAACGCGTTCACGATGCCCGGAAAGGCGATATGTGCGCGCTTCAGCGCAGCCAGCACGGCTCCGTAATACGTCAGCCACGCGAGCAGCACCGCGGCCACTTCGTCATACCAGGCGAGCGGCTGGTTGATGGTGCGAAAGATGACGCCGATCGTGACTTCGACGGCCAGGATGATCATCAGCACGATGACGATCAACGTGATGATTCGCTCGAATAAACCACGCAGTGCAACCAGGGACATCGCCTCTCCTCAAAGGTCGGTCCGATGGCCCGCTCGCGCGGGCCTACCGGTTATTTGGCCGATGCTGCGCGCAACGACGTCTCGATCATCTCCTTGCCGCCCGGCACTTCCTCGGCGAATTCGTCGTAGATCGGCTTGCTCGCATCGACGAAGGCTTTCTTGTCCGCCTGATTGACCTGCAGGCCCGCTTCCTTGAATTTGCCCAGCAATTCCTTATCCATTTTCGCGGCCTGCTCGTACACGAAGGGCTGCACTTCCTTCGCTGTCTCTTCCAGGATCTTCTGCACATCGGGCGGCAGCGCTTTGAACTTTTGCACCGAGACGACCGGATAGGCCGGCGTGTAAACGTGATCGGTCAGCGACAGGAATTTCTGCACTTCCTGGAACTTCGACGTGTAGATCTGCGTGAGCGGGTTTTCCTGACCGTCCATGGTGCCGGTCTGCAGCGCGGCGAACACTTCGGATAATCCCATCGCCGAGGGATTCGCGCCGTAAAGCTGGAACATCTTCACGCGCCATTTGCCTTTGGGGACGCGCAACTTGATGCCCTTCAAATCGTTGGGCGTATTGATGGCATGCTTGTTATTGGTGATCTGGCGGAAGCCGTTTTCCCACACGGCAAGAATCTTGTAACCCTGCTTCTCCGCCAGCGGCGCGAGGGTTGGCCACACCACTTCTTTTTCGATGCGCTTCATATGCTCGCGATCTTTCACGAGATAGGGCATTTCGAACAGGCCAAACCCCGGAACGACGGAGGACATGACGGTCGAAGGCAGTGCGAAGTCGAGCGTGCCTACCTTGATCTTCTGCAGCATTTCACTATCGCCGCCAAGCTGGCTCGAGCCGAACACGACCACTTTGTATTTGTCGCCGAGCTTGGCGTTTGCACGTTTGGCAAACTCTTCCGACGACAACGCAAAGAGCGACCCCGGAGAACCGACGTGACCGAACTTCAATTCCGTCTGAGCATGTACGACGGCCGGTGCGAACGTTCCTAAACCAGTCAGCAGCACTGCAACTGCGAACGCTTTGTAAGTAAGCGCATTCATCGTAGGCCTCCTGTGCGGTAATTAGTGTTGGGCGGGTATTACGCTTCCATGTGCTCTCGTGCTGCAGTAGATGAATCGGTCGCGGCGACCTGCGGCCGCACGCGGCGTTGGTGCAATTACTCGGACTCGACGTCCGCCATGCGCTCCGCCGCGTCGCCGGGGCGCAGTTGCGACCCGTTCGAGTTGGCGAGGTATTCCATCGCGGCGTCCACGCCGCCCTTCTTGTGCGGTACGCCGGCCAGCGTCATCCCCATTTCGATGCCGCAGAGCGTGCCGCACAGCATCAAATCGTTGAAATCGCCGAGATGGCCGATGCGGAAAACCTTGCCCTTCAGCTTGCCTAGGCCGGCGCCGAGCGACATGTTGAAGTGCTCGTGAATGATCTGGCGCAATTCGGTTTCGCTGTGGCCTTCGGGCATGACCGCGGCGGTGAGCGAACTGCTGTATTCGCCCGGCTCCCGGCAGAGCACCTCCAGTCCCCAGGCGCGCACGGCGCGACGCGTTGCTTCGGCGAAACGATCGTGTCGCTTGAACACATTGGCGAGCCCCTCTTCGCGCAACATGGCCAGCGATTCGCGCATGCCGAACAGAATATTGGTCGCCGGTGTGAAGGGGAAGAAACCGTTCGCGTTGGGACCGAGCATGTCGGCCCAGCTCCAATAGGATCTCGGCAGCCTGGCGTTCTTGGACGCCGCAAGCGCTTTTTCGCTGAAGCCGTTGAAGCTCAGGCCCGGCGGCAGCATCAGGCCCTTTTGCGAACCGGCCACGGTGACATCGACGCCCCACTCGTCCTGCCGGTAGTCGATCGATGCGAGCGAAGAAATCGTATCGACCATGAACAGCGCCGGATGTTTGGCACGATCGATGGCCTGACGAATGAGCGGAATGCGGCTGGTCACGCCGGTTGAGGTTTCGTTCTGCACCACGGCGACGGCCTTGATGCTGTGCTGCGTATCCGCCGCCAGCCGCGCTTCGACGTGCGCGGGATCGACGCCATGACGCCAGTCGCCCGGCTCGAATTCCGCGTCCAGTCCCAATTGCCGGGCCATACGCTGCCACATCGTGGCGAAGTGGCCCGTCTCGAACATCAGTACCTTATCGCCCGGCGAAAGGGTATTCACCAGCGCGGCTTCCCAGGCGCCGGTGCCGGACGCGGGATAGATCACTGCATGCGCGCGCGTCTGCAGCACTTCCTTGATTCCCTCCAGGCACTCCAGCCCGAGGCGTCCGAATTCCTGACTCCGATGATCGATGGTCGGTCGATCCATCGCCCGCAACACGCGGTCCGGCACATTGGTCGGTCCCGGAATCTGAAGAAAGTGGCGCGCATTCTGAATCGGCATAAACATCCCGCTTATCAATGCTTGAAAAACCGGAAAAGGGCGAATTGAAGCGCATCGAACGTGTCCGGATTCGGCTTTTCAACGACCCTTCCGTTGCTTGTGCTGCCCTCGGCCCGCCTTTATTATGCATCGGTGTATTGTATTTTGTATACATCATATGCACATGAAGCGAGTCGCCATAGCAGGTAGGTTGCGTGCCTTGCCGAAAATGCAGTCCGCGGCATACCGGAGACAGGAATGACTCAGCAGCAAAGCGCGCTCTCACGCTCGAATGGCGTTCTGGCGGAACGATTGCGCAAGGAGGTGCAGGGCGACGTGCTGTTCGACGTCTTCAGCCGCGGCCGCTACAGCACCGACGCCTCCATCTATCAGATCATGCCGGTCGGCGTGGTGGTGCCGCACACCGCGCAGGACGCCTATATCGCCCTGCAGATCGCGGGCGAACTGGGGGTGCCGATCCTGCCCCGCGGCGGCGGCACTTCGCAATGCGGCCAGACCGTCGGCGCCGCGCTGATCATCGACAACAGCAAATTTCTCAATAACGTCGTCTCGTTCGACGCGGCGCAGGAGCGCGTCACGGTGCAGCCCGGCATGGTGCTGGATCGACTCAACAAGCATTTGCGGCCGCACGGTTTGTTCTTTCCGGTCGATGTATCGACCGGAAACCGCGCCACGATCGGCGGCATGGCGGGCAACAACAGCTGCGGCTCTCGCTCACTGCGCTACGGCAACATGGTGCATAACGTGCGCGCCATCGACGCCGTATTGGCGGATGGCGCGCAGCTGCATTTCTCCGAGCGTGGCATCAATGCGAGGACGAATGACGGATCGTCGCGCCACACCGACCTGACGGAGCGCATGCACGCGCTGCATGCGCGCGAAGCCGGCGAAATCGCAGCGCGCTTTCCCAAGGTCTTGCGGCGCGTCGGCGGCTACAACATCGACTGTCTGGGGCCGCAGGGCAACATGGCGCACCTGCTGGTCGGCTCCGAAGGCACGTTGGCTTACTTCAACGAAATCGAACTGCAGCTGCAGCCCGTCCCGCGCCACAAGACACTCGGCGTCTGTCATTTCCCGCGTTTCCACGACGCGATGGACGCCACGCAGCACATCGTCAAACTCGGGCCGGCGGCGGTGGAACTGGTCGATCGCACCATGATCGACCTGGCGCGCGAGATTGCGGCATTCCGCGACACGGTGGATCGATTTCTTCAGGGCGAACCGGATGCCATCCTGCTGGTGGAGTTCGCCGGCGAGGACAACCGCGAACAATTGAACAAGCTTGCCCGCCTCGGCGAATTGATGAGCGATCTGGGGTTTCCCGGCAGCGTTGTTTCGATTACCGACGCGGCGCTGCAGAAAGACACCTGGGAGGTCCGCAAGGCCGGCCTCAACGTCATGATGTCGATGAAGGGCGACGGCAAGCCCGTTTCGTTCATCGAGGACTGCGCGGTTCCGCTGGAAGATCTGGCCGAATACACCGATCGCCTGACGCGCGTATTCGAAAAGCACGGCACGCGCGGCACCTGGTACGCGCATGCGTCGGTCGGCTGTCTGCATGTACGCCCGATCCTGAACATGAAAGACCCGAACGGCGCGAAGACGATGCGCGCCATTGCCGAAGAAGCATTCGAACTCGTGCGTCGGTACAAAGGCTCGCACTCGGGCGAACACGGCGACGGGCTGGTGCGCTCGGAATGGCATGAACCGATGTTCGGCGCGCGAATCGTGCACGCATTCGAGGAAGTCAAAGACGCTTTCGACCCGTCCGGCCTGATGAACCCGGGCAAGATCGTCGGTTCCACCAAAATGGACGACCGTTCGCTTTTTCGCTTTTCTCCCGGCTACCGCGTGCAGCACATCGATACGGCTTTCGACTGGTCGGCGTGGGGCGGTTTCGGCGGTGCGGTGGAGATGTGCAACAACAACGGCGCCTGTCGCAAGGCGGACCCCGGCGTGATGTGCCCGTCGTACCGCGCCACGGCGGATGAAAAACACCTGACGCGAGGGCGCGCGAATTCGCTGCGGCTTGCCATCAGCGGCCAGCTCGGCCCGGACGCCTGGCTGTCGAAAGACATGTACGACACGATGGATCTTTGCATCGGTTGCAAGGGCTGCAAACGCGAATGTCCGACCGGCGTCGACATGGCGAAAATGAAAACGGAATTTCTGTATCACTATCACAAGAACAATCCGCATCGGATGCGCGATCGGTTGGTGGCTTACCTGCCTCGCTATGCGCCCATCGCTGCGCGATTTGCGGGCCTGCTCAACCGGCGCAACACCGTGCCGGCGCTTGCCCGCATGAGCGAACGAATGTTCGGTATCAGCGCCCGGCGCGATCTGCCGAACTGGGACAGGCATCCCTTCGATCCGGCGACTGAAGCGTCAACCGATCAATTCAACGGCGATATGCGCGGCGAAGTGGTGCTTTTCGTCGACACGTTCAATACCTATTTCGAGCCGGAGAATGCGCGCGCGGCGCTGCGCGTGCTGCAGGCCGCCGGCTATCGGGTTCATCTGCCCTGCCCCGACGATAACCGCCCGCTCTGCTGCGGGCGTACTTTCCTGGCCAAGGGAATGGTGGACGAGGCCCGCGCCGAGGCGCAACGCGTGCTGGATTACTTGTCCCCGTATGCCGCGCGCGGCATACCGATTGTCGGTCTCGAGCCCTCATGCCTGCTGACCCTGCGGGACGAACTTCAATCGCTGTTCCCGACCGAGGACGCGCGCATGCTCGGGCGGCGCGCGATGCTGATCGAGGAATTCCTGGCGGCTGAACATCGCGCCGCGAATTTATCGTTATCGCTGCGGGCGCTGCCGGGTCACAACAAGGTGCTGCTGCACGGACATTGCCACCAAAAAGCTTTCGGCCTGATGTCCGCCGTACAGCAATGCCTCAAACTCATCCCCGGCATCGCAGTGGAGACCATAGAATCCGGTTGCTGCGGACTGGCCGGTCCCTTCGGATACGAGGCGGAACACTACGATGTCTCCATGCGCATGGCCGAACTGGATCTGCTTCCCGCAGTGCGCGCGGCCGAGGCGGATGTTCTGATCGTGGCGGACGGCACCAGTTGCCGGCACCAGATCGAGCATGGCGCGAGCCGATCCGCATTGCATGTCGCGCGGGTCCTGGAACTCGCCCTGGACGGAGCTTGATGAAACGATGACCGAACTGCCGAACTCCACTCGCATCGTCCGCGCCGCGCTGTACGACGAAGTCGTGCAGCGGCTGCGACAGATGATCCTGGAAGGCGAACTCGCACCCGGCAGCCGGGTGCCCGAACGCATACTCTGCGAACAACTGGGGATTTCACGCACGCCGTTGCGAGAAGCGCTGCGCGCGCTGGCTTCCGAAGGTCTGATCGACATGGCGCCTCATCGCGGCGCGACGGTGAGCAAACTGAGCGCCCGCGATCTCGACAATATGTTCGAGGTGATGGAAGCGCTCGAGGCGCTATCCGGTGAACTCGCCTGCGAACGCATCAGCGAGGTGGGCATCGCGCAAGTGAAGCACCTGCACGACGAGATGCTGAAACATTACAAGCGGCGCGATCGCCCCGAATACTTTCGTTTCAATCAGCTCATTCACGAGGCATTGGTGCAGGCGGCCGGCAATGCCGTACTGTCGTCCGTTTATGCGGCGCTCGGTGCGCGCATACGCCGCGCGCGCTATATGGCCAACCTGTCGGAGGAACGCTGGCACCATGCGGTCGAAGAACACGAGATGATTCTCGCCGCCTTGATCGACCGCGACGCCGGCCGGCTCGGCACTTTGCTGAAGGATCACCTGCGACACAAACGACAATCGCTCAACGCCGCCCTGATCGACGGCGAGAGCCACGCCGCCTAGGGAATGCCTGATTAAGTCCCAGGACGGGTCGCAAGTGCGCGAAGCTGTACGAGCGAGGACAAAGCAATGAGTCGCTCGCGCGAAACGAACTAGCGATCGCCTTGATCAAATAACCTTGTTCAGCGCTTCCGTAGCGCAATCGGCTCGTTGCGCGCCGCGCCGGGTCAACCCTCGCGGTGATACGAGGTAACCCGCTCCACCTCGTTCTTCGATCCCATCACCACCCCGACACGCTGATGCAGCGCCGTGGGTTGCAGATCGAGAATGCGTTGCGCGCCGTCGGTCGCGACGCCACCGGCCTGCTCGACGATGAAGGCCATCGGATTCGCCTCGTACATCAGGCGCAGCCGGCCGTCCTTATGTCGGGCGTCGCGCGGATACAGGAACACCCCGCCGCGACAAAGAATGCGGTACAGGTCGCCCACCATCGAAGCAACCCAGCGCATATTGAAGTCGCGTTCGCGCGGCCCGCTCTTACCGGCCAGGCATTCATCGATATAACGCTTGACCGGCGCCTCCCAATTGCGCGCATTCGACGCATTGATGGCGAACTCCTGCGTATCTTCGGGAATGCGCATATCGGGCTGGGTCAGAACGAACGAGCCGAGTTCCTTGTCCAGGGTGAAGCCGACCGTGCCGTTGCCGACGGTGAGAACCAGCACCGTGGCGGGACCATACAAGGCAAAACCCGCAGCGACCTGTGTGGCACCCGGCTGCAAAAAGGACTTTTCCTCCGGCTCGCGATCGTCGTCCGCGTAGCGCAGTACCGAAAATATAGTGCCGACGGTGCCGTTGACGTCGAGATTGGACGAACCGTCGAGCGGGTCCATGAGCAGCAAAAACTGGCCGCGCGGATAGTGATTCGGAACGATATAGGGGCCGTCCATTTCTTCGGACACCATGGCCGCCAGTTGACCGCCCCACTCGTTGGCTTCGACCAGTACTTCGTTGGCGACCACATCGAGCTTTTTCTGCGCTTCGCCCTGCACGTTGACGTTGCCGACGACTCCGCCGATGTCGTTCAGGGGCCCTTTGTTGACGTGGTGGCTGATCATCTTGCACGCGCGCGCCACGACTTCGATAAGCAGACGCAGGCCGGGTGAAACCTTGCCGTGACTGCGCTGCTGTTCGATCAGGTATTGAGTGAGCGTGACGCGGGCCATACCAACCTCTGCGAGATGAGCAGCCGCGATTATCGGCGCTATTTGCGGCGTGCGCATCCCTTGCGCAATCGCCGTACCGCATACGGTCCGCGTCTACTTGCCGGCGCGTGCGTTGCGCGCCTTCACGCTCTTGAAGATCGGCCCCCACACCGGGTGGCCGGATTCGGCGGGCGACAACTGCATGTCCGGATCGAGCGCGACGGCGGCGATGAAATCTTCACGGCACTGTTGCTCGCGGCCCGCCGAACAATCAATGAACGCCAGATACTTGTACGCCGTCACCTTGTCCTTATTGAAAGTGAGGCCGCTGTTCAGCGCGCCGGTGAGGCGTTCCGAAGACCTTTTGAGGTCGCCGTTTTCGTAAGCCTGAATGCCCAGGATCAGCAGGCGCTCGGCCGTGCCCTGCGCGTAGTTGTCATAGCCATGTTCATGCAGCGCGGTAGCCGAGCAGCCGACCACGGCAATGGTGACGATCAGGAGCGCGAGTGCGCGTTGCATTTGTGTGTTCATGTCATTCGAACTTATGTTTGATCCGGCGCGTGTCGCCCGACGCGATGGTGACGTCCACTTTGTGCGCCGGCAGACTGCCGTTGCGGATTTCCACACGATGCTTGCCGGGCGGCACCGCGATATTCGCCAGCGGGGAAGCGGTACCGCGCGATTGGCCGTCGACGAAAATTTCGCCCCAAGGCGCCGCTACCACCTGCAACGTTGCGTCGGCGACAACGGTCGCGACAGGCCGTGTCGGGGCTGCCTGATGCGCCGCGGCCGTTTTAACGGGCGCACGCGCTTTCCGCGGCCCCTTCGGGCTCTGCGGCTTCACCGCGACCGCCGCATCGTTGCCGCGCTCGACTTCCGCTTCGAACGAAACGTCTTCGCCATCCTTGTCCGCCATGGCGAGCAATAGCGTCGGCTGCAAGCCTGCCTCTTGTGTCGGCTGCGAGAGTTCGGTCACTGCGGCAACCGCCGGTGCGGCGCGATAAGTCTTCAGCGCCACGGTCGTCAGCATGCCCGCGATCAGCATCCCCGCGACGCCGTACCACCAATGACGCGCGATACGCGAATCCGCGCCACGCCGACGTGCCTTCCGCGCAGCGGGCAGCAACACCGTCGCCTCGCCTTCGCTCTCGACACGCTTGCTGCGACGACGATGTTCCGACCGGCTCGAACCACCATGCGATCCACCGATCTGCTTCAGCAGCGCTGCGAGATCGCGCAGCAATGCCCGCGCGCTCGGCGGGCGCGCTTCGGGCTGCTTCGACAATACGCGCCGGACGAAATCATCCACCGCCGGCGGCACCAGCGGGTTCAGCGTGCTGGGCGGCGGCGGCTCGTGCAACAGCACCGCCTGCATGATCTGCGGCACGCTTTCGCCGACGAACGGCTGCTTGCCGGTAAGCATTTCGTACAACACCGTACCGAGCGCAAACAAATCCGAACGACCATCGACGTTCTCGCCGAGCGCCTGCTCGGGCGACATGTATTTGGGCGAGCCGGCCAATTCGCTTTGCGCGCCCGACGCGCCGAACGGCAGCCGTGCGATGCCGAAGTCGGTGATTTTCACTCGACGCGCGACAAGGATGACGTTGGCCGGCTTCACGTCCCGATGCACGACGCCGTGCTCATGCGCATACGCCAGGCCGCGTGCGATCTGTCCGGCGATTTCCAGCGCGCGTGTAACCGAAAGCGGCGAGCTCTGATCGAGCACTTCGCGCAGCGACGGCCCTTCGAGCAGTTCCATGGCGATATAGGCGCAGCCGTCGGCTTCGCCGGCATCGAAGATGGTGACGATATTGGGATGGCTCAGTCGGCCGGCGGATTGCGCCTCCTGGAAAAAACGCGCCTGCACGCCGGGTTGAACCGCGCCCAGACCGCGAAAATCCACGGTCTTGATCGCGAGCACGCGATCGATGATCGGGTCGCGCGCCTTGTACACCACGCCCATCGCGCCGCGACCGATTTCGGCGAGCAGTTCGTATCGCCCCAGTTGTTGTTGTTCTTCAACCATCGCAGACATTCAAGGATAATCCCAAGCGTTGCTTAATCGAATTTCATCGAACTTCGAAACTTCAGTGCGTCGAACGCATTCTGCATTCTGTCAAAGAACCACCCGCAGGAGCGGACGGAACGTGAATTAACGCATTAATTTTTACAATACATTGTCATATTGCTCTTGGTGGCGCCGAACGGCACGCCTACTATTTCATCGTCCACGCAGCCGCGTGAATTAGTCCACAACAATGCGCCCCCGATAAGGGCAAGGGCAAAGGGATGATTCGTCACGAGCTAGAAGTCGCCAGCCGCACCGACCCGGGCCGGGTGCGCCCCTTCAATGAAGATAGTGTCGCCGTCGATGCGGGCAGCGGCGTTGCCGCGCTGGCCGATGGCATGGCGGCGCGGCGCGGCGCCGACATCGCCAGCCGCCTCGCCACGACCCAATTGCTCGACGCACTGCGCAGCGCCAGCACCTTTCCTCCCGAACGCACGGTGCGGGATGCCTTCTACGCCGTCAACAATGCGATTTTCTCCCACGCCCAGAACAATCCGGCCATGCAAGGCATGGCCACCACGCTGGTCGCCGCCTGGTTTCGCGGCGACCGCGTCTCGATCGCCCACGTCGGCGATTCCCGCTTGTATCGTTTTCGCGAAGGCCTGCTGGAGCGCCTGACCATCGACCATTCCTTCGTCCAGGAACAGTTGAACGCAGGCAAGATGACGAACAACGAGGCGCGCCTTTCGCAGAGCCGTCATCTGGTGACGCGCGCGCTCGGCTCGGCGGACACCGTCGCGCCCGATCTGTCGGAGCATGAAGTTCGTCCGGAGGACATGTACTTGCTGTGTTCCGACGGCCTGCATGATCTGGTCGATGACACCGACATCGCGCTTGCGCTCGAAATGCTGCAACCCAATCTGGATCTGGCCGCGAACACGCTGGTTTCGATGGCGAACGATCGCGGCGGTCTGGACAATATTTCCGTTGTGCTGATCCGGGTGAAGGACGCACGCAAGCCGGTCGCGGCGCAGGCACAGCCGCCGGCGACGACGCGGCAAGGTTTCTTCGGCCGGCTGTTCGGACGGGGAGCCAAGTGACATGGCCAAGCTCGTCATCAGTCGCAACGACAACATGCTCGGCTCGCGCTTCATCGAAGACGCGCGCCTCACCATCGGCCGCGCCAGAGGCAACGTGATCCAACTGGACGACCCGTCGGTCAGCAAAATGCACGCGCAGGTGGAAGTGGTCGGGCACGACCATATCCTCCTCGACCTCGGCAGTTCGAACGGCACCTACGTCAACGGCGAGCGGATTTCGCGCCATCTGCTGAGGCACGGCGATATTGTCGAGGTCAGCGAATTCCAGATTCGTTATGTGGATCACCGCACGGTCGTGAACGGCGAAGGCGATCGAACGATGGTGATCGAACGGACGCGCGCGCCGCAATCGACGCCCGGCCTGGTGACGAGCGCGCCGGTGCCGGCTGCGCATACGGCCAATGTGAATTACGCGACCGGCATGCTCCGTGTGATTCAAGGCGGCAGCATCGGCAGCGAAATATCGTTGACGCGACCGCTGTACGCGCTCGGCAAGGGCGCCGAACGCGCCGCCATCCTGCGCCGCCTCGACGGCTTCTACGTCGCGCGTGTGGAAGGCGCTCCGCCCAAGGTCAACGGCAAGCAGATTGCCGACGGCTGGCAACCGCTGGCCAACCGCGATTTCATCGAAACCGGCGGCGAAGCGGTGCAAATCTGGATCGACAAAGCAGCCGAGCGCTGAGAGCCGAGAGCGGAAACCGATTACTGCACGTCCGCGGCGCTCCGGCGCCACGGCCATCGTGATTCCCGACACGCCGCATAGCGGCACGATTGGGAATCCAGTTCGTTCTTCCAGCCGCTTTTTTACTCTCGACTCTCCGCTCTCAACTCTCGACCGCTGTCTTCACCCGCGCCGCGATCGCTTCCAGCAGTTTGTCGAAGGAAGCGGAGAACGATGCGAGTCCTTCTTCGAGCAGACGATCGGTGATCTCATCGAGCGAAATCCCGATGCGCTCCAATTCCGCAAGCGCCCGTCGCGCGCCCTCCACGTCTTCAGTGAGACTCGGGCGTACCACGCCATGATCGCGGAATGCATCGAACGTCGCCGGCGGCAGCGTGTTCACGGTGTCCGCGCCGATCAGTTCCTCGACATACATCACGTCGCGATAGTGCGGATTCTTCGTGCTCGTGCTCGCCCACAACACGCGCTGGGGCTGCGCGCCCTGTGCCGCAAGCGCCTTCCAGCGCTCCGACTTGAAGCGCTGCAGGTAGCTCTGATAGGCGAGTTTGGCGTTGGCGATGGCGATGCGGCCGCGCAAGGCAAGTGCGGCATCTTTTTTCTCGGCCGATTTTTCGGCGAGTTTTTCCAGCGCCGCATCCGACGCCGTATCGATACGGCTGACAAAGAAACTTGCGACGCTCGCCACGCGTTGCACATCGGCGCGCTTCTTCACGCGCCGCTCCACTGCGGCGACATAGGCGTCGGCCACTTCGTCGTAAGCCGAACGCGAGAACAGCAGCGTCACATTGACGTTGATGCCTTCCGTTATCAGTTCACTCATGGCCGGGATGCCGGCTTTGGTGCCGGGCACCTTGATCATCAGATTGGGACGATCGACCATCTCCCACAGGCGGCGCGCTTCGGCCAGCGTACCGCGCGTGTCATGCGCCAGATGGGGCGACACTTCCAAACTTACATAACCGTCGTGCGCATCGGTCGCTTCATACACCTGGTGCAGCAGATCGGCGGCGTCCTGGATATCGCGCACCGCGATGGATTCATACACGGTATTGGTATCGCCGCCGCGTCGATGGGCGGCTTCGACCAGTGCGTTGTAATGCGGCCCGGTAATCGCTTTCTCGAAAATCGAGGGGTTTGAAGTCATGCCGCGCAGCCCTTCTTCCTGAATGAGCTGCGCAAGTTCGCCGTCCTCGATCATGTCGCGACGAATGTAGTCGAGCCAGATCGACTGACCGATCCGTTCAAGTTGCTGTACTGGTTTTTTCATATCGTTCTCGCCTGATTGAAAATTCGTTCAAGTCGCGCGCCGCATCGTGCCGCCGGTCTCAGGTTCTCCGCTGCCGTGGCTGATCGGTACGGACAGCGCGTGCGGCGGCGGCAATTTCAGCAGGTCATACAAATGCGTCAGGTTCGCGCGATAGAGGCGATCGAACTCCGCCACCGCCGCCGGCGGGTTGTAATCGCCCATCCACCAGAACCAGTCCGAGCTTTCGCAACTGGCCAACTGCCGGTATGCCGCGCGACGTTCGCTTTCGTTCAGACGCCCGCTGCCGATCACCAGATCGAAGCAGCGCTTCGCCACGGACAGCAGATCCCACGCCAGATTCTTGTCGCGTGATCCGATCCAGGTGCCGAAGTCCCCGTGTACCCAGCTTCCGGCCACCAAGCGGTCAAGCGGAGTGATTGTGCGCGTATCGTCGTGCACCACCGCGTTGAACGTCGTCGTGCGGATCGATGCATGTCCTTCCAGCGCAGCGTACAGCGCCTCGAGGAAATAGAAACCGTTGTAAGGGTAATACTCCCAGCAGTTTTCGCCGTCCAATATGACACTCACCAACGGCGTTTCGTTCGCTTCGGCGCGCGCAGCGATGCCGTCCAGTTCGGCGATGAAATTAAGCGCCGCATCGCGACTATGCCATTTGGCATATTCGAAACCGATCAGATCGGAAAGCCGGTCGTCGCGGAAGAACATCACCGGGCCACCGCTCCGCTGACGCCATGGCCGGTAAAGCCAGCTCGCACGTTGCGCAGCCCAATCCTCGGACACTGCGATCGTCCGACTCGCCTGCAGACTATTGGCCAGCACCCCTTCGCTGCTGCCCGTCCAGGCGCAACCCGATCTGCCGAGCAGATCGACGAGGCTCGCGGACACGGCGCCTTCGGCAGGCCATACACCGAGCGGGGCGCCGCCGAAGCGGCGCGTGTGTTCGCGCATCGCCGAATCGATATGGAATTGCACGCGCGCCTGGCCGCCCGGATAACGCGGCGTCGCGGGCAAGGGGAAAGTCGGACGCGCTTCGCGCGCGGAAGCGAAATCCAACATCAGCGGCGCGAGCGGATGGAAATGCGGCGTTGTGGTGAGTTCGATACGGCCCTGTCGCGCCAGTGCGGCATAACGCGGCACGATGCCGGTCACGACCTGGCCGATCAGATCGAATAGCGCGCGCCGATCGGCGGCGGCAAACGTGGTTCCTTCGCTCATCAGACGCGTGACGATTTCGAAATTGCGCCGTACCGTTTCGCCCGTCCAGGCAAGGTGATACCAGACCAGCAGATCGTAAAAATAGTGATCGGACAGATACGCCTGCGCCTCGCTGCCGTAGTCGTTGAACAGATGATGCAGTTCAAGCAGACGCCGATAAGATGCATAGGGTTCCACCATCTTTTCGTGATTCGCGGCGAAACAGCGGTCGGTGATCAGACGCCGCTCCGCGTGGCTCAACGGCGTCCGATCATCGCGCTGCAACAGCCGCAACAACGGATCTCGCACGCGACCGCTCACGTACTGCTCGGCATAATCTTCGAGTTGATCGAGCAGCACCGGCACCAGATTGACGACCGCATGGATACCCGTGTGCCGCTCCAGATGCGCGGCCATGTCGCTGTAATCCTTGATCGCATGCAGGTACACCCACGGCTGCGTGTACTCGCCCGTAGCGTAGTCGCGATAGTCCGGCTGATGCATGTGCCACATCAGCACGAGGTCAAGCTTTCGAGTCATATGAAGTGAACGCGCGCGCGTCAGCGGGCGTGATGCACCTTCTGACCGAGCATTTCCGGGGTGACGAGCGTAACGCCATTCGGCGTGACGTGGAAACGACGGCGGTCGTCGTCGGGGTTGACGCCGATGTGGATACCTTCCGGCAGCTTGCAATGCTTGTCGACCACCGCGCGCCGCACCACGGCATGCCGCGAAATGTCGACGTTCGGCAGAATGACCGAGTCTTCAACCGTGCAGAAGCTGTTGACGCGCACGTTGGAGAACAGCAGCGAGCGTCGCACCGTCGAACCGCTGATGATGCAGCCGCCGGAGATGATGGAATCGACCGCGGTGCCGCGGCGCCGATCATCGTCGAAGACGAACTTGGCCGGCGGAAGCTGTTCCTGATAAGTCCAGATCGGCCATTCGCGATCGTACAGATTGAGTTCCGGCGTGACCTTCACCAGTTCCATGTTGGCTTCCCAGTACGCGTCCACGGTTCCGACATCGCGCCAATAGGAGCGCCCTTCGCTGCCATGCACCGAACTATCACTGAGGAAATGCGCCGCCACCCGGTAACCGCGCTTCACCAGATAGGGAATGATGTCCTTGCCGAAATCATGCTTGGAATCGGGGGTATCCGCATCGCGGATCAGCTGTTCGTAAAGGAAAGGCGCGTTGAACACATAGATGCCCATACTTGCCAGCGTGATGTCGCTGCGGCCGGGGAGCGGCTGCGGATCGGCCGGTTTTTCCCGGAAGTCGACCACGCGCCGTTCTTCATCGACCGACATGATGCCGAAGGCCGAACCGGCCGCGACCGGCACTTCCACGCAACCGATGGTGCAGTCGGCCTGGCGCCGGACGTGCTCGGCGAGCATCTTGCCGTAATCCATTTTGTAGACGTGGTCGCCAGCGAGCACCAGCACATAGCGCGGCTCATAACGACGCAGGATATCGAGATTCTGGAAAGCCGCGTCGGCGGTACCGGCATACCAGTTCAGATCCATGCGCTGCTGCGCCGGCAACAGTTCGACAAACTCGCCCAGCCGCCCATCGAGAAACGACCAGCCGCGCTGCACGTGCCGAATGAGACTCTGCGCCTTGTACTGTGTGGCGATGCCGATGCGCCGTATGCCGGAGTTGACGCAATTCGACAGGGTGAAATCGATAATGCGGAATTTGCCGCCGAACGGCACGGCCGGCTTGGCGCGCCAGTCGGTCAATTGTTCCAGCCGTGAACCGCGCCCGCCGGCAAGCACCAGCGCAAGGGTGTTGCGGGCGATCATCGGAATGTAGGGCGGCGTGACGTCCGTGCTGAACGGATAGGTGTCGTAGGTGGGATCCATTATTTCGCTCGCCAGGTTTGCTTCATCCATTTTTCATGTTCTCCTCCCGGCTATGTTCAGAGTGGCGGCTGGGGCTCCGCCTCGCGTGCGACCCAGCGCCATTCGCGGATTTCAGGCATATCGTCACCGTGCTCCTCGATGTAGCGGCGATGCTCGATCAGCTTGTCGCGAATCGCCTGCTTGGCATACGCCGCGCGCGCGCCAAGGCTCGGGACGCGATCGATCACCGCGGAGACCAGACTGAAGCGATCGATTTCGTTCAGTACGGTCATATCGAACGGCGTCGTGGTTGTGCCTTCTTCCTTGTAGCCGCGCACATGCAGGTTATCGTGATTGGTGCGCCGATACGTCAGGCGGTGGATCAGCCACGGATAACCGTGGAACGCGAAAATGATCGGCCGGTCGACCGTGAAGAGCGAATCGAATTCGCGATCCTTCAATCCATGCGGATGTTCCAAAGGCGGCTGCAATTTCATCAGATCGACCACGTTCACCACGCGGACCTTGAGATCGGGGAAATGCTCGCGCAGCAACATGACCGCCGCGAGGGTTTCCATGGTCGGCACGTCGCCGCAGCATCCCATCACCACATCGGGATCACCGCCGCGATCGCTGGACGCCCATTCCCAGATGCCGATGCCGGCCGAACAGTGTTTGATCGCCTGATCCATCGACAGCCATTGCGGTTGCGGCTGCTTGCCGGCGATGACCACGTTCACCTTGTCGCGACTGCGCAGGCACTGGTCGGTGACGCATAGCAGCGTATTCGCGTCGGGCGGCAGGTAAACACGGATGATTTCGGCCTTCTTGTTCACGACCAGATCGATGAAACCCGGATCCTGATGCGAGAAACCGTTGTGATCCTGCCGCCAGACATGCGAACTGAGCAGAATGTTGAGCGAGGCGATCGAGCGCCGCCACGGAATATCGCGACAGACGTGCAACCATTTGGCGTACTGATTGAACATCGAATCGACGATGTGGATGAACGCTTCGTAGCACGAGAAGAAGCCGTGCCGGCCGGTGAGCAGATAGCCCTCGAGCCAGCCCTGGCATAAGTGTTCCGACAACACTTCCATGGCGCGACCGTCGGGCGAAACGTGATCGTCGTTGTCGTAAACGACGCCGCTGAAACAGCGATCGGTCACTTCGAGCACCGCACCCCAGCGATTGGAGGTCAGTTCGTCGGGACTGAATACGCGGAAATTCCGGCTCTCCAGATTGAGCCGCATGACGTCACGCAGATATTCGCCCTGCATCCGCGTCGCTTCGCCGGTCAAGCCACCGGGGTGTTCAACCTGCAGCGCATAGTCCTCGAAGTCAGGCAGACGCAGATTACGCAGCAGAGCGCCGCCGTTGGCATAGGGCGTTGCGCCCATGCGCCTCGCGCCCGACGGGGCGAGCGCCTGCAGTTCGGGACGCAGCGTACCGTTTTCATCGAACAATTCGTCCGGCCGGTAGCCCTTCATCCACTGTTCGAGTTCGCGAATCAGTTCCGGGTGTTCGTCGAGATCCGCGAGCGGCACCTGATGCGAGCGGAACGTCCCTTCCACTTGCCGCCCGTTCACCTGCTTCGGGCCGGTCCAGCCCTTGGGCGATACCAGCACGATCATCGGCCACAGCGGTCGCTCGAACGCTCTCCCCTCGCGGGCGGCGCTGCGCGCCGCCTGCTGGATTGCGCGGATGTCTGCGATGACGCGATCGAGCGTATCGGCCATCGCATGATGCATCGGCACCGGCTCATCGCCCTCTACGAAATACGGCTGATGGCCGTAGCCTTTCAGCAATGCCTCCAATTCTTCGCGAGGAATGCGCGCAAGCACCGTCGGATTGGCAATCTTGTAGCCATTGAGATGCAATATGGGCAGCACCGCGCCGTCGCGCGCCGCGTTGAGAAATTTATTCGAATGCCAGCTGGCCGCCAGCGGCCCGGTCTCGGCTTCGCCGTCGCCGATGACGCAGGCGACGAGCAGATCCGGATTGTCGAACGCCGCGCCGTAGGAATGCACCAGCGCATAACCCAGTTCACCGCCTTCGTGTATCGAGCCGGGCACCTCCGCAGCGACATGGCTCGGCACACCGCCGGGAAAGGAGAACTGTTTGAACAAGCGCTGCATGCCCGTCGCGTCTTGCGAGACGTCCGGATAGAACTCGCTGTAGCTGCCTTCCAGATAGGTATTCGCAACAAGTGCGGGGCCGCCATGCCCCGGTCCGGTGACGAACAGCACCGACAGGTCGTACTCGCAGATCGCGCGATTGAGATGCGCGTAAATGAAATTGAGGCCCGGCGTGGTGCCCCAGTGGCCGAGCAGTCGCGGTTTGATGTGCTCGAGTTTGAGCGGCTCGCGCAACATCGGATTGTCGTAAAGATAAATCTGCCCGACGGATAGATAGTTGGCCGCGCGCCAATAGCCATCGATGCGCGTCAGCAACTGCTCGCGCGCAGCGTGTGTCGACCGGGGTTGCATGGTTGCCTGTGACGCATCCGATGCGGACGAGTGCGCGCCGGGGCGCGACTGCGCCTCGCCCGCCGCGAATTGATCGGTCCGTTCCATGCGAATCAGCCGGCGGGCGGGCCGACGCGAGAAGCCTGTTCAATCTCCCGTATACGGGCCACGACTTCCGCTTCCGCACCGAGCCAGTCCTCGATTTCGTAGCCGGCGTGAAAGTTACGGCGCTGTGCGATCGAGTAAGCGGTCTTCGAAATCAACCGACTGACCTGTTCGGGCGACAGCGCCTCCTTTCCGCTCGGCCACTCGAAGCTATGGTCGCCCCGCTCCGGCACAAAGATCGGTTCCGCAAACAATCGCTCCTGCGGCGCGCGCCCGACGCTCCACCCTTGCGGCACGCTGCCGCTGATTGCCCCGTCGGACTTCGCATTGGAATACTTATTGGGTTCGGACATGACTTGACTCCGTTTTCGTTATGCGCGTAATACCGGGCCTACGCAGCCAGACCACGTACCGCGGCAAGCGCCGCACCGAGCAGCCCGACCTGCTCGTTCAACACCACATGCACGGGGATGCGCGCCGCGATTTCACTATGCCCGCCTTTACTGTTGAAGGCGGCAAGCAATTGACTTGCCTGTTTCGGCTGCAGCACCTTGGGCGCAATTCCACCGGCGAGAAACACGCCGCCATACGCAAGCACGGCCAGCGCGTGATCGCCCGCGGCCGCGCCGAAACACGAGGCAAAAATATCCAGGGCCTGCAGCGCGAGTTCGTCGCCTCGCTCGAATGCGAGCGCGGACACGACGGCGGGATCGGTATCGTGCGCACCGCCCAGAAATGCGTAAATTCGTGACAGACCGGCACCGGACACGACGTGCTCGGTGCTGACACGGTCCTGTCGTTCGTACAGGCTTCGCCACAGTTCGAGTTGGCGCAGATCGATCGGCGTGAAGCCCATGTGACCGCCTTCGCCGCCGACCATGCGATAGCGCTCGCCGCTCCAGATGCGATAAGCGATGCCGAGGCCCGTTCCGGCGCCGATGACGACTTGCGGCGCGCCTCTCACCGCTTCGCCGTGCTGCAGCGTCCGCAGGTCGTCAGCCTCGAGCAGTTCGACACCGTGCGCGGTGGCTTCGAAATCGTTGAGCAACAACACGGGGGCTCCGCTCAAGGCGGCCGACAAGGCGGCGCCGTCGATCAGCCATGGACGATTGGTAAGCCAGATCTGTTCGCCTTTGCGCGGGCCGGCCGCGCCGCATGCTGCGTATGCGATCGTCCGGTTCGGCGCTTGCTCGCTGATGAAACGATGCAGCATCGTGTCGAAACCGCGAAAATCGTCGTTCAGATAACGCTCGACGAGCAACATGCGCAAACCGCTGCCGCAGGGCTCGGCCAGGGCGATATAAGTCTTGGTGCCGCCGATGTCGGCAGCCAGAACGATGTCGCTCATGATCCGCAGACCAAATACCGTAACCGGGGCTGATATCCTACACAGGCGTCGTCAATCAACAGCGATCTCCGTAAAAACATGAGCGCCACACCTCTACGAGTCCTGTACGCCACGCCGGAGTGCGCCCCGTGGGCAAAAACCGGAGGGCTGGGCGATGTCTCCGCGGCCTTGCCTGCCGCGCTTGCACGACTGGGCTGCGAGATTGCGATGCTCATACCCGCTTATCGAGGCATGCTCGATCTCGCGCAACGCGCGACGGAAGTTGCGCGCATTCCGGCACGCGGCGATCTGCCTGCCACAAGGGTACTTGAAACCCGCCTTGATAACGGCCTCACGCTGTTGTTGCTCGACGCCCCGACACTCTACGATCGCGAAGCCGGCCCCTATCAGGACGCAACCGGGCGCGACTGGCCCGACAATCACATCCGCTTCGGCGCGCTTTCGCACGCCGCCGCCTTCATGGCGCGTAAGGGACTGCCTTCCGGATGGCGCCCGAACATTCTGCATTGTCACGATTGGCAGACGGCGCTCGCGCCTGTCTATCTCCATTTCGAACCCGCCGCGCAACTTGCGACAATCGTCACGATCCACAATCTCGCCTTTCAGGGATTGTTCCCCGCCGCGACCTTAAGTTCCCTGGACCTGCCGGCGCAGAGTTTCGGCATGGACGGTGTGGAGTTCTGGGGGCAAGTCTCGTTCCTCAAAGGCGGTCTTTCGTACGCCGACGCGATCACCACGGTCAGCCCCAACTACGCGCGCGAAATCCAGGGCGAAGACCTGGGATTCGGATTGGACGGATTGCTGCACGCGCGACGCGATGTGCTGCATGGCATTCTCAACGGCATCGATATCGATGTATGGAACCCCGCGCACGATCCGCTTATCGCCGCGCCCTATGACGCACAGCGGTTCGACGCCAAACGCGCAAACAAAATGGCGCTGCAGAAACGCCTGGGCCTGCCGCAGGATGCGGAAATTCCGCTGCTCGGCACGGTCGGCCGCATTACGCTGCAGAAGGGTTTCGATCTCATCACCGCGATCGCCGAACGGATCATGGAACTGCCGGCGCAACTGGTACTGCTGGGTTCGGGCAAGCTGGAAATCGAAGATGACCTGCTTGCCCTGCAGGCCGCCTATCCGAAATGCATCGGCCTTAAAATCGGCTTCGATGAGAAGCTCGCGCACATGATCGAAGCGGGCGCGGACGTGTTTCTGATGCCTTCACGCTTCGAACCATGCGGACTGAACCAGATGTACAGTCAGCGTTACGGCACGCCGCCGATCGCGACCGCGACCGGCGGACTGGTCGATACGATCGTCGACTACGACGCGAGCGCGCGCAACATCGATGCCGCAACGGGATTTCTGTTGCACGAAGCAAGTCCTGAAGCGCTGCTCGAAGCGGTGCGGCGCGCGGTCGAGTGCTATCGCGAGCCGGAACTGTGGCGAACACTGTGCCGCAACGGCATGGCGGCCGACTTCAGTTGGAACGCCAGCGCGCAGCGTTACGCGGCACTGTATCGTTCGCTGAAAAAAGTCTAGAGCGGAGAGCCGAGAGCATAGCGATGAAAACCGGATGCCGGATAAACCCGGCACGACTCGCATTGTTGTCATTATGACCAGCGAGCCGAGCGCCATTCGTTCCTTCTGGCTGCTTTTACTCTCGACCCTCTCCGCTGATCCTCTAAACCCACAACATCAGACCGAGTTCGAACGGATGCGTCAGCAGTTCATGCGCCGGATAAGCGCGGATGCGGTAATCCAGCCTGCCGCATAACTCGGGCTCAAGCTCCAGCACGAAGCGATGTTCACCGGCCTCGGTGCGCGTGCCTTCTGCGACAAAAACGTGAACGCGGCGTTGATCGTCAGAGTCGCGCAATCCGCGTGTGACGATCGCCTCGACCGACACGTCCGCCGGCGCCAGGCCATCGAGATCCATCGCAACTTCGATGCGGAGCGCTTCGCCGAAGCGAATGCGTCGCTTCGGCGTGTCGATACGGCGCAGCGTGACATTCGGCCACGCCGCACGCACATGCGTTTTCCACTGCGCGATGATCTTGGCGTTGGCGTAACCGCCTTCCGCATACTTGCGGCCGGACTGTGAAGCAGGCAGATAGAATTTCGCGACGTATTCGTTGAGCATGCGATTCGCGTTGAATCGCGGCAGGGTCGTCGCGATGGAGCGCTTCGACATTCTTGTCCACTCCGTCGAATAGCCCATCTTGCCGCGGTTGTAATACATCGGCACGACGCGATCCTGCAGGATCTCGTACAGCGTGCGCGACTCTTCCCGATCGCGATGTTCCTCGTCCACCGCGCTGGACGCGGGCTTGATCGCCCAGCCGTTGTCGCCGGTGTAACCCTCGCCCCACCATCCATCGAGCACGGAGAGATTGATCACGCCGTTCATGCCGGCTTTCATACCCGACGTGCCGGACGCTTCAAGCGGATAGACCGGGTTGTTGAGCCACACATCGACGCCGGACACCAGACGTCGGCCAAGACGCATGTCGTAACCTTCGAGCAGCAGGATGTGGCCCTCGAATTCCGGCATGCGTGACACGCGGCTGATGGCGCGAATCAAGTCCTGCCCCGGCACATCGGCCGGATGCGCCTTGCCAGCGAAAATGAACAGCACCGGACGCTCCGGATCGCTGACGATCTTGTGCAGCAATTCGAGATCCCTGAACAGCAGCGTGGCGCGCTTGTAAGTCGCAAAGCGGCGGCCGAAGCCGATGGTCAACACGCTCGGATCATCCGGGTCCACCCAGCGCAGCAGCCGATCGAGATGCGCTTCGCTGCCCTGATTGCGAAAATGCTGCAGACGAATGCGATGTCGCACCAGATGCAGCATTTGCGCCTTGAGGTGCTGCCGCGTACTCCAGTAGATATGGTCGGGCATCGCCATTAGCCGTTCCCATATATCGTGGTCGTTGTGGCGCGCGTTCCAGTCAAACGCCATGAAGCGCTCGAACAGAACGCTCCATTCCGGCGCGACGAACGTCGGCGCATGCACGCCGTTGGTCACGTACGTCACCGGATTCTCCTCGGCCGGAACCTGCGGCCACAGGCCTTTGAGCATTTCCGCGCTGACCCGGCCGTGAATGCGCGAAACGCCGTTGTGATGACGTGAACCGCGCACCGCCAATGCCGTCATGTTGAAGTCGGTATTGAACGACGTGCGACCGAGCGTCAGCAGCCGCTCCTGATCCAAGGAGAGTTCGGCGCAGTAGGATTGAAAGTATTGCGCGATCATCTGCTCGGAAAAATGATCATGCCCGGCCGCGACCGGCGTGTGCGTGGTGAACACGGTGTTGACGGCGACCGCTTCGAGCGCCGTGGCGAAATCAAGCCCCTGGCGGATCGCGCTGCGGATGCGTTCCAGGATCAGGAATGCGGCGTGGCCCTCGTTGATATGCCAGATGGTGGGCTTCAACCCCAATGCGGCGAGCACGCGTACGCCGCCGATGCCGAGCACCATCTCCTGCTCGATGCGAGTCGTACGATCGCCGCCGTATAAATGGTGCGCGATATCGCGATCGCCGTCGCTGTTCGACTCCAGATCGGTGTCCAGCAGATACAAGGTGACGTGTCCGATGCGCGCCTGCCATACCTGCACGTTCACTTCGCGACCCGGCAATGCCACCTGCACCTGCAACGGCTGGCCGCCCTCCTGCAGGACCTGCGAAACGGGCAGGTCCTCGAAATCCGAATCGGCGTAATGCGGTTGTTGATTGCCCTCGCCGTCGATGGTCTGCGAGAAATAGCCCTGACGGTAAAGCAGGCCGACGCCGACAAAAGGCAGGCGCATATCGCTCGCCGCCTTACAGTGATCGCCGGCCAGGATTCCCAGGCCGCCCGAATAGATCGGAAAACTTTCGTGAAAACCGAACTCGGCGCAGAAGTACGCGACCAGATCGCTCTGCCGCAGCCATTCGGAACCGTTGCGTCGCAGCGGCTCCGAATGATAGGAGTCGTACGCCGACAACGCGCGATTGAAGGCGCTGAGAAAAGCCGGGTCGTCGGCGGCATCGAAAAGGCGCTGTTCGTCGACACGCTTGAGCATTGCCTTCGGACTATGGCCCACCGCGTCCCACAGTTGCGGATGCAAACGCGCGAACAGGGAACGCGTTGCGCGGTCCCAGCTGTACCACAGATTGTTCGCCAGCTCTTCCAGCCGCGCCAGCCGGTGCGGAATGTTCGGGTTGACTTCGAGTGTGTAGTCGGTAGGAATCATCATCGTGCTCGTTTCAAGCAAGGTCTGTGCGCATGAAGCGGCGCGGGCGGTGACGGGCGATTCTAGCGCGACATTTCGACCGCGCGTCGATCACAGGCTTCGTCCGGTGTAGGATGGGCCGTGCCTGGGAGTCGGTCATGACGCAATCCTTTGCAACAGACCCGGTTCATAACAATCTACCTGCGGCATTGGTCGATTTTGACGCGTGGACGAGCGACGCGATACTGCGCGCCGCAGTCGAGCGTGAAGGCGGCGAATGGGTGGAGGCGCGCGCGCAATCGCTCGGCCGCTTCGTCGGCGGCACCGAGATGCAATCGCTCGCGGCCGACGCCAATAATCACCCGCCGACGCTACGCACGCACGATCGCTTCGGCGAACGCATCGACGCGGTCGAATATCACCCCGCCTACCATCGTCTGATGCAGGTCGGGTTCGGCGCGGGGCTGCATTCGCTTGCGTGGAAAGCGGACCGCAGCGGCGGGTTTGTCGCACGGGCTGCGCTCAACTATCTCTGGAATCAGGGCGAACAAGGCACCGCCTGTCCGATCACCATGACTTTCGCCGGCGTGCAGGTGTTGCGCAGCCAGCCTTCACTCTCGGCAAACTGGGAGCCGAAGCTGCTCACCGACGATTACGATCCGCGCATGGCGCCGCTGCACGAAAAACGCGCCGCCACCATCGGCATGGCGATGACGGAAAAGCAGGGCGGCTCCGATCTGCGCTCGAACGCCAGTATCGCCATCCCGGTCGATCAGCACGAGCATGTGCTCAACGGACACAAATGGTTCTGTTCGGCGCCGATGAGCGACGGCTTCCTCACGCTGGCGCAACGCGCCGAAGGACTCACCTGCTTTCTGGTGCCGCGCGTACTGCCGGATGGCGCGCGCAATCGTCTCACCATTGTGCGGCTGAAGGACAAGCTCGGTAATCGCTCCAATGCATCGAGCGAAATCGAATACGACCGCACGCATGCATGGATGATCGGCGAGCCTGGGCGCGGCATCGCCACGCTGATCGAAATGGCGCACCTGACGCGTTTCGATATCGTCGTTGCGGCGGCCGGCATGATGCGCGCGGCAGTACGCCAGGCGATACATCACGCACGCTATCGCTATGCGTTCGGCCGTGCATTGATCGATCAGCCGCTGATGCAGAACGTGCTGGCCGATCTTGCGCTCGAGGCCGAAGCCGCCGCGCTGCTCGCCTTCCGGCTCGCTGGCGCTTTCGATCGAGCACGAAGCGATGAGCGCGAACAAGCCTATACCCGTCTTGTCACGCCGGTGGCGAAGTACTGGTTATGCAAGCGCCTGCCGACGCTGGTGGCAGAAGCGCTCGAATGTCTCGGCGGCAACGGCTATGTGGAGGATTGGCCGCTCGCCCGACTATATCGCGAGGCTCCGCTTAACGGCGTATGGGAAGGCAGCGGCAACGTCATCTGTCTGGATGTATTGCGCGCCATCGACAAGACGCCGGCCACCACACTTGAAGCATTGTTTGGCGAGTTGATGCCTCAAGCCGGAGAGCATCCGGACCTGTCGCGCCATCTGGCCATATTGTGGGGCGCCATACGCAATGTCAGGGTGCCGCAACGCGATGCTCGCCGAATCACCGAGCAACTGGCGCTGGCGCTACAGGGCGGACTCCTTGTGAAACATGCGCCGTCCGTCACCGCCGATGGCTTCATTGCCGCTCGACTCGGCGGCGAGGGCGGCCGCGCATTCGGCACTCTGCCGGCCGGCGTCGATTGCGCGGCGATCCTGCGACGCGCGGTTGAAGGGTGCGAACCGTAAAAGCCGATCGGCAGACCGCCCTCCGCGTGCGAAAGCGGCAGCGCCGATTCGTCCCGCCACCGAGCCGATAATTCGCCCACATTACGCAGCGAACGGCACTGTCTCAGGCCTTCGCTGAAATCAGACCAAGGGTGGCGCTATGATTGGCTTATGACACTTACTGAACTCCGTTATATCGTCGCGGTCGCGCGCGAACGACACTTCGGCCGCGCGGCCGAGGCGTGTTTTGTCAGTCAGCCCACACTTTCGGTGGCGGTACGCAAGCTCGAAGATGAACTGGGCGTCACCTTATTCGAACGTGGCGGCGGCGAAGTCGGCATTACACCCATCGGCGAACGCATCATCGAACAGGCCGAACGCGTACTCGAACAGGCGGCCGTGGTGAAGGAACTGGCCAAACAGGGCAAGGATCCGCTCAACGGCCCCTTGCGTCTCGGCGTGATTTTCACCATCGGCCCCTATCTGCTGCCGGAAATGGTGCCCGCGTTGAAGAAACGCGCACCACGCATGCCGCTCATCCTGCAGGAGCAGTACACCCATCGTCTGATCGAACTGCTGCGCCAGGGCGAACTCGACATAGCCATTCTCGCTCTGCCGCTTGAAGCCAGCGGTTTGATGGTGCAACCGCTGTACGACGAACCATTCGTTGTCGCGGTGCCGCGCGCGCATGCTTGGGCGACGCGCAAATCGGTGTCGAGCCGCGAATTGAAAGATGAACACATGTTGCTGCTGGGCACGGGACACTGTCTGCGCGACCAGGTGCTCGAAGTGTGCCCCGAGCTCAACCGTTTCAGCGCCTCGACCGATGGCATCCAGAAGGCGTTCGAAGGTTCGTCTCTGGAAACAATCCGTCACATGGTGGCATCCGGTACCGGCGTGACGGTGTTGCCGGCCACCGCCGTTCCGCACAGTGCCAGGCGCGATCGTCTGCTGGCTTATATCCCGTTCACAAAACCCGTGCCGGACCGCCGCGTCGTTCTGGCCTATCGCAAGACTTTCCCGCGGCTGGAAGCGGTGGAAGCGTTACGCGAGGTGGTGTTGAATTGCAACCTGGATTCCGTGCATACGCTGGATCTTCCGGCCGAACCATCGTGAACGCGGGCCGGCTCGCATTTGTTAGGTTGAAGCAATAGTGTTGTTCCATAGAATTCATCGGCCGGCACAGCGGCGCGTTGTATGGTGTGTTCGACAAGATCAACTTCCAAGGAGATAGTGATGGCGAACAAATCCCGAGGCTATGCGGCAAATATCAACATCGGTCTGTCCGACAAGAATCGGAAAGAGATCGCCGATGGGCTGTCTCATCTGCTGGCCGACACCTACACGCTCTACCTGAAGACGCACAACTTCCACTGGAACGTGACCGGACCGATGTTCAACACGCTGCATCTGATGTTCGAAGAGCAGTACACCGAACTTGCCGCTGCCGTCGATCTTATTGCGGAACGCATTCGCGCCCTGGGCGTGCCCGCGCCCGGCACGTACAAGACCTACGCGCAACTGTCCTCCATCAAGGAGACCGAAGGCGTACCGTCTGCGGACGAGATGATCAACCTGCTCGTCGAGGGTCAGGAGGCGGTGACACGAACCGCTCGCGGCGTATTCAAGGTGGCCGAAGAGGCCAACGATCAGCCCACCGCGGATCTGCTCACCCAGCGCATGCAGGTGCATGAGAAGACGGCGTGGATGCTGCGCACGCTACTTGAAAAGTAGCGCGCGCAGCGGCCGTCTTCGGGCGAGACTAACCTCGGTGCGCCGAGGTTATGGCGAGACCAAAAAACGGCCTGGATGTTGAGAACCTTATAGGAAAAATAAGGTTCTCAAGGCCGTTTTCAGTGAAGACTAATGCGGCGTAGCCGCGTTATGTCGGAACTAAAAAACCGGGATGCTGCGGACCTTACTTGAAAAGTAATGTGCGGAAAACGGTCTTTCAAGTAGAGACTCATGCGGCGCAGCCGCGTTAGTCGGAACTAATAAAAGACGGCCCTCGCGTACGTGTGTTGAATAACGGCCTCCAATCGGAGGCCGTTTGCTTTTTCGGCGTCACAACCGCGCCGGATCGACTGATTTGCCGCCCGCCCAGGATTTGTCGAAACGCTGCCGCATCGCCGCCGCCTGTTTGGCGTCGCCGCGCCGCTCATAAACCTGCGTCAGGCCGTAAAGCGCCCAACCATTGTTCGGCGTGCGCGCCAGGCTGGAACGGAACTGCAGTTCCGCCCCATCCAGATCGCCTTGAGCCAGCAAGACTGCGCCGAGCGATTGACGCAGCGGGTAATACCAGTACGGCGGCTCCATGTACGACAACTCATCTTCGGCCGCGATGGCGGTGCGAAAATATTGCGCTGCCCTGGACAGATCGCCGTCCGCCTGCGCAGCGCGCGCGCGGACCGAGTTCTCCGCGACCTCCAATACTTGCGGCACCGGCACCAGACCGTCGATGAGCGCTTTGAAATCCGCGTCGCGACTCAGCGCCGCGATCGTGTCCGCCTCCGCTCGCGCGCGTCCGGCATCACCGGCCGCCGCATGCGCGACGCCGCGGGCGTAATGCCATATCGCCTTGATGTAAGGAAATTCATTACCCGGATCGGGCAGCGCCAGCACTGCTTCGGGCGCGCTGAATTGCGCGTGCACGAAATACGGCGCCACCTTGATGGGATGAACCGAGGGCACCTCGCGCAGCGCTTCATACGGGATGATGCGCGCCAGTTTCTCGGCCGCCTCCACAGCGGTCGGTCCGTCGCCCGCCATTTGCGCCGACGCCATGAGGAAGTGAACGTTGTGCGGGTAGTAGCCCCAGGCGTACATGCCCTGCGCTTTCGACTTCGACAGATACGCCTCGTCGGTTGCGACGGCGCGCTTGTTGGCGGCAAGCGAATCGATATAGCGGCCGACGCGATAGTAGATATGCGACGGCATATGCACGATGTGTCCGGCGCCGGGCATCGATTGCGCCAGACGCTCGGCATACGGCTCGGCGCGCTGCGGTCGACCGGATGCTTCAACGGCATGAATATAGAGGTGAATCGCGCCGGGATGATCGGGATGCGCGGCCAGCACCTGTTCCAGTGTACTGACGATCTCGCCGCCACGCCCCTTCGGCTTACCCCCGCCCTTCTCCCAGTAATCCCACGGCTGGGTGTCCATCATCGCCTCGGCATACAGAGTGGCGATCACCGGGTCCCTGGGAAAGCGACGATGCGCTTCGCCCATCGCATCGGCGTAAGCGCCGTCCAGCATCGCCCGCCCGGCTTTGGGATCGGCGTCGTAACGCATGGCAAGCGCATCGATCAGCGCCCGCTCAGGCAGGGAAGCGCCACGCGCGAGCTCGCGCGCACGCGCCACGGCGGCGATCGCGGGCGCCACCGCCGCCGGGTCTATCGGCGCATTGATGTTCGGCCCCAGTATCAGTGCTTCGCCCCAGTAGCACATGGCGCACGCCGGATCGTGGCGTTGCGCCGCCTGAAACGCGCGGCGCGCCTCGCCGTGGTTGAACGCATATGACAAACGCAGGCCCTGATCGAAATAACGCTGCGCGGCGGAAGATTTCGTCGTGATTTTGAAGCTCAACGTGCCCAACCCCGACCACAGCGGCGGATCGTTTGCTCCGGATGCGGCGCGCTCAGGCCGTGGACGATCCACCGGACGCAATTCCGGGCTCGTCGCGGCCTGCGCAAGCTGAAAAGTGTGTAACAACGCGCGCGTCCGCTCCGGCGTGGTGACGCAGTTGGCGGGAAGATCCAGCAGCGGATCGAAAGATGCCGGACGCGCCGGCGGCCCGTTGCCCGCATAGGCGAGCGAAACGCCGATGATCGCGCCTCCGACAAGCGCGGCCGGTTTGAGTCCTGGTCGACGGTTCATCGTTCCCCCATTGGCGAGGAAAATCGCCACAACGTCGCGCTTCATCGCGATCGCGCGCAATGCCGAGACGCGCACCGCACCTCGCCGGATGCACGGTCAGGCGCACCGCGTCCGGCGATAGGCGGGTCGCTTGCATTGCTCGTCATTCTTCGTAGACGCAAAGGCCTACCGATGCAAGCTGTACTCATAGCCACACTGTTGGCACTCGCACTCGTTGGCTGCGGACAGGACGAGTCGGACGAAAGCATGGAGCGAGCGCGCGAA
>JAKFDA010000094.1:0-53923 GCA_036676355.1 Nitrosomonadales bacterium | reverse complement strand
CGTCATAACATCGCGCCGCGCGTCGAACACTTTCCCATGAGCCGGGTGAACGAAGCGCTGCAACGACTGCGTGAAGGCAAGCCGCACTATCGCATCGTGCTCGACGCGGATTTCACCTAGTTGCCTCGTATGGATCGAACCGCGGCGGAGTTCGAACGCTACCTGCATGCGCAGATTCCGCTGACGCGGGCGATGGCGATATCGGTCATGCGGGTGGACGGTCAGGGCGTGCGCTTGCGCGCCGCGCTCGCGCCCAACAGCGTGGATTTCATCGCACCCGCGCGCGGCGATCTCGAAGCATATTGCATCGTGCCCCCGGCGTCGCAGTGGACGCACTTCATCGACGTCCTCAAACGCAAAGGCAAGGCGCGCATCGACATGCATGCAATGGTCGAGGCGAGCGACGTGCTGGTCGCCCGCTTCGAAGGGCGTTACATCGCGTTGCGCGAGTGAGTTTTCGAACTATTCCTGCTGGTCCCTCGACAGAAAACGCAGCGCGAGACCGTTGTTGCAGTAGCGCAAGCCCGTCGGCGCCGGACCGTCGTTGAAAAGATGACCGTGATGGCCCCCGCAACGCGCGCAGTGATATTCGGTGCGCGGCATGATCAGCTTGAAGTCGCGTCTGGTTTCCAACGCATCGGGCACCGCTGTGTAGAAGCTGGGCCAGCCGGTGCCGCTGTCGAATTTCATGGCCGAGGTGAATAGCGGCGCACCGCAGCCGGCACAGACGAATACACCGGGACGTTTTTCATCGTTGAGCGTGCTCGAACCCGGTGGTTCGGTGCCCTCCCTGCGCAGCACGCGGTATCGATCCGCTTCCAGGCGTGCCTGCCATTCGGTGTCCGACAGCTTTACGTAGTCCGTTGCGAAGTCGACGCCATCAGGCAGCATTTGCCGCCAGTTCTGTTGCGCTTCATTCATGGCTGAAACTCCGGGGAATATGGACAGCGACAGATTATTCGCCTCGGCTATCATGCACCAGCGTCGCATCGGGAACGAGGCATGCTAGGCGGTGATGCTGCATCCAGGATGGGCGCTGTGCTGATCGCGTTCAATCAATATCAATATTCAAGGAGCTCCTGATGTTCGCATTGCGAGAGATACGAGCAGTATTCGGTGCGTTGATATTGGCGCTGTGCCCGCTGGCTGCATTGGCGCAGACATGGCCGGCAAAAACCGTCACCATCGTCGTGCCCTGGCCGCCGGGCGGCCCGTCAGACATCGCGGCGCGACCGATTGCCAAAGGATTGACGGATGCGCTGGGGCAAACCTTTCTGGTAGAAAATCGTGGTGGAGCAGGCGGCAATCTCGGCACCGCCGCTGTGACCAAAGCGGACCCTGATGGCTACACGCTGTTGATCACATCGAGCGCACCGATCGTCATCAATCCGAGTCTTTATCGCAAGATGCCCTTCGATCCGGCCAAGGATCTTATTCCGATCACCAATCTGCTGCGCGTACCGCTGGTCTTGGTGGCGCATCCGTCGGTGCCGGCAAACAATCTCAAGGAACTGATGGCGCTGATCCAATCGCAGGACGGCAAGTTTCAATACGCGTCGGCCGGTAACGGCACACCGCAACACATGACGGGCGAATTGTTTAAATCGGTGGCGAAGCTCGACATGATCCATATCCCGTACAAGGGTTCGGCGCCGGCCATCAACGATCTGCTCGGCGGACATGTTCCCGTGATGTTCGACAGCATGATCGCGATCACGCCGCACATCAAAGCGGGCAAGGTCAAAGCGATTGCGGTGAGCGGTGCGCAACGCTCGCCGCAGTTTCCCGACGTGCCGACCTTTGCTGAAGCCGGCTATCCGCAAGTCGAGTCATACGCCTGGTACGGCTTCTTCGCGCCGGCCGGCACGCCGAAGGAACTGATCACCAAAATCAACGCCGCGGCAATGCAGGCGATGAAGCAGCCCGAGTTTCAGCGCACGCTTGCCGATACCGGGTCGGATTTCGTCGGCGACACGCCGCAGAACTTCAAGGCTTTCGTGCAGGCCGAAGCGCAGAAGTGGTCGAAGGTCGTGAAGGAAAGCGGCGCCCGGGTCGATTGAGTCAATGCGGGCCGGAATGACGATGGATAGGTTGTCATTCCGGCCAAGCCGAATGGCGCGAGCCGGAATCCGTTTGAGGAAAAACGAAAGGTACGAAAATCACCGAGAACTTCGATGAGTTTTCTCTGTGCCCTCTGTGATCGCTGTGGTGAAAGGTTTTTTATGGATTCCGGGTCACGCGGCTGCGCCGCTGACCCGGAATGACGGCGGTGGGCCGTCTCAGACCGAAGTCGTTTCCAGTTTCTCGATTTCGGCGGCGACCCGTTGCGGTTCAAGGTCGTTCATGCATTTGAAATGTCCGAGCGGACATTCGCGCTGATAGCAGGGGCTGCATTCCACATTGAGCGTGACGATGCGCGCATTCTTGCTCAGCGGCGGCGTGTGCGCCGGGCTGGATGAGCCGTAGATCGCGACGAGCGGCCGACCCAGCGCGGCGGCAATGTGCATCAATCCGGAATCGTTGGTCACCACGCATGATGCGACCGACATCAGGTCGATTGCGCCGGCGAGATTGGTGCGCCCGCATAAATTGATACAGGCGTTATCCGACAAGGCCACGATCTCGTCGGCTATCTGCCGATCTTTTTGTGAGCCGAACAGCCATACCGCTTTGCCGCGCCCATTCAGATGGCGTGCGAGTGCGGCGAAATGGCGTGTGGGCCAGCGTTTCGCCGGGCCGAATTCGGCGCCCGGACACATGGCCACAACGGGCCGTGAGCGATCCAGGCCGAGGCGCCCGATGCTGATGATGAGATTCGCTTCATCGACGCGCAGTCGCACGCGCGGGAGCGGTCGCTGCGGCGGTTCGGCCGGATCTTCGGCGAGCTTGGCATAGCGCTCGGCCATCAGCGGCAACGCTTTTTCGTCCAGTTTGTGCACGACATTGAGCAGACCATAGCGCGCCTCGCCGACGTAACCGATGCGCTCCGGTATACCGGCGAAGAACGGTACCAGCGCGGATTTCCAGCTATTGGGCAACACCACGGCGCGGGCAAAGCTGCGTTCCTTGAGGCGACGGCCGAGACGCCAGCGGGCGCCGATTTTCAGTTCGCCGTGATTGAACGGCACCTGAATGACTTCGTCGATTTCCGGCATGCGCCCGAGCACCGGCGCGGTCCAGGGCGGCGCGAGCGCGTCGATGCGTTCGCCGGGGCGCGCTTCGCGCAGACGGGAGAAAAGCGGTTGCGCCAGCAAAGCATCGCCGATCCAGTTGGGCGCGACGATCAGTGTGCGTGACATGAGAGCTGACCGAGTGAGACGAGCATACCTTTGAATGACAGTAGCGTGCCCGTTTTGTTCGCCACCGAAAGATCAGTGGCCCGTCGGGCGCTCGCCCTTGTATTCGTACAAGGTGCCGCAGTATGGGCAGCGCACCGTACCGAGGTCGGCCACATCGAGAAAGACGCGAGGGTGCGAAGACCACACCGGCATGTTCGGGGTCGGACAGTGCAACGGCAGGTCTTTCGCGGTAACTTCGACAACCGTTTCTTTTTGCTGTGCTTCGGCCATTCCTTGCTCCGTTTGATATGTGTCGTGCGGCGCGCTAGCTCACCGGCGTCAGCCACTCCGCGTGTTTCTTGTCTTTGCCGGCCACCAGATCGAAGAAAGCCTTCTGCAGCTTGGTCGTCACCGGGCCGCGCTTGCCTTCGCCGATAGTACGGCCGTCGACTTCGCGGATCGGCGTAACTTCGGCTGCGGTGCCGGTGAAGAAGGCTTCGTCCGCGATGTACACATCGTCACGGGTCATGCGGCGCGATATCACTTCGTAGCCCAGATCGCGCGCCAGTGTGATGAGCGTATCGCGCGTGATGCCGATCAGCGCCGAGGCGATTTCCGGTTCATAGATGCAGTTCTTCTTGACGATGAACAGATTCTCTCCCGGGCCTTCGGCAACGAAGCCGTCCACGTCGAGCAGCAGGCCTTCGTCGTAGCCATGTTCGGTGGCTTCCATGTTGGCGAGAATCGAATTTGCATAGGTGCCGGAATATTTTGCCCGGCACATCGATACGTTCACGTGATGGCGTGCGTGAGAAGAGGTCTTGACGCGGATGCCTTTCTCCAGGCCGTCGGCACCCAGATACGCGCCCCACGGCCACGCCGCGATCGATACGTGCACCTGTGCACCGACCGGCGAAACGCCCATCTTTTCCGCGCCGTAGAAAGCAATCGGACGAATGTAGGCGCTTTCCAGCTTGTTGGCGCGCACCACTTCCTTTTGCGCTTCCATCAATTCTTTAGGCGTGAACGGCAGCTTCATGCGGTAGATGTGCGCGGAATTGAACAACCGCTCGGTGTGCTCGTCCAGGCGGAAAATGGCCGTGCCGTTGACGGTGTTGTAGGCGCGCACGCCCTCGAATACGGCGAGTCCGTAATGCAGCGAATGGGTGAGGACATGGGTGGTGGCGTCGCGCCAGGGCACGAGCTTGCCGTCGTACCAGATCCAACCGTCGCGGTCGGCCATGGACATTTCTGTGTTCTCCGGAATATGGAGCGGTCCCGGTGCTTATCTGCAGTGCCGGGGGGAGCTCGAGCAAAGTGGGCATTCTAGCGAAAAAGCGTAGCGATCCCCAACGCCGGACGACAGCGCCGGCGCTGCCGGTACCAGGCGCTGAATTTTTACCTGTGTGTCGGTCGCGGCGCAGTTCAGCCGTTTTCGAAGACCGTTTGCCACAGCGAAGTGGTCGCTTCGATATAGCCGGTGACCGTTTCGGCCCGTACTCGCGCGTACTCCGCACCATTCAGACGCAGTTTATGTTGCAGACGGCGGTATTCACGATAGGCATCGGCAACAGCGGATGCGAGCGCGTTGGGAATCAGGCGCAAGCCGCCGGCCATGTGCAGCAGCGCGATATTGCCGAGGTTGCCGGTGAGTTCGTAATGTTGCGGGGCGTGCGCCAGCACGAGGTATTGCACGATGAATTCGATGTCCACCATGCCGCCGCGGTCATGCTTGAGATCGAACAGCTTCGAGCGGTTGGGGTGGCCATTGGCCATTTTGGTGCGCATGGCGAGCACGTCGGTGCGTAGCGAGGCGGCGTCGAGCGGTGCGGTCAGAATGTCGCGCCGCAGCGCTTCGAACAGCGCACCGAGCGCCGCGTCGCCGGCACAGAAGCGCGCGCGCGTGAGCGCCTGGTGTTCCCACATCCAGGCCGATTCGGTCTGATATTGACGAAACGCCGCCATCGAGTTGGCGAGCAGCCCGGCTTCGCCGTTGGGCCGCAGGCGCAGGTCGGTGTCGAACAACATGCCGGCGGCGGTATGACTGGCCAGCCAGGTGTTGATGCGCTGCACCAGGCGCGCGTAATTCTCGGGTGCAGCGGCATGGTCGTCGTCGTAGACGTACACCAGATCGAGGTCGGAGGCGTACCCCAGTTCCTTGCCGCCGAGCTTGCCGTAGCCGATCACCGCGATGCGCGGCACGTCGCGATGGCGTGTGCGCACCAGCTTCCAGCATTCCTCGACCGTGACCGCGAGCACCAGATCGGCCGCAATGGACAGGTGATCGGCGAGGCGCTCGACCGACAGCAGTCCCGCCAGATCCTGCGCCAGCAAGCGAAAGATCTGCGCGTGATGAAGCTCGCGCATCAGGTCCATCTGGCGTTCGGTATCGCCTTCGTTGGCTGCCATTTCCCGTCGCAGCGTGAGGAGGAACTCGCTCCAGTCGGGTGGCATGTGCAACTGGCGGACATCGAGCAATTCGTCCAGCAGCATCGGGTGACGCGTCAGATAGGTCGCCGCCCAGGTCGAGGACGACAACAGTTCCGCCACGCGCGCCAGCGCCTGCGGACTTTCCTGCAGCAGCGCGAGATAAGCGGCGCGCCGGCTGATGGTTTCGATGAATTCGATGCAGCGTGCCAGCGTCGCGTCCGGCGCCGCGGTTCGGGATGCCGCCTCGAGCACGCGCGGAATGAGCGCGTCCATACGTGCTTGGCTGGTTGCCGGCAGGGAGCGATAGCGCGCGCTGGCGCGAAGCGCGAGCAGCCGGTTGACGACGCCGCTGCAATCCTGAAAGCCATAGTGCGACAACTGCACCGCCGCCTCGCTGGCGGACAAATGGCCGCTCCAGATCGGTTCGAAGCTGCTTTTCTCTTCGTCGGCGTCGGCGAATACGCCTTCGAACTGGTGCGTCACGGCGGCGCGATGCGCCTCCAGATCGGCGCAGAACGCGGGCCAGTCCGGATAACCCATGCTCGACGCGATCAATGCACGATCTTCGGCCGCGCTCGGCAGCCGGTGCGTCTGCGCGTCGTCCAGATACTGCAGCCGGTGTTCGAGCCGGCGCAGGAACGTGTAGGCGGCGGACAGTTGATCCACCGCAGGCTGGTCGAGCACGCGCTTCATGCCGAGCTCGCGCAGAATCTTCAGCGTCGGGCGCTCGCGCAATGCCGAGTCGCGCCCGCCGCGGATAAGCTGGAAGGCCTGGGCGATGAATTCGATTTCGCGAATGCCGCCGGGGCCGAGCTTGATGTTGTCGCCCAGATCGCGGCGCATCACTTCGCGACGGATCTGCGCGTGCAGCCCGCGCACCGCGGCGATCGTGCCGTAGTCCAGATATTTGCGGAAAATGAAGGGGCGCGCGAGTTGCTCGAGCGCGGTGATGGACGCCTCATCGCCGCCCGCCACGACGCGTGCCTTGATCCAGGCGTAGCGTTCCCATTCCCGGCCGTGTGCGACGAAGTACTGCTCCAGCGCGTCGAAGCTGGTCGCCAGCGGACCGGAATCCCCCCACGGCCGCAGACGCATATCCACACGAAACACCTGACCCTCGGCGGTCGTGTTGTTGAGCGTGCGGATCACGCGCTGCCCCAGGCGGATGAAAAACTCCTGGATCGTGAGCGGACGCGCGCCGTCGGTTTCTCCGTCCTCCGGATAGAGGAAGATCAGATCGATATCGGAGGAGACGTTCAGTTCGCGGCCGCCGAGCTTGCCCATGCCGACGATCAGCAAACGCTGCTCGATGCCGGCAGCCATCGGGCGCCCATGATCGACGATCAATTGTGCGTGATGGAATGCCAGCGCATGACTAAGGGCCGTTTCGGCCAGCGCGCTCATGGTGTCGGTGACTTCGGCGAGCGAGGCGAGCCCGGCCAGGTCGCGCGCCGCCAGGCGCAGCATGACTCGCGCGCGCAGTTCGCGTAGCGAGGCGGCCAGTGTTTCTTCGGAATTGCCGCTGACCTGCGTTTCGGCCTGAGCGAGGAACGCTTGCATCGCTTCCGCACTCCAACCGACGCCGGCGCCCTGTTCGAGTTCGTTCGCATAGCGCGGCCGCGCGGCAAGCAGCCGCTGGGCATAACGCGAATGCCGCAAGCTTTCGCGCAGTGCCGCGGCGGTGGGCGAGAGGGCGGATGTCGATGCAATCGTCATAGGCGGGAAAGCGAGCGCGGCGGTATAGAATCGCCGGGTTAAAAGAAGGGGCGCGGATCGCGTGGCCGGAAATGCGAAACGCGGTCACGCGCGTGGCGTATCGGGGCTCGCGTTGCGGCATTGTAAGCTGCCGCTGTGGCGAGGCGTGAAGCGCCGGGCACGCATTTGAAACAAAGTGAGGACAACATCGAACCACGCCTTGTGCCGGCCTGCGAAGCGCATTCGCGGGGCGCGGCCTTGACCGGCACTCGGGCCGCCACGGCCCGGATCATATCTTGCCGCCTTATCGCGAACCTGCTGCGTCAGCGCGTGGCGATCGACTCACAGCGCCCGGTTGCGCGCCGCCTTGTCTAGCGAAGCCGAAAACATCGAACTCGAGCGCCAACTGGCGCCGCGTGAGCGCGCATGGCTGCGCTGGCTGCGTCGGGCCGGCTGGTCGCTGATCGGACTGTACTTCGTCGCCGCACTGAGTTTGCTGGCGGCGCGCTATTGGGTGCTTCCCAAACTGCCCGATTACCGCAGCGAGTTCGCCCAGATGGCCTCCGACGCGCTCGGTCAGCGCGTCACCATCGACGCGCTGACCGCCGACTGGCATGGCTTTCATCCCTGGATCGAACTGCGCGGCGTCACGGTTCATGATCGTAACGATCGCCCGGCGCTGAAGCTGCCCAGCGTGCGCGGTGTACTCGCGTGGCGCTCTCTGCTTGCGCGCGAGTTGCGTCTGCGCACGCTGGTGATCGAGCGCGCCGATCTGGACATTCGCCGCGCCGCGGACGGGCGGCTCTATGTTGCCGGAATGGAACTCGAACCGGGGCCGCAAGCGGCGACCAGCCCGGCCGACTGGATATTGCGCCAGGGCGAAATTCACGTTCGCGACGGCAGCATCGAGTGGCGCGACGAGCAGCGCGAAGCGCCGCCGCTGCGCTTGCGCGAGTTGAACGTGCTGATTCGCAACAGCGGCAATACGCATGACTTCGCGCTGCGTGCCGCCCCGCCGGCCGAATATGGCCAAGCGCTCGATGTGCGCGGACAGGTCAGCGGACGAACCTTCGCGCAATTGCGCGACTGGAACGGCCGTCTGTACGCCAGCATCGATGCGCTCGACCTGGGCGTCTGGCGGCAGTGGGTCGATTATCCGGTCGATCTGCAGGGCGGGCGTGGCGCGCTGCGCGTGTGGCTGACGCTGACACAGCGTCATATCGCGGAGGCGCGCGCGCAAGTGGCGCTTGCCGACGTCGCGCTGCGTATGGCGCCGCAATTGCCGGAACTGCAATTGGCCGCTTTGCAGGGCGAGGTGGGCGCCAAGCAAACACAGAGCGCGCTGGCATTGCTGGGGCTGGGGAATTCGCAACCTGCCTATCAAGCCTATGGCCGCAACCTGCTGATGCGCACCGCGGCCGGTGATGCGTTGCATCCGGCGGATTTCACGGCGCGCTGGCAACCCGGCGAGGCGGACGAAGCGGCGCAAGGCGCGCTCACAGTGAATGCCGTTGAACTCACCCCGCTGGCGCAGCTGAGCGAGCATTTCCTTTTGCCTGAACGATTTCGCACGCTGATCAAGACGCTGTCGCCGCAGGGCATGTTGCAGGACGTCAAATTCGACTGGAGCGGCCCGCTTGAAGCGCCGGTTGAATACGTGGCCAAAGCCCGTTTCGTTCAACTCGGCATTGCCCCGTATGGCGATATCCCGGGCTTCAATCATCTGAACGGCGAATTCGACATCAGCGAAAAATCCGGGCGCATCAAGGCTGAAGGCCGCAAGGTCGGCATTCAATACCCGGGCGTGTTTCTCGAAGCACAGCACGAACTCGACAAGGTCGCCGGACGGGTGAACTGGACGACGCTGAAGAATGACGATCTCGATGTGCGAATCGAGGATCTGCTGTTCGAGAATGCGGATGCGAGCGGCTCGGTTTCCGGCAGTGTGCGCGTCACTGCGGCCGGCGCGCAGCTCGTCGATCTCAACGCGCGCGCGTCCCGTGCGCGGGGTGCCGCGGTCTACAGATACATTCCGTATCTGCCGAAGGAAGTGGGGGAGTGGCTGCAGAAGGGCATTCTGCAAGGCGGCGCGAGCGATGTGCGCTTTCGCCTGCGTGGTGATCTGGATGATTTCCCCTATCGCGATCCGAAAAAAGGCGAATTCAAGGTCAGCGCCAAACTAGCCGGCGTGCAGCTTCGCTACGATGACGCGTGGCCGTCGATCGAAGACATTAGCGGCGACATCACATTCAACGGACCGGCGCTGGTGATCAGGGCGCAGCGCGCCACATCGCTAGGCGCGCAATTGCATGAGGTCCAGGCGCGTTTCGCTGATATCTACAAGGATCATGCGGTACTGCGGGTCGAGGGCAAGGCGCGTGGCGCGAGCAATGAATTTCTCAAATTCATTTCGCGCAGTCCGGTGCGCGGCTTCATCGGCGGGCTGACCGACGGCTGGGCTGCGGAAGGTCCGGGAGAGCTCGATCTGGCGCTCGATCTCCCGCTGGATGCGCTCGATGAAGCGAAGGTCGCGGGGCACTATCAATTCGACGGCAATACCATCCTGATGGCCGCCGGCGATCCGCCCATGACGCAGGTAAAGGGGCGCATCGATTTCACCGAACACGGTGCGTCGAGTCCGGGCATCAGCGCACGGTATTTGAACGGACCGTTGAACGTGCGCGTGGAGAATCGGCAGGGCGCCGTCCTTGTGACCGCTACCGGCAGCGGGGATGCGAGCGGACTGATGCGTGCCGCGAGCCTGCCCCTTGCCGATCGGGTCAAAGGCGCGGCGCGTTACCGCGCCACCTTCCAGACGCGCGACCGGCAGATCAGTACCGTGTTCGAGTCGAACCTTCAGGGCGTGAGCATCGATCTGCCGGCGCCGTTCGCCAAGCGCGCGGCCGAAAGCTGGCCGCTGCGGATCGAGCGCGTGTCGGAGAGCGATACGCGTCAGCGTCTGAGCGCGAAGCTGGCGACGCTGCTGAATGTGCAGGGGAGCCTGCGCAAGGATGGCAATCGCTTGGTGCTGGATCGCGCCGGTGTGGCGATCGGCGACGTGCCGGTGCCGACACCGGAAGGGGCGTTCATTGCGGTTGCCGTCAACGTGCCCGACCTCAGCCTCGATGCGCTGGCGCCGTTCGGCGGTGAGACCGGCGCGGGCGGTGCCGGCAGCATGCCGCCGCTTGGCGCACTGACTTTGCGTACCGACAGACTGATCGGCGCCGGGCGTGTGGTGCACGACGTCGCCATGCGCGCGCAATTACGCGGACAAATCTGGCGTGCCGATGTGACCGCACGCGAGTTGGCCGGCGAAGTGTCCTGGCTACCCAAGGGCAACGGCGTCATCAAGGCCCGGCTGCGTCATCTCTATCAGCCCGATACGGTTGAAGGAGCGGCAGCCGACCAGAGCGCCGATTTCGAAAATCTGCCTGCGCTCGACATCGTCGCCGATCGCTACGTGCTTGACGGACGCGAACTGGGCCGGCTCGAATTGCAGGCGTTCAACGAGAAGGGCGGCTGGCGCATTGATCACGCGGCACTCGGTACCGCGAGCGGCACGGCTTCGGCCAGCGGCCGATGGATTCCTGCGCGTACAGGACCGGAGCGTACCGAACTGGCTATCAGCGTGAAGGTGCAGGACATTGGCGCCTACCTTGCCCAGGTCGGTTACGGTGATGCCGTGCGCAGCGGCGAGGGCGAACTGACCGGGCGCGTGAGCTGGAACGGGTCGCCGACGGAACTGGATTACGGCAGCCTGTCGGGTACGCTGCAAGTGCGCGCCGAAGACGGTCAGTTCGTGAAATTGAAGCCGGGCGTCGGCCGTCTGCTTGGCGTGCTCAGCCTGCAGTCGCTGCCGCGCCGCATTACCCTCGACTTCAAGGACGTATTCGGCGAGGGCTTTGCATTCGATCGCATCGACGGCACCGCGAATATCGCGCGCGGTGTGATGACCACCGGCGATCTGGGCATGGTCGGCACGTCGGCGACCGTCGTGATCACCGGCTCGGCCGATCTCGCCAAAGAGACGCAGGATCTGCATGTGCGCGTCGTACCCACGGTGGGCGACAGCGTCGCCGCAGCGGCCGGTCTGGCGCTGCTCAACCCGGTGGTCGGCGTCGGTGCCTGGATTGCGCAGCGATTGCTGAAAGATCCGCTCGGACGCATGCTGGCGTACGAGTACGCGGTGACCGGTAGCTGGGATGATCCGCAGGTGGAAAAACTGAGTGAACCGCGTGCCGATCAGCCGGCACAAGCGGGGAAAGGTGGAACGAACCCGAATGACGACTAACTGATGACGGACGGCAGCATGCGCAAGGAAGCGTTCAAGGTCGCGGCCATTCAGATGGTGAGCGGACCGGACATCGAGACGAATCTGGCGACGGCCGAGCAACTTGTCGCCGAGGCGGCGCAGCAGGGCGCAAAGCTCGTCGCGTTACCGGAATATTTTTGTCTGATGGGGATGGCCGAAACCGACAAGGTGCGCTTGTGCGAACAGGATGGCGACGGCGTCACACAGAACTTCCTGGCTCGGACATCTGCACGTCACGAAGTCTGGCTCGTCGGCGGCACCGTGCCGATCCGATGCAATGACCCCGAGCGCGTGCGCAACAGTTGCATGGTGTACGACGACAACGGCCATCGCGTCGCGCGCTACGACAAGATTCATCTGTTCGGTTACGAAAACGAGCGCGAGCGCTATCGCGAGTCGACCACCATCGAAGCCGGCGAGCGGCCCATTGCCGTCGCCACGCCGTTCGGCCGGCTGGCGCTTTCGGTCTGTTATGACATCCGATTCCCGGAACTGTATCGCGCGCTCGCGCCGGTCGATCTGATCACCATTCCCTCGGCGTTCACGGCGACCACCGGCTTGGCGCATTGGGAGATCCTGGTGCGCGCACGCGCAGTGGAAAACCTCGCTTATGTCATCGCGCCGGCGCAGGGCGGCAAGCATCCGAACGGCCGTCGGACGCACGGCCATTCGATGATCGTCGATCCATGGGGCAAAATCCTCGCTGAGCGCGCGGAAGGCCCCGGTGTTGTAATCGCCGAAATCGACCCGAACTACCAAGCCAGCGTGCGCGCGAGCCTGCCTGCGCTGGAACATCGCGTGCTGTAGGCGTCGCCGACGCCTGCCGTTTCGCAGTATTCAAAGTATTCAACGGAACCATTCACCTCATGCATACCGATACCGAAGTGCTACGTGCCGCAACGCAGACCCTGCTTGCGCCCTACGATTTGGAAGAAGGCAAGCTCGCGCGCGTGTTCGGCTCGCTGATGCAGCACAAGGTCGATTACGCCGACCTGTATTTCCAGTATCTGCGCAGCGAAGGGTGGAGTCTGGAAGAGGGCATCGTCAAATCCGGCAGTTTCAATATCGATCAAGGCGTGGGTGTGCGCGCGATCAGCGGTGAGAAAACCGCGTTCGCCTATTCTGACGAAATCAGTTTGTCGGCGCTGGAAGATGCAGCCAACGCGACGCGCGCCATCGCGCGTGCCGGACGCAAGGGCAAGCCCCCGGCGGTGCGTTCCGGGCACGGTCTGGCGCTGTACCCGGCGCTCGATCCGCTCGGATCGCTGGCCGATACCGAAAAAGTGAAGCTGCTCGAACGGCTCGAACGTCTTTGCCGTGTGCAGGATTCGCGCATCACGCAGGTGATGGCGAGTCTGGGCGCGGTGTATGAAGTCGTCCTGGTGGCGCGCAGCGACGGCTTGATGGCGGCCGATGTGCGTCCGCTGGTGCGCCTGTCGGTACAGGTGATCGCCGAGCAGAACGGCCGGCGCGAGCAGGGCCACGCCGGTGGCGGCGGACGCGTCGATTACAGCCACTTCACCGAAGACGTGCTCGAAGATTATGCCAAGCGCGCGGTCGATCAGGCGCTCGTCAATCTCGATTCGCGTCCCGCGCCCGCCGGAACGATGACCGTGGTGCTCGGACCGGGCTGGCCCGGCATTCTGTTGCACGAAGCGATTGGTCACGGCCTCGAAGGAGATTTTAATCGCAAGGGCTCCTCGGCGTTCGCCGGTCGCGTCGGTCAGCGCGTTGCATCGCCGGGGGTGACGGTGGTCGACGACGGCACCCTGGCGGGGCGTCGCGGTTCGCTCAATATCGACGACGAGGGCAATCCCACGCAGTGCACGACGCTGATCGAGGACGGCATCCTGCGCGGCTATATGCAGGACGGCCTCAACGCGCGCCTGATGAAACAGCCGGTGACGGGCAATGGTCGGCGCGAATCCTATGCGCACACCGTGATGCCGCGCATGACCAACACTTACATGCTCAATGGCGACCGGAATCCGGGTGAAATCATCGCATCGGTCGATCGCGGCCTGTATGCGGTGAACTTCGCCGGCGGTCAGGTCGACATCACCAGCGGCAAGTTCGTCTTCGCGGCGTCCGAGGCTTACATGATCGAGGGAGGAAAGGTCACCCATCCGGTGCGGGGCGCGACCCTGATCGGCAACGGGCCCGACGTATTGACGCGCATCTCCATGATCGGCGACGACATGGCGCTGGACAGCGGCATCGGCACTTGCGGCAAGGAAGGTCAGAGCGTGCCGGTCGGCGTGGGGCAGCCGACGTTGCGCATCGATGGTCTGACGGTCGGCGGGACGGCGTGAGACCAGCAGCCGAGAGCCGAGAGCCGAGAGCTGAGAGCAAAAGGCCGCGAACGGTTTTAGATTTAGCTCTCCGCTGATGTTCTTCGACGTCATCGTCATCGGTGCCGGCGCCGCCGGCATGATGTGCGCCGCGACAGCGGGACAGCGCGGCAGGCGCGTGTTGTTGATCGACCATGCGCAGAAACTCGGTGAGAAGATTCGCATCTCGGGCGGCGGGCGCTGCAACTTCACCAATCTGCATTGCAAACCCGAGAATTTTCTTTCGCGCAATCCGAACTTCTGCCGTTCCGCGCTGGCGCGCTACACGCCGCGCGATTTCATTGCGCTGGTCGAGCGGTATCGCATCGCCTATCACGAGAAAAAACTCGGCCAACTGTTTTGCGACGACAGCAGCGAACAGATCATCGACATGCTGAGGGCCGAATGCAAGGCCGGCAAAGTGCAATGGCGCATGCCTTGCGCAGTGATGCAAATCGGACGCACGACAGACGGTTTTCATGTCACCACCGATGCGGGCGCCTTTGGTTGCAATGCCTTGGTGATCGCAACCGGCGGCCTGTCGGTGCCGAAAATCGGCGCATCGCCCTTCGGTTACAAGGTGGCCGAACAGTTCGGCTTGTCGATCGTGCCGCCCCGCGCAGCATTGGTGCCGCTCGCTTTCGATGCGAATGAAATGCGGGCGTACGGCGATCTGGCCGGCGTGTCGCTCGACGTGGCGGTGCGTTGCAATGACGGACGATTCCGCGAAAACCTGCTGTTCACGCATCGCGGTTTATCCGGTCCGGCGATTCTGCAGATCTCTTCCTACTGGAGTCCGGGCAGTGCGCTGCATATCGATCTATTGCCGGACGAATCGGCCGAGCGGTTGCTGTTCGGACATCGGCGCAGTCGCGCTCTGCCGGCCACGCTGTTTGCCGCGCATTGGCCGCAACGCTTCGCCCGACAATGGTGCGAAGCGATGGAGATGACGAGGCCCATCGATCAGATGAACGATGTCGCGCTGCGCGCGCTCGCTGCACGTGTGCACGACTGGCAGATCAAGCCGACGGGAACTACCGGTTACGCCAAGGCGGAGGTCACGCTCGGTGGCGTGGATACGGATGGGCTGTCCTCCAAAACCATGGCCGCGAAGGCGGTGCCCGGACTGTATTTCATCGGCGAAGTCGTCGATGTTACCGGGCACCTCGGCGGCTTCAATTTTCAGTGGGCGTGGGCCTCCGGCTATGTCGCCGGACAGTTCGCCTGAGCCGCGCTATGCGGGTCGTTCGTTGCTGTTCTTGATGTAGGTTTCGATGTCGCGCGGGTTGAACCAGGAAATGTCCTTCGGAATTTCCTTGTCGATCAGCTTCTGCGATTCCCTGCTGAGATTCTGCCGCATCATGCCGAGAAATTTCGGTGGCGCGATCAGGCAGAGATTGTCGAACTCGTGCCGGGTGCGCGCCTTTTCCACGTAATCGCTGAGCTCCTTGCTGAAACGGTCGGCCTCGTGTTCGGCCGGATCGGTACGCGATGGCGCCGAATGGCCCATTCCCACGTCACCAACGAAGTAACCACCTCGCGCGTCGGTGATGAGATCGCGATCCTTGGCGCGGCTTTCCTGGTGGACGAAATCGCTGATTTCCTCAATTCCCTGATTGCGGTCCAGCATTCTGAAAATGCGCGCGCGGCTGGCGTCGGCAGCGATTACCCAGGTTGTTGGCATGACGAGTCTCCTTGCTGAAAAACGTCGATCGGCACTTCTGCTAGAGCGTAACCAGTACTTCTGCCTCCCCTTCACGGTTGAGCAGGCTGACCGAAACCCCGGATTCGGCGCGACGCAGCAGCACATCCAGGCGGCTGTTGCCCACTTGCAGACGGCGGACGATCATCCATTCGATCGATGCCGGCAGGTGCGGACGACGCAGTCGCACCACCGATTCGAATGCGTCGAGTTCCAGTCCCAGGCACCCTTGCAATAACGCATAGGGCGCGCACGCTGCCCAGGCCTGCGGCGTGCAGGCCACCGGATAGAGCGTCGGCCCCTTGTCGCGTCGGCGCGGAAAGCCGCAGAACAATTCCGGAAGCCGACGTAATTCCATTTGCGCGGCGGTTTCGAATATCGCTTCGGTCAACCGCAGCACCTGCGTCTTGAATCCGTAGCGTGCGAGTCCGAGCGCGATCATGGCGTTGTCGTGTGGCCAGATGGAACCGTTGTGATACGAGGTCGGGTTGTAGCGGCCCTCGTGCGCGCTCACCGTGCGGATGCCCCAGCCGCTGTAGAAATCGCGCGCGAAAAGCCCGTTCGCGATGATGGCCGCGCGTTCGCGCCAGGCGATGCCGCTGAACAGAGTCTGCCCGGCGTTGGAGGTGCGCACGCAGCAGCACCGTTTATCGCCGTCAAGCGCGATGGCGTAGCTCTGGATATCCTCGCACCAGTAGGATTCGTCGAAGTGCCTGCGGAGCGCATCGGCCTCACGCTCCAGTTCGATGGCGAAGTCCGGCTCGCCCAGATCGCGCGCGATGCGCGCCGCCTGTTGTTTGGCGAGATAGACGTAACCCTGCACTTCGCACAGTGCGATGGGCGATCGGGCAAGTTCACCGTTGGCGTGAAAGACCGAATCGTCCGCGTCTTTCCAGCCCTGGTTGCGCAGACCGGATTCGCGCTTGCGGCCGTATTCGATGAAGCCATCGTCGTCCGTGTCGCCGTAGCGATCGATCCAGGCGAGTGCCGCCCTGATGTTCGGCCAGATCGCCTCCATCGTCTGCTGGTCGCGCGTGCGCTGCCAGTACAGGCCTGCGAGCGCGACGAACAACGGCGTCGAATCGACCGAACCGTAGTAGCGGCGGAAGGGGACTTCGCCCAGGCGCGCAAGTTCGCACTGACGCGTCTCGTGCAGAATCTTGCCGGGTTCCGCGTCCGACAGCGGATCGGTTTCGGTTGCCTGCGTGGCGGCGAGATAGCGCAACACGCCGCGCGCAATGGAGGGATCGAGCCACAGCACTTCAATGGCGGTGATGATGCCGTCGCGCCCGAACGCGGTGGAAAACCACGGCACGCCGGCGTAGGGATACGGTCCTTGCGGCGTGTCGGTGAGCAGCATGGTGAGATCGGCGGCGGAACGCGAGAGGATCTCGTTGATGAGGCCGTTCGAGGTTTCGATCGTGGCGGCGCGCGATTGCGCATTGAAGTGTGCGCGCCGGGCTGCGCGCAATGCCGTATAGAAGCGCGGATCGTCGGTCGCAGGCGCCTTGTCGACCAGACATTGCAAGGTGAGGCCGATGGATTTGCGTTCGCGTGGCGCAAAATCGAGTTCGAAGTCCGCGCGGCGCGTGCCGAGGCGTGTCGGGGTCGCGCCGAAGCACAGGCGCGCGCGCCGATCGATACCGTCCAGGCCGGCATAAGAGAACGACGCAATGCGTTCGTCCTCCACCGTCGCCGTGACGGTTCCGCGTTGCGAACGACGGTAGCCACGGACTTCGAACATGTCGGTGAAATCCGCTTCGAAGCTGAGCGACAGGTGCAGTCGTTCGGGCCGGTCGACGTAACTTGTGATGACGAACAGCTCATGGCAGCCGCCCTGCCACAGGAATTTCGAGCGCAGGATATGGAACGAATCTTTTTGCAGCACCAGGCGGTCGTCGACATATACATCCGGGTTGGTGAGATCGACGCTCAGCACGATGTTGTTGCGTTGCACGGTCGAACTCAGCATGAGCGGGATGCGATTCTCGACAGCGAAACGCAGACCGGATAGAAAGCGCGTGTCCTGGTGAAAAACGCCGGCCGGGCTGGCCTCGCCGGGCTGAATGTCGCCGTACGTGTCGAAAAGCGCGTAAGTGTCGCCGTGCTTGAGCGTGCGGCGCTGCGTCTCGACCAGCGAGACGACACCCGGTACCAGTACCGGTCCGGCGTGCTCCTCGATGCCGGCGCGCTCGGGCTGAGCCATCGCGTCAGGCCACGCGCGCAATCGCCGCGCGATCGTGGGGCCGGCTCACGAGCCGTTCATAGACGACGGCGTAATCGTGCGCCATGCGTGCGGCGGTGAAACGACGGTCGAACTGCGCTCGCACGCGATGTCGATCGAGGTGATGGATGTGTCGCGTCGCGATTACGGCTTCGTCAATCGATTGAACGAGGAAACCGGACACGCCGTGGTCGATGATTTCCGGCACGGAACCGCTCGGCCACGCAATGATCGGCGTGCCGCACGACATCGCTTCGATCATCACCAGGCCGAACGGCTCCGGCCAGTCGATGGGAAACAACAGTGCGCGCGCGTTGCCGAGAAAATCGGACTTCTGGTGTTCGTCGATTTCGCCGATGAACTCGACCATGGGCCCACCCAATAACGGTCTGACACGTTCGTGAAAATAGCGCTCGTCCGCACGGTCCACTTTCGCGGCGATGCGTAGCGGTACGCCGGCGCGCTGCGCGATTTCGATGGCGCGCTCCACGCCTTTTTCCGGCGAAATGCGGCCGAGGAAAGCGTAATAATCGCTGCGCGGATGCGAATTGAAGCGACAAATGTCCGGACCCAGACCGTGATATACGGTGCCGAGCCAGTTGACCCAAGGCAATGGCGCACGTTGCGCATCGGAGATGGATATCAGCGGCGTTTCACTGAACTCGCCATAGAAAGGTTGCAAATCGGCAAGATCGAGTCGACCGTGCACCGTCGTCACGCATTTGTGTCGTAGGTGGCGGAACAGGGGAATATGCAAGCAGTCGACGTGAAAATGCAGTACGTCGAATTCATGTGCCCGCTGCCGGACGCGTTCCAGTTGAAGCAGATGATGCGGCATTGGATCGCGCACACGCGGATCGAGACGCAGCGCCGTCGGCGCGCAAGACACCAGCGTGGCCGATGTGTGTGAGTCTGCCGTCGCAAACAACGTCACGGCGTGGCCCGCGCGTACCAACTCTTCAGTGAGATACGATACGACGCGTTCCGTACCGCCGTAGAGTTTGGGCGGGACGCTTTCGATGAGGGGAGCAACTTGCGCGATTTTCATGGCGTACGTCCCCCGCTCGCAACGTGCGTGCCCGCGCCGTTGTCCCGAACAACGGTGTTTGCCGGCAATGCCCCGCATCGCGTTATGGGACAGTGGACGTTATGAAATTCGCTGCTGCACGCAATCCTGCCGCCGGCTGAAGCGAGGCGGTGTGGAGGACGCTATGCACGAGCCGCGAAGAAAGATTGCGGGCCCGTCGCATTTTGTCCTGGAGGCGCGTCGTGGAATGCGCAGCGGATACCTGCACCGGTCACGTAAAAGCAGGTTGCTTTTTTGAACGTCAAGGCGAAGAAAATCCTGCGGACGTATTTGCGCTCCGGAAGCCGCTCGGCCACGCCGACCGCCTCCGACTGAGGCGGCGGCCGGGAACGGCGGCGCTGCTCGGTGGTGTCAGCGCAGATCGCCGGCGAGACTGGCGAGTGTTTCCGGCGGGATCACGGTATCGGTCGAGTAATTCGGATGATCACAACCAAGATGCACTGTCCCACCGGAACGGATCGCATCGATCATGGGCGGCGTGAATTCGAAGCGCAGAAAATGTACCGCCGATGTTTTTTCGTCGTTCTCCCGTTCCAGGTCTTCGTCTGCGATCGCATACACGCGCGGATGCCCTTGCACTTCCACGTATACACGATCCTCGATACCGATCAGCCGCGCGAGTTCGCGTTTGCGCTGTTCGACGTCCGGGTATTCGATCAGCATCGTCGCTTTCCAGTTGCTGCCGTCCGGGACGAGGGGCGCGTAGGCGTCGATCTCGTCCTGGATGCCTTCCTGCTCGAAGATCTTTTCGATATGCAGCATTTCCTGAATCTGTCGCCGGATGGTCTGCTCGTCTTCGAACTGCACGCCGACGTGCTCGCCCAGACGCACGGTGCGCAGCCAGCGATGCGCAATCGCCTGCGGCCGGCTGCTCTTGCGGATTTTCGAATAGGCCTCGAGCGTCAGGAGGCTATCGGGTGTGATGTGGGCCATTATGTTCTCCTTCACAGTCCGTAGGCCCGCCGCACGAGGCTGAGCGGGTGTTCCAATTTAGCGGCGGGCAGATCGTTCTGTTCCATGCCTTGCGCGATGTGGTGACCGGCCAGTGCGCAATCGGAACTGATGTAGTCGGGCTGATCCTTACCCATTGCGCGGAAGACCGGCTTGCCGATTTTCATTGCGACGGGGTGCGTCGGCGTCTTCACGCCATAGGTGCCGGCATGTCCGGAGCAACGTTCGACGGTGTTGAGCTTTACTTCTACCGACTTGGCGATCAGACGGAACATTTCCTCGGTCTTGCGGCCGATGTTCTGCACGCGACCATGACAGGGAATGTGATAGCTCACCTTGCCGAGCGCCTGGGTGAAGTCGGTTTTCAGCAGGCCGTCCCTGTTGCGCGCGATGAAGTACTCGAAGGGGTCGTACATCGCTTCCTTCACCGCCTGTGTGTCGGCGCAATCCGGATACATCAGCGGCAGTTCCTGCTTGAACATAAGCGTGCAGGACGGCACCGCGCTGAGGATCGCCCAGCCTTCACGCGCGTATCGCGCGAGCACCGGCACGTTGGCTTCCTTGTGCTTTGCCACCGATTCCAGATCGCCCAGCTCGAACTTGGGCATGCCGCAGCAGCTTTCCTTCTCGACGATCTCGTAGGGGATTTCGTTGTGCTGTAGCAGCTTGATCAGATCGTGGCCGATGCCCGGTTCGTTGTAGTTGATGTAACAGGTGGAGTAGATCGCGACTTTGCCCGGTGTGCGCTCGCCGTTTTTTACTTCTTTGGCGCTCCCCCTGCGGTCCGCGCTCGAGCGGAAGCGTTTCGTCGCCAGCTCGGGCATCCAGGCATCGGGATGCACGCCAAGCGTCTTGTCCATGAGTTTGCGTGCGACTTTGGTGCGATTCACCGCGTTGACCGTCTGCACAACGATCGGGATGCCGGCAAACTGACCATGCACGTCGGTCGAGGCGAGAAAGCGTTCGCCGAGCTTGACCTCGCCTTTTTTGAACTTGATGGCCTTGGCGCGCAGCATCGTGTGCGGGAAGTCGAGGTTCCACGGATGCGGCGGCACGTAAGGGCATTTGGTCATGTAGCAGAGGTCGCACAGATAGCATTGATCGACCACCTTCCAATAGGCGCGCTTGTCGACGCCGTGCAGCTCGCCGTCCTCGGTCGCATCGACCAGGTCGAACAGCGTCGGAAACGACTGACACAAACTCACGCAGCGACGACAGCCATGACAGATGTCGAAAATGCGCGCCATTTCTTTCTCGCACGCCGCTTCGTCATAGAACTCGGCGTTGTGCCAGTCGATCGGATGTCGGGTGGGCGCCTCGAGGCTGCCTTCGCGTTGATTCATATTTGCCTTGCTCCTGCTGTCGGAATGGCTTTCCCGTGGTCCGTTCCGATCCCTCAAAAAACAAGGGGCCGTACATGTACAGCCCCCTGGTCCGCGAGTTGTCGAACGGCGTTCAGTCGACCAGTGCGTCGAGCGCTTTCTGGTAGCGGTTGGCGTGCGAACGCTCGGCTTTGGCAAGCGTCTCGAACCAGTCGGCGATTTCGTCGAAACCCTCCTCGCGCGCTGCTTTGGCCATGCCCGGGTACATGTCGGTGTACTCGTGCGTTTCGCCGGCCACTGCAGCTTTCAGGTTGTCGCGCGTAGCGCCGATGGGCAGTCCGGTCGCCGGATCACCGACCAGTTCCAGAAATTCGAGATGGCCATGAGCGTGGCCGGTTTCGCCTTCGGCGGTGGAACGGAACAGCGCCGCCACATCGTTCTGACCTTCGATGTCGGCCTTGTTTGCGAAATAGAGGTACCGGCGGTTGGCCTGCGATTCGCCCGAGAAGGCGTCCTTCAGGTTCTGCTCGGTCTTCGTTCCTTTCAAGTTCATGTCTCTTTCCTCCTCAAAGTGTAGGGGATCGTCCGCGATGGCGGACTACGTGAACAGAGACCGTAGCGCAACTGAGTGTGCGAGGCCAATACAAAGCTTCAATCGCGCCGATTGTCCGCGTGCATTGACGAGGCGGCGCTTCCCGAAGAGTAGATGTTCATGGTTGCAAAGCAGCCGAACCGGTGCCCCAGCCTTTGGCATGCTCTACAGCATGCCGCCAGCGTCCCATTCGGTCCGCCGCTTCGTCGCGACTCATGCCGGGCGTGAACTCGCGATCACGTTGCCAGAGCGCGGCGATTTCGTCGGTCGTCTGCCATACGCCGGTGGCCAGGCCGGCCAGATAGGCGGCGCCGAGTGCGGTCGTCTCCTGCACAACGGGACGAACGACCGGGACGCCGAGCAGATCCGCCTGAAATTGCAGCAATAGTTCATTGGCCGTTGCGCCGCCGTCGACGCGAAGTTCACGCAACCGTAAATCCGCGTCGCTTTCCATGGCAAGCAGCACCTCGGCCGATTGAAATGCGATCGATTCCAGCGCCGCACGCGCCAGATGCGCAGCGCTCGTTCCGCGTGTCAGGCCGAACACGCTGCCCCGGGCATAGGGATCCCAATGCGGCGCCCCCAATCCGGTGAAGGCGGGAACCATGTAAACACCGCCCGTATCCTTCACGCTCGCCGCGAGCGCTTCGACGTCCGCGGAGCTTTTGATCAGCCCCAGTCCATCGCGCAGCCACTGCACGACCGCGCCGGCGACGAAGACGCTGCCTTCCAGGCAATACTGAGCGGAGACGCCGTCCGTCGGTGCAACGCGGGAACTGATCAGGCCGTGCTGCGAGGCGATGCAACGGTCGCCGGTATGCAGCAGCATGAAGCAGCCGGTGCCGTAAGTGTTCTTCGCCATGCCCGGCTGCAGGCAGGCCTGTCCGAACAGTGCGGCTTGCTGGTCGCCGGCGACGCCCGCGATGGGAATGGATTTGCCGTAGAGGTCGGCGGTGCATTCGGCGATGACCCCGCGCGACCGTTGTATCGCCGGCAGCAAAGCGCGCGGGATTCTGAACAGTGCGAGCAGATCGTCGTCCCAATCGCCGGTGTGCAGGTTGTAGAGCAGTGTGCGACAGGCGTTGGTGTGGTCGGTGGCGTGCACAGCGCCGCCGGTGAGTTGCCAGATCAGCCAACTGTCGACGGTGCCGAATGCGAGCTCGCCGCGCTCGGCGCGCGCGCGCGCGCCCGGAACGTTATCGAGCAGCCAGGCGAGCTTGGTGCCGGAGAAGTAGGGGTCGAGGACGAGATGCGTTTTGGCGCGCACCTGCGCTTCGTGGCCTTCGCGCTTGAGTTGTTCGCAATATCCGGCGGTACGTCGGTCCTGCCAGACGATTGCGTGGTAGAGGGGTACGCCGGTTTTGCGGTCCCACAACAGCGTTGTTTCGCGCTGATTGGTAATGGCGAGGGCGGTGACGTCCGCTGCCCGGACGCCGGCCCGCTCGAGCGCCGCACCGGCCACGTCGCGTTGGGTGCGCCAGATGTCCAGTGCGTCATGCTCGACCCAGCCGGATTGCGGGAAGTGTTGGGCGAATTCGGTCTGCGCCATACCGCGGACAGTCCCGCGTTCGTCGAAGACGATGGCGCGCGAACTCGTCGTACCTTGATCGAACGCAAGAACGAAGGGCATGGGTTCTCCTCCAATACGGTTGTGGCCAGTTTATCCGGCTTCGCTCAGATCAACGATTGAGCGATCTGACGTGTTAAACTGCGCGACTTCGCAAGGCCCGCTGATTTTTTTCTCATGCTGCGTGTGTTGTATTGTGCGGCGCGTTAAAGATTCAGCTTGATTTCAGTCAATGCCGCATCCCTGCGGCATCCAACACACTCGCGTGCTACCACCAAGGGGGTGCGATGAAAATCCACGAATATCAAGCTAAAGAAGTGCTGCGTAAATTCGGCGTCGTCACGCCGCGTAGCATTCCGTGTTTCTCTGTAGATGAAGCAGTGAAAGCTGCAAACGAGCTCGGCGGTAAGGTTTGGGTCGTCAAGGCCCAGATTCACGCCGGGGGCCGCGGTAAGGGCGGTGGCGTGAAAGTGTCGAAGTCCATCGACGAAGTTCGCGAAAACGCCAGCAAAATCCTCGGCATGCAACTGGTGACGCACCAGACCGGCCCGGAAGGCCAGAAGGTCCGTCGTCTGTTGATCGAAGAAGGCGCCGACATCAAGAAAGAACTGTATGTCGGTATGGTCGTTGACCGCGGCACGCAGCGCGTCGCGTTGATGGCTTCGAGCGAAGGCGGCATGGACATTGAAGAAGTCGCCGCCAAGACGCCTGAAAAGATCCACAAGGTCTTCGTCGATCCGGCCACCGGTCTGACCGACGCGGAAGCCGACGACATCTCGCGCAAGATCGGCATTCCCGATGGCTCGATCGCTCAGGGCCGCCAGATGCTGCAGGCGCTGTACAAAGCATTCTGGGAAACCGACGCCAGCCTCGCCGAGATCAACCCGCTGATCGTCACCGGCGACGGCAAAGTCATCGCGCTCGACGCGAAAATGAACTTCGACTCCAACGCCCTGTTCCGCCATCCCGAGATTGTCGCCATGCGCGATCTGGATGAAGAAGATCCGGCCGAAATCGAAGCCTCCAAGTTCGATCTGTCCTACATCTCGCTCGACGGTACGATCGGTTGCCTGGTCAACGGCGCCGGCCTGGCGATGGCGACGATGGATGCGATCAAGCTGTACGGCGGCAGCCCGGCCAACTTCCTCGATGTCGGCGGTGGTGCGACAGCGGAGAAAGTAACGGAAGCCTTCAAGATCATGCTGAAGAACCCGAGCCTGAAGGCCATTCTGGTCAACATTTTCGGTGGCATCATGAAGTGCGACGTAATTGCGACTGGCGTGGTCGCCGCGGCAAGAGAAGTGAAGCTGCACGTGCCGCTCGTTGTGCGCCTCGAAGGCACCAACGTTGATCTCGGCAAGAAAATTCTTGCTGAATCCGGCCTGCCGATCATCTCGGCGAACAACATGTCCGACGCGGCACAAAAAGCCGTCGCCGCGGCGAAGTAAAGGGGACCCATTCATGTCCATCCTGATCAACAAAGACACCAAAGTCATCACCCAGGGCATCACCGGTAAAACCGGTCAGTTCCACACCCGCATGTGCCGGGATTACGCCAACGGCAAAAACTGCTTCGTCGCGGGTGTTCATCCCACCAAGGCAGGCACCGATTTCGAAGGCATCCCGATCTACGGTTCGGTGAAGGAAGCCAAGGAAAAAACCGGCGCCACCGTATCGGTGATTTATGTGCCGCCAGCAGGCGCAGCTGCGGCGATCGACGAAGCGGTCGAAGCGGGCCTCGATCTGGTGGTGTGCATCACCGAAGGCATTCCGGTGCGCGACATGATCAACACACGCGCCAAGATGAAGGGCAAGAAGACGGTTCTGCTGGGACCAAACTGCCCCGGCCTGATCACGCCCGACGAAATCAAGATCGGCATCATGCCCGGCCATATTCACCGCAAAGGCCGCATCGGCGTCGTCTCGCGCTCCGGTACGCTGACCTACGAAGCGGCAGGGCAGCTTGCCGAATTCGGCCTCGGGCAGTCGACGGTGGTCGGCATCGGCGGCGATCCGGTCAACGGTCTGAAGCATATCGACGTGCTGAAGCTGTTCAACGACGATCCGGACACCGACGCGGTGATCATGGTCGGCGAAATCGGCGGTAGCGACGAAGAAGAAGCGGCGCTGTGGGCGAAAGCCAACATGAAGAAGCCGGTCGTGGGCTTCATCGCCGGTGTAACCGCTCCGGCCGGAAAGCGTATGGGCCATGCCGGTGCGATCATTTCCGGTGGCAAAGGCACGGCGCAGGAAAAGCTCGACACCATGGAAGCATGCGGTATCAAGACCACTCGCAACCCCGGTGAGATGGGCAAACTGCTCAAGTCCGTTCTGAAGTAGGGTAAGACGAAAAAAAGGCGCACCTCGGTGCGCCTTTTTTGTTTGGCGTCAGGGAAACTCCCGGGGTCGAGCGCATGGTGGTCGAAGCAGGCGTACGGCTTGCCCTTGCATCACTCGCATCGTTGCGAGCCGGCGTGTATGGTTTCGCCGGGCTCTCGCTGAAACACAAGCGGCAGCGAGACCGAAGTCCGATCGCCATGACGACGGAAGGTCGCGATTTGCGCGTCGCTGCGCCAACGCGGACAGCTAACGGCACTTGATGGATCAGGCCTTGCACAACCTCACGTTGAAAAGATATCGCCGGCGTTCCCTGCACGATACCCCCGGTGTAAGCGAGAGCCGACGACGGTTTCTGTCCGTCGTCGGCTCTTCGCTTTTGTTTGCGGGTTGCGCCGGACCCGGTGCGCTGCTGGCTCCGTCGCGGCAGAGCGGCTATGTCGAAGTGCCTGATGGTCGCCTTTATTATGAAACGGCCGGCAGCGGTGCGCCGCTTGTTCTGCTGCATGCGTTCACGCTCGACACGCGCATGTGGGATGCACAGTTCGACGTTCTCGCAGCCCGCTATCGGGTGATCGCGTACGATGCGCGCGGCTTCGGCCGCTCCTCCGTGCCTCACGCGGAGCGTCCCTATTCACACTTCGACGATCTGCTGACCTTGCTCGACAAGCTTGAAGCACGCGAACCGCATCTGGTCGGCGCGTCCATGGGCGGTCGTTTCGCGCTCGATTTCGCCGCGATGCAACCCGGCCGCTATCGCTCGCTCGCGTTGATCGATGGTGTCATGGGCGGGTGGAGTTGGTCGAAGGAGTGGCTCGCGTCCTATGCACCGGTCATCGCCGCCTCGCAGCGCAAAGATATCGCCGCCGCCAAGGCGGCCTGGCTCGCGCATCCGGTATTCGCGGCGGCGCGCGGCGACGAAGCCGTGTACCGACGATTGCGTAAGATGGTGGCCGACTACAGCGGCTGGCATTTCGTCAACCATGACCCGGCGCGTAACGTCGTGCCGCCGGTGAGCACTCGTCTTACGGACATTCGCGGTCCGATATTGAGTCTGGTGGGCGAATACGACATGCCCGATTTTCATCGCATGGCGGAAAAGCTCGAGGACGAGGCGAAGGCGCAGCGGATAGTGGTTGCCGGCGCGGGACATCTCTCCAGCATGGGCGCCGCCGAGCAGGTCAATTCGCGCTTGTTGGATTTTCTCTCAGGCGCCAGCTGAGCCGCATTGCGGTAAGGCATTTCTTCACGGCGCGCCCTTGGTGGTAAACTCTCGCGAATCCCCGCGCAGCGAGCACGTTATTCCGGTGCAAATCATGCCGAAATGACACGTGCCGGCAGTACCTATTGTTGACGGGGGTCAACCCGGCACATGCGGCCGGAAGGCTAGAATTTTTTGTGATCCAATCCCGTCGGTCAAAACCTTGGCAAGGCCATTGGGGGCATGACCGGAAAGAGGCCTAATATGAACGACCGCTTCAGCGGCAAATCCAAACCGATTCCCCTCGTGCCTATTAAGGTGCGGCCGACCCTGAAAGGTCGCCGCCCCAATCCTGAGGCCGTCGCGGAAGTAAGAGCTTTGCTCGGCGATGAATCGCGCCGCCGTGACTTGCTGATCGAACATCTGCACAAGATTCAGGACCACTATGGCCATCTGGCCGATCGGCATCTCGTCGCGCTTGCCGACGAGATGAAGATTGCGATGACGGAAGTGTATGAGGTGGCGACCTTCTATCATCACTTCGATGTGGTGAAGGATGATGACGTCGCGCCGCCGGCGATCACAGTGCGTGTGTGCGATTCGCTGTCCTGTCAGATGGCAGGCTCGGACGAACTGCTCGCCAAGTTGCCGCAGATACTTGGCAAGGATGTGCGTGTGCTGCATGCCCCCTGTGTCGGCCGTTGCGAAACCGCGCCCGTCGTCGTCATCGGGCAGAACCCGGTTCCGCACGCCACCGTCGACAAGGTCCAGACGCTGGTGAAGGGCAAGGCGGTCAAGCACGGCTCGGGCAAACACCCGGACGCGAAGATCGTCACGCCGGGCCATATCGGCTTTGACGAATATTGCAAAAACGGCGGCTATCAGCTGCTCAAGGATTGCCTCGAAGGCCGCAAGCAGCGCGAAGAAGTCATCGCGACAATGGAACATTCAGGCCTGCGTGGTCTGGGCGGCGCGGGTTTCCCCGCCGGCCGCAAGTGGCGCATCGTCGGCGGACAGCCCGAGCCGCGCCTGATGGCGGTGAATATCGACGAAGGCGAGCCCGGCACGTTCAAGGACCGCTACTATCTCGAGCGCGATCCGCACCGCTTCCTCGAAGGCATGCTGGTCGCGGCCTGGGCCGTCGGCATCGCCGAGGTCTATGTTTATCTGCGCGACGAGTATCACGGCTGCCGTGAAATTCTGCAGCACGAACTCGAGGTGTTGACCGCGAAAGCCGATTTCCCGCTGCCGCCGATCCAGTTGCGTCGCGGCGCCGGCGCCTACATCTGCGGCGAAGAGTCGGCGATGATCGAATCTATTGAAGGCAAGCGCGGCGAACCGCGTCTGCGCCCGCCCTATGTCGCGGAAGTGGGCCTGTTCGGCCGCCCGACGCTCGAACACAACATGGAAACCCTGTACTGGGTTCGCGACATTCAGCAGAAAGGTGCTCAGTGGTTCGCCGATAACGGGCGCAACGGTCGCAAGGGGCTGCGTTCCTTCTCCGTTAGCGGTCGCGTGAAAAAGCCGGGCGTTCATCTGGCGCCCGCGGGCATTACCATGACCGAACTGATCGACGAATTCTGCGGCGGCATGCTCGACGGCCACACTTTCTACGGCTATCTCCCGGGCGGCGCTTCAGGCGGGATTCTGCCTGCGTCGATGGGCAATATTCCTCTCGATTTCGACACGCTGAATCAGTACGGCTGCTTTATCGGCTCGGCTGCGGTCGTGGTGTTGTCTGACAAGGACACGGCCAAGATGGCAGCGCAGAATGTAATGAAGTTTTTCGCCGACGAGTCCTGCGGGCAATGCACGCCATGCCGCGTGGGCACGGCCAAGGCCGCTCTGCTGATGGACAATCAGAAATGGGATCAGTCGCTGCTGGGGGAACTATCCGCGGCAATGATGGACGCATCCATTTGTGGCCTTGGGCAAGCGGCGCCGAACCCCGTGTTGTGCGTAATGAAATACTTCCCGAACGAATTGGCGGAAGGGTAAGGGTGAATCCATGACAGCTATTAGTAACCAGGAAATCGCGGCGCTGCCGATTGAGTTCAAGCTCAACGGCAAATCGGTCGTCGGTCGCTCCGACGAGACGATTATTCAGACCGCCAAGCAGTACGGAATCGACATTCCGCATCTTTGCTACAAGGAAGGTTATCGCCCGGACGGCAACTGCCGCGCGTGCATGGTGGAGATCAACGGCGAGCGCGTGCTCGCGCCGTCGTGCTGCCGCTATCCCAAAGAGGGGATGGAGGTCACGACCGACTCCGAGCGTGCCGTCGCGTCGCAGAAAATGGTTGTCGAGCTACTGCTCTCCGATATGCCGGAGAAGAGCTACACGCTCGAGTCCGAGATGGATCTGTGGGTCAGGAAACTGGGCATCGGCCAGCCGCGTTTCCCCGGCCGTCAGCAGCCGCGTGCGGACCTTTCGCATCCGGCCATGTCGGTCAATCTCGACGCATGTATTCAGTGCACGCGTTGTGTACGTGCCTGTCGTGAAGAGCAAGTCAACGACGTCATCGGCTATGCCTTCCGCGGCGAACACTCCAAGATCGTGTTCGATCTGGACGATCCGATGGGCGCGTCAACCTGCGTCGCATGCGGCGAGTGCGTGCAGGCGTGCCCGACCGGTGCGCTCATGCCGGCGCGCGATGTCGGTCTGGCGCAAATCGACAAGAAAGTCGATTCCGTCTGTCCGTTCTGCGGCGTGGGTTGCCAGCTGACCTACCACGTCAAGGACAATAAGATCATGTATGTCCAGGGGCGCGGCGGTCCGGCCAACGCCAGTCGTCTGTGCGTCAAGGGGCGCTACGGTTTTGACTACGCGCACCACAAGCATCGCCTCACCAAGCCGCTGATCCGCAAGCCCGGCATGCCGAAGACGGGGGATTTCGTTGTCGACCCCAGCAATTGGCATGAGGTGTTCCGCGAAGCCACTTGGGAAGAGGCGATGGAACTCGCGGCAGGTGGCCTGAAGAAAATTCTGGATCGGGACGGCCCGCAGGCATTGTCGGGCTTCGGTTCGGCCAAGGGCTCGAACGAAGAGGCGTATCTGTTCCAGAAGCTGGTCCGCACCGGCTTCCGCACGAACAACGTCGACCATTGCACCCGCCTATGCCACGCATCCAGCGTTGCGGCGCTGCTGGAAGGAATCGGTTCCGGGGCAGTATCGAACCCGGTGCGCGACGTGGAACTGGCCGAGGTGCTTATCGTCATCGGCTCGAACCCGACGATCAACCATCCGGTCGCCGCGACGTTCATGAAGAACGCGGCCAAGCGCGGTGCCAAATTGATCATCGCCGATCCGCGTCGCACCGAGTTGGCGCGTCACGCTTCGTATGTACTGCAGTTCAATCCGTCTACCGACGTGGCGATGCTCAACGCCATGCTGAACGTGATCGTCACCGAAGGGCTGGTCGACGATAAATTCATCAAGGAGCGCACGTCGAACTACGAGGCGCTGCGCGAAAACGTACGCAAGTTCACGCCTGAAGCGATGGCGCCCATTTGCGGCATTCCGGCCCAAACGTTGCGCGAAGTCGCGCGTCTGTATGCCACGTCCAAGGCCTCGATGATCATGTGGGGCATGGGTGTGTCGCAGCACACGCACGGCACTGACAACGCGCGCTGCCTCATCGCGCTGGCGATGGTGACCGGTCAGATCGGTCGTCCGGGCACCGGTCTGCATCCGCTACGCGGTCAGAACAACGTCCAGGGCGCGTCCGATTCCGGTCTGATTCCGATGGTGTATCCGGATTATCAGCCGGTAAACGACCCTGAAGCCAAAGCACGCTTCGAGAAGCTTTGGGGCCAGGAGCTCGATGGCAAGCCGGGCCTGACCGCAGTCGAGATCATGGACGCCGCGTATGCAGGCACCATCAAGGGTATGTACATCATGGGTGAAAACCCGGCCATGTCCGACCCTAATGCCAACCATGTACGCGAGGCGATGGCCAAGCTGGAGCACATGGTCGTGCAGGATATCTTCCTGACCGAAACCGCTTATCTGGCCGATGTGGTGCTGCCGGCAACGGCGTGGCCCGAGAAAACCGGCACGGTCACAAACACCGATCGTATCGTGCAGATGGGTCGCCCGGCGGTCACGCCACCCGGCGAAGCGCGTGAAGACCTGCAGATCATCATCGACCTGGCGAAGCGCCTCGGCCTGCCGTGGACGTATACGCATGCGCGCGACGTGTTCAACGAAATGCGCAAGGCGATGGACTCCATCGCGGGCATCACGTGGGAGCGCCTGGAGCGCGATTCGGCGGTGACCTATCCGTGCGAAAACGAAGGCGACCCGGGCCAACCGATCGTTTTCGTTGAAAACTTCCCGACCGCCACGGGGCGCGCGAAGATCATGCCGGCGGATCTGATTCCCGCCGCCGAACGCCCGGATGCAGATTACCCGATGGTGCTCATCACCGGCCGTCAACTGGAACACTGGCATACCGGGTCGATGACCCGTCGTGCCGGCGTGCTGGATGCGATCGAGCCGGAACCGGTTGCGTCGATGCACCCGCTGGACATCGCGGGACTCGGCCTGAAGCCCGGCGACATCATCACGGTGGCGTCGCGGCGCGGTGAAGTCACGCTGTATGCGCGTATGGACGAAGGTACGCCGCGCGGCGCGGTCTTCATTCCCTTCTGCTACTACGAAGCGGCGGCTAACGAGCTGACCAACGCTGCACTGGATCCGTTCGGCAAGATTCCGGAGGTCAAGTATTGCGCCGTCAAGGTGACCGCGGGCGGATCGAAGCCGAAACAGATGAGCTATGGCGGCGGTCAGGCGCTCGCGCTTGCCTGAGCAACGTATGTAGTCCAGGACGAAACCCCGGCTTAGGCCGGGGTTTTACTTTTGGGTGTCCGGCTTTCTATTGACGTCCGTCAATGTGGCATATTCCCGCACGCGCCTATATTTTCAAGGTTCGACGCAGCCTCATGACCGCGTCTTTTTTCAGCGACTGAGAATTCCAGGAGACTAGGTAATGCCTTCAGATATCGAAATCGCCCAAGCAGCTAAGATGAAGCGCATCACGCAAGTGGCGCAAGAGAAGCTTGGGATTTCCGACGAGTACCTCGAGCCCTATGGCCACTACAAGGCCAAGGTTTCGCTCGAGTATATTGACTCGCTTAAAAATAACAAAGACGGCAAGCTGGTTCTGGTGACCGCCATCAGCCCGACGCCTGCCGGTGAGGGCAAGACCACCACTACCGTTGGCTTGGGCGATGCGCTGAACCACATCGGCAAGAAGGCGGTGATCTGCCTGCGCGAGCCCTCGCTGGGTCCGGTGTTCGGCATGAAGGGCGGCGCCGCCGGCGGCGGTTATGCTCAGGTTGTGCCGATGGAAGACATCAACCTGCATTTCACGGGTGACTTCAACGCTATCCAACTGGCAAACAACCTGCTCGCCGCACTGATCGACAACCACGTTCATCATGGCAACGAGCTTGGCATCGATGTTCGTCGCATCGCGTGGAAGCGCGTGCTCGACATGAACGATCGCGCGCTGCGTCAGATTACGGTTGCGCTGGGCGGCCCGGGTAACGGCTACCCGCGCGAAGACGGTTTCGACATCGTTGTGGCGTCCGAAGTCATGGCGATTTTCTGCCTGGCGACCTCGCTCGAAGATCTGAAGACTCGTCTCGGCAACATCGTTATCGGTTACACCCGTGATCAGAAGCCCATCACCGCCTCGCAACTGAAAGCGCACGGCGCAATGGCGGTATTGCTGAAGGAAGCGTTCAAGCCGAACATGGTGCAGACGCTCGAGAACAACCCTGCGTTCATTCACGGCGGCCCGTTTGCGAACATCGCTCACGGTTGCAACTCCGTGATGGCAACCAAGACCGCGCTGAAACTGGCCGACTACGTCGTGACCGAAGCCGGTTTCGGTGCCGACCTGGGCGCCGAGAAGTTCATCGACATCAAGTGCCGCAAATCGGGCCTGCGTCCGGACGCGGTCGTCATTGTCGCGACCCTGCGCGCGCTCAAGTTTCATGGTGGCGTAGACGTCAAGGAACTGAACAAAGAAAACCTCGTTGCATTGGAAAAAGGCATCACCAACCTGGAGCGCCACGTCAACAACGTGCGTAACCATTACGGTCTGCCTTGCGTGGTGGCGATCAACGCGTTTACTTTCGATACCGATGCCGAAGTCGATCTGCTCAAGCGCAAGATGGCGCACCACGACGTGCCGGTCGTGCAGTCGCGCCACTGGGCCGAAGGTGGCAAGGGCGCGGTGGATGTCGCCAAGGCTGTTGTGGACATCATCGAGAAGAAGCCTTCGGACTTCAAATTCGTATACGAAGAGTCGGCTCCGCTGTGGGACAAGATCAAGACCATCGCGACGAAGATCTACGGCGCAGCCGATGTGACGGCCGACACGAAAGTGCGCGCCCAGATCAAGAAGCTGCAGGAAGACGGCTACGGCCACTATCCGATCTGCGTGGCGAAGACGCAATATTCCTTCTCCACCGATCCCAAGCTGCTTGGTGCGCCTTCGGGTCACACGCTCAACGTGCGTGAAGTGCGTCTTGCTGCCGGTGCCGAGTTCATCGTCATGGTTTGTGGCGACATCATGACCATGCCGGGCCTGCCGAGGGTTCCGTCTGCCGACAAGATCGATATCGTCAACGGCAAGATCGTCGGTCTGTTTTAAGAGTCGGGCAGGTTCAACGCCGGGCAGGCGCGCAAGCGTCTGCCCGGCGTTGTTGTGTCTGAAAGCGACGCAACCATCGTAGCTGCGTTCGTAAAGGATTTTTTAAAGTGAAGATTCACTAGGAGAAGACGCTATGGAGTTCGGAACACCTGATTTTTGGGCGGGCCTGATGAAGATCATCGGCATCAACATTGTCCTCTCCGGAGACAACGCCGTTGTTATCGCGCTCGCCTCTCGTACGCTGCCTCCTGCGCAGCAGAAAAAGGCCATCTGGTGGGGATCGGGCGCCGCCGTGATCATGCGGATCGTCCTGACGTTCTTTGCCGTGGCGCTGCTTGAACTGCCTTATCTGAAAATCATCGGCGCGGCGCTGTTGTTGTGGATCGGCATTCAGTTGTTGCTGCCCGAAAAAGAGGAAGAGGGCATTGAAGGCGCCAGCAACCTCGCGGCTGCCATTAAAACCATTCTGATTGCCGACCTGGTGATGAGCCTGGACAACGTTATCGCCGTGGCGGCAGCGGCAAAAGGCAGCCTGTTGCTGTTGGTTCTCGGCCTGGCCATTTCGATTCCGCTGGTCATTTTCGGCAGCACGCTTCTGCTGAAGGTGATGGAGCGTTTTCCCGTCATCATCACCATTGGAGGCGGCCTGCTGGGCTTCGTGGCGGGGGAGATGCTGGTGACGGATCCGGCGCTTTCCGGGTGGATCGGGTCCATGTTCACGCTCGATGACCACGGCCACGCGCTTCTGGGTGGAATCAAGCTCGAGTACGTTGTCGGCGCGATTGGCGCGATAATCGTCATCGCCGTTGGTAAGGCGCTTGCCAAGCGGCAGGAGAGCGGCAAGCAAGTCGATCTCGCATCGTAAAGCTGCCGGCGGACGCGAAAAACGGCGCCTGATGACGGCGCCGTTTTTTTTTGGCGTAAGCCGGCTTTCGCCGTTACGGCCCGATGGCGGTCTTGCCAGGAAGAGAAGGCGGATGTCTCACATGTGCTGGGAGCGCTCGGCAAGGTGCTTGCTAAGCGACATGTGGCCGGCGAGAGGCACGGATACGCTTCTCCTGTCCGTATAAATTTATTTACGAGGAGGGCGCTGTGAAAAAAATTCTGCTGCCGGTAGACGGCTCCGATTGCTCGCTGCGGGCAACGCAATACGTCATGAATAACCTTTCCCATTTCGCCGCCGGCCCGGAACTGCACCTGCTGAATGTGCAGCCGTCATTGCCGGGCGATGTAGGACGATTCGTCAATCCCGATGACCTCAAGCACTACCATCAGGACGAAGCAAAGAAAGAATTGCAGCCTGCACGCGATGCTCTGGACACCGCCGGTGTGAAATACCAAATCCATATCGTTGTGGGCGATCCGGCACATTCGATCGTGCGATTCGCCGAAGAGCAGGGGTGCGATCAGATCGTAATGGGTACTCACGGTCGCACTGGTCTGGCGGGCGCGGTGATGGGTTCGGTCGCCAGCAAGACCTTGCATCTCTCGAAAGTGCCGGTTCTGGTCGTTAAATAGGGGTGCGAAAAGATGTGCAAGAATTGATTTTGGTGCACACTAGCGACGCTGGCTCTCGAGCCGCGCCGCATGCCCGGTTTTGCGGACCATGTTCGGCCACGGTCCAACCCCAAAAAGCTTGACCGTGATCAAGCGTTTCATGCGCAAAAGTGGGAACAATTACGGCGCTATAACGAGCCTTCACAAGCCACCGCAGAGGTAGTTACCCGCAAGGGAGCAGGTGGCCGGCAGTAATCCACTTAAGGAGGAGTACTCATGACGTTTCGCACGCTCAAGCCGCTGCGACTGGCAGCTATCGCATCAATCACCGCAGCTGCCTTCGTGGCAGCCCCGGCCAATGCCTGGGAACCGAGCAAGACGGTAGAGTTCATCGTCCCGGCCGGTACCGGCGGCGGCGCTGACCAAATGGCTCGCCTCATCGACGGTATCGTCAAGAAGCACAAGCTGATGAGCCAGCCGATGGTCGTTATCAACAAGTCCGGCGGCGCGGGCGCTGAAGGCTTCATGGAAGTCAAAGGCGCCAAAGGTGATCCGCACAAGATCATCATCACGCTGTCGAACGTGTTTACCACCCCGCTCGCAACTGGCGTTCCCTTCAGCTGGAAGGATTTGACCCCGGTCAAAATGATGGCGCTCGACCAGTTCGTGCTGTGGGTGAACAAGGACAACCCGGCCAACACCGCGAAGGAATACATCGACGCGGCGAAGAAAGCCGGCCCTGGCAAATTCAAAATGGGCGGCACGGGTTCCAAGCAGGAAGACCAGATCATTACGGTCGGCCTGGAGCAGCAGACGGGCACGAAGTTCACCTACATCCCCTTCAAGGGAGGCGGTACGGTGGCAACGCAGTTGGTCGGCGGTCACGTCGATTCCTCTGTCAACAACCCTGCGGAAGCAGTCGCGCAATGGCGCGGCGGCAACCTCAAGCCGCTGTGCGTGTTCGACGACGAGCGCATGCCCTATAAGGACAAGATCGCTGGCGACAAAGCGTGGTCCGACATCCCGACTTGCAAGGAAGCGGGTGTCAATATGGACTATGTGATGCTGCGCGGCATCATGCTGCCGGGCGGCGTGCCGGACGACGCGGTGAAGTACTACGTCGATCTGCTCAACAAGGTTGTTGAAGCGCCGGAGTGGAAAGACTACATGGCCAAAGGCGCGTTCAACACGACCACGATGACGGGCGCCGAGTTCAGTAAGTGGCTGGAAGCAGCTGAAGCCCGCCATCAAGAACTCATGAAGGCGGCCGGCTTCCTGGCCAAGAAGTAACAGCGGTACGAGGGCGCCAGTCCGGCAGGATTGGCGCCTTTCGTTAGTACAGTCGCCGCGGCCGGGAGGGCCGCGGCTTTTTACTAGCCTCAGGATTCAAACTCATGCATGACACGAACGATCGTCCCCTGTTGTCTACGCGCGCGGCAGAGTTATTCATCGCCGCGTTCTTCATCATTCTTTTCGGCATCACCGCCTGGGGTAGCTGGGAGCTGGGAGCAGGTTGGAGCGAAATAGGGCCGGCAGCCGGATCGTTCCCGTTCTATACGTCAATGATTATTGTCGTATGCAGTGCGCTGATTTTTCTTTTCGGCGCGCGCAATAAGGAAGCTGCTGCATCGACTTACGTTACTGCGCACCAGTTCAAACAGGTGCTCAAGGTTTTGATTCCGTCTGCGGTTTACGCCGGCTTCATCGGCGTGATCGGGATCTACGTTTCATCGATCATCTTCATCGCTGCGTTCATGATGTGGCTTGGGAAATACCATTTCATCAAGGCCGCCATAGTGAGCGTCGGCGTCAGCGTCACCTTCTTCCTACTGTTTGAGGTCTGGTTCCACGTGCCTTTACCCAAGGGACCGGTCGAAGCAATGCTGGGATTAAATTAAACACGTTGATAACGTATAGATAAGGTTTATCGGGAGAGCTTCCGTGGAAGAGCTAGGTTTATTGTTTAATGGCTTCGCCGTAGTGCTGACGCCTACGAATTTTCTGCTCATGCTGGTCGGCGTCACGCTTGGGGTGCTGATCGGTGTGCTGCCGGGTTTGGGCGGTGCAAACGGTATCGCGATTTTGTTGCCGCTGACATTCTCTATGTCGCCGACGACTGCGATCATCATGTTGTCCTGCATTTACTGGGGCGCGTTGTTCGGCGGCGCGATGACGTCTATTCTGTTCAACATCCCCGGTGAGCCGTGGTCGGTCGCGACGACCTTCGACGGGTTTCCGATGGCGCAGAAGGGCAATCCCGGCGGTGCGTTGACCACTGCATTCACGTCTTCATTCGTAGGCGCGATCGTGGCGGTGATTCTTATCACCTTCCTGTCGCCCATCATTGCGGAATTCGCGTTGAGCTTCGGCCCGCCTGAATTCTTCTCGGTGTATCTGCTGACTTTCGCAGCCTTCGTCGGCATGGCAAAAGGTGCGGCGCTGAAGACCATCGTATCCATGATGATCGGCTTCACGCTGGCGGCTGTAGGCCTCGATACGGTGACCGGCCAATTGCGCCTGACGTTCGGCTTTACCGATCTGCTCAAAGGTTTCGATTTCCTGATCGCGGTTATCGGCTTGTTCGGTATCGGTGAGATCCTGCTCACCATGGAAGAGGGGCTGGAATTCAAAGGCGCGAAGGCCAAGATCGATTTGCGAGTCGTGTTGCACACCTGGAAGCAACTGCCGCAGTTCTGGGCAACTTCCGTGCGCGCCTGCGCGGTGGGCTGCTTCATGGGTATCGTTCCTGGCGGTGCAACGCCGGCCTCCTTCATGAGCTACGGTGTTGCCCAACGTTTCTCGAAGACCGCGGACAAGTTCGGAACGGGCGAGATGGAAGGCATTGTGGCGCCGGAAACCGCGGCGCACGCGGCCGGCACATCCGCATTGCTGCCGATGTTGACGCTCGGTGTGCCCGGCTCGCCGACTGCAGCCGTGCTGCTCGGCGGCTTGCTGATCTGGGGCCTGCAGCCCGGACCGTTGCTCTTCCTGGAGCAACCGGACTTCGTGTGGGGCCTGATCGCCAGTATGTATTTGGGTAACATCGTCGGCTTGCTCGTAGTGCTGACTTGCGTTCCGTTCTTTGCGGCGATTCTGCGTATTCCGTTCTCGATCATTGCGCCGGTCATCATGGTGATTTGCGCGATCGGTGCGTTTACCGTTGCGAACTCGATCTTCGATATCTACATGATGATCATGTTCGGCTTCATGGGTTACCTGCTGCGTAAGCTGAGCTACCCGCTCGCGCCGCTGGTGCTCGCGCTGGTGCTTGGTAACGCCGCGGAAGATTCGTTCCGTCAGTCGATGCTGCTCTCGTCAGGGGATGTGTCGATCTTCTTCTCGAACTACCTCGTTGGCGGCATCACCGGTCTGTCGATCGTGCTGTTGCTCATTCCGATGATCCAAGGGGCGTTGGAAATGATGCGCAAGCCTGCTACTGCGTAAGCCAGGTGATGGAGCCCGGTGTGCCGGGCTCCATAAATGCAAACGGCCCTCTTCGGAGGGCCGTTTGCATTTATGGAGATAGGCGTTTCAGGCGATCGAGTGCTTTTGCTTCAGCCGGGAGAGCGTTTCCGGCGTGAGATTGAGGTAGGATGCCAATTCCTTGTTCGGAATGCGGCCGAGCAAGTCGCGATGCTTGCGCTGAAAGCGGGCCAACCGTCCCGGCGCGTCGAGTAAGTGCAGTGTAATGGTGTGGGCCATCACTTCCGACATCAAATGCATCACCTCGTACTCGAACCGGCTTTTGACATCGGGGTGGGCTTCAATGAACTCGACCCAGTGCTGCAAGCTCATCTTTGCCATTCGGACCTTCGTCACTGCAACGATGCTGTACGGAGCCGGGGTTTTCAGACGCCAGGCAGCGTAGGATGTGTCCATGTCGGTCTCGGCGGCAAAGCGCAGGATCATTTCCTTCCCCTCCGCGTTGCTGACGACCCGCTTCAATATCCCTTCCAGGATGAAAAACTGCTCCATTTCCTGTCCACCCTGATGTACCAGCAGATCGCCCTTGCGATACTCGGCGATCTCCAGCCGAGGTTCGAGTTCACCCCACGCTTCCTGTGACATGCCGCCCAGAATCAGGTTGTGCTTGAGCTCGAGGCGGATCGTGTTGCGGAGCGGGTGGGTAGAGATACTCGACATGCGAAAATGGCCGGCTGACAGCGTTTATGGCGGCGCAGGAACATACGCCCTAGGAAGCTGTCAATTAGAGCCGTAATCCTTGACCTCAGTCAAGGTTGATTCACCCTGCGATTGCCTATCCTTGATTCCTGTATTACCGAACCCCTTTGCTCTGCTGTGTGCGCTGTGGTTTGCATCAGCGGGGCTTCTAGCGCCAAATAGGAGAACTCCATGGGTATCGTTGAACCCCAAGTCGCCGCCGCCGGCGATGCAGAATCACAAGTGACTGACGGCTTTCACCTTGTCATCGATGCTCTAAAGCTCAACGGAATCACCAACGTCTACGGTGTGCCGGGGATTCCGATCACGGATTTCGCCCGTATGTTGCAGGCTGAAGGCATGCGGATGATCTCCTTCCGCAACGAAGCGAACGCCGGCAATGCCGCCGCGATCGCCGGTTTCATGCACGGCGCGGAAGGCAAACCCGGAGTCTGCCTGACCGTGTCCGCACCGGGCTTCCTCAACGGGCTCGTCCCGTTGGCCAACGCCACCACCAACTGCTGGCCCATGATTCTCATCAGCGGCTCCAGCGAGCGTGAAATCGTCGACCTGCAGCAGGGCGACTATGAGGAAATGGATCAACTGGCGATCGCCAAGCCTCTGTGCAAGGCCGCCTTCCGCATACTCCACGCCGAGGATATCGGCATCGGTATAGCGCGTGCCATTCGCGCAGCCGTGTCCGGTCGCCCGGGTGGCGTGTATCTGGATCTGCCGGCCAAGCTGTTCCCGCAGACCATGGATGCAGTCGCTGGCAAGAACTCCCTGATCAAGGTCGTCGATCCGGCCCCGCGTCAAATCCCGGCACCGGAAGCCGTCAAGCGCGCGCTGGATCTGCTCAAGGGTGCTAAGAAGCCGCTGATTCTGCTGGGCAAAGGCGCGGCCTATGCGCAGTGCGATGACGAAGTCCGCGCGCTGATCGAGAAGACCGGCATTCCCTATCTGCCCATGTCTATGGCCAAAGGGCTCCTGCCGGACACGCATGAGCAATCCGCTGCTGCTGCTCGTTCCTTCGTACTGCCAAATGCCGACGTCGTGCTGCTAGTGGGTGCCCGCCTCAACTGGCTGCTCTCGCATGGCAAAGGCAAGACCTGGGGTGGTAAAGGCCACAAGGAATGGGGCGGCCAGAAGTTCATCCAGATCGACATTTCGCCCACCGAGGCGGATAGCAACGTGCGCATCGATGCGCCGCTGGTCGGCGATATCGGCTCCTGCGTCGAGGCTCTGGTTGCCGGCGTCGGTTCGGGCTGGTCCAAGCCGCCGGCAGAGTGGCTGGACGCGATCGCGGAGCGCAAGAGCAAGAACATCGCCAAGATGAGCGAGGCGCTGGCCAAGGATCCGCGGCCGATGAATTTCCATAGCGCGCTCAATGTCGTGCGTGACATCGTCAAGGCTAATCCGGATGCGATGTTCGTTAACGAAGGCGCCAACGCGCTCGACTTCGCGCGCAGCATTGTCGACATGTACAAGCCGCGTAAGCGCCTGGATGTAGGCACCTGGGGCGTGATGGGCGTCGGCATGGGTTTCGCCGTAGCGGCCGCCGTGGAATCCGGACAACCCGTGATCGCCGTCGAGGGCGACAGCGCGTTCGGTTTTTCCGGCATGGAAGTCGAAACGATCTGCCGCTACAACCTCCCGGTGTGCATCGTCATCTTCAATAATAATGGCGTGTACAAGGGTAGCGATCGCAACCTTGGCGGTGGCGCCGATCCGGCACCGTGTTCGTTTGTCAAAGGTGCGCGCTATGACAAGCTGATCGAGGCTTTCGGCGGCGTGGGCGTGCATGCCGAAACTCCGGCCGAACTGCGCAAGGCGATGGAAGAAGCAATCAAATCGGGTAAGCCTACCCTGATTAATGCCGTCATCGATGAGAACGCCGGCACCGAAAGCGGCCGCATTACGGGCCTGAACCCGACGGTTGCCAAAAAGAAGTAGGCTGAACAGTAAATAAAGAGGCGCCCCGCTTGCGGGGCGCTTCCGTTTCCAATTCCCCTTGGAGGATTCAAGGCAATGAAGAAAGCACTGGAAGGTATCCGCATACTCGACATGACGCACGTGCAGGCTGGTCCGTCCGCCTCGCAACTGCTCGCATGGATGGGCGCGGACGTTATTAAATTCGAATCACCGTCCGGTGACATCACCCGTTCGCAGCTGCGCGACATCCCGGACGCCGACAGCCTGTACTTCACCATGTTGAACGCCAACAAGCGTTCCATCACGGTCAACATGAAAACCCCGCAAGGCAAGGAAGTGTTCGCCGAGCTGGTCAAGAAGTGCGACATCGTGATGGAAAACTTCGGCCCCGGCGTGCTCGATCGCCTGGGCTACAGCTGGGAAAAGATTCACGCCATCAACCCGCGCACCATTCTCGCCTCGATCAAGGGCTTCGGTTCCACGGGTCCGTTTGCCGACCTCAAGGCGTATGAACCCATCGCCCAGGCAATGGGCGGGTCGATGAGCACCACTGGCCTGCGCAACGGCTCTCCGCTGCTGACCGGCGCGCAAATCGGCGATACCGGCACCGGCCTGCACTTCGTCATCGGCATTCTCGGCGCGCTGTTCCAGCGCACGCATACGAATAAAGGCCAGTACGTCGAAGTGGCAATGATGGACGGCATCATGAACCTGTGCCGCGTCAAGTTCCGCGATCATCAGCGTCTGTCGCGCGGCCCGCTGTCCGAATACTCGGCCCCGACCGAGGGCTTGACCGAAGTGCCGCGTAGCGATAACGACTCCGGCGGCGGCCAACTCGGCAATGCCATCAAGTGCAAGGGTGACGGGCTGAACGACTGGGTGTATTTGGTCGTGCAGGAAGCGATTTGGCCGAAACTTGCGGCCCGCATCGGCGGAGAAGCCCTGGCGAATGACCCGCGCTTTGCCAAGATCGGCGAACGCCGCAAGAACCAGGCTGAACTGTGGAAGATCCTTACCGACTTCGCCAAGGATTACACCAAGTACGAGCTGACGGCGCTGTTCAATGAAATCGATGTACCGTGCGGCCCGGTGCTGAGCACCAAGGATATCGCCGAACACGAGCACACTCATGTGCGTGAAATGTGGGTGGAGATGGATCATCCGGTGCGCGGCAAGTGCTACAACGTCGGCATGCCGATCAAGCTGACCGATTCGCCGGTCGACCATAAGCGGTCACCGCTCCTGGGCGAGCACACCGAAGAGGTTCTGAAAGAAGTATGCGGCTTCGATCAAAGCAAGATCGACGCGATGAAAGCCGCGGGTGCGTTCAGCAACCCGCCCAAGAAGGCCGCCTGACGGCCGATTCTTGAACCATGGAGGTCGCGTGCCCGCGGAAGACGCTGTTTCTTCCCGGGCAGCGCCCTCTGTGGCCCGCTTCAAAAGGCCAAGCCTTTATTGATCGAACTTCAAGCGTGGGAGAACCTTCGTTCTCTCCGCTTGCTGCTTTGGCGAAGGTTTAAGGTTCAACAAAATTTAAGGTAGAAGCTCATGCGTATCGTAATCATTGGACAGCAGGATTTCGGCAAAGCCACGCTGGAAGCGTTTCTGGCGCGCGGCGACGAAGTCGCTGCCGTTTTCTGCGCACCCGAAAAAGAAGGCGCGAAGGCGGATCCGCTGAAAGTGGCGGCGTTGGAAAAAGGTCTCAAGGTCTATCAACTGCCGAACCTCAAGAGCGCCGAAGCGCTCGACGCGATGAAGCAGTGCAACGCCGACATCGGCATCATGGCCTACGTGCTGCAATTCGCGCCGCAGGAATTCGTCAACCTTCCTAAGCACGGCACGATCCAGTATCACCCTTCGCTGCTGCCGCTTTACCGCGGCCCGAGTTCGATCAACTGGCCGATCGCCAAGGGCGACACCAAGACCGGTTTGACGATTTTCCGCCCGACCGATGGTCTGGACGAAGGCCCCGTCGTGTTGCAGAAGGAATGCGCCATCGGCCCGGACGACACCATCGGCTCCGTGTATTTCAACCATCTGTTCCCGATGGGCGTTCAGGCGATGCTGGAAGCGGCGGATCTCGTCGTGGCAGGCAAGCACAAGGAAGTGGTGCAGGACGAAAACAAGGCTACCTACGAAGGCTGGATGCGTGCCGCCGAGTCCAAACTCAACTTTCACAACCACGTCGATCAGGTCTACAACATGATCCGTGCCTGCAACCCGGCGCCCGGCGCATGGACTACCCTGAACGGCAAGAAGGTTCAGATCTATGACAGCAGCAAAGAGCTGTTCCGGTCCTTTGGTGGCGTGAAAGGCAAAATCGGCGAAGTTTCCGAAATTACCGGCGACAGTTTCTTTATCACCTGCCAGGGCGGTCGCATCAAAGTGACGAAAGCCAAGGGCGAAGAGACCAAGAAGCTGGGCGGCGCCGAATTGGCCACAGCGCTCGGAATCACTGTCGGAACGATCCTCGGCAGCTGATCGGCTAAGTGCAAAAAAGCCCTGCGCTCGCAGGGCTTTTTTTTTTGCACTGCCCCGTCCTGCCTGAGGTTTGACCCGTCCTGCCTGAGGTTGACACCTTTTCTCTCAAGAAAAGGCAAATCAGATGGAATCAGGTTTGAAGCGTACCCAGCGTGACTACACGCTGGCTTTTAAGCTGACGGTGGTCGAGCAGGTTGAAAAAGGCGAACTGACCTACAAGCAGGCGCAACGCCGCTACGGTCTTCAGGGTCGCTCAATGGCGCTGGTTTGGCTGCGCAAGCACGGTCGCCAAAGCTGGAGCCGCGCGGCATCATCGGCGGCTATGCCCCCTGGGCGGGTCACCCTTTCCCAATCCAAGCTTCCAGTGCTGCGAAATTTGACGAAATTCATACCGGGCTGCAAGAATGGAATTTATGCTGCTGTTTCTTCAGCAAGTTAATGCTGCACTGCGTATTTGACGAGATGCAGGCATGCGAGCGGGACGGGGGAAGGGCGAAATTGAGGTCAATTGATTGCACGGTCAGTGCGCCGGTGGAGCGTTCTACGCGGGCGTGCGTCAAATGGATTTAAGTCAAGCGCTTGAAATTGCGAGTTGCACCGATCCGGGGATGATCCGGTCGCACAACGAAGATTCCGTGGCTGCGGATGCGGCAAATGGTTTGGTCGTGCTTGCCGACGGCATGGGGGGGTATAACGCCGGCGAAGTCGCCAGCGGCATGGCAACCGCCGTGATCACCACCGAATTGCAGCATGCGCTCGATAAGCGGCCGCTGCATTATGTTGACCCGAGTAGCGGCGTATCGCTCGCACAGCGCCTGTTGGCCGAACAGATCGCCAAGGCGAACAGTTCGATCTACCAGGCGGCGCAGAGCGAGGCGCAATATGCCGGCATGGGGACAACCCTGGTTGCCGCGATTTTCTACGACAATAGGGTCGCCGTCGCGCATATCGGTGATTCGAGGTTTTACCGCCTGCGTGGCGATCGGCTTGTACAGCTCACCAAAGACCATTCGCTTCTGCAAGAACAGATCGACAGCGGCATGTTAACGGCTGAACAAGCCAAATTTTCACAGAACAAGAATCTGGTGACGCGCGCGTTGGGCATCGAGGTCGTCGTCGAACCGGAAATCAGCGAGTTCGAGACCGCTCCGGGCGACATCTATCTTTTGTGTTCCGATGGACTTAACGACATGGTGTCGGATGAGGACATGGCCATGACGCTGCGAACGCTATCCGTGAATCTGCGGCTGGCGGCGCAGCAGTTGGTGCAACTCGCGAACGACAACGGCGGGCGGGACAATATTTCGGTGATTTTAGTCAAAGTAGTGCGCGATTACGCTGCCAGGCGCGCGTGGCATGATCGAATTTTCGGCTGGATGAAATAGCATGTCGCCGGGTGGCGCGGCATGACGCAGTGGATACACGAGGATTGCCAATGGCAAAGCTGATTTTGAGCATGGATGGATTGGTCCTGAAGGAGATCGCTCTGACCAAGGAGCGAACGACGATCGGTCGCAAGCCGCATAACGATATCCAGATCGATAACCTGGCGGTAAGCGGTGAGCACGCCGTAATCGTGACCATTCTCAACGACTCTTTTCTGGAAGATCTGGGCAGCACGAACGGCACCTCGGTCAACGGCCAGGCAATCAAGAAGCATTTCCTGCAGACCAACGACGTGATCGAGCTTGGCAAGTACAAACTGAAATACGTCAACGAAGCCGCAGCGTCGGGCAAGGTGCCGGAGGAGTTTGAGCGAACGATGGTGTTGCGCCCCAACACCATGGCGCCGCAAATGATGTCTTCATCATCGGCGGCTGCATCGGAACTCGTCAATACGGCAATTGCCCCGCCATTGGCTGTGCCGTCGATTACCAGTTCCCAGCCGTTACGCCCGATGTCCGAATCCCAGGCGCTGCGGCTGTCCACCTCGCAGCCGGTCGCACCGGCCGGCCACCATACGGGTGCCACTGCCCCGATGAGCGCGCAGCAAGGCGCGGCAGCGATCCAGGTTCTGTCGGGAAGCTCGGCCGGACGGGAATTAGTGCTGACCAAGGCGCTGACGACGCTCGGCGCGACCGGCAAACAGGTGGCGGTCATCACCAAGCGCCCGCAAGGGTATTTCATCACCCATGTGGAAGGCGATAAATTTCCCGTGATCAATGGCCAGACGATCGATATGCAGGCACATCCTTTGAAAGATCACGACATCATTGAATTGGCGGGCGTCAAGATGGAGTTTTTCTTCAAAAGCTGACGTGGGCAGGGCGAGGGCGGTGCGACTCGGCTGAGTGTTGCGCCGCCACATTATTCCTTTAGAGCAGCCGTTCTTCCGCGATATCTTGACCGAAAGCAGCCGGCATTCGGTCTGTCTTAATCATCTGTATTCCTATCATTCATGCGCGTGCGTATTCTCGGTTGTAGCGGCGGCATCGGCGGCAGCCACTTGCGGACGACGTCCATGCTGCTTGACAGCGATGTACTCGTCGATGCCGGAACGGGTGTCGGCGATTTGTCGCTGGCCGAATTGACGATGATCGATCACGTCTTCCTGACGCACTCGCATCTCGACCATATCGCGACCATCCCTTTCATTGTCGATACGGTGGGACAAATGCGCGATCGCCCCCTGACCGTGCACGCTCTGGCGGCGACGATCGATGTGCTGCGAAATCACATTTTCAACTGGAGCGTTTGGCCGGACTTCGCCGAAATCCCCAGCCGTGCCGCGCCGTATCTGCGCTATGAGACGATCGACGTGGGCGACACCGTCACGCTCGATGGGCGGCGTATCACGGCGCTGCCCGCGAATCATGTCGTGCCCGCGCTGGGCTACCACATCGACAGCGGCGCAGCGAGCATGGTGTATACCGGCGACACGACGAAGAACGACGCGCTGTGGCCAATCGTCAACCGCATCGCCAATCTCCGTTATCTGATCATCGAATGCGCATTCTGTAACGGAGAGCGGGATCTCGCGCGCGTTGCCAAGCATCTGTGTCCGAGCATGCTGGCCGAAGAGTTGGAAAAACTCGACCGATCGGCAGACTTGTATATCACCCATCTCAAGCCGGGCGAAGTCGAATTGACGATGGCGGAAATCGAAGCCTATGCCGGGGCACACCGGCCAAAAATGCTGCAGAACGGGCAGATCTTCGAGTTCTAGTCAGTGCAGTAAGGGATGGTCCTGGCTGCGATTTGAAATAAGCCTCAACCGGGCGGCTCGCGCGGTTGCGGCTACAACGGAACGGTCGTTAGCATGCCTGACGGGTCCACCCTCCACGAACGCGGAGCAGCTACTTGGTATTCAAACGACGATGAGCGCAGTGCTTAGCCAGACTCCAGGTTCGGCGAACCCCGCCCCCAAACTCCCCAAGCCGCTGGTGGCCATTTTCGACCGCCTGCAGTCGGCCGGCAATGTCGATGAGGCGCTGTCGGAGATGGCCGCTGAACTTTGTACGCTGTTCGATACCGAGCGATTCACGATTTACGGCGTAGGCCCGGAACGCGCAACCATCGTTTCGCGCGTCAAAATCGGCCTCAACGCATTCCGTGACCTGAAATTGCCAATCGCCGAGCATTCCATCGCCGGTTATTGCGCCATGTCGAAGCGCATCTTGAACATCAAGGACGCTTACGACACGGCGGAGCTCAAGCACATACATCCGACGCTTCGCTTCCTGCAGGAAGTCGACAAGCGAACAGGGCTGCGCAGCAAGCAGATGCTCGTAGCGCCATTGCTCGATGAAAGTAACGAACTGTGGGGTGTTGCGCAGTTCATCAATACACGATCGGGCGGCGCGTACGACGCGGCGACCGAAGAGCTTATGGGTCACTTCGTGCGCGCGCTCGCGACGACCTATAAACAACGGCGCAATCGTCAGGCGCTCAACACCAAGTACGATTTTCTGGTTGCCGACGGTGTGATCACCGCCGCCGAGTTCGAGTTGGCTTCCCGGTCCGCGCGCAAGAAGGGCGCTGATCTGGAGGAAGTCCTACTGGACGAGTTCAACGTGCCGCTCGCGGCGATGGGTGCAGCGCTGTCGAAATTTTTCAGCGTGAGCTACGAGCCGCATCGATCCGAACGCATCAAGCCGATGGATCTGCTGCGCAACCTGAAACGCGAGTACGTCGAATCCAATCAGTGGGTGCCGATCGAGGAAACCAAGGAAGGCTTGCGCGTCCTTTGTCTGGATCCGGAAAAAATCAAGAGTTCGCGGATCGTCACGCACGTCTTTCCGCGCCACAAGATTCGTTATTCGGTCACAACCAAGAAAGAGTTTCGTGACACGCTGAACCAGTTCTACGGCATGGAAACCGATATCGGCGATATCGGCGACCTGCTCGATGGCCTGGCCATGGAAGAAGCTGAGGAGATCGGCGCCAACGATGATCTCTCCGCAGCGGCCGATAATGAACTGGTCAAGCTGGTCAACAAGATCATTATCGACGCCTATCATCAGGGCGCGTCCGACATACACATCGAAGCCTATCCGGGCAGGGCAAAAACCGAGATACGTTTCCGCAAGGATGGCAGCCTCGTCCCGTACATCGAAGTGCCTGCGTCATACAGGAGCGCACTGATCGCACGTATCAAGATCATGTGCGATCTGGATATTTCCGAGCGGCGCAAGCCGCAGGACGGCAAGATCAAATTCAAGAAGTTCGGCCCCCTCGACGTCGAGTTGCGGGTCGCGACCATTCCGGTGCAAGGCGGCGTCGAAGATATCGTCATGCGGATCCTCGCCGCGGGCGAGCCGATACCGGTGGACAAGCTGGGACTCACGCCGCATAACTTGCCGATCCTCAAGGAGGTTGTCAGCAAGCCGTATGGTTTGTTTTTTGTGTGCGGCCCGACCGGTTCCGGCAAGACCACGACGCTGCATTCGATCCTCGGGCATCTCAACACGTCTGACACCAAAATCTGGACGGCCGAGGATCCGGTCGAAATCACGCAGAAGGGTCTGCGTCAGGTCCAGGTGAACAGGAAAGCAGGCCTCGATTTCGCCACGGTGATGAAGGCGTTTTTGCGCGCCGACCCGGACATCATCATGGTCGGCGAAATGCGCGACAAGGAAACCACGTCCATCGGCATCGAGGCGTCGCTGACCGGCCACCTGGTGTTCGCGACGCTGCACACCAACAGCGCCCCCGAGTCCATCGTCCGCCTGCTCGACATGGGCATGGATCCGTTCAACTTCGCCGACGCCTTGCTGGGCGTGCTGGCGCAACGTCTGGCGAAACGCCTGTGCGGCAAATGCAAGCAGGCCTATACGCCGCCGCCCGAAGAGATGAAGGCGCTGCTGACCGAGTATTGCCAGGAGTTGCTCAATACACCCTCGTTCAAGGCCGATGCCAAACGCGCCTACGAGGCGATCTACAAGGAGTGGGCCCAGAACTACGCGGACGAGAGCGGCCAGTTCAAGCTCTATCGCAAGGCGGGTTGCGACGCGTGCAGCAACACCGGCTACAAGGGCCGGGTCGGTCTGCATGAACTGCTTGTCGGCACCGACGCCGTCAAGAAACACATACAGGAGCACGCCAGGGTTGCCGAGATCGTCGCCACCGCGCTCGGCGAGGGCATGCGCACGCTGAAAATGGACGGCATCGAAAAGGTGCTGGGCGGCATTACCGATATCGCCCAAGTCCGCTCAGTCTGTATCAAGTAATAACGTGCGCACGGCCGCGGAAAGCTCAAGCGAAGTATCGGTGTGTCAACTGACGGCCGATGCGAACGACCTGTTTGCACGTCTCGATCGACTCAACGACATCGGCGCTTCGCTTTCCCAAGAGCGCGACCTCGATGCGTTGCTGGAAAAAATCCTGCTGGCGGCGCAAAGCATTACGCACGCGGACGGCGGCACGCTCTACCTGGTGGACGGCGAGGGCAAGGACAAGTGTCTGAGGTTTGCCATCGTGCGAACCGGGTCGCTCAACGTGGCGCTCGGCGGAACGACAGGCAACGAAATCCCGTTCTATCCCATCCACCTGTACAAACAGGGCAGGCCGAACAACTCCATGGTGGCGGCCTATGCCGCGCTGCACGGCAGTACCGTCAACATCGCTGATGCTTACGCGCAGGCGGGATTCGATTTCACCGGCACACGCAATTTCGACGAGAAGCAGGGTTATCGCTCGAAATCGTTTCTGACGGTTCCGATGCGAGACCATGAAGGCGAAGTAATCGGTGTCCTGCAACTCATCAATGCGATGGACGCCGCGTCCGGAAAAATTGTGGAGTTCACGCGGGCCGATCAACAGCTCGTCGAATCGCTCGCTTCGCAGGCTGCTATCGCGATCAATAACCGGCAACTCATCAGCCAGCTCGAAAAGCTGTTCGAATCGTTCATCGGTCTCATCAACTCGGCCATCGACGAAAAATCGCCCTACACCGGCGGTCATTGCCAGCGCGTGCCGATGCTCACGATGATGCTCGCGGAAGCTGCGGCCGCCGCAGACAGCGGGCCGTTGAGCGGCTTCACGATGTCGGCCGAGGATCGCTACGAATTGCATATCGCAGGTCTCCTGCATGATTGCGGCAAGATCACCACGCCGGTCCATGTCGTCGATAAGGCGACGAAGCTGCAGACCATCTTCGACCGCATCGCGCTGATCGATACGCGCTTCGAAGTACTGAAGCGCGATGTCGAATTAGACGCACTCAGGAAGAGGCTCGAACTCGCGAAGCGCAAGAACGCCGACCGGTTCGCGAGCCGTAACGAAGCGTTCCAGATCGAACGGGAATTGCGCGAGACGCTGCGAACGCTGGAAGAAGACCGCCGGTTTCTTCATCGCTGCAATATCGGCAGCGAGTCGATGTCGGAAGCGGAGCAGGAGCGAGTCATTCGAATCGGCACGCAATACCAATGGCGTGACGCGTCGGGGAACACGGCGCAGTTCCTTACCGAAGACGAGATCAAGAACCTTACGATTCAGCGCGGCACGCTAACCGACGAAGAGCGCGAGGTCATCAACTATCACATCGTCTCGACCATCAACATGCTCGAGTCGCTGCCGTGGCCCAAGCATCTGCGCAACGTTCCCGAGTACGCGGGCGGGCATCACGAGCGCATGGACGGCAAGGGCTACCCGCGCGGCCTGACCGGCGAGCAAATGTCGGTGCAGGCGCGCGTCATGGCGATCGCCGATATCTTCGAAGCGCTCACCGCCAAGGACCGTCCGTACAAACGCGGCAAAACGCTCTCCGAATCGCTGCACATCCTCGGCAAGTTCAAACTCAACGGTCACATCGACCCCGATCTGTTTGATATCTTTATTCGCGAGAAGGTCTATCTGCGTTACGCCGAGCGATTCGTCGATCGCGAACAGATCGACGCCATCGACGAATCGCTCATTCCTGGCTACTCGCGTTAATACTGCGCTGTCTGTCCCGAGCTCTGAGCGAGTCGAAGATAAACGGGAGACCCCGATCCCGATCTCAGACCCTTCCACTGTCATTCCGGACGCGCGAAGCGCGAGCCGGAATCCATCGCTGTCTTTATAAGGATTCGGAGTTGGATTTCTGATCTCCATTCGCTTTGAAAAAACGTCATGGCAGGCTCCTGCGTCGAACGGCGCGTGGCGCACCGATGCTTCCGCGCATCTGGCCGAACTCGTTGAAGGATGGACGAAAACGTCAGTGTGCCGACACCCTTGTCAGTGACTCAACAGTTACGCAAATGTACGGTTAAGTGACGTGCTTCGTCACTGTTCGAGATTCGACGAGTTAACGGTGCGTGACGCATTTCACGTCATGACAGAGGCATAATTCATCGTGGCGGAAAAAACTTATCTGAGACAGTCTCTTAGCGATGTCGCTCGGTATTGCCACTCATTCTGGTCCGCGCCTTGCTCATAGGGGCCTGCACGAGACGGATAACGGTCTCGTCTCATCCCACAACTCGAGGAGAGTTCGAATGAAAGCTGTACAAAAGGGCTTTACACTTATTGAACTGATGATCGTCGTCGCGATCATCGGTATTCTCGCGGCAGTAGCGCTGCCCGCGTATCAGGACTACACAATCCGCGCGAAGGTGTCGGAAGTCATTCTTGCCGCTTCATCCTGCCGTACCAGCATCACTGAAACGGTGCAAAGCGCGACTGGCACGAACCTTCCTGGTGCAGATGGCTGGGGTTGCGAGAATTCCGGTGGTGCTACTGGTGTGAGCAAGTATGTGGCGAAAGTGGCGACGACGGACACTGGCATCATCCAAGTCACGACGAGTGACGCGAGTGTAGCGCCGGATCTCAAGGACGCTGCCGGCACGATGGTGACACTGACGCCGTACACTGACGCCGGCAAGCTTACTAATACTGACGTGGGCGCAAACGTGTTCAAATGGGTGTGCGGTGACACGGCTGATGGTACGACACTTCCTGCTCGCTACCTTCCGGGGTCGTGCCGCGGTAACTAAGATGGCTCACGCATAGTTGTCTTGATTGAGCCGTAAGATCTAAACAGAGAGGTGCTTCGGCACCTCTCTGTGTTTCTGGATGGGAGGAGATGATAAGTAAATGCTGCTCATACCAGTTTGCTGCGCATTGTTGGCCATCTTGTACGCAGCGGGAATGCGCACCTCACTGCTTATTTTTCTGTTGAGCGCATCGATCTTCGTCGTTTCTACGGTGCTTTCGTTGTTCTACTTCGTTTCGGACGACATCACGGGCGCCGGTATCACTGAAGCAACTTTCTTTCATTTGCTCTATGGGTTCGACGGGTTGGATGTATTCAATTTTTCTACCTACGTCGCCTTGACGCTGGCTGCCTTCGCGACGGTCGGTTTAGTCTGCTTTATCGCATGGCGAATCTGTGCGCGGCAATCCAAGTCCCTCTTTCAGTACCGCCCCTCCCGAGTTATTCACGTAACAGTGATCGGTGCTTTGAGCATTTTTGCGGTAGGCGTGCATCCCGCTACGGTGCAAACAATTGATGTCGCGCAAGAACTGTACGACAGCCGTTATGCATCCGTTTTGAACGAGGCCCTACGCTCATTCGACGATGTAAAGCCGGCCGCACAAGGCAGGTCTCTCGTTTATATCTATGCAGAAAGCCTGGAAAGGACTTTTTTAAGCCACAGGACATTCCCGGGGCTCGCGCCAAAGCTTTCCGAAATGGAGAAATCCTCGCTTTCGATCCACGGCATAGGGCAGGCTCCCCTTACGGACTGGACGGTTGCCGGCATGGTTGCCAGCCAGTGCGGGATGCCGCTCGCAACGTTCCGGCATGACGGTAATAATTTGAGTGATCTTTCGTCTTTCATTCCGGGTGCGAGCTGCATTGGCGACCTTCTGCATGAGCGGGGCTACCAACTTGCCTATGTAGGCGGGGCCGATCTCGATTTTGCGGGTAAAGGACGTTTTTATTCAGATCATCAGTTTAAAGATATAACGGGGCTGAATGAGCTTCGAGCCCACTATGGGGAGGACATACCCGTCTCAAAGTGGGGTGTTTACGATGACACGCTATTTCAATCAGCGTTGAAAAAATTCCGCGAACTTTCCATCGCTGGGAAACCCTTTGCGTTGTACGTCCTGACATTGGACACTCATGCGCCAAACGGATACAGGACGCCGGCTTGTGCAAACAGGGCCGAACTGCAATATGGCAATGGCGCAAACAGCATGCTCAATGCTGTGAAGTGTTCCGACGAGCTGATCAGTGGCTTCGTTAAAAAAATAGAAGCCGAGGCAGGGAAGGATGTAGTTATTGTGGTCGCATCCGATCACTTGCAAATGCGAAGCGCTGCAAGTGATCTCCTTGATCAGAGTAAAGACGGGCGGGAAAACCTGTTCATGGTGCGCTCATTTGGGATTGAGCCGAAGCTAGTTACAAAACCCGCCACGACGATGGATATTGCTCCCACGATACTTTCGTTGCTGGGCTGGGATATTCAGGCGATGGCACTGGGAAGGAATTTGCTAGGGGAAGAGCAGACGCTGGTCGAAAAATATGGGCAGGAAAAATTTTACGAGATGGTGAAAGCCTGGAGAATGAGCCTTTGGCAGATGTGGAAGAGGAATTCTTCGTCAGCGGATCAGGTTATGTAGCGCTCAGCGCGCCATAGGTTGGCGGCTACTTTCGAGCTTTTGTATATTGCCGTGACTGTCGGAGTGGGGCAGTCAGAGCTGGATGAGAAAAGGTGCCTCGCGGCACCTTTTC
>JAKFDA010000093.1:0-80273 GCA_036676355.1 Nitrosomonadales bacterium | reverse complement strand
CGGCCTCGAGCGTGCGCACGGTCGGCAAGGCGTCGTCGACCGCACGCGCCGCGAGAGCGCGATAGCGCTCGTACATGAGGTCGCGTGACCATGCGATGTCGGTTTCGTGCAATCCGGTTCCGACACGTTGCGCCATTTGGGCGAAGGCGTCGGCATAACGCGGCAGTTCATTGTGGCGATGCCATACGTGCAGGCGCTGGATCGCGCTCGACATCATCAGGTCCTGCTCCTCCGTCGGGTCGAGATAGGCGTAGAGCTTGAAGCGCAGCAGCGTGTCGGCGTTGTTGTAAGCCAGTTGCGGCACCGAGCAGCCGGCGAGCAGAAGCGCGATGCCGAGCACAGCGCCACCAAGACGGAATGCAATTCGAACTGTCATGGGTCTCTTCAGCCGGGGAGTCACGCGAAACGCGGCAATCGCTGTGCCGCCCGACGGCGTGCGGCATGTCGATTGCGTAACGGCCACGAAGCATATGAAAAAGGGTCGCTCGTGGCTTCGACCAGTTCACGTCTCAAGGGGCATGCCGGCACGTCGGACACGGCGCTGTTGCTGATCGATTTCATCAACGATCTGGACTTCGAAGAGGGTGAGCGCCTGGCCCCGTACGCGATCGCCGCGGCGCGCGCCACGGCCGCATTGAAGGCGCGTGCGGATGGCGCCGGGGTGCCGGCCATCTACGTCAACGATAACTTCGGACGCTGGCAGTCGCGCTTTGATCAGGCGGTGAGGCATTGTCGAAGCGCCGGCGGTCATGGCCGCAAGCTGGCCACGATTCTCGCCCCGAAGGCGCGCGATTATTTTGTGCTCAAGCCGATGCATTCCGGTTTCTACCTCACGCCGCTCGCGCTGCTGCTCGAGCATCTGGGCGTGCGCCGGCTGGTGCTGACTGGATTGCTCGCGGATTCGTGCGTGCTGTTCACGGCCAACGATGCGTATTTGCGCCGCTATCGGATTACCGTACCGGCGGATTGCGTCGCATCCGTCGAGCCGCAATACGCCGAGCAGGCGCTCGATCATATGCGCCGCAACCTGAAAGCGCACATTCGTCATTCGCAAAAAGTCGTTTTCGCGTCGAAGCGCGCCTGATTCCACCGGCACGGACGTTGCAGTCTCCGACATGCAACGACGATCAGGGAACGGCCATGAGAGACGAGATCGCTTACGGGCGCATGCTTGCCCAGACGCCCGAGCCCCTGCCGGATCGCGATGGCGAACCGCATAAGGTGCCGGTCGAGCCGCCGCCTGAACCGCCCGATCCGAATCCCATATATGTATTTATCTTCCTAGCCGGGCGAGTTGCAAAACCGCGATCCGGATGTGGTGGCGCCATGGGTGCGATGCCGTCGATGCCGCCGCTCAACGCGCGACTGAATCACCGTCAGGCGCCGAGCGCAATTCGCGCAGCCAATGCAACATCCTCCGTAAGCATCCCGTAAGCCTCTTCGGCGGCGCTCGCTTTCAGGCGCAGCACGTAGGCCGGATGTATGGTGACGATGACGTCGTAGCCGTGCGGTGTGCGAATGTTCTGACCGCGATGTTCGCCGATACGCACCGGGCCGCCGAGCGTCGCACGCGCCGCCGTCGCGCCAAGGCACAGCACCACTTTCGGGTTTACCAGTTCTATTTCCGCCTGCAGCCATGGCAGGCAAGCCTCGATTTCTTTCTGAGCCGGCGTCTTATGCAATCTTCGCTTGCCGCGCAGTTCCCATTTGAAATGCTTGATCGCATTGGTGATGTAAATCTCGTCACGCTCGACGCCGTTCGTCTGTAATGCGCGTTCGAGTAATTGCCCCGCCGGACCGACGAACGGATGCCCGCTCAGATCTTCACTGTTGCCCGGTTGTTCGCCCACGACGAACAACGATGCGTGTTCGTTGCCCTCGCCGAACACCGTTTGAGTTGCGTGCCGCCATAGCGGACATGCACGACAGCGGGCGGCGGCATCGCGCAACGTCGAGATCGATTCGCGCGCTCCGGCGGGCGCTGCCGTGCGCGTTTCATCGTTGTGAGGCGCCGGCGTTGAATCGCGTCCGATTTGCTCTTCCTCTCGACAGGTGGTGTTTATCCCGGAACGCTGGTCGTGAAGCGTGCGCGGCAAGTCGTTACGTCGTCCAGGCATTGTCGAATCCAATACGTCAAAAAAGAATCACACCGGCTGCAAGACGCATGCCCCGCGGCACCTTCCGAATAATGACTATGTCGTGCAATCACGACTTCGGGCACATGCGTTGCAGCAAAAAACGCTGTGGCCTCGATTTGGAAGCGCGGCCGACATTTGCTTCCCACACGCGCTTAGCGGCAGAGGGCGCATAACGCACGTTCGCGTGGAGCGATCACCGAGGTGATGCCTTGCTGTTTTATGCGCTGATTTTTTTTCTTGCTGCAGGCGTGGCCGCGCTCGCCGGTTTCAATGAAATCGCCCCCGGCATTGCCGGCATCGCCCGACTCATTTCGTATGGCTTTCTCGCATTGGCTTTGGTCACGCTGGTTCTGGGAATTCCAAGGCGGTAATGACCGGCCAACGGCGTCCGGATTCGTTCGTCCATACGCGGCACGTGCGTTGCTGTCTGGCAATGCATTCCGCGTTCGGGATGCCGGCTGCAAAGCGGCGCAAAGCCGTCATGCGCCGCCACGAGCGGGAAGCGCTTTGCCTCTTCTCGATGCGCGGCGCCGCAGCCGTCTGCTCACGATAGAGGTCGATACACCATGGCTAATGAAAGCAAGTCCAAAGGTGGGCCGGACAAAAGCATGCGATCCGGCCAGCACTCGCAAGGGAGCCAGCAAGGCGGCGGTGGCCAACAGACTCAAGGGGGCAGCGGACGACAGTCCGGGAAGGAACAACAACAATCGCAAAGCCACACGTCGCAGCAACAGGGTGGCGGCAAATCACGCATGAAGACTGCCGCAGCCGAATCGGAACATCGAGGCGGTGCAGGCACAAAGCAGCATGGGAGCAAGGGCAAATCCTGAGAAAAGGTTTGCGGCGCTTCCCTAGGGGGAAGGGCCGCAGGCACCGAGCGTAGTTTCAATCACCGCTTGAGCATCATCGCCCTGCCGCGAACCTCGCGCCGGGTGCCTTACAGGAAGATTGACATGCAGAACGAAGATACGAAAAAGAAGCAGCCGGTGGATTCGAAGGGCAATAAGGAGGTGTTGGAACAACGCGGAGGCGAAGGTGCGCCGCGCCGTCGACGTGGACCGTACGGCCCTATTCGCAACGGGCGATACGCGCAGCGTACCCCCCGTAACGGGAATTGAATCGCCCGGCGATAACATGCGCGGCCGGCTTGCGGTCGCCGATGATATGCCGGCGCCGCGCACAAGGCGCTGAGCCCGAAAGCGATGCGGTGATGATGACGCAGTTCCGTGCGTCATCACCGCATCGACGGCGGCGTGCGTCCGCGCAGGCGCATCGGACAGCGCAGCGCTATCGGCGTAGGCTCATGAAGCCCATTGCCGGACGTGGACGTTTAACGCACGGCGTGTTCACCGCCGGGTTCATCGTCATCATCGCGCTCGCCGGCTGCGCCTTCCGTGCCGATGCGCCGCTACCCGCAGCCAGAGCTGCGGAACCGGCTTCTCCTCCTGTGCGTACCGCGGAGGGCGTGCTGCCGCCGGCCGAAGCCAGGCTTGTGCTCGCTGCGCTCGCGCGGGAAGGGGATACCGATCTACTCCGCCATCATCTGAGTAGCGCGCGAGGGAGCGCGACCAGCCCGCTCGTGCTCGGCAATCGCGCCGCGCTGCTCATTGACGGGCCGCAGACGCACAAGACGATGCTCGAAGCCATCCGTGGCGCTCGCGATCACGTCAACCTAGAGAGCTACATCATCACCGACGATGAAGTGGGGCTCAAGCTCGCCGAGTTGTTGCGCACCAAACGCAAACAGGGCGTGCGCGTCAACGTCATGTACGACAGCGTGGGCGGGCTTGATACGCCTAAAGCGTATTTCGACGATCTACGGGCAGCGGGCGTCCTTGTTTGCGAGTTCAATCCGGTCAACCCGCTCAAGGCCAAAGGCGATTGGCGCATCAATAATCGCAACCATCGCAAACTGCTGGTTGTCGATGGCGTGATCGGTTTTACCGGCGGCATCAACATCAGCGGTGTCTACTCGGCCGGTTCTTTCGGCAGCGAGATCAAAACGCCGGAACGCGGCTGGCGCGATACGCATGTACGCTTCGAAGGACCGGTCGTGCGCGAAGCACAGGAGCTTTTTCTGCACGCATGGCGCGGTCAGGCGCATTGTCCGGCGGTCGAACCGGCGCGTTACTACCCGACGATCGAAAAGCGCGGTGGCCGCGTCATGCGGCTCGTGGCGAGCGCGCCCGAGCAGGGCAGCGAAACCTACGCGACGCTGCTGTCCGCGCTGCACCATGCGGAGCACAGCGCCGATCTGACTTACGGTTATTTCGTTCCCGATGCGCGCACGCTCGACGCGCTCAAGGATGCGGCGCGCCGCGGCGTCGAAGTAAGATTGCTGCTGCCGGGTTTCAGCGATTTCTGGGCGCCGCTATATGCCGGTCGATCGCGTTACTCGGATCTGCTCGAAAGCGGCGTGCGCATCTTTGAACGCAAGGATGCGCTTTTGCACGCCAAGACGGCGGTGATCGACGGCGTCTGGTCGACCGTCGGTTCCACCAATCTCGACTGGCGCAGCCTCGTGCATAACTATGAAGCGGATCTCATTGTGCTGGGCGATGACTTCGGCGCACAAATGAGCGAACTGTTTGACGCCGACCTCGCTCGTTCCCATGAAATCACTCTGGACGCCTGGCGCCGACGCGGTATTTCGGAACGGACGAAGGAGTGGTTCGCGCGTCAGTGGGAGTATTGGTTGTGAGTGAGCAGAGAGCGGAGAGCAGAAAGTTCAAATTCTGAACCTCGATCGCGCGCTGCGCGGCTGCCGTGAAAGCACGCCTATCCATCATTCCCGCGAAGCTTGTCCCGGACTCCAGTTCGTTCTTCCGACTTCTCCCCGCTCCTCCGCTGCTTTACATAGGGCACACCTATTGCAACTGTCAACTTGTGTTAAACATCAGGAGCTCACCATGCGCACGAATACGGTACTGGCGGGACTGGTGCTTGGTTGCATGCTGGGTGCGTGCAGCACGTGGGATGGCATGTCGGAGCGCGAGAAGGGCGCGGCCATCGGTGCGGGCGTCGGTGGCGTTGCGGGCGCCGCAGCGACAGATGGCGGTATTCTCGGTACGGTCGGTGGCGCCGCGATCGGCGGCGTGGTCGGCCATGAGGTAGGCAAACGTCAGGAAGACTGACGCCGTTAGCGGAAAAGATTTGAAGTGCATCGCGACGCAATGGCGCGGCGCGCATCGCGCGTTGTCGCGCGTGCGTGGAGCAACGGATGTATAAGTCTCCGCCGGGCGCGCGTCCGGCGGAGGATCGATCATGCGTGTGGTTCGTCGTGCGGCGCGAAACCGCCGTCGTGTTGTTGCATTGCGTTGCGCATTTCGCGCTCCCTGCGGATCTGTTCTGCAATCAGCGTCAGGAGATGCGGTCGCGCATTGGGGCGCCGCTCGACCGGCTTATCCAGGATATAGCGGTTGCGTTCGCGCAGATAACGCATCGCTTCCTGCAGACGTTCCTGGCTGGGCCCCGCCCCGCTCAGACCGAGTTGCTCGATTCCGATTTCGTTCATGCCCTTCTCCGTCCGTAGATACGACCTGCTACCGGATAGCGACATTGATGCATTCCCGGATACAGCTCGAAACCAAAATGCCTCCGGCATGAGCCTGAAGCGCTTCGTCCTACCAACTTACTTCTTTTTTGTTTCTCGGTTGTTGTACAGCCCCTCGGCGCGCGCGGCATGCATTTCGCGCTCGCATGCGCTGCGATGCGGGCCGGTCATGCTGCGACACTCGGCCATCTCGGCCTTGTAATTTTCGCTCGTCGGGTCGGCAGATTTGGATCGTTGTACCTTCTTTGCGCTTGCATCGGCGCGAACTTGTGTCGGGGCTGCCCGACTGTTTGCGATAGTCACCTGCGAAGTCGGTTGCGGCGCGCGCGCTTCAACGCGATCAACGGCCGCATGCGTACCACCTGCAAGAGACAGCAACAGCACGCCCCATAGCGCTTGGGTCATCGGAAATCTCCTCCTCGAAATATCCGCCGCAAACTGACAAGCATTCAATGTGCCGCAGGCTGGCATACCTCTTGCAATCAGGGCAATTCGAAAGCGGGACGCAGGGCGGCAAACCCCTTTCTCAAGGTCGTGTCCGTTCGCATGCACGGACGGACACGCAGACTAACTAATCCACAATCATCATGCGCGCCGCCCACTAGGAGGACTCATGGCACTGGCCTTGGAGCTAAGGCATAAGCAGCAACTGGCGCTAACGCCTCAGTTACAACACGCGCTACGGCTGCTGCAACTTTCCGCGCTCGAATTCGCGCAGGAAATGGGCGAGGCGCTCGCCAATAATCCCTTCCTGGAGGAGGCGAACAGCAAGCCCGCCGTACCGTCCGAAACGCCGACCGTGGTAAGCACGACGCCCGCCACGGCGGAGTTACCGACCGAAGCGCCTGCCACTGAACATGAAGTCGAGGGCGAAGAACGTTTCGGCTTCGATTCGGCCGCGTATGCAAGCAGCGGAAATAATGGCGAGTCGGACGGCGAGTGGACGGACTGGAGTGAACCCGAGCCGTCGCTGCGCGTGCATTTACGCGAGCAATTGCTGCTGTCGCAAATGGGTGAGCGGGATCGTGCGCTGGCGCACCTGATTATCGATGCGCTCGACGACGACGGCTATCTCAAGCAGGAACTCGATGAACTGGCGGCGCTGGTGATGGCCGAGCATGATGTCACGGCGGACGAACTGCGCTCGACGTTGCGGCTGGTGCAGACACTCGATCCACCGGGAGTCGGCGCGCGCACATTGCAAGAATGTCTGACACTGCAGCTCTACGCCAAGCAGGCCAAATCGCGCGTCACCGAAGTGGCCTGCAAGATCGTGCAGAAACATCTCACCGTGCTTGCCGCGCACGAGCTGGGCAAGCTTCAGCAACTGGTCGGCTGCGACGAAGGCACCTTGCACGATGCCATCGCATTGATTCGTTCGCTCGATCCGAAGCCGGGTCTGCGCTTCGGCGCGGGCGAGGCGCGCTTCGTCATTCCGGATGTCCTGGTCAGCAAAATCCGCGGCAAGTGGACCGTCATCATGAATCCGGCCGTGATGCCGCGCCTGCGTATCAATCGCAGCTACGCCGACGTCGTGTCCGGCGGCCAGCATTCGTTCATGACAAAGCAGTTGCACGAGGCGCGCTGGCTGCTGCGCAGCATGGAGCAACGCTTCATCACCATTCAGCGCGTGGCCGAGGCGATTGTCGGACGACAGAAATCGTTTTTCGAATACGGCGAAGTGGCCATGAAGCCTCTGGCGCTGAAGCATATCGCCGCGCAACTCGGCGTGCATGAATCGACCGTGTGCCGCGTGACCAACAACAAGTACATGGCCACGCCGCGCGGGGTATTCGAGTTCAAGCATTTCTTCTCGCGCACGCTGGCCACCGAAGCCGGCGGTGCCGCTTCGGCCACGGCGGTGCGCGCATTGCTGAAGGAGATGATTGCGACGGAAGATCCGGAGCGGCCGCTGTCCGACGCGAAACTCGCGACGCTTTTGTCGGAACAAGGACTGCGTGTTGCACGTCGTACGATTACCAAGTATCGAACGCTGATGCGTGTGCCGAGCGTCGAAGTGCGACGCGCACTCGGCAAGCAGGCCGCGCGTGCGGCAGCCTGAGGAGAATTCATGGCGACAATCGTATCCGGATGGTTTGAAACGCAAACACGCGCGGATGAGGCGATCGCGGCGCTGGCCCGCGAAGGTTTCGAGCGCGACGAGGTCGACAGCTTTTATATCGCGCCGCCCGGCCAACACAGCGACATGCCGCTGAGCGATCTGGACGAGCATCAGCATAGCGAAGGCACCAAGGCAGCCGGCAAGGGCGCGCTCAAAGGCGCAGCGGCCGGTGGCGCGGTGGGTGTCGCGGCCGGTGCGGTTGCGGCCGCCGCGACGGCGCCGCTCGGACCGGCAGCGGTGGTTGCGGGTGCGGGGGTCGGCGCGTATGTCGGCTCGCTGGTGGGTGGTGCGGCCGCTTCGCGCGACAGCAACATCGAAGACGCGTCGCGTGAAGAACCGATCGACCGTCCGGCCGGTGCGATGGTCTCGGTGTACGCCGATCGCATCGGGGAGCCGCTGGCGATCGATGTCCTGCGCGCTCAGGGCGCCATCGGCATCGAACGCGCGGACGGACGTTGGGTCGACGGCAAATGGGTCGATTTCGATCCGCACGTCCCGCCGCGTCTCATTCACGATGAAACCATGCCGCGTCGCGATGAGGGCAGCGACGGTGCGCGTTAGGAACATCCGATCCAAAGGCGATCACGCCGGATTGCCAAAAGCGAAACAGGCGCCATCGACGCTTCGTCGGTGCGTGTTCGCAGCATCGCCGGCGTATGCACGTCTGTGACGTGACCATGCTGTATGCCGCCGAAAGCGGCGGCATACGGCGTTACGTCGATACCAAGCGTGCGTGGCTGCGGCAGCGCCCCGGCCATTCCCACACACTCATGATCCCGGCGGCGCGCAGCATGCCGTCGGAGCCATGGACGATTGCGCTGCGCAGCGTGCCGTTGCCGTTGTCGCACGGTTACCGCGTGCCGTTGGGAAAGAGCGCGGTGACGCAGAAGCTTTTGCATGTAAAGCCGTCCGTCATCGAAGCCGGCGATCCTTATCATCTCGCATGGGCGGTACTCGACGCAGCCGTTGCGCTCGATGTGCCATCGGTCGCTTTCTGTCATTCCGACCTGCCCGAGATGCTCGGTCGCCGTTATGGGCTGCGCGCCGAGCGCCTGGCGGAAAAATACGTGCATCGGTTGTATGAGCAGTTCGATCTCGTCCTCGCACCCAGTCTGGTGATGGCCGGGAAACTGCGCAGCATCGGCATTCGACAGGTGCATCGCCAGCGCCTGGGTGTCGATCTGCAGGTGTTCAAACCCACGCGGCGCAACGCGGCGCTGCGCAAAATGCTCGGTGTCGATGCACGCAGCCGCTTGTTGATCTATGCCGGCCGTTTCGCGCCGGAAAAGAATCTGTCGCTGCTGTTTCAGGCGCTGCGGAATCTGGGCGAGCGTTACACGTTGGTGCTCGTCGGCGCAGGCGCTTTGCCGCCGGATGTGCCGCATAACGTGCGCGTGCTGCGCTTCATTCGCGACCGCAACAAGCTCGCCGCACTGCTCGCCGGTTGCGACGCCTTCGTCCATGCCGGCGCGCAGGAAACGTTCGGCCTGGCCGCGCTCGAAGCGATGGCCTGCGGTCTGCCGGTCATCGGCACGGAGGCAGCCGGCATCGGAGAACTCGTCAGCGAAGAGGTCGGCGTGCTTGTTCAACCGCACAGCGCGGCGGCCATGGCCGAAGGGATAGCCGCGCTGTTCGAGCGAGACCTGCCCCAGCTCGGCGCACGCGCGCGCGCGATCGCGCAATACTACGACTGGGAGAGCGTCCTGCCAGAACTGCTGCAACGCTATCGCGGTCTGCGCGGTGGCGCCGAATCCATTCGGCGCACATGTTGAGCTCACGGGGAACAATGCGCGCGCTATGTATTTCCATCCATGACGTGGCTCCGGCGACCTGGTCGCTGTGCCGTGTGTTGCGCGATGCGGTGCATGAACGGTGTCCGCGCGCGCCGGTCACGCTGCTGGTGGTGCCGAATTATCACGATGGCGGGGCCGATGTGCCGACGGCCTATCTCGACTGGTTGCGGGAATGTGTGGCGCGGGGTGATGAAATCGCGCTGCACGGCTATACCCATCGCGACGAACGTGCGCACGCCACAAAGGGTGTGCAGCGACTCGTGCGTCGCATCTACACCACGGGCGAGGGTGAATTCGCCGGGTTGTCGCATCGGGAGGCCATGCGCCGCATCGCGCGCGGACGCCTATGGTGCGCATTGCACGGGTTGAAGGTGCGCGGTTTTGTCGCGCCGGCGTGGATGCTCGGCGACGGTGCCTGGGCCGCGCTGGAGGAGTTCGATTTTGAATACACTACCACGCTGACGCGATTCATCGCATTGCGGACACGGCAGCGCATCTTTGCGCCGAGCGTGGTGTACAGCGCGCGTAGTGCCCCGCGACGCGCCCTGTCACGCGGCTGGAATCGCGCGCTGCTGGCCGCGACCACGGGCGCGTCGCTGGTGCGCGTGGGCTTGCATCCGGCCGATGCGCTGCACCCAGGTGTCGCGCACCACGCGTTGAAATTGCTCGATAAGCTCGCACGCGTGCGCGAGCCCATGACGAAATACGCTTACGCACGACAGTTGAACGAAGCGCGTCAGGCGTTGCGTATACCCGGCACCGAGCGAACCTAGTACGGGCGTCGCGTTGCGCTGCATGGTGCCGGATAAAATGCCGCCTTATAATTTAAACTTTGCCTGCGTGTGAGGAACCGATGCCGCCCAAGGCCAAATTGGTGAATCAGCGTGCCGATGAGCCGTTTCGACTGCTGGTCGAGAGCGTGATCGATTACGCCATTTTCATGCTCGACCCCGAGGGCAACGTACAGACCTGGAATCGCGGCGCGGAACGTATAAAGGGTTACACCGCCGAAGAGATCCTCGGCAGGCATTTCTCCTGTTTCTATCCGCGTGAGGCGATCGCGATCGGTTGGCCGCAATTCGAACTGAAGGAGGCGGCCAAAAAGGGCCGTTTCGAAGACGAAGCGTGGCGGCTGCGCAAGGACGGTTCCAAATTCTGGGCCAATGTCATCATCACCGCGCTGTACGACGACCGCAAGCGCCTGCGCGGTTTTGCCAAAGTAACGCGCGATCTTACCGAGCGTCGCCATGCCGAGGCGCTGGAAGCGTCGAAACAGCGCATGACCGAGTTCCTCGCCATGCTTGCGCACGAGTTGCGCAATCCGCTCGCACCGATGCGCAACGTCACCGAGATTCTGCGCGCCAAGCCGGACGATGTGACCACGGTGCAGTGGGCGGGCAATGTGCTGGAACGACAGGTTGCGCAATTGACCCGCCTGGTCGATGACCTGCTCGATGTGAGTCGCGTGACGAGCGGAAAAATCGCGCTGCAGAAATCGGCGACGGATCTGAACAGCGTTGCGCTGCGCGCGGTCGAGTCCGTACGCCCGATCATCGACGCACGCGCACAGCATCTCGTTTGCGAGACGGAATCCGAGCCGTTGATGGTGGATGGTGACGGCATGCGTCTGTGCCAGGTGGCGGTCAATCTGCTGAACAACGCCGCCAAGTACACGCCCGCCGGTGGAGCGATTCGTTGCGAGGCGGTTCGGGAGGACAAGCAGGCCGTGCTGCGTGTGTGCGATAACGGGATCGGTATTTCTCCGGACCTGTTGCCGCATGTGTTCGAACTGTTCACGCAGGGCGAACGTTCGCTCGATCAGTCCGAGGGCGGCCTCGGCATTGGTCTCGCCTTGGTGGAGCGCCTGGTGCGCCTGCATAACGGCTCCGTCGAAGTTCGTAGCGCCGGGCGCAATAAGGGGGCGGAGTTTATTGTGCGGCTGCCGTTGCGAGCGGCGGAACTTGAAGCGCAGGACGACTCGGCGGCGCTGATGGAACGCCGAATGGCCGCATCGCGCATTCTGGTGGTCGACGATGATCATGACGGCGCCGATACCACGGCCGCGCTGCTGCGTATCTGGGGTAACGACGTGCGCGTCTGCTACGACGGGCAAGCCGCTTTATCGATTGCCGAATCGTTTCAGCCCCACGTCACCCTGCTGGATATCGCGTTGCCGCAACTCGACGGGTTCGACATTGCGCAGCGTTTGCGTACATTGCCGGCGTTGAGCGATATGGTGCTGATCGCGGTGACCGGCTACGGTCAGGAAGAGTATGTGCGACGCATTCGGGAAGCGGGTTTTCATCACTGTTTCATCAAGCCGCTCGATGCGGCGGCGTTGATGAAAACACTCGCCACCCTGCGCCCCTATCCGAACGAGAAGGAAAGCAGCGCGACGCCCGCGCCGATTGCCGCACCGCCAAGCACGTCGCTGGGATAGTGCAGACCGAGCGCCACGCGTGACAGTGCTGTCAATACGGCGAAGGGAACCAGGGCGAGCGAGAGGTCCGGAAAATAGGCGACCGCGATTGTGGTGAATGCGACCGCATGCAAAGTATGGCCGGACGGAAAACTGTATTCGTCCAGCGGCGGCACACATACATGCAAATTCCGTAGTGTCGCGCAGGGGCGCGGCCGACTCGCGCAACGCTTGCACAGCTTGTAGACCGATAACGCGATCGAACCCGCGATCAACATGTGTACAACGCATTCCACGCCCCGCGAGCCGCCCAGTACCAGCAGCGCCAGAGCAAGCGCCAGCCATAGACCGCCGTCGCCCAGACGACTCACCGCGGCAAACAGATGTTTCCACACCGGCGTGACGGTGTAGCGGTTCAGTGCCACGATGACACTGTGTTCCCATTCCCGCATGCGCGGCAGGGGCAGGCGCTCAACCTGTCGCAGCGGTGCGTTGTTGCGTTGCATGTTCGCCGGCAAGTATGCGTAATTGCTGTTCGAATTCGCCGATGATTACCGGCCAGCGCAGCGGCTTGATCGCTTCGCGCGCCATCAGGCGCATGTGCGTCCGGGCGCCGGGGAAACGGGCCAGGTCGACCGCTTTCTGGATGAAGCATCGTTCGTCGCCGTAGGGGACGAGGCAGGCGTCGATCCCGTCGAGTGCATGTTCGCCGGCGGCGCCGTAATCGAATGCGACCAGTGCCAGCCCGCTTGCCATTGCTTCAAGCGTGACGTTGCCGAAAGTTTCGGTGAGGCTGGGAAACAGGAACAGATCGGCCGACGCATAACACGCGGCGAGCGCTTCACCGGCGAGGGGGCCGAGGAACAGATGCTCCGGATTCGCTTGTTCGTATTTTCGTCGCAGCGGCCCGTCACCGACCCACACCATGCGCGCATGGGGATGCATGCGCCGGATCGCGTCGAAGCTGCGCACGACCAGGTCGAGATTTTTTTCCGGCGCGAGACGGCCTACGTGCAGCACCACGACGTCGCTTTCGCACGCATCCCAGCGCCTGCGCAGGGCGCGACTGCGCCGCTGCGGGTTGAACAGTTGCGCATCCACGCCCCGGCCGATCACGGCAAGATTGCGGTAACCGCGTGCGGCCAGTTGTGCGCGTTGTGCGCCGGTCGGCACGAAGGTGCAGTGTCCGGCGTTGTGAAACGCGCGCAAATAAAGGTCGATCGGCCGCTCCAGCCAGCCGAGTCGATAATGGCTGCTGTAGCGATGGAAGTTGGTGCGGTAATCGGTGCACGCCGGAATGTCGAGTCCGCGTGCGGCGTGCAACGCCGACCAGCCGAGCGGGCCTTCGGTTGCAATATGGACCACATCGGGTCGCTGCATGCGCCAGTGTGTGCGCAGCATGCGGGTGGCGGGCAGGCCGAAACGAACATCGCGATACATCGGCAGCGGCAGACCCGGCAGCAGGATTTCGTCCGCCCCATCGTTGCGTGCATCGCCGGGTTGGCGCGGGCGGATCAATTCCACGCGGTGGCCCCGACCGCGTAGATATTCGACATAACGCCGCACGGTCAGGGCGACGCCGTTCAGTTCGGGCGGATAGGTCTCGCTGACCAGCGCGATGCGAAGATTTCTCGCCTCCTGCGCCGGGGAGGCCGTAAGATTTGGCGCGTCCAGCTGGCCGTGCAGCATCGTCATGCTGAGTCCTTTGCGTGCGGGCGGTTCGTGCGGCGGTACCGTGGCGCTGACCGTGCATGAAACGCGCCTGCAAGCCAGCTATCGCGTCGGCCGATCGGATCAGCACGGGTCGGCGCAGAACGCCGGCAGATTCCCGCCAAACGCGATGACGGGCGGCGCGGCCGGAACGCGCGCCGCCCCCGGCTAAACCTGCCTTATCGAAAACGAAGGGATGAAGTGAACAACCGTTTTTCCGCGCTCGACGAACTGCGCGATCTGGACGTCCCGCTCTTCACCATCGGTACGACGCCGATCAGCCTGTTCAGCGTTACGCAATTGCTTATCCTGCTGCTGCTGGTGATGGTGCTGTCGCGCTGGGCCGGCCGACTGGTCAGCGAACGGCTGCTGGGGCGTACCGAACTCGATCTCGGAACGCGCAAGGCTTTCGGTTCGATCATCCGCTATCTGATCGTCATCGTCGGCGCGGTGGCGATACTGCAGACTTACGGCATCAATCTGAGCACGTTCAATTTTCTCGCCGGGGCGTTCGGCGTCGGCGTCGGATTCGGGCTGCAGAACATTTTCCAGAATTTCATCAGCGGCCTGATCATCATGCTCGAACGGCCGGTGAAGGTAGGCGATCGCATCGAATTGGGGACGGTGCAGGGCGACGTCGCGGAAATCGGCGCGCGGCGCACCACGGTCATCACCAATGACCATACCGTCGTCATCGTGCCGAATTCGCGTTTCATTATCGAAAACGTCACCAACTACGCTTATCTGCACGCGCCGATCCGCCTGCGCCTGCCGATCAACATCGCCGCCGGCAATGATCCGGACGAAGTGCGACGCCTGTTGTGCGCTGTCGCCAATGCGCATAAAGAGGTATTGGACGACCCGGAGCCGGTCGTGCGCCTGCTCGCGCTGCAGGCGGGCGGTGCGATGGCATTCGAACTGCAGGTCTGGAACACCACGCGGGTGCGCGAACGGGACGTGCTGGCCAGCGATCTCTATTTCGCCATGCATCGGGCGCTGCGGGAGCGCGGCATTGCGCTGGCGTAACGGATGAGTATCGAGAGTCGAGAGCGGGATCGTTTGCCGCTCTCGACTCTCCGCTACTTAACTAAGACCAGTACGGCCGCGTGCCGTAGTAGGTATCCAGTTCGCTTGCCCAGCGCTGGTCGGCCATTGCCGGCCAGTGATCCTTATCGAAGCCGGGCGCATTTTCCAGTCGCGTCTTGTCGATGTCGAGTATGAAACATTCGTTGTCGGTATCCAGCGTGAGCGCCTGCCATGGAATGGCAAAGAGCTTGTCGCCGATGCCCAGAAAACCGCCTGCCGCGAGTACGGCGTAGGCCACGCGTCCGCTGCTGACATCGAGCATGATTTCCTCGATGGTGCCGAGCTTTTCGCCTTCGCGGTTCATTACCGCGTCGCCTTCCAGCGTGCTGGACGCCATGATGCGCGGCCCCGGTCCGGGAGTTTCTTCCGGCGTGCCTTCAATGCGGGCGCCGCCTTGCGCCGTGCCGGGCCCGGTGCTCATCGAGCTTGCACCGCCGGTGGTCAGCGTGGAAGGGTTCGTCGGGTCGACGGGATCGTTGATGTTTGGCATGGTAGGTGACTCCTCGGGTATGGCTGGTTGATTGCGTCTGGCGCGCGGCTCCGCATGAAGCCGCGCGTTCGTGTATCTGTGCTGGCGCAACGGAGACTCATATGCACCGCCGCTGTCGGTACGACCCCCGTTGGAAGAGTTGTCGTGCTCGCCGCCCGCTATCGCGCTCGCGCCTGGATCAGGGATTTATGTGTTGCATTGATAAATCTCCGTTGGGGGATGGAACTGCGATAAAAGGCCGCTTTGCAACGGCCGTCGGGTTTTAACGTTTGCCGGATGCGTTAGCGTCGTAACGCTGGCCGTAGAACTTATGTATGTCGGTATTCCATTGCACATTGGCCATATCGGGCCAGCGATCCGGGTCGAAACCCGGCGCGTCTCTAAGTCGTTCCTTCGCCACGTTCAGCACGAAACTGTTGTCCTTGTTGTCGAGCTTGAGGGCCTTCCACGGCACGGCGAACAGCTTGTCGCCGACGCCCAGCACGCCGCCGAAAGACACGACCGCATAAGCGACGTTGCCGCTGCGCGGATCGATCACAATCTCCTTGATGTCGCCGATCTCCTCGCCGTCGGCGCTGCGCACGTCCGTACCGATGATCTTGCTGGCACGGTGCGTCATCGCCCAGCGTTCCTTCGAGTCCTGCAGCGAACCGCTCGAAGTGGCACCCGGCGCGCGATCGCTTTTCGCAGTGCCGGCCGATCCGCGCATGGCCTCGCCCGGTTGCGAGCCCTGTGCCCAGACCGGGCCCGCGATTGCGCAACCAAGCAGTGCAGCGAGTACAGCGGGATGAAGCTTGCTCATTGAGGCAACTCGCTCAGGTGGGTTGGACGCAAGTGCGACGCTGTACGGAAAAGCGTCCCGGAACGGGCCCGCGTCGTGCATGGGAGACACTGGCGCCGCGGGTCGATACCGTTTAAAAGGCGGCAAGCGATGTGCCCGGCGCATGTCACCGACGGCACAACGGGCAGTCAAAATGGACAGCGCAAAGAGCAACGAAAGAAAAAGTATGGCGTCTGAAAAGCGGACAACGAGGGTGCGTATATCTGACAAGTTGTTTGAGCGCGGCGAGGCGTGGGCATGCTGGCTGCACCACTCCGCCGATATGTTTGCAACCCATACACAACCAGGAGGGCAGCGATGAAAATTGCTCGGGTGTCGGAAATCCTCGACGACCTGATAGAGGTGTGCCGCGAAGGAGAAACCTGTTACCGGGCCTGCGCGCAGTTCGTCCGCGACGACACGGTGCGGCGCTCGCTCAAGCATCGCGGCAAGCGCACTGCGCATGCGCGCCGTCGTCTCGCCAAATTGCGCAATCTCATGGGCACTGCGGAATGCAGCGTGCCGGCGTTGAGTGAACCGACGCTGCATGGTTCGCAGCACAATCGCGCGTTCGGGGCGATGAGCGATGAAACTTCCGCGCTCGGGATGTTGGAACGTCTTGAAGCGGTCGCGCTGATGCGCTATCGCGATGCCCTCGATTTCGATTTGCCGCAGCCTGTGCGCCGGCTGTTGCAACGCCAGTTCGATGAATTGATCCAGCAGCATTCCGCGCGCGATCACGCGCAACTGCGGCGCGGGCTGCCGAGGCGGCCCGCGACGCTTGTACTGGGGCGTAGCGGCACACCGGCGCCGGCAATCATTCGGCGCTGAGGCATATCGCCGGCGCCGATCGAACGATAAGGAATTTTATGGAATTCAACGCAGATGAGCAGGCGATACGTGAAAGCGGTCGTTATGCGGCGGATTCGGCCGCGTCGCATACGGCGGGATTGCTGAACTGGTTATACGGTTTGCGCGAACGTGCGCGCGATGCGGGCGATGCGTCGCAGCGCGGCGCCGTCGAGGCGCGTGATGCGGTTGGAACCTATATTCACCGTTACCCGTTTGGCACCGTCGCCCTTGCGTTCGCGGCAGGAGTTGCCGTCGGAGTACTCATTGCGCGACGGTGATGCGCAGGCGCTCTATGCTATGTACGCGAGAGGGAGCGCATATGAAGACTGAAGAATGGATTCGCCTGACCGCATGCACGGTCGTCTTGCTGATGTTCGCCGGTTGTGGGCGCGAGGAAAGCAAGCACGCTTACGAAGGGCCCCCTTCGTCATCGGCCGTTGTCCCGGCGCCTTCGGGCCCTGACGATGCCGTTACGTCTGCTGCGCCCGCCGGAAGCGCGGGTGAAACGGCTGCCTCCGCAGCGAGCGGCGATCCCGGCGATACGGCTTCTGCGATGCTGAACGATGTCGATCACGATTTCGCGACACGCGCGTTCGCCACGAGCATTGCGATCGTGCAAGCCGGGCGTCTGGCCGCCGAGAAGACGCTCGACGAGGATGTGCGTCAGTTCGCCCAGGAAATGGTCAAGGACCATACCGCGTCGAACGAGGAGCTGACCAAAATCGCACAGGCAAAAAAGCTCGAAATGCCGATGGCGCCACCGGCCTCATACAAGGACGCCCTGCAGCAACTCACTACGACCACCGGACCGCAGCACGATCGCTTCTATATGGAGCGCTTCGGCGTTGCGGCGCACCGCGATGCATTGGAGTTGTACGAGGGCGAGATCCGCGAGGGCGAGGATACCGAGCTCAAACGCTACGCCGAACGTCTGGTGCCGACCTTGCGTCAGCATCTCGAACGTGCCGAAAAAGTCCGACAGGGCGTCGAGATTACACGCTGATCCGGGCGCTCCGGCGGTCAGTCCGCCGAGGGACACGGTGGTTGCGCTGGCTGCCACCGGCCTGCATTACTCCTCCGACGATCAACCGGGCATACATCGACGACGCAACGGCAAGGGTTTCATGTATGTCACGCCGGACGGCGTTAGGGTGACGGACGCCGAAACGCTGATCCGTATTCGTTCGCTTGCCATTCCGCCCGCGTACGAACAGGTATGGATCTGCGCCTCGGCAGCAGGGCATCTGCAGGCAACCGGGATCGATGCACGGGGCCGGAAGCAGTACCGCTACCATCCGGACTGGCGTGCCGTGCGCGACGCGGACAAATTCGACCGCATGCTGGATTTCGGCCGCGTGCTGGCTCGTGTGCATCGCCGCGTCGCGCAGGATTTGCGCAAGCCGGGCATGTCGCGCGAGCGTGTGCTGGCGACCGTGGTGCGACTGCTCGAGCGCACGTTGATCCGCGTCGGCAATGAACAGTACGCGCGCGAAAACAAATCCTACGGCCTGACGACGCTACGCACACAACACGTCGATGTGTCGGGCGATGTCATTCATTTCGAATTCCGCGGCAAGGCGCGTATCCGGCATCGCCTCACGGTGACCGATCGGCACGCCGCCGCAGTGGTTCGACGCTGCCTCGATCTGCCCGGCCAGGAGTTGTTCCAGTATGTGGACGGCGACGGCGCTTTGCGCGCGGTCACCTCGTCGGACGTCAATGACTACATTCGCGTCGCCGCGGGCGAGGGCTACACCGCGAAGGATTTCCGCACCTGGTACGCGACCATCGGTGCGCTCGAAGCGCTGATGCACCGCCCTTACGCGAATCCGCGCGAAGCCCAGGCGCACGTGAAAGCGGTCCTTACGGAGGTTTCCCGCCGACTGGGCAATACGCCGTCCATGTGTCGCAAGTGTTATGTCCATCCCGGCGTATTACAGGCGTATTTGTCCGGCCGGTTGGGCGCCGCAGGCAAGCCGGCTCGTGCAGGACGGGAACGGCTGTTGCAGCTTCTGAAACGTGCGGCTCATTCCGGCAAAGACGGCGCGCGTACTCCGGTTCGCGCAGAACAGACGGAGAGCGTGGCACCGCGACGTGGTTCAAGGTCGCCGGCTTCTCGATGAAAGGAACTCCCATGGCAGTCGAATTCCCCAGCGGCGCGCGGCGGATGTATTTCCGCCCGATTTCCTGGCAGGCGATTTTCGCCGGGCTTGCCGTCGGTATCGCCCTGCAACTGTTTCTCATGCTTGCCGGCGTCGCAGTCGGCGGACTGGTTGTGGAGCCGGGTAGTGACACCGCCCGGCAGATGAGCGCAAGCGCCGCGATCTGGAGCGGGGTCAGCATGTTGATCGCCGCGTTCGTCGGCGGTTACGTGGCATCGCGTTCGTCCGGCTTGCGGCGCAAGGGCGACGGTGCGTTGCATGGTGCGGTGACGTGGGGTGCTTCGACCCTGCTGTATGCGCTCCTCGCCAGCACGGTATTGAGCGCTGCCACCTCAGGGCTGTTCGGTCAGCTTCGCCCGATGCTGAGTCAGGCGATTCCGCAGTCGATGCAGCAGAATCCGCAGAACGCGGATCGCGGCGATGTGGCGCAGACGCTGCGCAATCTCGGGCTGTCCGACGAGCAGATCCGCAACATCATGAATCAGGCGTCCTCCGTCGCGCAGAGCGGCGAGCCCACGCCGCAGGCGCAGGCCGGCATGGAGAGCGCGGCTGATCGGGTCGGCATGGCCACCGGCGGCTTGACCCTCGCGTTACTGCTGTCATTGATCGCCGGCATTCTGGGCGGTCTGACCGGCACGATGGGTCAGCGTCGCGTGCGGCGTCACCAGATTCAAGCAACTGCCGCGATGAACCTGGAGGAAGCGCGGGTAATGACACGGCCGATGCTCTAGGAAGCGCATCGGCACAAGGCGCCGGCATTTCAAGCCGCAAATGGGCATGGAAGCAACGGCGCTGATGGTGTTGTTTGCGGCGCAGACACCGCAGCACGCCATCATCCTGCTTGACGCAAACAGAAAGATCCAGTGGTTGAATGCCAAGGCTTCGTCCCTGTTTGGATACGAGGCGGTCGATGTAATCGGTCATCAGATGGATTTGCTGTTCGTTCCCGAGGATGTCGAGCGCGGCATCCCGCGCTACGAAATCGACGCGGCCAATGCACGTAAATCATCGGAAGACGATCGCTGGATGCTGCGCGCGGACGGCACTCGCTTCTGGGCGATGGGATGCCTGGTCGAACTGACAAGCGCGCAAGGCGAGATAACGGGCTACTGCAAGATCCTCGAAGATCGCACCGAGTTGAAGCAGCAACTCGAAGCGCTGCGTAATCGGGCAACGATATGCGGGCGCGCCGAAAAGGAGCGTAGCGGCTTTATCGGAACGCTGGGCCATGAAGTGCGCAATACGATCTCGCCGCTGTCGAACGCGCTGGAGATCGTGCGCATAAAGACGCATGGCGATGCCGATCTGCTCTTCCCGATCAAGATCATGCAGCGTCAGATCGACTTCATCAAACGGCTGGTGGACGACCTGCTCGACGTTACCCGCGTGGAAACCGGCAAGGTCGCACTGAACATGCGCGAAGTCGACCTGCGCGGTGTGGTGGATCTGGCTGTCGCAACAGTGGCTGAATCGGCCGGACAAAAACGACAGATGCTTAAAACGATATTGCTCGAGGCTCCCATTCCGGTCCTGTGCGACATCGACCGGTTGCATCAGGTGTTTGTCAATCTGCTCCAGAACGCCACGAAGTTCACCCCGGACGGTGGGCAGATAACAGTCGAAGCCACCGTGGAGGGCGCGGAAGCCGTCGTCAAGATCGTAGACACCGGATGCGGGATCGACCCCGAGGCGCTGCCGCGGATATTCGAACTCTTTACACAAGCGGACGGGGCCGTCGCCAAAGGCGGCCTGGGCATCGGGCTCGCGCTGGTGCGCGAATTCGTGACCATGCACAACGGCATTGTGCAGGCGCGCAGTGACGGACCGGGCAAAGGCAGTCAGTTCAACGTGCGCCTGCCGTTGCGGCAATAAGCCAAGCGAAGAAGAGTTCTCGCGCCGGGGGTCTTCAGAAATCGGGCATGGCCGATGCGCCCGCCAATCGGCGCGGTATTGAATCCGGCGGCGACAGATGTGCGACGCATTGTGCCGGGACATCGATTTCGAGCGCAGCGCAGAAGTAACCGATGGTTTGTTTCAAACCTTCTTCCAGTTCGATCTGCGGTGACCATCCGAGTCTGGTCTGAGCAAGCCCGATATCGGGGCAACGCCGTACCGGATCATCGGTCGGTAAAGGACGATATTCGATCGCGGAGGTCGACTCGGTAAGGGCAATGATGCGTTCTGCAAGTTGGTGCACCGTTGTTTCGGCCGGATTGCCGAAATTGACCGGACCGATGAACTCGTTCTCGGTGTTCATCAGCCGTATCAGTCCGTCGACGAGATCGTCCACATAGCAGAAGGAGCGCGTTTGCGCGCCGTCGCCGTAAAGCGTGATCGGCTCGCCGCGTAACGCCTGCATGATGAAATTCGATACGACGCGGCCATCGTCGTCGGCCATGCGCGGACCATAGGTATTGAAGATGCGCGCGATTTTCACCGGCACGCGATGCTGGCGATGGTAGTCGAAGAACAGCGTTTCGGCGCAGCGTTTTCCTTCGTCGTAACAGGCGCGTGGTCCGGTCGGATTCACGTGTCCCCAATAGCCTTCGAATTGCGGATGCTCCGTCGGGTCGCCATAGACCTCGCTGGTCGAAGCCTGCAGGATCGGTATACCCAGGCGCTTGGCCAGCCCGAGCATGTTGATTGCGCCGTGGATGCAGGTTTTCAGGGTCTGCACCGGATCGGTCTGGTAGTGAATCGGTGATGCCGGGCAGGCGAGGTTATAGATGCGGTCGACCTCGACGTACAGCGGAAAAGTGATGTCGTGGCGCATCAGTTCGAAGCGCGTATGGCGCAGCAGGTGCGCGATGTTGTCGCGATCGCCGGTGTAGAAGTTATCGACGCACAGCACTTCATCGCCCTGCGCGAGCAGTCGATCGCACAGGTGCGAGCCGAGAAAGCCGGCGCCGCCGGTCACCAACACGCGTTGACGCGTGCGACGCCTCATGCGTCGAGCGCCCGGTTGCTGGCGATGCGCGCGCGTTCGGCGACGTCCAGTTCGGTCGCGTTCATGCCCGACACGCTGCTCATGCGCTCGAAGGCGCGTTGCTGTTCGCGCAGTTCCTTGGCGAGCCACATATCGACACTGCGTTCGCCTTCCTCGTCGGCGGCGCCCCATAGGCCGCTCGCGCTGCGCGCTTCGAATTGCGGTGCGGTGCAGTCGACGATCGGCTGCATGCACACCCCTTTCACCGCGATGCCTCGCGCAGTCGCATGCTGCACCTCGCGGCAGACGTAGCGCAGCCATGCGGCGCGTCCGGCGCCGTCATGGCCGGTGGCGGCAAGCAGCAACGGGCAGGTGTAACGCCGTCCGACTTCGGCCAGCATGTCGCTCAGGCGGCGCCATTCCGCGGCTTGCGGGTTGATCATCTTGCCCGGATGTTTTGGGCCAGCGTAGTAATACTGACCGGCGAGGTAGTGGCTGACACCGAGCACATCGAGATGATGCTCGCGTCCGCCGAGTTGCGGCCAGATGCGGCCGCTCAGCATGTCGAACACCGCATATTGTTCGCGGCGCATCGATTCGGCCGCGTCGCTGTCCTCCGGGTGGAACGGATGCGGCGCGACGTGAAACATCGGTTCGACGTGCATGATGCGAATTTCCGGGATGACCTCGCGCAGCGCATCGATCGCCGCGACCGACGCGCGCACGAGCTGGCAGCGCAATTCAAGGCCGCGCTCCTCCAGAAACGGAAAGGCATGCGCCAGTTCGCCACCCGCGCGCGCGAGCGGACCGATTTCGTTAATCGGCACGACGACCGGATCCTTGACCTCCTGATCGCGTAACAGTCTCGCGAAGGCACGTGCGTAGGCGGCGAAACGCTGCACGAATACCGGTCGCATGACGTCCAGGTCCGACGGCCAGCCGCCGTCGAGCAGGGTCCAGATCAGTTGAATGCCTTGCGCGCGCGCGCAGTGGATGCGACGCCGCACAAAGGAAAAATCGTAGTGTCCCGCAACACGCTCGATTGCCGGCCATTGCGCCGACTCGCGCGCGACCTGCAAGCCGAGTTTTCTGGCACGGACGTAGTCCTGCGCGTAAAAGCGCTGGTGGCCGCAAATTTCCGCCTGCTCGATCCGGCGGCCGCTGCGCGGCACGCGGGTCGTGCCGGGAAAGCCGGCGATGAAAAAGCTGTTCAGCATGGCGGCGCTTCCTTCGATCGGGCGTTTAAGGGGACTGCCTCGTAAAAACCCCCGGAAAAACCGCAGAGGCCAGATGCATCGAATCCCACCCCGGTCATGTGCAGACCTCTAGCAAGAGGCGTGACCACTCGGCCGCGAAGCGATCGATATTGAAGCGCTCGAGCGCGTCGCGGCGCGCGTTTTCGCCGAGCCGGCGCGCTTCGGCCGGGTCGGCCAACAGCGCCTGCATGCGTTCCACCAGTACTTCGATGCGCGTATCCACCCAGCCCGACTCGCCGTTGCGCACGACAGTGCTCATCTCGGTGGTAGCCAGCCCGACAATGGGTAGCCCCACCATCATCGCTTCGATGACCGCCAGCCCCAGGCTCGTCCAGCGGATCGGGTTGAAAAAAAAACGGTAGCGCGCGATATGCGCGGTCAGCGCGACGTTGCCGATTTCCCCGGATCCGCCGGCGCTTTCGGCGTCCATGCCGACCAGATCGAGAGGTACCTGTTCGCGCACCCGGTGAAACACGTCGGCGCCGAGGCGACGACCGCGTTTGCGCAGATTGTTCACAACGACGATGCCCCGTTCGAGTTCACCGCTGTAGCGCGCCGTGCTGAGCGGCTTGACGCCGTGCTCGATGACGGTCGTGGGTGTGCGGCCGCTGTCCCACATCAAAGCGTTGAAAGCCGTGACATGAACCAGCATCGCGCCCGGATCGTCGACGAAGTGCCGCGTGTCGGTCGGATGCGCCTGCGGCGGATCGTGTTCCAGAAAAATGCGCGGCAGTTTGCGCTGCGCTTCGGACAGCAGATCGAGGCGGTCGCGCTCCCAGCCCCGGCGCGATTGATACAGCACGCAGTCGAACGGCGTTTCGCGCACCTGCGCCACCGGCACTTCGATCACGTTCGGCCCCCACGGCAGCGTGCCGGCGCGACCGGCATAACCCGGCGAGCGCCGTGCATCCGTCAGCACGAAAAAATCGTGCGGAACCTGAGTGAGGTAATAGAGGTAATTACCGTGCACATGCCAGGTGAGGATGCGGAGACGTTTCACGTTTCAAAATCTCGTTGACAAAAAATTTGAAGGCCTTCGCTCGTTCAAGCTTCTCCTCTTACGCCGCGTCGCGTTCGCCCACATTCAGCAAATCGCGGGCCATCGCGATGACGGATTTGGCCTCGACGCCCAGTGCGCATTCGTGTCGGGTCGGGCAGATGGCGTGATCGCAAGGGCGACAGTCGGTGTCATGCCAAAGCACGCGATGACGGCTTTGATCCAGCGGGCGCCAGCGCGCCACATCCGCGGCGGAAGAAATTACGACACTCGGCGTGCGCGTCGCGGCGGCCACATGCGAGGCGCTGGTATCGTTGCAGATCAGCAGGCGCGCTGCGCGCACCAAGGCGGCAAACGCCCCCAGGCTGGTTTTGCCGATCAGGTTGACCGCGGCTCGACGCATCCCTTCGCACACTTGAATGCCGACAGCGGCTTCTTCAGGCGCGCCGGTCAGCACAATGGTGTAGCCGTGGCGCGCAAGCGCATCCGCTACGGCGGCGAAACGTTCGGCCGGCCAGCGGCGCGACGGCAGACGCGCACCGGCGTGCAGGCAGATGTAGGGCGCGGCAGCAAGCGGAAAATGGCGCTTCAGCAATTCGGCTGCTTCGTGTTGTTCTGCCGGACGGACGGGGAATTCGAGATGCTCGCCCTGCGGCGGTACGCCGATCGCGCTCATCAGGTCGAGATAACGGCGCAGTTCGGACTGATGGGTTTGCCATGGCAGGAAGTGCGACGGCGCGCGGGCTTCGGCGGGGCGGAAGCCCGTAACGGCCTGCGCGCCCAGTTCGAGTACGAGCGCGTTGGTCAAGCGCCCGCTGCCGTGCATCTGCAAGGCGAGATCGAAGCGCCGGGCGCGTGCCGCAGTGTAAAAATCCGCCAGCGCCCGCGTGTCGGGTTCGCACTCGGGCAGGCCGGGGTAGCCGGGGAATTCGAGCAGGTCGTCGCAATAGCCGAAGCGTTCGACGAAGTCGCGCGCCCACGGTAAACCGATAAGCGTGATGTGCGCGCGGGGATAGGCACGACGCAATGCGCGCAAGGCCGGCACGACGACCAGCATGTCGCCGATCTGCAAGGCGCGAAACACCGCAATGCGCTGCGGTGTTGGCGAAACGCGATCCGGATGTGCGTGCGCCATGCTCAGAAGGTATGCCGATAGAGAGAACAGGAACGGCAGATATCGGGCGGGTGGCCGGACTCCAGCGCTTCGCGCAGTTGCCGATAAGGCATGTCGTTCCACACCTCGCTGACGCCGCGCTGCAGCATATTGCCCAGTCGGAAACGTTCCGGCGTGCTGACCATGCAGCATGGCAACGCTTCGCCGCGAAAGGTCAGGTAGGCGCCGCGCCAGGGCCAGTCGCAACCGCATGGCGTGGAATTGCGACGTTCGCTTTCGAGCGCCGGCAGTCGCAATTGCACGCCGAGCGCGGCGGCGCGCTCGCGCGCGTGCCCGAAACACGTGCGGATGCGCGCCCGGTCTTCGTTCAGCAGCGATTCGTTTTGCACGAAACTGCGCATCGGGATGTACGCTTCGGGTAACGAGCTTTCCTGGAAATCATGGCTTAGATGCTGCACAAAAACCGAGTCGACGCCATGCGTGAAAGCCAGCGTGACGATATCGGCGAGTTCGTCCAGGTTCTTGCGCATCACTACCGTCACGATGCGCAGATGAGGTGTCGCGCTCTGCAATCGCTCTTTTGCGGCGACGATCCGCTCGAGATTACGCATGACCTTGGCGAAGGAGGCCCCATGGCGGATCGATTCGTACACCGCTGCGCTGGCGCCGTCGAGCGAGATGTGCAACGTGTCGAGGCCGCTGTCCACGCAAGCCTGCGCGCGCGCTTCGCTGAGCAGGGTGAGATTGCTGTTGGTGGAAACCTTGAAGCCGCGGTCCACCGCATGGCGCACCATGCGAAAGAAGTCCGGATTCATGAGCGGTTCGCCGAGGCCCTGCAGGTGTAGCGCATCGACATCATCGAACTGCGCCAGCAGTCGGGTGAAATCGTCGAACGAGAGCAGCGCGGGTGAGCCGTCATGCGGTGCATCGGCGCGATACTGAATCGTGCACATGGCGCAGCGGAGATTGCATTGCCCGACCGGCTCGATCTGCACAAAGCGCGGCAGTGGTACGGTCGTCGCAATATCGGCGAGCAGATCGGGGCGCGCGTTCATGCGAAGGCGACCTTGAAACGCAGCGCGCCGGCGATGCGCCAATACACCGCTAGCGGCGGAATGACCGCCGAGGTGTAAAGCATTTCGGCGATATGGCGCGGATCGTGCGAAGTGTGGCGCAATCGATAGGCGGCGAAACCGACCGTCCATGCGAGCCAGGCGGTTCCCCCGCCGAGCGCCAGCAGCGGGGCGCCGCGGAGCAGGCCGATCGCGGCGAGGCCGAGCGCGGAGACGGCGAAATAGTAGCGTAGCGGCGGGCCGGGAGAAATGCGCGCGCGGTATAACAGCGGATGTTTCCTGAACAGCAGCGCGTCGAAGTAAACGTTTTGCTGAATCTTCGCGCTGACTCCCCAGGGAGCCTCGCGTGCGGGATGAAGCACCAGCGCGCGCGGCGCATGCGCGATCGCCATGCCTCGCTCCAGCATGGCGAAATGCAGGTCGGAATCCTCGCGCCACGGACGACGATAGCGTTCGTCGAAACCGTCCAGTTCCTCCAGCACCTCGCGCCGTACGAAACAGTTGGCGGTGATGAACTCGCCGCGTTCGAGTCCTGCGGTGTTGCGCTGCCAATCGGTCGGGGCACTCGGCAGCGGCACGCGCGTACGGCCGGTGGCGGCGGCAACGCCCGGTTGCAGCGCGTGCATTCCTTCGTCCAGCCAGTCGCGTGCGGGCACGGTATCGTCGTCGGTGAAGGCGATCACCGGCGCATGCGCCGCGCGCCAGCCGGCGTTGCGCGCACCGGCGGGGCCGCCTTTGCAACCAGGCGAGCGGACGTAGCGCACGCGCGGCCCTTCGGGATCCGCACCATCGAGTTGTTCCGCGAGGCGCTGCGTCGCGTCCGAGTGACCGTCGTCGGCAACGATGATCTCGTAGCTGTTGCCCGGCATACGCTGACGTCGCAGGGCGAGCAGGCAGCGTCGCAGCAGCGTCGGTCTTCCGCACGTCGGGACGACCACGGACACCAGCGGCGCGCCCGCCTGTTGCAGTGATGTGTTCATACGATGGCCTCGGCCACCGACGCGGCGAGCAATGGGTCACCCTGCGCAGTGACATTCTTGGTGACCATGAAGGAGCCGATCACCAGCGCATCGAGCGGCGTGCTGTAGAACGCTTCGATGGCATCGCGCGGCGAACACACGATCGGCTGCCCGCGGCTGTTGAATGAGGTATTGACCAGCACCGGCACACCGGTGCGGCGCTCGAATGCCGCGAGCAGTTCGCGATAGCGCGGATTGGCGTGCGCATCGACGGTCTGTACGCGTGCGGTGCGGTCTACGTGCACCGCGGCCGGAATGCGTGTGGCGATATCCTCTCGCACGCCGTACACGAACAGCATGAACGGTGCCTTGCCCGTGATGCCGTCCTTGCGCACGAACCATTCGTCGAGTTTTTCTTCCAGCACCACAGGCGCGACCGGGCGGAAATCCTCGCGATCCTTCAGTTCGTTGAGGCGACCTTTCATGTCGGGGTCGATCGGCGAGGCGAGGATCGAGCGCGCACCGAGCGCGCGCGGACCGAATTCCATGCGTCCCTGAAACCAGCCGATGATGTAATTCTGCGCAAGCAGTTTGGCGGTTTCTTCCGCCACGTTGTCGAGTCGCCGATAGGGGATCTTGCTCCATTCGAGCAGTTGCTCGATCTCGTCGTCGCCGTAGCCGGGACCGTAGTACGCGTGATCCATCCGCCAGCTTCGTTCGCCGCGACGGCGATAGTCGATCCATAGCGCGGCGCCCAGCGCGGTGCCGGCGTCGCCCGAGGCCGGCTGGACCCACACGTCGTCGTACAGACCGCTGTCGCGAATGCGCGCGTTCATCACGCAGTTGAGCGCGACGCCGCCCGCCATGGCCAGATGTTTTTCGCCGCTCGCCTCGCGCAGCCATGCCGCGAGCCTGAGCGCGCTTTGCTCCAGCACCTTCTGCAGCGATGCGGCGATATCGAAGTGCCGTGCATCGAACGGAGCGCTGTGCTCGCGCGCGGAACCGAAGCGATTTTCCAGGTCGGGGCCGTTGATGCGATAGCCGCCATCGTCGTCGACCTGCACGATGTCGCGGAACTCATCGAGATGGCGCGGCGTGCCGTAGGATGCGAGCGCCATGACCTTGTACTCGTCGGACGAGTGCAGGAAGCCCAGATAGCGCGTCACGTCTTCGTACAGCAGACCGAGCGAGTGCGGCACATCGATCTGCTTCAGCCGGCGCAACTCGCCGTCGCGCCACACGCCGTAAGTCGTGGTCGCCTGCTCGCCGCGTCCGTCGAGCGTGAGCACGGCGCACGATTCGTAAGGGGATGCGAGAAACGCGCTCGACTCATGAGCGAGATGGTGTTCGACGAAATGCCATTCGTAACGCAGCGGCTTGCCGGGGTTGATGCGCCCGCGCAGATGATGCGGGGCACCGCCGCTCAATTGGCGCGGCGCGTTGACGACATACAGATAAAACAGATCATCCCAGGGCTTGCGGTCGACGCTGCGCGCGGCGGGCGGATGTTGCGGCAGCACGATGGGCGCGTCGCGCTCGGGCCGATTCGGCAGCAGCGCGGGGTCGAGCGAGTAGGCGACGTGGTCGACATCGGCCAACGTGATGTTCGCTTCACGCAGACAGTAATCGATCGCGTTGTAGGGTAATTCCCACACACTGAACGGCACCGGTCGTTTGGCGTGTTTGATGCGACTGAAGCGCTCTTCCTCAGCGGCGGCGATCAGCATGCCGTCGTGCACCAGACAGGCGGCGCTGTCGTGAAAGGCGGCGTTGAGCCCTAGCGTGTACACAAAGATGACTCCGTTGCTTGTGCGAAGGAATGCGCTTCACGGGTTGACGGTTGGCGCGTCTCCCGCAGCAATTCGATCGCCGCCTGCGCAACCGCGTCGGGCGGTACGCCGCGCAAACACGCGTGATGACCCTCGACACACACGCTGCGATAGCAGTAGCGGCACGGCACATCGTGCGAGAGCACGCGGCTGGTTATCTGCCACGGCGTATGCTGCGGATTGGTCAGCGCATACAGATCGACCACGGGCGTGCCGAGCGCCGCGGCAAGATGTACCGGCGCGGTATTGTTCGAGATGAGTAGCGTGGCGCGCGAAATCACCCACGCCAACTCGCCCAAACTCAATGCGCCGGCCAGTGACGCCGCGCCGGGCACGCGCGAAGCCAACGCCTGCACGAGCGCGCCTTCCCCGGCGGCGCCGGTGATCAGCATCTGAAGGTTGTCGTGCAATGCGAGGCGTTGCAGGGCCAGGGCGTAATGTTCGGTTGGATAGCGGCGCGATGAGGCACTGGCGCCCGGGTGTACGACGATCCATTCACGATCGATGCGCACCCCCGCCGCGGCGAGCGTTCGCATCGCGCTCTGCTGGTCGTGCGCCGAAAGCGAGAACCGCATGCGCGTATCGATCGTATGTGCGCCGATGCTGGCCACCAGGTCGAGCTGGCGCTGCACTTCATGGCGCACCGGAACCGTCGGCTCGCGCTCCGGTTCCCAATCGGTCAAAAGGTGATAGGGATTCTCGCGCGCATGTGCAAGCCGAAGCGGGATGCCGGCCATCCAGCACAGCATGGCGGCGGGCAGTGCACTCTGACTGTAGACGGTAAAGATGACTGCCGCGTCGAAATGCGCGGCGCGCAGGGTTTCGATGAGAACCTGCATCGCCGCGACGGCCGGTGCGCGCTCGTGTTTCATCCACGGCGCATCGTGGATCAGCACATGATCAACATCGGCCAGATGATTTGCGGCAGCCGCACCGCTCGGCGAGGTCAGCAGCGTGATTTCGCGTTCGGGCTTGGCGTGCTTGAGGGCGTGCATCGCCGGCGTGGTCATCAGCACATCGCCGAGCGCATCGAGTCGCACGCACAGCACCCGCTTTGCGCGCGCCCACAATGCGGTATCGGCGTGAACCGCGCTCGGCAGCGAGTGGCTCCGCATCATGGCGTGCTCGCGAGGATGTAATGCGACGCGGCATCGAGATCGCGCGCCATGAAATCGGGCGTGCGCAACGCGGATTCGCGCCACTCGGTCTCGGAGCCGACATCGAGCAGCACGGTGCGACAACCTGCACGCCGTCCCGCTTCCACATCATCGAGAATGTCGCCCAGCATCCAGGAGCGCTGAAGGTCGATATGGCGTTCGTGCGCGGCGCGCTGCAGCAGGCCAGGCCGCGGTTTGCGGCATTCGCACTCGGCGGCGTATTGCGGTACTTCGCCGGCGGGATGATGCGGGCAGTAATAGATCGCCGACAGGTCGACGCGCTCGCCCGCAAGTTGCGCACGCAATTTCGACCAGACCGGGTCCAGCGCGCTTTCGTCGAAGCGGCCGAGCGCGACGCCGGCCTGGTTGCTAATCAGCACCAGTTCGTAGCCGGCATTCTGCAGGCGCCGCAGCGCCATACCGGCCTTGGGGCGCAGACGAATTTTCGCCGGATCGACGTTATACGGTACGTCCGGTATCAACGTACCGTCCTTGTCGATGAATACGGCCGCTTTAGTCACTGCGTGTCGCTTCTTCGGTTGCGTACTCATGGCCAGGAGGTTTCACGCATCGGCAGGATCATCAGTTCCGGGATGACGGTCGATCCGCCGATGCCGAGGATGCCGACGATCGCTTCGGCAACATCCGCCGGCTCCTGCAATGTGTTGCGGTCGATGTCGGGAAAGCGGTCGAGCAGGAAAGGTGTGCGCATGCCGCCAGCCACGACAGCGGTTACCTTGATGCCGTGCGGGCGCAGTTCCGCATGCAGCGCATGTGACAGGCCGAGCACGCCCCATTTGCTGGCGTGATACGCGGAAGCGTTGGCCCATGCGCGCTTCGATGCGGTCGACGCGATGTTGACGATGTGGCCGCGGCCGCGTTCGCGCATTTGCACCGCCGCGTATTTGGAGAGCAGGAAAGGTCCGCGCAGATTGGTCTGCACGACGCGATCGAATTCGTCGACCGTCAATTCATCGATCGGCAACGTGATATCGATGCCGGCGTTGTTGATCACGATATCGATGGGACCGTATCGTTCGCCGATGTCGCGCACCATTGCTTCGACCTGGGCAGCGTCGCCGATGTCGGTCGAATATGCCCACGCCATGACGGAGTCGTCGCGCGCATTGTCGTGAATACGGGCACAGGTCGCCTGCGCCAGTTCGAGCTTCATGTCGACGACCACGACTTTGCAACCTTCCGCGGCAAGTCGTTCGCATAACGCCGCACCGAGACCGCGTGCGCCGCCGGTAACGACGGCAAGTTTTTCCTTGAGTGAGTGTTTCATACAGTCGCGGCGCTTTCGTCGGAAGAAGAATGTATGAGGGCGCGCGGCGGTCGCAGCGTCGAGGCATAGACTTCCGTCATCTGCCGGGCGATCTGCTCCCATGTGTAATTGGCGCGCACATGCCGGATGCCCGCACGCCCGAATGCGCGCGCGAGTTCCGCATTGCGGTGGAAGCGCGCGAGGCGTTCCGCCACTGCGGCGGGGTCTTTAGGCGGAACCAGATAGCCGGTGACCTCGTCGATCACCGTGTGCTTGATGCCGCCGACCGCGGCGCCGATCACCGGTGTGCCGCACGCCATGGATTCAAGCGGCGTAATGCCGAAGGGTTCGTACCATGGCGTCGTGATGAATACGTCCGACGCCGAGTAGTAGTTGCGCAGTTCGGGCCGTGCGCGCTGGCCGACGAAGGTCACGAGCTCGCGCACATTTTCGGCGTCGGCGACTGCGGCCAATCGGCCGATCTCGGGCGTGATTATCGGGTCGGGTTCGATCGATTCGCCGCCGACGACGAGCAGTCGCGCGCGAATGCCGTGATCGCGCTGAAGACAGCCGATCGCGCGAATCACGTTGTCGATGCCCTTGCGCGGAACGAGCCGCCCCAATTGCAGAACCACGAAATCGTCGTCGTCGAGACCGAGCGTCGAACGTGCCGCGCTACGGCTCACCGAGCTTAACTCGTCGATATCCACGCCGCAGCCGACCACATCGATCTTATCGGGCGCGGCGTCGTAAAGATGGATCAGATCATCGCGATCCTGCGGACACTCCGCGACGATGCGATCGGCGCGGCGTACGAGCTGTTCCTCGATCGCCATGCGTGCGGCGGGAAAACGATCGGCTTCTCGCTGATGCAGCCTGCGCACCTTGCCGAGCGCATGAAAAGTGATGACGAGCGGAATGCCGAGTTCTTCCTGCAGACGCGCGCCGACCAGTCCGGACATGAAGAAATTGGCGTGCACGATGTCATAGCGGCGTGTCGGCACCGAACAGTAATTCGCCATGCGCAGAGAAAACTCCTGCATGTATGGCAGCAGCTGCTCTTTGGCGATGTGTCGGCGCGGTCCTGCGGGAATGTGTATCACGCGCACGCTGCGATCGAAGGGCACGATGCCGGGCAACGCCTCATCGTCGCATCGGGTAAATACGTCGACCTTGTGTCCTCTGCGCGCGAGTTGCCGGGAGAGATGTGCGACGTAGACATTCTGGCCGCCGCTATCGACACCGCCTAGCGTCGCGAGGGGTGAAGCGTGCTCGCTGATGAGCGCGATTTTCATTTGGAATCGAAACGGGATGAGGTTGTTCTGCCGGAAAGGCAGCAAGCCGCATGCCGCGGTATATCGCTTCAACGATTCGACATGGAAGCAGTGTTTACGCACTGTCGTCGAACGCTGACGCGCTCAAAGACAACGACAGTGATGTGGCGAATTCACATTCAAAAGATGGCTCGCGGCATAGGCATTGCTCACACTTCGATGCGTTCAATGAAAGGTATCGTATGAGCCCGACTCAACAGCGTCCGCCACAGCAGCAGGATCGACAGCCCGGACGCGAAGCGCCGATGCAGCCGCGGACGGAGTCCTTTATGAAGGGCTACATCGGCAGCGGCAAACTCGATGGGCAGGTCGCGCTGATCACCGGCGCGGACAGCGGGATCGGCCGCGCCGTGGCGGTCGGTTTTGCCAAGGAAGGCGCAGATATCGCGATCGTCTATCTGGAAGAGCATGAAGATGCCGATGCGACGCGAGCGGCCATCGAAAGCGAAGGGCGGCGTTGTCTGCTCATCCCTTGCGATATCGCGGACGAGGAACACTGCCGATTTGCGGTGGGAAAGGCAGTGAGTGAGCTTGGCCGACTTGACGTGCTGGTGAACAACGCGGCCGAACAGCATCCGCAAGAGCGACCCGAAGATATCGCCGCCATTCAGTTGCAGCGCACCTTCGCGACCAACATCTTCGCCATGTTCTATCTGGTGAACGCGGCGCTGCCGTATCTGCGCCCCGGCGCGCGCATTATCAACACCGCGTCGGTCACCGCGTACAAGGGCAATCCCAAGCTGCTTGACTACTCCGCCACCAAAGGTGCGATCGTGGCGTACACGCGTTCACTTGCCCTGGCCGTCGCCGAGCGCGGTATTCGCGTCAACGCGGTCGCGCCCGGACCGATCTGGACGCCACTCATTCCTTCAACGTTTCCGCCGGACAAGGTTGCCGAATTCGGCGCCGACGTCCCGCTCGGCCATGCGGGCCAACCCGACGAGGTCGCCCCGAGCTTCATCTTTCTCGCCTCCGGCGACTCGGCTTATATGACCGGCCAGGTGTTGCATCCCAATGGCGGCACGATCGTGAACGGCTGATTCAACGCACCGCGCCGGGACCCGGGCCTTGCATTTTTTTCCTCTGTCGCGCGCTTGGAGCGCGTAAAACTGGCCCACAAGCTGCTTAAGCAGGGCTCGAGAGGATTTTCGGGTGCATTTCGGCTGAAAATTCAGTAACAATTACCTGGCTCGGGCGGCTCTTACGCGCCCTGATGCCATCCGCATGGGCTGCGCACGCCGGAGCGGTTGTTCTAAAGGAGATAGCGATGCCTCATATATTGATGGTCGACGACGACCCGGAGGCGTTGGAGTGGCTGTCCGAGTTCGTCAAATCGGAAGGCTTCACCGTAGGCAAGGCGTCTTCCCTGCGCGGTGCCCGCATCAACCTCGCGCAGATGCGGCCCGATGTGATCTTTGCGGATCTGCAGTTGCCCGATGGCGAGGGCATTGAGTTGATCAAGGACCTCGACACGCTCGAGGGTACGGAATTCGTGCTCATCACCGGTCATGCCACGGTCGAGAGCGCGGTCAGCGCATTGCGACAGGGCGCGAGCGATTACCTCACCAAGCCGGTCGATATCGACCGGCTGCGCGCCATTCTCAAGCGCGTTCCGGGCACTGCCGAATTGCGCGAGGAGATCGGCGAGTTGCGCCAGGAATTGCGCGGATTGGGCCGCTTCGGTCACATCCTCGGCAATTCACCGGTGATGCAGAAGTTCTACGATCAGATCGGTCGTGTCGCGCCGACGTCGGCGACGGTCTTGCTGATCGGCGAAAGCGGTACCGGCAAGGAACTGGCCGCGCAAACCGTGCACGAACTCAGTCGTCGCAAGAAGCGGCCGTTTCTGCCGCTCAACTGCGGCGCAGTGTCGCCCAACCTGATCGAAAGCGAACTGTTCGGCCATGAGAAGGGCAGCTTCACCGGCGCGGACCGTCAGCACAAAGGTTTCTTCGAACGCGCCGACGGCGGCACACTGTTTCTCGACGAAATCACCGAAATGCCGATCGAGTTGCAGGTGAAATTGCTGCGCGTGCTGGAGACAGGCAGCTTGATGCGCGTGGGCATGAATACGGCGGTTCCGGTCGACGTGCGGGTCATTGCCGCGACCAACCGCAATCCGGCCAAGGCCGTGCAGGACGGCAAGTTGCGCGAAGATCTGTATCACCGGCTCAACGTCTTCCCGATCACACTTCCGCCCTTGCGCGAGCGCGGCACCGACATCGAATTTCTCGCCGAGCATTTTCTCGATATTCTCAACGAGGAGGAGGGTACGGATAAGGCCTTCTCGCCGCAGGCCATTGCCGCGCTATATGCGCATAACTGGCCGGGCAATGTGCGCGAGTTGAAGAATTACGTGCAACGCGTCTACATCCTCGCCGATCGCGTTATCGATGTGGAATTCGCACCGCGCATGTTCGCCGAGCCCGATCCCAAGCCCATTCTTACCGTGCGTGTCGGTAGTACGTTGGAAGAGGTCAATCGCCGGTTGATCGAAGCGACCATGGCCGAGTGTGGCAATGTGCGACGCAAAGCCGCGGAAACGCTCGGCATCAGTCTCAAGACGCTGTACAACCGTCTGGCGCAATACAACGCCGAGCGGGACGGCGGCAAGATCGCGCCGCTCAGCGAGGAAGAGGAAGAGTACGAGAAGGGCTAGCGATAGCCCGAGTGCGGAGAGCCGGCAAAACAGCGGAGAGCGGAGAGCAAAAGCGGTCAGAGGAACGACGTGAATCCCCGCCTGCGCGGGGGTGGCGCATCCATCGTCATTCCCGACAAGCGGCGCAGCCGCGCGATCGGGAATCCAGTCGTACTTCTAATTGCCGTTTGCTCTCCGCTCTCCGCTGTTCTGCAGCTTCCCGGCGTGTGCGTTGCATGAGAACGTCACTCATTCGGCCTGGAGTCGCTCTCGCGATGTTCCAACCACTCATTACACGCGAGACTGCGCTGCAGGCAGTGGTCAGCGTTCGGCCGCTGTTCGAGCGCGCCGTGAATACACAGGATTTCGGCGACAGCGGTTGTGCCCATGTCGTCGTGATGGACCCGTATGCCCGGCCCGGATCGATCGCTTTTACGCAGGCGATTCTTTACGAAGAGAGTTTCAACCGCGAGCGGTGGGATGCCGATTACGCCATGTACGCGCGTGCCAAGGCCAAGCTGGCCTGGCGTACCGGTCGCGACACTTATGGCTTGGCGACAAGCGCGCCGCATTTGCTCGAATCGGGCGACACGGTATTGGGCGGAGGCGTATGCGTCGATGGCATCGTGGTCGGCGTGAGCGGCATGTATGCGTGGTATGACGAAGCGTTTGCAGCCAGTGTCGCCTGGTTTCTACGCGCGATTATCAAAGGACGCATTGCCGGGCACGATAAGCCCTTCGTTGAGTAAGTGGTTATCTCGCATAACGTGTCTCGAAGCGCGCCGGTGCGTCGGGCCGCGGCGCTGCTCGAATAACCAGCGAGGGAGCGTTGCATAACTCGAGCGATGACGCAGTCGCGGCTCAGCTTCGCTTCACCTAACGACCGGGGCGCTTGTATTCCGCATCGTCCGTGTTTCCCGCCGAACGACTGGCGTTTTCTTCTTCGTCCTGATCTTCGTCCGGTAGCATTTCGGCGTCCGATTCGATTCCGGCGATCAACTCGTCCTTGCGCGCCTGCATTTCGCCGCCCAGTTCTTCCAGATCGAGTTCCTTCATTTTTTTGACCTTGGGGAAGAGCTCCTTCTCCTCTTCATTGATGTGATGCTGGGCATACTCGGACAGCACGGCGAAACACGCGGCGTATTCGGGCTCCGACGGATCGATTTCTCCGAGCTTGTCGATCAGCGTGTCGGCCACCTCGTGTTCGATGGCCGCTTCGTTGAGCAGCTTCTCGCCTTCCTCGTTTATTTTCGAGCGCACCGCCGGATAGAAGATTTCCTCTTCGATGATGCTGTGAATCTTCAGCTCGGTACAAGCCGTTTCAACGAGTTCGACGCAGGCTTCTTCATCGCTGCGGTCGAGCTTCTCGAAATCCCGGAACAACTTCTGCACTTTGCGGTGATCCGCGATCAGCATGGCGATTGCGTCGGACGAATCCCGACGGCTCTTGCTGGCAGGCATGAATCGATCTCCTTCGAGAATGGGGCTTGCGCGCGCGCACCTCGGATGCCGGAAACGGCTCATCGCCGACGCGGCGCTTCGCAGCCACCGCTGCAAGCTGCATACCGTATCCGCTGCTTGAAGCGGCGCAGCGGAATGCAGACGCTTCGGACCAGGCTCGCAGAAGCCGCCGCGGCGCGCAGGCTGCGGACCGGCACGCCGGGTGCATCTTCAGGGCACGATCAAGGAGTGTTATATGGTCAGGAAGAAAGATACGGCTCGTATCCCATCGCCGGCAGGCGTCACCAATCCCGACGCATTGGCGCGCCATCAGCAGGATGTGGAAAAGGAAGGCGGATTGCGCCGACAAATCTCCGACCACGACTTGCGCCAGCCGAACGAACGCGACACGGCGCCGGACGGTGGCGCCCGGGGCACCGATCGTGCGACGGATCAGCCGCAGACCGACATTCCTCGCGCGTACCGCGACATCGAACGCGGCCTGCCTGACACCGAACGACGCGGTATTCCGTCGGATGTGCCGAGCAGCAAGGACAATAAACAAAAGTAACCCCGGACAGGAAATCGAGAGAGAACCGCGAACGGCGTGCGCGGCTTTCGACGCGCGATTGCTTTCCGGGCATATCCGTTGCCTCCCGACACTGCAACCGTTTTTTGATTACCACGTCCCCTGGATAGGAGAGGAAGCATCATGACATCCGGCACACAGAACCCTGGCACCAATTTCGACACTGAAGCGATGCGCGAGCGCGCGTCGGCCACAGTGGATCGCGCGTCTTCCTCCGCCCATCAGGCGGTCGATCGTCTTGCCTCCAAGGCACAGGCTGCGAAAGAGCGGTTGATGGCGTCCGGTGAACAATGGTCCGAGCAAGGTCAGCATTATGTAGAACATACTCGCGAACTGGTGCGCGCCAATCCGCTCGCCGCGGTGGGTATCGCGGTCGCGGCCGGCATACTGCTGTCCAAATTGACCTCGCGTCGCTAGCGCTCATGGCCGTCTCGGCGGACGAACTGACGCGACAGCACCAGGCGGCGCTCGAAGCAGCTTCTCCGGAATATCGCGCGCGGTTCGACGCCGCGCGCAATGAGCCGCTGGAGGGACACTTCGATTTTTTGTGGCGTACGGCGCGTCGTGTCGCGCACGGTTATGCGTTGCTTGCCGTGCTCGACATGCGGCGCGCGAGCATTCAGCTCGCATGGTTGGTCGGCACCGGCGTGGTGATTGCGGTGCTCGGTGTGACGGCGTGGTTGACGGCGATCACTGCGCTGGTGACCTGGCTGCTTGAAGAAAACATGTCGCTGCCGCTCGTGTTGTTGATCGCCGCGGTGATCAATCTTGCCGGCGCCGGAATATTGGTGTGGCGCATCAGGTCGCTGGTTGCGGAAATGCCTTTCTCCGCGACGCTGCGGCAACTCAAGGGCGAAGCGCCTCAAAGCGAAGCGAAGCCATGAAACTGAGCATCTCTGCGCTCGACGGCGAAATCGCGGCAGTCGAACGCGCGATCGCGGCCGATCGCAAGCTGCTCGAGCAGGCTTTCGTGGGCTACGTGGAAAGCGTGCGTGAAACGGCCGTCACCACGATTGCCTCGCCGAAGTTTCTGCTGGGCGCACTGGGTGTGGGTTTCGTTGCGGGCAAATTTCTATTCCGCGGCAAGAAGCGCCGCAAGGAGGATAGCGCGCCGGTGAAGACCAGCCTGCTTGGCCTGCTTGGCGCCGGTGCGTTGTCCCTCGCGCAGGCGCAGTTCGGCGGACCGGTCGGGTTGGTGCGCTGGATCACCACGCGCATCTATCAGGCCAGACGCTCTGCGCGACACGCCGCCGCGACGCACGCTGCGATGTCGCGTCCGACACCGACGTCGGTGGGCGACAGTCAGGGTTATACCGGCATGGCCGATCCACCGGCCGCGCTGTTGCGCCGCTGAAACGGGTTCGGTAGCCGCTAATTTTTCGCCTCTCCCGCAGCGCGTTGCTTTTCCCTCTTGTTGGAACTCGGCGCATTCTTCTGCGGCGATTGACGCACGCGCCGCGAGAACTCGCCGCAGTCGCTGTTTTCGCCGGGGCCTGTTTCGATCAGGGGGATGATGGCGAGCAGTGGATTGACCAGTCCCAGGGCGACGGCCGCCGCGCCTTTGGCGGCCAGCGGACCGGCCTTCACACCCGCACTCGGCTCCTTGAACCGTCCTTCGATATGCAACGGCGAGCGCAACGCAAGAATACTTTGATCCTTCGGACGCGGATGGATGGTGATATCGAGACGTTCCTTGCCCATGTCGATGTAGCCTTCGCCGATGAACACGGTGTCCTGCGTGTCGATCACGAACAACTCCGATTTGGCGATGCCGTCGGCGACGTGCAGATCGGCGATCGCGCAGCGAAGCGGTACGGGCTTGCCGCGGATGGTGAGAAACTTCACCACTTCGGCGATATCCAATCCCGCAGCCTCCAGCAGCAGGGCGCTCATCTGACCGCCGTTGATCATGAGGGTGAGATCACCATCCGCGCGGCCCAGCAGTTGAGCGATCGATACACCCTGGCTCTTGAACTTGGCGCGACCGAATAGCGTGCCGACCGCAACTTCCTGCGCGGTGATCTCCGGCAGCATTTTGGCGAGATCGATTTTGCGCACGTCGAAATTGGCAGTTGCTTGCGGCGGCTTCGCCTTGGCTTCGAGCACGATGTCGGCGGCCACCGTGCCTCCGGCGATTTCGAAGTTCAACGGTTGCAGACGCAAAGTCGAGTCGTCGATTTTGAGATGCGCCGCAAGCGCGTTGATCGGTACGGCATCGGGACGTTTGACCTGCTCTGCGCGCAGGCGTACATCCGCATCCAGGCGGCCCCAGGCCTCCATACCCAGCGGTTTGTCCGGCAGCACATTGCCCGAATCCTTGATTTCGTCCGCCTGTTTTTTCTGTTTGGGTGACGCCTTTTCACCGCTACCCGTTTTGGGGGGCGCGCCCACCAGCGGGCCGAGATCGTCCAAGTCGAGCAGTTTGGAATTCACCTCGGCGGTGAGCAGCGCACGCGGCTCTTTCACCGCGTAAGCGAGGCGCCCGGACAGATCGCTATCGCCGACGCGCCCTTCGAACGGTTCGAGCGACCACACGTGATCCGCGTTGCGCAGGCGCCCGCGCAAAGCATAGGGCGGGCTTTCGGGCAGCGCGATGCCGAGGCGATTGAGATCCGACAAATCGTCGCCGGCGATGGTGAGCAGAACTTCGATGCCGTCGACGCCGAGCGAGCTTAGCCGCCCGGCCGCCGCGGCGGTGGTGTGACCAATTGTGAACGCGGCCGACACGACGACCGGCGCATCGGAGGAAGGCAGGGCGGCGGGCGTATTGAGCACCGCCTTGATTTCGGCGTTGCGCACTTTGCCTGCGGCGTGCAGCGTGATGTTCGGATTTTCGCTCGTGCCGCCTTCCGCGCGCACATCGAGTTCGGTTTGCAGGTTTGTGTCGCGGTAGTGAATGAGTGTGTTGCTGATACGCACGTTGTTGATCACCGGCGGGGCTTCGCCTTTGTCCTCTTTCTGTTCCTTGCCGATGGCCCAGGTCGCGCGCTCGCCGTCGCGCTCGAGGCCCAATTCGGCATCGGCCAGTCCGAGCGATTCCACGTGCGCGCGTCCGATGAATAACGGCAGCCACGCGAGGCAGGCGCGGAGGTATCTCGCATCGATCAGTTGGCCGGTCCTGGCCCAGTCCGGATTGGCGATGCGCAAATCCGTGGCCTCGATGCGCAGACAACTGCGGATATCGATATCAAGGCGGCCGATGGATACGTCGCGCCCGGTCATGTTCTCGAGCTGTCGTTCGAGCAGGCCGCGTAGCCAGGCCGATTGCACGACCCAGGCGACGGCAGCCGCCAGTACGGCGATGGCGATCAGCACGCCGATGAGCGCTCTTCTCATCACGGCGCCGCGGGTGCGACGCGATCAGCGCGAATTTTGTTGTATTCGGCGCCCAATAGCAGAACCTGCGTGCTGTAGTACACCCAGATGAGAATGACGACCAGCGAGCCGGCCGCGCCGTAGGCGTCCGCCACGCCGGCCTTGCCGATGTACAGGCCGATGAGATGCTTGCCGAGAACGAACAGAATCGCCGCGAGCAGCGCGCCCGGCCACAGCGAGACTTTGCGCGGCTGGATCGACGGCAGAAAGCGCAGCAGCAGGATGAACAGCGCGGTGATGAGCGACAGCGACACGATGGTATCGAGCAACAGCGCCAGGGCGCCCAGTATTGGGGCCGAGGCCGACAACCATGCGGCGAACGCCGCCATGGCAGCACTCAGCGCAAGCGAGACAAGTGCGACGAAACCTACCGCGAGCACCAGCGAAAACGAGACAATTCGGGCCTTCACCATCCACGATAAGCCGTGTTCGACCTGTTCGGCCTCCTTGTTGATGGCGTCGAGCGCATTGCGCAATTCGACGAACACGCCTGTCGCTCCGATGAAGAGCGTGGCGAAACCGACCAGGCCGGTGGTCCACTGCTTTCCTTCGGTGCCCTCAACCATGGCGCTATCGAGCATGGTACGCAGCGTTTGCCCGCCGCCTTCGCCGACGAGCCCGCCGACCTGGCCCATAATCTGGTCTCGCGCGGCATCGACGCCGAATACCAGACCGGCTATCAGTACGGCCATTGCCAGAAGCGGCGCAAGTGAGAAAATCGCATAGAACGCAACCGCGGCGCCGAGCCGCAGCGAATCATCGTCGTTCCAGGCGGACAATACCCGGATCGGCGTGCGCCACATCGCTTTCAGTCCGGCCCACGCCGATTGTCGCGTGTGCCGACCGTGAGGCAGCATAGGCGTACGTGCTGTTGGCAATGGCGACACGTTGCGCAGGAGCGAACGTCCATGACCTTGATGCACCGGCGCTGCAAACGACATGCCGCGACTGAGGAGAATGTATTGGTAGGAGCGAACCAGACACTCGTGCGCGCGCAGCGGGCAACGCAACAGCAACGACGCGAGAATGTCGCATACCGACTGCAGCGCGGCGCGAATGCAGCGCTCGCCTTTGCCGTCTTCGTTATCGGCATCCCGGTGATCGGCTGGCTATTCGACATCGTCGAGTTACGTCGCCTCCTGCCCGGCTGGCCGATCATGCATCCGGTCATGGCGGTGTTCGGCATCGGCGGCGCAGCGACCTTGCGTCTGCTGACGCGCGATACGCCGCGCGCCCGACATGCGGCATATGTCGTCTGCGGGACGGTGATAACCGCTGTGGTGCTGCTGATCGGCTTGTATGTTCAGCGTGGTTCGGTCTGGGGTTACGACATCACGCCCTATCCAGCCGTCACTTCGCTGGTCGTACTCATCGCAATCGGCCTTTGCTTCTGGAATACGCAGTGGTCGCGCCACGGCGCGCGTTTGTTCGCCACCGCGGCCGGCACACTTGCGGTCACCGGTCTGATCGGTGTCACCTATCGCCTCATGCTCGAAATGCCGGCGCTGGTCGAACTCTCGCTGGCCGGCGGCCTGTCGATCATCGCCCTCGCGTTCGCAGTAGTGGCAGGCCGTCCCGACGACTGGCTGCTCGATAAGCTGACGGATCGGCGCGCCGGTGCGATCGTATTGCGCCGCTCGCTGCCGGTCGTGTTGATTTTTCCGGTCGCGCTCGGGTTGGCGCGCATGGCTGCGCAACGCGCAGGCTGGATGGACACCGCGGCCGGGGGGCTGCTGCTCACCGTATTGACCTGTCTCGGGCTGGCCGCCTTCGTGCTCTGGCTGGCGCGCGTGCTCAATCGTATCGACGCCGAGCGCCGCCTTGCCGAACGCGACGCGGAAACGCAGCGCGAATGGCTGCATGTCACGCTGGGCAGCATTCACGACGCGGTCATCGCCACCGATCCGGATTGCGTGGTGCAGGTGATGAACCCCGCGGCCGCGGAGTTGTTACGGGTGCCGGTCGATTCGATGTTGCACGAATCGCTTGCAGGCCGCGTCGTCATGTACGACGAAGCGGGGCAGCCGATCGAGTGCCCGCTGCGTGCGGTGCTGCGGGGCGAGGACACCGAGCGCAACTATCGCGATCTGACTCTGCAGCTGTCCGACGACGAGCGATTATTGATCGAAGTGGGCGTGGCGCCGATCCGCGACATCGAAGGACGCGTGCTCGGCGGCGTGATGGTGATGCGCGACGTGAGCGAGCGGCGCCGCAACGTGCAGGTGCTGCGCGACGCATATGCCGAACTCGACCGCCGCGTCGCCGAGCGGACCAGCGCGCTGCAACAGGCCAACGCGGCGCTGCACGAAACGCTCGCACTGTTTCGCGGCGTGGCCGAAAGCACGCCCGATCTGATTTTCGTGAAGGATCTGGAACATCGGATCGTGATGGCCAATCCGGCCACCTGTCGACTGTTCGCGCGGGCGGAAGACGATCTGATCGGCGAGACCTTCGGCAATCTGATCGACGACCCGGCTATTTTGCAGAGCAATAACGATCACGAAGAACGTGTGTTGAGCTCCGGCCGCGTCGAACGCATGGAGCAGATGCTCAAGACCGCCGAAGGCTATCGCACATTTCTGTCCACCAAGTCGCCGCTGCGCGATGTGGACGGCAAGATCATCGGCCTGATTTCGGTCGCCACCGATATCACCGAACGCAAGCGCATCGAAAACGATTTGCGCGAAGCGCAGCGTTTCACTCAGGGCCTGCTCGACACGGCGCCGCTGGTGCTGTATCTGCTCGATCTCGATCACGGGCGCCTCGTGTTCGCCAGCGGCATGGTGCTGCAGGCGCTCGGCTACGAGACGGAAACCCTGCGCGGTATGAGCACACACGCATTGCTGGGACTGGTGCATCCGCAGGACCGACACGCGCTGATGGCGCATCTGCGCGAATACGGCGAGGGCGAGGATGGGCTGCGCACCTTCGAACTGCGTTTTCGTCACCGCGACGGCGACTGGCGCTGGCTCTACTGTCGCGAGCGTCTGTTCGATCCGTCCGCGCGCACGCGGCTGATACTTGGTGTCGCGATCGATGTCACCGACCGGCGCCAGGCCGAGCGTGAACTGGAACAGCTCATCGAGGCTGAAAAGCGGCTGCGGCACGAAGCCGAGCGCGCCAATCGCGCGAAGGACGAATTTCTCGCCGTGGTGTCGCACGAATTGCGCTCACCGCTGAATGCCTTGCGCGGCTGGAGTTTCCTGCTCGGCAATTCCAATCCGGTCGATCCCAATCTGCTCGAGCGCGCGGTGCAGGCCATCAAGCGCAACGTCGATCATCAAGCCCGTCTGATCGACGATCTGCTCGACACGTCGCGCATCATGAGCGGCAAGCTCAATCTGGAGCATCGCCCGCTCAATCTGATCGAAACAGTCAATGCGGCGCTCGATGTGGTCCGTCCGGCCGCCGAGGCCAAGCGTATCGCGCTGTCGTTCGAACACGCGCCCGGCGCACTGAGCGTCGCGGGCGATCCGGCGCGGCTGCATCAGGTCGTTGTCAATCTGCTCTCCAACGCGGTGAAGTTCACGCCGGAGGAAGGACGCATCGACGTCACCGCGCATGCGGCGGACGATATGGCGAAGCTGGCCGTGACGGACTCCGGCGTCGGCATTGACGCGCAGTTCCTGCCGCGTCTGTTCCAACGTTTCACGCAGGCCGATTCATCCACCACACGCAAACATGGCGGTCTCGGCATCGGCCTGGCGCTGGTGCGCCACCTGATCGAACTGCATGGCGGAACGGTCAGCGCGGCCAGCGAGGGCTTGGGCAAGGGCGCGACATTCACCGTCTGCCTGCCGCTGCCGACCGCGCGGGTGACGATGGAAAACCTGCCCAGCGCCGGCACCAGCGACGCGCCCGATGCGGTGCTCGCGGGCGTCAACATTTGCGCGCTCGATGACGATCCGGATGCGCGCGACATCATCGCCGTCGCATTGCGCCGCGCCGGCGCGAATGTACACAGCGCCGCGTCGGGTGCGGAACTCATCGCGCTGCTCGACGAGCGGCTGCCGCAGGCCTGCCCGGATGTGTTGCTGCTCGATCTCGCCATGCCGGGCGAGGACGGTTTCGGCGTGCTTGCCAACGTGCGTGCGCTCGAGCAGCGCAAAGGTCTGTCGGTCGACGAGTCGATTCCGGCGATCGCGGTCACGGCTTTCGCCGAACTGAGCCGCGTGCGCATTGTCGAATCCGGCTTTATCGAACGCGTGGCAAAGCCTTTCGATCCGGGGGCGCTGGTGAGCACCATCAGCCGCGTGCTGGCCGGCCGACGCGCGGCGGCGGCCGAGACCGAAGCGGAAGCGCGCTCGCAGGCGGCGCGCTGACTGGGAGGGGGCGATTAAGTGCCGAGTATGGTCGCGAGTGCGCGCAGCTGTACGAGCGAGGACCACGCCATCGACGCTTTAGTCGCTTGGGCCCCGCGCTGCCCTGGCCTGGAAACCCCTAATCGAAGCGTCCTACGGCATGGCGCTTGCGGCGGCCGCAAGCATCGCAATCCCCATTCGACTCTCATGCACTTCATTGCGGCCTTTGCGTTAATCGGTTTGCTTACGGCGATGCCCGCGGCGGCGGAAAAGACGCAGGAAGCCACCGGAGCTGTCGCCCCGAAAGCCGATGTGAGCGAGAAGCAAGCGCAAAGCGCACAGCGCAAAGCATCAGCGGACTGGATCAAGCGCTGTGACAAGCTCGAAGGCGACCGGCGCATGGAATGTCTGGAAGACGTGCGGAAGGAGATCGTGCAGCGGTTCGAGAACGACGGGGGAGAGTCGGAACAGCAGCGGAGAGCCGAGAGTAGAGAGTAGAAGGCAAGAGCAGTTAGAGCAACGAACTGGACTCCCGCTCTTGGATCAAAGTCCGGGACAAGCTTCGCGGAAGTGACGCTATCCCACCGCCGTCATTCCCGACAAGCCGCGTAGCGGCGCGATCGGGAATCCGGTCGTCGTGCTTCCGACTGTTTTCACTCTCCGCTCTCCGCCAAATTTACACCGGCACCACGTAAGCCTGTCCCGGTTGCCATTCGCACGGCGTCATGGCGCCGGATTGAAAAGCCTTCACCAATCGCAGCGTTTCGCGCGCCGAGCGCCCGACATTCAGTCCGTTCGCGCTGGCCGACTGAATGACGCCTTGCGGATCGATGATATACGTGGCGCGCAGTGCAACGCCGTCGTCGTGCAGCACGTCGTACTTCTCCACGAGCAGCCGCTGTACGTCGCCGATGAGCGGAAAACTCATCTTGCCGAGGCCCTGCTGGGTCCAGGCGCGGTGCACGTGCGCCGAGTCGATGCTCGCACCGAGCAGGGCGCAGTTGCAGCGTCCGAATTCGGCATGGAGATCGTTGTAGGCGCGGATTTCGGTCGGGCACACATAGGTGAAATCGAGCGGCCAGAAGAACAGCACCATCCACTTTCCACGATACTCGGCAAGCGATGCGACGTGAATGGCGCCCGAGGGGTAATAGGCTTCCGCCTTGAATTCAGGTGCGCGCTGGCCCGGGTTCAGCATGCGTTCTCCTCTGCTGCAATCCACCGCAGGTGTGTTCAGAGCTCGACGGCAATCCCCAGCGCCATGCGCCGACAGTTGTCGGCGCAATGACGGCAGATGTCCACGCATTCGTCCATGTCGCCGATCTGGTGACAACTCACTGCGCACGCTTCGCACACATCCGCGCAAGTGGCGCACACTTTCTGGTGCAGCCGGGATTCCATGATCATGAAGTGCGCCGCAGTCCGACAGATTTCGGCGCAACCGAGCATCAGGCCGATATGCGCAGCGCCGGCGTGGCGACCGCCTTCCTCCAGACACATGTTGGTCGCCATGCCGAGGCAGGTGCGATAGCACTGCAGACATGAATCAATGCAGGATTGCAGGCTGACCGCGGTATCGTTGGTCGTCGATATCTCCGGCATGACGTCGGCTCTGGCGTGGACTCGCCAGGAACGTGCAACCGACGTTCCCGTTCATTGCGGCATGGCGATTCCGCTTTACGCCGCGGCGGCGAGTTGCGTCGTGCCGGTCGAGCGCTGCCACAATTCCTCGAATAGCGGCTGGCGCGCGCGCAGTTCTTCCACCGTGCCGGCATCGACGACGTGGCCGTTGTGCATTAACACGGTACGGTCAAAGCGCGGCAGCAGATTGAGGCGATGGACCGAAGAGATGATGCAGGCGTCGGGCATGGCCGCCTTCAGCCCCTCGAAAATGCGCGACTCGGTCAACGCGTCGAGGCTGCTGGTCGGCTCGTCAAGCATCAGCACGGAGCTTCCGCTCGCGGCGAGAAAACCGCGCGCCAATGCGAGGCGCTGGCGCTGGCCGCCGGAAAGGTTCAGGCCGCGTTCGGAAATCATCGTCTCCAGTCCTTGCGGCAGCATCTGCGCCACCGCATCGAAGCCGGCCAGCCGGATTGCGTTCTCGACCACGGTGTCGGGGTATTCCACGCCGAATGTGATGTTGTCGCGCACCGAGCTTTCGAACACTTCGGCGTCCTGCGGAATGAGAGTCGCGACGGAACCGAGATGATGCAATTCCGCGTGCGCGACGCCGTCTATTTTGAACGTGCCTTCCTGCGCGCTGTAAAGTCCGGCGAGCAGGCGCATCAGCGTGCTCTTGCCTGAACCGCTGGAGCCGACCAGCGCTATACGCTCGCCGCGACGCAGTGTGATCGACAGGCTTTCCAGTGCATGTTCGTCACCCTTGCGTCGACCGTAGGAGAACCGCAGGTTTTCGATGTCGATGCGCCGCCACTCCGGTGCCACCGCGGTTTTGCCTTCGGCCGCGACCTTCGCCTGCCAGATGTTGTCGGCGCAGGAGTAGTCGGTATACATGCGCGCGAAGCTCTGGAAATTCACGGCGATCGAACCCACCACGCCGGCGGCCTGCTGGGTGTATTGATAGACCATGAATACGTCGCCCAGCAGCAGCGTGCCGCTCGAGCTTTTCGCAGACCAGGCGTACAGCGCGACCAGTACCCACGACAGTGTGATGCTGAGCAGATCGACCGCGCACCACTTGCCTTCGTTGACCACGATGGAGCGCTTGAGCGGCTCGAACACCGCCGCCAGGCGACCGTTCAGCATCTGGCGCGTGGCATTCTGCAAACGCAGGCTCAGCACCGTGGAAATGTTGCCGAGACAATCGATCATCGCCGCGTTGTAGCGGCGCTGCGCGTCGTTTTCGGCCTGCACCAGACGCATCAGTACGCGATCGAAACGGATGATCACCAAAGCGATCACGACGTAGCCGATCAGCGCCATCGAGCCGGTGAAGGCCGAAAGCAGACTCAACGCGACGATTGGGCCGGCCAGATTGACGAAGCTCTGCAGATACATGAACTGGCTCTGCGCGAAGCTGAACAACGCATTGGTGGTTTTCTCGACGCGATAGAGCGTATCGCCGGAATGGTTCTTCTCATGCCAGGCGAGCGGCAGACTCGCCAGGCGTGCATAAAGTCTGTCGGCGACGTTGCGGCGCACTTGCACCGCGACATTGCGCTCGATGATGCGTCCCGGGCCGTGCATGGCCCAGGATGCGCCCACCGTGAGAATGATGAGCAGCATGTAGAACCCGGCGCCGGTCAGATTCGCCACGCCTGTGGTCTGGATGGTGTTGATGGCTTGCGCGGCAAGCCAGGGAATCGCGAGCTTGATCAGTTGCGAGCCGATCAGCAGCAGGCTCGAGTACAGGATGTGCGGCCGTTTGCCTCGGGCGTTACGCCAGTAGGCGCCATAGAGTGCACGCACGCTCGGCGTGGAGGAAACAGCGGGAATATCGGGGGTCATTGAAATCCATCGGCGGACACTCGCGCGTTGGGGTGTCCGTTCAACTGCCGCGCGCAGAATGCGGGGGCGGCATGCGCAGCTCGGAACGCGCCGCTTACGCACGAAGCGGAGTTTCGGGTTTCGCCGTGATCGCTACTATGAAAAAGTTGACGCGCGGCTTACGAATGCACGCATGGCGTGTTGGGCGGAAGCGACAGTTCCGGGGCGGCGCAGCCGATCACGCCCGACCTTCGAGATCGTCGGTAGAGCCGACGATGCGCTCCTTGAAGTCGATGATTTCGTCAGTCAGCGCAACAAGCGTTTCGGGCATGCGCTCTTCCAGTTCCGGGAACAGCACGTCCTCTTCTTCGGCGACATGCGCCTCCACCATGTCCATCAATTCAATGACGCAGTCGTCGTATTCGTCGCTCGACGCCGGCAGTTCGCGGATCTCGGCGATCGTCGCGGCGATCTCCTTGTGCTCCTCCATCGCGTTGTCGATGAATACACTGTCCTCGTCGCGCACCGCCGGGTAGAACAATTCCAGTTCGACGCGCTGATGGATTTCCAGCTGCATGCAGATTTCCTGCGCGATGACCTGACGCGCGGCGGCGTCTTCGTCCATCGCCGTCTGATAGTCGTCGAATAGCGCCCGGACAGTGGCGTGATCGGCGCGTAGCAGATCGGTGGCGAAGTGCGCCTCGGTGTCCTTGTCGTGCATTGCGGTATCGATGTCCATAACAGTCCGCGTAGACGTTGATGGTGTGGTGGAGCAGCGAGCGTTCCCGTTTTAGGGAATGTAAGCGACGAGGATGGTCGCGAGTGCGGGACCGCGAAGGGCGGAGCGGCTTCATCGATGGATGCGACCCCGCAGCGGGCTGTGAATGTGCCGATTCGTTCGCGTTCCTTCATGTGCCTTTGCGGTCGCATCCCCTGAGGGGGGCCCTGCTCCACGCGCCGGCACATGGCTGTACGAGCGAGGACAAAGCAATCAATCGCTTATGCGAAACGAACTGGCGGCTGCCTTGATCAAACAACCTTGACCGGAGCTTCCGTAGCGCTTCCCTAGAACACCAATTCGAAGCCGGCGCCGAGAATCGCCCCGTAGACCGTCTGCGCGAGCAGCGTGACGACGGGGGTGCGATAACCATAATGGAGTGCCAGGAAGCCGGGTGGTTCGAGGCGTCGCCGGGCGCTCGGGCCGTCGTATTCGGAGGCGACGCGCGGATGCATATAGGGCAGCAGCGGCAGCAGCGCGGTCAGCACCAGCAGACCGTGGACGAATCCGGTCACGGCGCCGAGCCACCAGTTCGCCTGACCGATCGCGGCGAAGAAGAGGTAGTAGAAGAAAGCGATGAACCAGCCGATCAGGATGGTGAGCGCAAAGCCCAGCACATTCGCGGCGTGACGCTCGCCGGTAAAGATGGTGCCGAGCAGAAAAGGCAGATCGAGACGCGACCAGCCGAGATTCTGGCTCGCGAACAGAATCGCGCCCATGCAGATCGTGGCGATCAGCCCCCACAGCAGAATTTCCATGATCGCGAACGCGGCCGGCGTCATCGTTTGATTTCCTCGCCCCGGCGGCCGCGCTGTGCCTGTTGCAGCGAGAGCGCGGCGGTGATCAATCCGACGTGCGTGAAGGCCTGCGGGAAGTTGCCGAGCGGCGCTTTACTGTGCACGTCGAACTCCTCGGCATACAGGCCGAGGTCGTTGGCGAGCACCAGCAGCCGGTTGAACAGCGCTTTGGCGCGCGCCACGTCGCCCAGGCGCGCAAGATAGTCCACCAGCCAGAAACTGCAGATGCCGAACAAATTTTCGCCGCCTTCGACACCGTCGTACGCCGTGCCCGGCGGGTAGCGATAGAGCAGACCGTCAACGCCGAGTTCGCTCTCGATCAGGCGGCAGGTACCGATCATGCGCGGATCGTCCGCGGCGAGAAAACCGTAGCGCGCCATGAGCAGCAAGCTGGCGTCGGGCTCATGTCCGCCGTAGTAACCGACATAGGCGTTACGCGCGGCGTCGTACGCATGCTGGTCAATGTCCACACGTACGCATTCCAACTCGTGCTGATACTTAGCGCGATCGAGGCCGAGGCCGATACGCTTGTCCAGGCTCAGCAACCGGTCGAGCGCAGTCCAGCACATCAACTTGGAGTAAGTGTTGTGGCGCGGATCGGAACGGATTTCCCAGATGCCGGCATCGGGCTGGCGCCAGCATTCGAGCACGGTGCGGCCGAAGCCCACCAGCAGTTTGCGTTCATAACGATCGAGATAGCCGCCGCGTTCGACGAATTCGTACGCGGTCTGGACGGAGTCGCCGTAGATGTCGAGTTGCAGTTGCGCGTGGGCGCCGTTGCCGATTCGCACCGGGCCGAGATTGCGATAGCCGCTGAGGTGCGATAACTCCTTTTCGGTCAGATCGGTTTCACCGTAGATGTCGTACATCACCTGCAGGCGCGGTTGGGTGAGACGCGTGGCATGGAGCATCCAGGCGAGAAAGCTCTCGCTCTCGGCGTAGAAGCCCAGGTCCATGAACGACTGCAACACCAGCGAGGTGTCGCGCAGCCAGCAATAACGATAATCCCAATTACGCGCGCCGGTATCGCCTTCGGGCAGGGATGTGGTTGCGGCGGCAATGACCGCGCCGGAGAGGCAATAACTGAGCAGCTTGAGCGTCAGCGCGCTGCGTATGACCGCGTCGCGATGCGGACCATCGTAGTGACAGCGCGCGCACCACTGGTTCCACCAGCGTTGCGTCGCCTGCACGCGATGTTCGATGGCGGGACCGAGCGGGGCGAGGATGCCGACGTCGTTCTCGCAGTAGGAGAAAACCACCTGGCGTCGTTCGCCGGCGCGCAAACGGATAGAGCCGTAGAGCGTGCCGGGCGCGGTCTGGCGCAACGGAATATCGCTTTGCAGAAAAGCGATATCGCCGTGACAGGCGCAGTGCCAACCGAGTTTGCCCCGATTGCGCAGCCGCGGCCGTGCGCATGCGTAGGCGGGACGCGGCTCGAAGTACACCTCGACGTCGATTTCGCCTTCCGCGCATTCGATCAGCCGGATCATTTCGTGCTCCGGCGCGAGTTCGGCGATCTGGTCCTCGGCGACCATCGATACGGAATCGGTCACCATCAGCGTGCCGGTCGGACTGCGCATGCGCGTCTGCAGCACGTTGGTGTGTTCGATATAGGAGCGCGTGCTGTCGATGAAATCGCACGGGCGGATGACAAAACGTCCACCGCGATCCTTGTCGAGCAAGGCGGCGAACCAGGACGGCGCGGAAAAATGCGGCAGGCAGAGCCAGTCCACCGAACCCTGGCGCGATACCAGAGCGATGGTGCGGCAGTCGCCGATCACACCGTAATCCTGAATCGGCGGATAGTGCCATTCGAACGGGGCCGGCGCCTCGGGCGCGGTCTGCGGCGCATTGGCGGACATGTTGTTCTTCGTCGGTGGGTGATCGCGCGCTGCAGCGAGCGCTGTGCCGATGTGGGACGCAGCTAGCGTGCCTGTATTCAGGGCGGGCAGGCGGCGACCCAGATGGCCGGCAGCGCCGACCACAGCACCGCGAGCAAGCCGTAAGCGGCGACCGCCGCGCCCACCCACGCTACGAACGGTCGATCGGCGCGTCGTGCTTCTGCGTGCCAGTTGCCGCGCAGCGATTTCCACAGCACAAGCGCGAGCGCGGCGATCGCGACGATCGTCAGCGCGCCGATGATCGGACGCAGGACGGGGAAGCCGAGCCATTGCGACTGCGTGTTGCCGCGCGCGCAGACCAGCGCGGTGTAGATGTAGATCGACGAGAAGTACAGCACCCAGATCAGCAACCCGGCGCCCATGCGCAGGCTCGCGGTTGCAAAACGTATTGTCATAGCGCTATCCGGTCAGGCGTGGGAAACCGTGCACCAGCAGGAGGGCGATCAAACCTTGTGCCGTGGTGTAGAGCCACATCAGCCGTGTGTTGTCGAAGGTCGCGCGGCGCGTCGCATCGAGCAGGCCGCGCGCCGTGCGCACCATGGTGTAGGCCTGCATCACCGTCACCACGATGACGAAGAACCCGTGCAGGGCCAGCAGTCCGTAGACCGCGGCGCCGTATCCGGATTCGCTCGGCGCAAGGTCGCGGTGGGTCCATAGTTCGAGGCCGAAACCCGCGAGCAGTGCGCATGCGCCGATAGCCAGCGCGAGGTGAAGGGATACGGCTCGGTCGAGGCGGGCGTGCGCGTACTGTGCGCAGGCGGCGCTCAACAGCAGACACATTGCGCTGATGATTGGTACCGCGGGACCGGGCAGGGCGGCGCGCGTTTGCGGCCACACATCCGGTGAAACGGTCCAGAGGAACAGATATGCAAACGCCATGGAGAGGAACATCGAACCGGCGACCAGCAACAGCACCACCGTCGCCCACCATGAATGCGAGGCGGGACCGGTGGCGTAAACGGGCAGGCGGATACCGCCGCCGATATCGACCGGGGGGTGGTTCACGCCGGGATCGGTGGACCATAGCCAGCGCCAGATTGCCCAGATCGCGATCGCCCCACCGATCAATGCGGGCAGGACAAGTTTTACGGTAAGCAGCAGGAAGAAGGCCGCCGTGCCGAGCGCGCCGATGACGGGCGCCCAGCCGGGGCCGGGCAGTTGCAGGATGTATTGCGGACGTGCGTCGACGGGATCCGTGACGATGGTTTCGCGTCCGCCGGTCGCCGCGCCCGGCAGGTAGTAGCGACCCTCCTGCACGTCCTCTGCCAGCCCGGGCTGATCCCACAACGGTTCGCGACTGGTGACGAGCGGAATGCTGCGCGCGGAGTACGCGCCGCCGGGCAGCCATTCGAGCGTGCCGGCATGCCAGACATTGCCGGCGTTGTGGTCGAAGGAAAGACGGAAGTTGCGCGCCATGTCGATCAGGAACAACAACACGCCGAGGCCGATCATGAATGCGCCGACCGTGGACAGCATGTTGAGCGGACCCCAGCCGAGATCGCCGGCGTAGGTATAGACACGACGCGGCATGCCCGCCATGCCGACGATGTGCATGGGAAAGAAGGCGATGTTGAAGCCGACGAACATCAGCCCGAACACCCAGCGACCGAGGCGTTCGGATAATCGTCGCCTGCTGAGCGACGGCGTCCAGTAGTACATTGCCGCGAACAACGGAAATACCATGCCGCCGATGAGCACGTAATGCAGGTGCGCGACGATGAAATACGTGTCGTGCGCCTGCCAGTCGAACGGCACGACCGCGACCATCACGCCGGTCAGCCCGCCGAGAACGAAGATGAATAAAAATCCGAGCAGGAACAGCGTCGGCGTGTGCAGCTTCGCCTTGCCTGCCGCGAAGGTTGCGATCCATGCGAATACCTGAATGCCGCTCGGGATGGCGACGGCCATGCTGGCTGCGGTGAAAAAGCTGAGCGATAGTTGCGGAATGCCGGTGGCGAACATGTGGTGCACCCATAGGCCGAAACTGAGAAAGCCCGTGCCGAGCAACGCGAGCACGGTGAGCCGATAGCCGATCAGTCTCACGCCCGCCATCGTCGGCACCATCATCGAAACCATGCCGGCCGCGGGCAGAAAGATGATGTACACCTCCGGGTGCCCGAAGAACCAGAACAGGTGCTGCCATAGCAGCGGGTCGCCGCCTTTCTCCGCCATGAAGAAAGGCCAGTGGAAGGCGCGTTCCAGTTCCAGCAGCATGGTCCCGACAATCACGGCGGGAAAGGCGAACACGATCATGCCGGCGAACACCAGCATCGCCCAGGCATAGATCGGCAGCTTGTCGAGCCCCATGCCTGGTGCGCGCGTGCGCATGACGCCGACGATGATCTCGATCGCGCCGGCGATGGCGGAGATCTCGATGAAACCGATGCCGAGTAACCAGAAATCGGAGTTCACACCCGGAGAAAAAACGAAACTCGTCAGCGGCGGATACATGAACCAACCGCCATCGGGGGCGACATCGAAGAACACGGTGCAGAAGAACACCACACCGCCGACGAGGTAGGCCCAGTAGGCATACGCGGAAAGACGCGGGAAGGGCAGATCGCGCGCAGCGAGCATGTTGGGCAGCAACAGCACGCCCATGGCTTCGACCGCGGGAACGGCGAAGAGGAACATCATCACCGTACCGTGCATGGTGAAAAGCTGGTTGTAGGTGCCCTGATCGATAAATTCGTTTTCCGGGATGGCGAGCTGCGTGCGCATCAATAGCGCGAGAATCCCCGCGAGAACGAAGAACAGCAGCGCCGTGGCGACATACAGGATGCCGATATGAGTGTTGTTGACCACACTGAAGAAACGCCAGCCGGTGGGCGGCTGCCATATCGCTTTCAGCCGCTCGAGTTCACCCTGCGGTCGCGGTGCCGAATGGGGGAGTCGGGTGTCGCTCATCATCGCAGCCGATAAAGGACGACCAGGCCGCCGAAATAGATCAGCAGCGCGGCAAGCGAATCAATACCCATGCGTAACACGGTTTTGTCCCGTCGCTCGATCAAACCGACCATGAACATGGTAATCAGCGCGATGCCGAGCAGTGCGGCGAAACCGGAGAAGCGGCCCACCTCGTTGAGCACGGGCCCGCCTCGATACACCGCATCGACCACGAACAGCAGAGCGACATTGAACATGCCGGTGCCGAACATTTCCGACACTGCCATAACGTAGCGGCGCATTCGTACCAAGCTGTAAACCGTGCTGATTTCCGGAAGCGAGGTACACAGCGCCAGCAGGACGGCGCCGACGAAGCTCGCGCCGAGCGCGGTCTTTTCGGCGATGGCCTCGCCGGTGCGAGAGAGCACGAAACCTGCAGCGAGAATGAAAGCCGCGGCGATGATCGTGCGCATCAGCACCGTGCGCCCGCTAAACCTCTCCGTGCCGTGCCCCGTATTGCCGATCCCTTGTCCCATATCGAGGGCGGAACCTCCCGATGCACCGCTGGGCACCCAGGCGTTGCGTTCCTTGGAAACCATCCACACCGCGATGCAGTAGGTGCCCAGAATTCCCCAACACCATGCACCGATATTGAACAGCGGCCGGTCGCCCACCATCACTGCAGCCGCCACCAAGCCAAGCATCAGGATCGCCAGCGCCCCTTGCAGCAGGACGCCGGGCTTGGCCACGACGTGCGTCAACGCCTCGCGCCCCAGCAGTGCATCGGCGACGGCTAAAAAGGTGATTTGCATGGCGACGCCGCCGAGCAGATTGTTCACCGCGAGTGGCGCGACATTGGCGAGCGCGGACGTTACCGCCACGGCGATCTCCGGCAGCGAAGTGATGCCGCCGAGCAGCACCATGCCGATCACTGCCTGGCCGATGCCGGTGCGGTGGGCGATCGTCGATGCGTAGCGCGACAGTCGTATGCCCGAAATCCATACAACGAGGCCGGCGGCTGCGAATACCGCGAAATTCAGCGCGAGCGGGTGACTTTTGAAATCGAGCCATTCCATCGCTCAGCTCACCGCTTTCATTGAAGGCTTTCCATATAGGCGGCGAGCGCGCGCAGTTCTTCGCCCTTCAGGTCCGAGAAAGCCGGCATGCGGTTGCCGGGTTTGAGCGCCTGACTGTCGGCGATCCAGCCGCCCAGCGCACCGACCGTATTCGGGAAGAGCCCGGCGCCGATCGTGCGGCGACTGCCGATATGCGTGAGATCGGGACCAATGACGCCCCTTGCGTCAGTGCCGCGCACCGTGTGACACGTGACGCAGCCGGTCGACATGAATAATTCCTGACCACGCCGTAGCTGCGCCGTCGCGGGCGCGTGTGCGGACTGCATCTGTGCCGCGAACCACTGGTCGAAGCGGGCCGGTTCGAGTGCAATGACAAGGAACGCCATTTTGGCGTGCTGCGCGCCGCAGTACTCTGCGCATTGGCCGCGAGACACGCCTGCGCGATCGGCCTGCATGCGCATGGTGTTGACATGACCGGGAATCATGTCGAGCTTGCCGTGCAGGCTGGGCACCCAGAAGCTGTGAATGACGTCGGCGGAGCGCAAGCGCAATTCCACCGTTACGCCGACGGGAATATGAATCTCGTTCGCGGTTTCAAGTTGCGGCCTGCCGTTCTTGTCGAGATAAAGCACGCGCCACCAGAACTGTTCGCCGACGACCTCGATGTGCAGCATCGGCTTGCCTCGATGGAGCAGATCGGGCGCGCCGGCGAAAACGTAAATCATCAGCGCGGTAAGCGCGACGATCGGAAAGGTGATGCCGCCGCCGATGATCAGACCGCGATGGGCAAGCCGCGCGCGTTTGTGTGCGGGACCGAACACGGCATAGGCGGCGATCGCCATCACGACAAGAAAAATTAGCGCGGCGCTGATGTACAGCAACCAGCTTATATCTGCCATGACCTGCGCTTGCGGGCCGCGTGGATCGAGAACGTGCTGCGCGCCGCGGCAACCGGGCAGCAACAGCAGCGCGCACAGCGCGCCTTTCATTTGAGCGTCTCGAGAAATGCGGCGAGATCATGCGCGTCCCGTTCCGTCACACCGAGATTGGGCATGGCCGTGCGCGCATCGACGGCTTGCGGGTCGCGCAGCCAGCGCACCATGTTTTGGCGCGTATTGGGCAACACGCCGCCGATGAACCCGCGCGTTGCCATACCCTCGAGCGGTGGGCCGACCGCATGAATCGCGCCGACCACGCCGGGAATCTCGTGACAGGTGACGCAGGCGTACTGCTGCAGTGCGAACTTGCCGCGTGCCGCATCGCCATGCATTGCGGCGGGTTCGGACGTTACGGCGTCTTTGCGTGCCTGCGTCTGCATGGGTTTGAGCGGCCCTTGCCTCGTTGCCGCATTTCTCACGCCGGCCGCATAGTCCAGTGGTGAAATATTCGGCAGCGTCATGAGGAAAGCCACGAGATCCCACAGTTCTTCCTCGCGCAGACGAAATTCCCACGCCGGCATGCCGGTCATCTTGATGCCGTAGCGCACCACCCAGTACATCCGTTTCGCGGGCCAGTGTTTTGCCGTGAGCGCGAGATTGGCCGGCACGGGGGTCATGCCGAGCGCAAAGGCGTCCGGCGCTACGCCGGGCGCACCGTGGCAGTTCACGCAATGCTCACGATAAAGGTCGAATCCGCGCTCGATGCGCTGCTTGTCATCCAGTGCCGGCAGCACGATATCCTTCGCGCGTTGTTCCGCCGCTTGCTTCAACGATGTGTTCAACAGCCAGTACACCGGCGCGGTGTGTTGTTCCGTCGCCGCGACGTTGTATAAGCCGAAGTAGATCACCGCGGCGCTTGCCGCTGTCGCCAGTACGGCGAGCGCAATCAATAGTTGGACGAGGCGGCGAATGCTCATCGCCGACTTTGCAGAAACGCGACCATGTCACGCGCCTGTTCGGCGCTGACGCCCATGTCCGGCATGGCCGTCAGCGGATCGATTTGCTGCGGCGACTGAATCCAGCGGATGAGGTTTTCCGGCGTATTGGCCAGCACACCCGCGATATAGACGCGCGCTGTGACACCATCGAGCGGCGGGCCGACTTCGCCGACCGCGCCGACGACGCCTCCGATGCGATGGCAGCTGCCGCAGCCGAACTGCCAGAGCAGCAGGCGACCGCGTTCGGCATCGGCTTTGGCGATGTCCTGCGCCGGACGATCACACGCGGCGAGCGTCGCGCAGGCGATTACCAGACCGGCAAAAAGGGAAGCCTTCAAAGTGCGTCGGATCGGAAGCGGTTCGAATCGCAAAGAAAGGAACGGACCTGCTTTGGCGCGGCAGTCGCGGGCATGGCGCTTGCGGACCGGGCCGAGTCGTCGATGCCTTCCGGCCGAGTGACTTGCCGATGCCTGTAAAGAGCTTCGCAGTGGTGCTGATGTTGCTGCTTTCAAGCGTCGGCCATGCGCATGTCGAGGGGACTCTGGCCGTTGCGCCCGGTGCAATGTGGACCTTCGATTATCCGGTCGTCATCCCGCTGATTCTCAGTGCCGCCTTTTACGCCGTCGGCATCGCGCAATTGTGGCGGCGAGCGGGGCGCGGGCGCGGCCTGGGCGTCAGGCAGCTCGGCGCTTTCATCGCAGGGTGGCTATCACTTGTCGTGGCGCTGGTTTCGCCACTGGATGCACTGGGTGGGCGTTTTTTCGCCGCGCACATGGTGCAGCATGAAATGCTCATGCTCGTTGCGGCGCCGCTGTTCGTCATCAGCCGTCCACTCGCGGCATGGACGTGGGGGCTGCCGCATACATGGCGGCGTGCTGTCGGGCGCGCGACGCGCCAGGCGCCATTCGCTTCGGCGTGGACCTTGCTGACGGCGCCGTTGAGCGCCTGGGTGCTGCACGCGCTTGTGTTATGGGTGTGGCACGCGCCGGCGCTGTTCAATGCGGCGCTGGTCGATGAGACCACGCATACATGGCAGCACCTGAGCTTCCTCGCCGCGGCGCTCGTGTTCTGGTGGACGATTCTTGGCCGTGACCCGCGCCGCACGCATGGTGGCGCATTGCTGTCGCTCTTGACGACGATGATTCACACCGGTCTTCTCGGCGCCTTGCTGACCTTCGCGCCGAGCGTCTGGTATGCGCCGTATTTGCGCTATGCGCAGGCGACCGGTATGGATGCGCTGAGCGATCAGCAACTCGGCGGACTGATCATGTGGGTGCCGGCCGGTGCTGTTTATCTGCTCGTGGCGCTGTTCCTCGTCTGGCACCGGATCAAAGCGGCGAATACACCGCTGCAAGCGTGACGGCTGTATCAGTGTTGTGGGTCATCCGCTCGCGATGCGGCGCTTGCCTGCGCATCGGCATCGTCTCCCTGCTTCACGTCGTGCTCTTCATGCGCGTTCTGGAACATTTCCTCGCGCGCACGCTCTTGCGCAAGCGTGCGCTCCTCCTTGATCTCCCTGGCTTCGCGGTGCGCGTGGATCTTGAAGAAGACGAGCGCAACGGTGACCACGCTGAGCGCGCCGGCGGCGAGCAGGATGTCCATTGCGGATTTCTGCTGGATGAACTGCTGCAGGAAGTGGACCGCCATGATGACGATAACCACGCTGATGATTTTGGTTTCCAGATCGTTGAGCGTTTCGACGCCCAGCGCAATGGTGAGGTTGAGCGGCGAAATGAACAGGCTGTAAAAACCGACGCCGATAAGATAGAAGACGACCGCCTTCAGCATCACCGATACGATTTCCAGAAAACGTACGGTGAGGTCGGTCGGGCCGAGATGGCCGCTCAGCACGCCTTGCCACGAAGTGTAAATCGTCTCCAGCGCGATGACCGCGCCGAGCAGAAAAAGCGAGAAGGCCGCCAGCAGCACCGCAATGACGGCCACGATGACAATCATGCGCGAGCGGCCGATTGCCTTGGCGAAAGAAGAGTCGTGCCCGTCGTCGGTCGATTTCATGCGAGAGGTGGACGCGCGCCGTGAGTTGGCAGGCGCCACGCAAACGGCGGGCCCACCGCGCGGGACGATGCGTTCTGCCGAAGCGCGCGATGCGCGAATCGTCGGAGCGACGGCACGCTATCTGCAAGCCCGTGCATGTTCATTGCTTCACGAGGCCGACATGCAACCGATCGGAAAATTGCGTTGGGCGATTGCCGAGGGCTATATCCCACTCTCTACCGGTCAAACCGATCCGCGCCTGGTGAGTCACGAAACGGCCTGCCTGCTCAATGCGAGCGACCGGGCGGCCAACGTGGAGATCACCGTCTTTTATACCGATCGCGACCCGGTCGGCCCGTATAAAATCAGCGTGCCGGCGCGTCGTACCCTGCATCTGCGCTTCAACGATCTGCAAGACCCGGAGCCCATCCGGGCCGATACGGATTATGCGAGCGTGATTGAATCCGACGTGCCGATCGTGGTCCAGCACACGCGCCTCGATTCGAGGCATGCCGAACTGGCGTTGTTGAGCACGATTGCGTTTTCGGCCGACGCGTGAATCCGCACGTCGACTCGCCGGTTACGATCGGCGCGCCGGGCCGCGACGCAGCGGCAGCGCACATGAAGGAAATGCGCCGGGGGCACATGAATCGCCTGTGGGCGCATTTCGGCACGATCGCGCTGGGCTGCTGGCTGCTGAGTTCTCCCGCGACGCTCGGTTATCTCGAGCCCGCTAACTTCGGCCCCGAAGTCGCGCGTGTTACCGCCGATCGCAATCTCGCGCCACCGGAAATCCGGGCGGCGTGGATGATGTGGAGCGATCTGCTCAGCGGCGCGCTGCTGGTGATGCTGGGTGCGCTGTCGCTGTCCTGGCGATGGCGTTATGCGCAGTGGGGTACGTGCCTCGTCGGCATCTGGCTGCTGTTCGCGCCGTTGTTGCTATGGGCGCCAGATGCGGCCTCGTACGCGAACGACACGCTGAGCGGCACGTTTGCCATCGCCTTCGCGATTCTCATTCCGATGATGCCGGGCATGAGCATGGAAGGCATGATGCAGCGCGGCTACATTCCGCCGGGCTGGGATTACTCGCCGTCGACCTGGTCGCAACGTTTGCCGATCATCGCGCTCGCCTTCATCGGTTTTTTGCTCGCGCGCTACATGACCGCTTATCAACTCGGGCATATATCGACGGTATGGGATCCGTTCTTCGGTGACGGTACGCGTCGCATCATCACGTCCGATGTATCGCGTGCGTGGCCCGTTGCCGACGCCGGCCTCGGCGCCGTCACTTACATGATCGAAGCGCTGTCGGGAATGATGGGCGACCGGCGGCGCTGGCGCACCATGCCGTGGATGGTCGCCATGTTCGGCCTGCTCGTCATTCCGCTCGGCGGGGTGAGCATTTTCTTCATCATCATCCAGCCGATCGTGATCGGCACCTGGTGCACGCTGTGCCTCATTTCGGCTGCGGCGATGGTGATCATGCTGCCTTATTCATTTGATGAAATCCTTGCCATGCTGCAATTCATACTGCGCGCAAGGCGCGACGGCAAGTCGCTATGGTCGGTGTTCTGGAAGGGCGGGGCGATGCCGAACGCACTGGATCAGAATGAGCCTGTCATCCAGCTCGGCAGCGGCAAACGCGCGCAACTGGCGCACGCGACCGGCGCGCTGCCCAAGGCCTTGACGCTGTCCGCGGCAATCGGCGTGTGGCTGATGTTCACGCGCGTGTTGTTCGGCACCGAAGGTGCGATGGCGGATAGCGATCACCTGATCGGCGCACTGGTGATCGTCGTCTCGATCTCCTGCTATTCCGAAGTCGTGCGGCCGGCACGTGCGCTCAACATGCTGTTCGGCGCATGGCTGGTGGTCGCGCCGTGGGTGCTGCAGGGTGCAAACGAGGCCGCCACGATCGGCAGCATGGTCGCCGGGGCATTGCTCATCGTGCTCGCCATTCCGCGCGGCCCGGTGCGCAATCACTACGACGGCTGGGATCGCTACAACATCTGGTGAGCATGATGCCAAAGATCGCTGTCGTGACAGGTTGCTCGGGCGGCATCGGCCGTGCGACTGCCGTTGCGTTCGGCAAGCGCGGCTGGCGCGTCGCCTTGCTCGCGCGCAGTCCCGAAGGACTGCAAGGCGCGCAGAAAGATGTGGAGCGCGTCGGCGGCGAAGCGATGGCCATCCCGACCGACGTTGCGGATCAGGCCGCGGTCGAGGCGGCGGCCGCGCAGATCGAACGCGAGTGGGGACCGATCGATGTGTGGGTCAACGATGCCATGGCAACGATCTTCTGCGAATTCCTCAGCACCGATCCGGCGGATTTCAAGCGCGCGACGGAGGTGACGTATCTGGGCGCGGTGTGGGGAACGCTGGCTGCGTTGAAGCGCATGAAAGCCCGCGATCGCGGCACCATCGTGCAGGTCGGTTCGGCACTGGCGTACCGGTCGATCCCGTTGCAGGCGGCGTACTGCGGCGCCAAAAGCGCGCTGCGCGGCTTTACCGACTCGATCCGGTGCGAACTCATCCACGACCGCAGTCGTGTGCATCTCACTATGGTGCACCTGTCGGCGTTCAACACACCGCAATTCGATTGGGGCCGTACCTGCATGCCGAACAAGCCAAAGCCGCTCGGCAAGATCTTTCAGCCGGAAGTTGCGGCCGAAGGCGTGTACTGGTCGGCGACGCATCGACGGCGTGAGCTATGGGTGGGCTGGCCGGCCGCGCAGGCAATCCTCGGCACTCGCGTGCTGCCCGGTTTTCTCGATCGCATGCTGGCGTTCAAGGCCTACGAAGGACAGCAGGCCGATGAGCCGATCGAAAACGACCGTGCGGACAATCTCTGGCAGCCCGTGCGCGAAGATCGCGGTGCGCACGGACGGTTCGACCATGGCGCGCTGACATGGAGTGCGCAATTCTGGTTCACCACCCATCGCTGGCTGGGCGTCATCGTCGCGATTGTGCTGCTCGCGGTGCTCGGCGTCGTGCTGTCCGTTTAGTAGGTGCGAAACCTGAAACAAAGAGCGCACGGAGGAACACGGAGAAAATCTTCGATCGTCATCTCTGTGAACACTGTGTTCTCTGTGGCGAAGGAAATTATTTCCGGATTCCCGATCGCGCGGGCTGCGCCGCTTGTCGGGAATGACGATGGATAGTGGTCCGGTCAAGCCCGAAGGGCGCGAGCCGGAATCCATTGAAGCGGGTCGAGAATAATTACCGATGCAGACGGAAAGCTCTAAGAAGGATTTTTCTTCACGTTCTGCGTGCACTCCGTGTTCCAAGCTTTTACTCTCGGCTCTCGACGCACCGCTCTACGCTGCTTTCAGAACCGTTCGCTTTCGTGCAGATAGCGCCACTGCCCCGGCGGCAGCTTGCCGAGCGATACGCTGCCGATACGTACCCGCTTCAGCCCGAGCACCTTGAGGCCGACGGCTTCGCACATACGACGGATCTGCCGCTTTTTCCCTTCGCGCAACACGAAGCGCAACTGATCTTCGTTCTGCCAGCTGACTTTCGCCGGCAGCAACGCGACGCCATCGAGTTCGAGGCCGTGATTGAGCCGGGCGAGATCGCGTGCGGGCAACTTTTTGCCGCCTGTGTATTCCACGCGGACCAGATATTCCTTCTCGGTCGTCGATTTGTCGCCGATGAGTTGCTTGGCGACGCGGCCATCCTGCGTGAAGACCAGCAAACCGACCGAGTCGATATCGAGCCGCCCTGCCGGCGCGAGCCCCTTCAGGTGTTCCCGCCTGAAGCGCAGCTTCGAGCCGTCTTCGCTCCAGTGATTGTCCGGTGTAATAAGTGTCACGGCCGGCTTGTAACCGTCTTCCGCCTGGCCGCTGACGAAGCCCACCGGTTTGTTGAGCAGGATGGTGACGCGTTCGGTCTGCTGTTGCGCCGCGCGCTTGTCGATGGCGATTTTCTGCTCCGGCATGACGCGCGAGCCGAGTTCGGAGACCACTTTGCCGTCAACCAGCACCCAGCCGCGTTCGATCCATTCGTCGGCTTCGCGGCGGGACGTCAAACCGAGTTCGCTCATGCGCTTGGACAGCCGCACGCTGCCCGGCGGATGAGAGGTTGCGACGGCGAGGGGCGTCCGGGTGGGCGCGGCCGCCGGTTTACGCGGCCGTTGCGTGCGTTGAACGTCGGCGCGGTCGCCGCGCTCGGCGCGACGCTCTTTCGGTCGGGGCGCGGCGGCTTCGGCTGATGCCGTCGCGCGAGGCGGCCGCGATGCTCGCGTGCCGCCTCGCTCGGCACTCGGTGGCGGAAGGCTCGATGGCGGATTCGATGTATCGGTGCGCACGCCGCTCGGGCGGCGGGCGGTACTGCTATGCCGTACCGGCGGTTTCGTGCTGGATTGCACGGCGGGCTTGCTGAGTTTGAGTGTGGCCATCGCGCGATATTGAGTCACCGGCGACTCCACCGCAACCCTGTGCAGACGCTCCTGGCGTTGCGCGGTTGATTCGCCGACGCCGGGGCGTGCCGGAGGACGGCTTTCCCGGACCGAAGGGCGAGCGATTGCGATCGTCAGGCCGCGTGGCCGACTTCTATAATTTCGCGCATCTTGTCGGAGGTAAGGCGCCGGGAACGGCACCGGCCGTTTCGATCTCCTGGCATCAAAGTCGCTTGCGGCGTGATGGCAAACAAGGAAAGGCGGGTATGAGCAAGCTGTTTTCGACATTCAGGCTGCGCGACACCATTTTCCGCAATCGGGCGTTCGTCTCGCCGATGTGCCAGTACAGCTGCGAGGACGGGCTGCCGAACGAATGGCATTTCGTTCATCTCGGCAGTCGCGCGGTGGGCGGCGCCGGACTGGTGATGGTGGAGGCGACGGCGATATCGCCCGCCGGTCGCATTTCACCCGGTGATACCGGTATCTGGAACGATGCGCAAATGGAGCGCTTCCAGCGCATCAGCACCTTCATCGAAGATCAGGGTGCGGTCAGCGCCATTCAAATCGCTCACGCGGGGCGCAAGGCCTCCACCGACGCGCCCTGGCATGGCGGCCATCCGCTGCCGCTGGAACTGGGCGGCTGGGTGCCCCTCGCACCGAGTGCAATTCCCTTCAATGAACAATCGCCGACGCCGGTGGCGATGACCCACGAGGATATCGAAGCGACCGTCGGACGCTTTCGCGACGCGGCGCGACGCAGTCTCAATGCCGGCTTTCAGGTCATCGAAGTGCATATGGCGCACGGCTATCTGTTGCACGAGTTTCTGTCGCCGCTCAGCAATCGGCGCGACGATGAATATGGCGGCGATCTTGCGGCACGGATGCGTTTTCCCCTTCAGGTGGCTCGCGTCGTGCGCGAGGTATGGCCGGCGCATCGGCCGGTGTTCGTGCGCATCTCCGCGACCGACTGGGTGGAGGGCGGTTGGGACCTCGAGCAAAGTCTCGCGCTGGTGCACGAGTTGAAGGAAATCGGCGTCGATCTCATCGACTGTTCGAGCGGCGGCCTCGTGCCCGGCGCAAAAATTCCCGTAGGGCCCGGTTACCAGGTGCCGTTCGCCGAGGCGATCCGCAAGCGGATCGGAATCGCGACCGGCGCCGTCGGCCTCATCTCCAAACCGCATCAAGCCGAAGACATCATCGCGCACGAGCAGGCCGACGCGGTGTTCCTCGCCCGCGAACTGCTGCGCGATCCGTACTGGCCGCTGCGCGCATCGCACGCGCTGCACGCGGATATCCGCTGGCCACGCCAGTATGAGCGCGCCAAACCGGCGGATGTCGAATGAGCATGAACGCGCAGCAACCGCACGAGGCACAGCATGCGCTGTTCACCGACCTGTACGAACTCACCATGCTGCAGGCGTATTTCGAGGAAGGCATGGAGCGGGATGCCGTCTTCAGTCTGTTCGTGCGGCGCTTGCCGGCGCAGCGCAACTATCTGCTCGCCTGCGGGCTGGAAGCGGTGCTCGATTATCTGGAACATCTGCGTTTCAGCGAGGACGATATCGCCTGGCTGCGCACGCTCGGCAAGTTCAACGACCGCTTCCTCGCATGGCTGCGCGATTTTCGCTTTACCGGAGACGTCGTTGCCGTGCCGGAAGGTACCGTCGTGTTCGCCAACGAGCCGATTGTCGAAGTGATCGCGCCGTTGCCGCAGGCGCAACTGATCGAAACCTTTGTGATGAATCAGATTCATCTGCAAACCATGACGGCATCCAAGGCCGCGCGCGTGACGACCGCCGCACAAGGCCGCGAGGTGGTGGATTTCGGCGCCCGGCGTTATCACGGCGTGGATGCGGCGGTGAAGGGGGCGCGCGCTTTCCATATCGCCGGCGTATCGGCGACTTCCAATGTGCTCGCCGGAAGGCGTTACGGACTGCCGCTTGCGGGCACGATGGCGCATAGTTACATCCAGGCGCACGCCGGCGAAGCGCAGGCGTTTCGCGCATTCGAGCGTATTTATCCCGATACCGTGCTGCTGATCGATACCTATGACACGCTGCGGGCGGTGCGCAAGGTGATCGAGCTGGCGCACGAACTGAGCGATGCCTTCAAGGTGCGCGCGCTGCGCCTTGATTCCGGCGATCTCGCCGCGCTCGCGCACGCGGCGCGCAGCATGCTCGACGAAGCCGGTCTACAACGCGTGCGGCTCATCGCCAGCGGCAGCCTGGACGAGGATCGCGTCGCCGAACTGGTGCGGCGCGACGCGCCGTTCGATGCGTTCGGCGTGGGCACGGCCATGGGCGTGTCGAGCGATGCGCCGTCTCTCGATATGGCTTACAAGCTGGTTGAATACGACGGGCGCGGGCGCGTGAAGCTGTCGGCGGATAAGCCGGTGCTGCCCGGCCGCAAACAGGTGTTTCGCATGGCGGAAGACGGCCGCGATGTGCACGACATCATTGCGCGCGCGGGCGAGAAGCTGCAGGGACGGCCGTTGCTCTCGCCGGTCATGCGACAGGGCAGGCGCCTGCCCGATGCCAGCCCGCCGCTCGATGCGGTGCGCGATTATGCCCGCGCGCAAATCGCCCGTCTGCCCGACCATGTGCGGGCCCTCGCGCCGGCCAAGCCGCCGTATCCGGTACGGCCGAGTGACATGCTGCTCCGGTATCAGGAGCAGGTGGCGCGCAATTGCCTGCACGATCAGTGAGGGTTGACCATGGACCATCCATCAGCGTTGCTGCAGTCGGGTGACGCGCTGATCGTTGTCGATGTGCAGAACGATTTCTGTCCCGGCGGTGCGCTGCCGATCGAGCGTGGCGACGAAGTGATCCCGGCGCTGAATTGCTGGATCGACGCGGCGGCCGAGATCGGTGTGCCGATCTATGCATCGCGCGACTGGCATCCGGCCGGACATCTCAGTTTTCATGAGCGGGGAGGGCAGTGGCCGCCGCATTGCGTGCAGGACAGCGACGGCGCGCAATTCCATCCGGCGCTGCGCCTGCCGTCGAGCGCGATCAAAGTCACCAAAGGCACGCGCTTCGATCAGGATCAGAACTCGACATTCGATCAGACTGGCCTTGCAATACAACTGCGCCGCGATGGCATCAGGCGCTTGTGGGTCGGCGGTCTGGCACAGGATGTCTGCGTACGCGCCACCGTGCTCGACGGCTTGAGGGAAGGATTCGAAGTGGCGCTTATTCCGGACGCTTCGCTTCCTGTTACACGGGAAGGCGGAGAACGGTCGCTGCGCGAGATGCGGGAGGCCGGCGCACGGGTCGAACTGCGCTGAAATTCGTTTCTTTGACTGCTTTCGCGCTCGACTCCCCGCTTTCTCAAAACCCTTCCAGCACGATCTTGCCGATGGAGCGACCGCTCTCGATCAGCGCATGCGCGCGCTTGAGGTTGACTGCATCGATGCGACCGTAGTGTTCCGCCACGGTGGTTCGAATGAGTCCCTCGTCCACCATGCGCGCGACCTCGGTGAGGATGCGGTGCTGCTCGATCATGTCCGCCGTCTGAAACACCGCGCGCGTGAACATCAGTTCCCAGTGCAGTGAGGCGCTCTTGCGTTTGAGCAGCCGCACATCGATCGGCTCGGGATCGTCGATCAAACCAAACCGCCCCTGAGGGGCCAGCGCTTCCACCGCCTGCTCGAAATGTGTGTCCGTGTGCGTAAGGCTTGCGATGTATTCGATGTTAGGCACGCCGATGCGATGCAGTTCTTCGGTCAGCGGCTTGCCATGGTCGACGACATGATCGACGCCGAGCTTACGCAACCAGTCCTGCGTCTGCGGTCGCGAGGCGGTGCCGATGACGGCGAGTCCGGTCAGGCGCTTGGCGAGTTGCACCATGATCGACCCGACGCCGCCCGCCGCGCCGATGATGAGCAGGTGTTCGCTGGTCGGTGCGTTGCCGCGCGCAATCTGCAGGCGATCGAAGAGCAGCTCCCACGCCGTCATGCTGGTAAGCGGCAGCGCAGCGGCCTGCGCGAAGTCGAGCGTTTTCGGCATCCGGCCGACGATACGTTCGTCCACCAGTTGCAGTTCGGCATTGCTGCCGGGCCGGTCGATGGAGCCCGCGTACCAGACACGATCGCCGGGCCTGAACAGTGATGCTTCTTTACCCACCTCGCGCACGATTCCGGCGGCGTCCCAGCCCAGAATCTTGTACGCGCCTTCGGACGGCTCGCTTCTTTTGCGCACTTTGGTGTCGACCGGGTTGACCGATACCGCTTCCACTTCGACGAGCAGATCGCGACCTTGCGGCTCGGGTGCGGGGATGTCGAGATCGATCAGCGCATGTTCGTGTTCGATGGGTAGGGATTTACGATATCCGACGGCTTTCATGGTGGTGTCCTAGCGGTGGTGTGCGCATTGTAATCCGCGGCAGCCGCAATTATCCTCATGCAACGTTCGAGAGCGCGCGCTTCCGCAAGCGAAGTGCTAAGCGCTGATGACGACGCCGGTCACCCTTCGGAAGGATTAGAAATCGATCGTGTACTGCCCGTCGTCGTTGCGCATGTAGCGCTGTACCGCTTCGCCTCGCTGGTCGAAGCTGTCGAGGTAGGCTGCTTGCGAAGCGAACGCGCTGTCACGGTCGAAGTAGATGCGGATCGGCTGTTCGCCGTCGCTGGCAACGAAGTATTTTTCTTCCATTGTCGTTCCTGCAAGAAGTGCCGACGCCTCTTGCAAAAGGGCCGCGCGTACGCGGCCCTGTCGATCAGGCGCCTCAACCCATCTGATGCTTGAGGCTAGAGAGTTCGCTATGCGTCTTCTGTACGGCTTGCTGCAGTTGCGGTTCGATATTGCCGGCTTGCTTGCACGCCTCCAAGGCGCGGTCGCTCAACTCTTCCAGTTCATTGACACATTGACGAATCTTGCTTTCGTCCTGGCCCTGAATGTATTGCCGCGCCTGGTCGGAACGCTGATCGAGCTGCTGGATCGATTCCTTCAACTGTTGCGGCGCCGATGCGCTTTGCTGGCAGGCGTTCGCGGCATCGTCGATGCATTGTTCGACGCGGGAAAAGCGTTGTTGTACTTCGCTCAGTTGCATGGTGACTCCTTGTGGAATTTGCTTCGGGAATGTCTGAATAAGAGTGCCGAGGATGGTCGCGAGTGTGCGAAGCTGTACGAGCGAGGACAAAGCAATCAAATCGCTCATGCGATACGAACTGATACGAACTGGCGACCGTCTTGATCAAACAACCTTAATCAGAGCTTCCATTGGAAAGAACGCCGCGTCCACGGACGCGCATGTGAGGTGTTGCAAGGCCTGTTCCCTCACGTTGGCAGGGAACGCGCGCATTGCAGCGGTTGATGCGTCCTGGTCAATCGCTTCTTCTTCATCAACCAGACGCGCCTCGACGAGATGCCGTAGCGGGGCACGCGCAGTGCAGCGCACGTGGCTCCGGCGTCGTAGTGGCGCCACCACAACGGGGATTCCGATGCGGGCCAAGCTTCTCAACGATGCCGACGAGCGCACCTATGCACTGATTTTCGATACCGATGACGAAGTCGTCGTCGGGCTCGAGGTCTTTGCGCGTGAGCACGCGATCGGCGCAAGCCGCTTTACCGCCATCGGCGCATTGCGTCGCGCGGCGATCGGCTATTCGATTGAGAGCGCAAGGATTATGAGCGTATCGAAATCGAAGAACAGGTGGAGGTGCTGTCTTTGATCGGCGATATTGCGCTGCACGGTTCGGAGCCGAAGATTCACGCGCATATCGTGCTGGGAAAGCGCGACGGAAGCGCGCATGGCGGCCATTTGTTGGAGGCTTATGTCCGGCCCACGCTGGAGGTGATCCTCGTCGATTCGCCTGCTTATCTCAAGCGTGTGCACGATGAGCAAAGCGGCCTCGCGTTGATTCACATCGGCGAGTAAGGCGTCAGCCATTGCTGAACCGACCAACGTCGGCCGGTAAGCAACGCGTAAAGCGTTATTGAAAGGCGAAAAAAAAACCGACGTGCTCCTTGCGGAGTCACGCCGGTAGAGGGACAGGCTATCGGTTGTTTAACTTTCGGCCTTGGCCAGCGCCCCGGTGGTGGGGATATAGACGTCATGCGACGGAGCGCGCAGGCCTTTGACCACCTGCGATGCGAATGCCACAGCGCCGATGATGAATGCCACGTCGCCGATGGTGCGCAGCCAGCGCAGCGCTTCGAGGAAAGGTTGCTGCAGGAACGCTTCACTGCGCGCGTACCACAGCCCTTCGCTGGCGCTGGCGTAGAACTGGAACAGTCCGATCGGCAGCAGGCTGACCACAATCATCAGCGTGATGCCGCCGTTCAACCACCAGAACGCCGTGCCCATCAACTTGTCGTTGAAGACGAAGGCGGGGCGAATGTAGCGCAACACCAGGATGGTGAAGCCGAGCGCCAGGAAGCCGTACACGCCGAACAGCGCTGCGTGTGCATGCGTCGCGGTGGTGTTGAGGCCTTGCAGGTAGTACAGCGAAACCGGCGGGTTGATCATGAAGCCGAATACGCCGGCGCCGAGCATGTTCCAGAACGCCACGGCGATGAAGCACATCAGCGGCCACTTGAGTTGTTCCATCCACGGTGCGCGTACGCGGAGGCGCCAGTTCTCCCACGCTTCGTAGCCGAGCACGACCAGCGGCACGACTTCGAGCGCGCTGAACGTCGCACCGACCGCCATCACCGGCGTGGTGGTGCCGGTGAAGTAGAGGTGATGGAACGTGCCGGGCACGCCGCCGAGCATGAACAGCGAGGCGGAGGCAAGGCTTGCTGTCGTCCCGACCGTGCGCGACACCAGCCCCATGGAGACGAAGATGAAGGCGAGGGCGGTGGTGGCGAACACTTCGAAGAAGCCTTCGACCCACAGGTGCACCACATACCAGCGCCAGTATTCCATGATGGCGATGTGCGTACGTTCGCCGTAGAACAGGCCGGTACCGTAGAACAGTCCGATGGCGACGACGGAGCAGGTAAGCAACACGAGCAGATGCTTGTCGCTGCCGGGTTTGCGCAACGCGGGCACCATGCAGCGCAGCATCAGCGCGAGCCACAGCGCAATGCCGACGAACTTGCCGATCTGCCAGAGACGGCCGAGGTCAACGTATTCGTAACCCTGGTGACCAAGCCAGAAATTGAGATGCTCCGGCATCACTTGCGCGATCGCCATCCAGTTGCCGGCGAAAGAGCCGACCACCACCACGATCAGTGCCCAGAACAGGATGTCGACACCGATTTTCTGAAACTTCGGCTCCTTGCCGCCGTTGATGATCGGCGCGAGGAACAGGCCCGCTGCAAGGAAGCCGGTGGCGACCCAGAACAATGCGCTCTGTATGTGCCAGGTGCGGGTCAGCGAATACGGGAACCACTTGGAGATCTCTATCCCGTAGAACTCCTGGCCCTCGACCGTGTAATGCGCGGTCAAGCCGCCCAGCAGCACCTGGAAGACGAACAGCGCGACGATCAGGAAAAGATATTTGCCGAGCGCTCTTTGCGAAGGCGTGAGCGCGAAAGTCGTGAGCGGATCGCGCGCAGGCGCGGGCGGATCGGCCTCCTCATGATTGCGCATCCAGGCCCACGCCCACACCAGCGCGCCGATACCGGCCACCAGCAGTACCACGCTGACAATCGACCAGACGATGTTTTCCGCCGTGGGACGGTTGTCGATCAGCGGTTCGTGCGGCCAGTTGTTGGTGTAGGTTGCCGTTTGGCCCGGCCGTTCGGTGGCGGCAGTCCACGCCGTCCAGGTGAAGAACGCGGACATATCATCGCGTCGCTTCGCGTCGGGCAGCGTGTTCTCCTTCATGGCGAAACTTTCGCGCGAACTCTTCAGCGTTGCATCGTCGCTGAACAGTGCGTCGTAATACTTCGCCGTGGCGGCCATGGCGGCGGCGCGACGCGTCGTGATGACCGCGGTGCCGGTGCTTTCGTCGTAGGTGTTGCGCCGATACTCGGTTTTCATCCGGTGTTGCAGCATTTGCTGCGCGTCGGCGTCGAGCGATGCGTAGGGCGCGCCGTACTCGTGCTGCGCGGCGAGTTCGAGCCACGCTAGCAGTTCGCGATGCAGCCAGTCGGCCGTCCAGTCCGGCGCCTGATAAGCACCGTGACCGTAGATCGAACCGAGTTGCATGCCGCCCACCGATTGCCAGGCGGTTTGACCATCGAGAATCTTTTCCTGCGTCGAGATCAGCGTGCCGTCGGCGGTGACGATGCGGGCCGGAATGGGCGGCGCCTGTCGGTAGACCTCGCGGCCGAGATAGCCGAGCAGGGTGAAGGTGACGGCGAGTACGGCAATGAGCAGCCACCAAAGTTTCTTATACGTTTTGTTGTCAGACATTCGAGTGCTCCGTGGCGTCCGATGTGGCGAACAGGATGTTGTTTTCGAGGTGAATGTGATCGATCAGATCGTTGCGGAATTGCTCCAGCGCGGTGTACAGCGCGCGCCAGGTGTTGCACGCCGCATCCGGCAACGTGATGTTGTTGGTGAGGCGCAGCGCCAGATCGAGCGCGTCGCCGTGCTGCTCGTGCTCGAGTCGCATGACGGTGATCGGCGTGCGCACCATGGCGCTCTGTCCGCGCGCCAGCAGCGGAAAAAGGATCTGCTCCTCCTTTGACATGTGGCTCTCCAGCTCCGTCAGCATGTCGCGCAGGTGATCGGTTAGTCCGGCCGGGCAGTCGGGCCGGTCGCCGTGCACTTCCTCAACCCGATGCGCAAGACGGATCAACTCCGGCAACTGTTCACGGTGGCGTGCGTGATAACGCGTGACGATGTGATCGATCAGATCGCTTGCGCTCGCCTGTGCCCAGTCGTATTCGCCGCTCGGCCGATCGCGCAGCGCTTCGAGTGCGTCCGCAATGGTCTTCGCATCCAGGCCGCGATCTTTTGCGGCCTGCAGCAATGTGTGTCGACCGCCGCAGCAGAAATCGAGGTCGTAATGGCGAAAGACGCGCGTCGCGCCGGGAATGTCCCGTGCGAGATTGCCGAGGCTTTGCTCGTAAATGCTCATGCTTGCTCCTTTCAGGTTTCGACAACCCATTAGCAAGCCCTGTGACAGTTTTAAGTAACTGAAATATCTAAGCTAAAAAATGGATTGGTAAAAATGACCACAATGCGATAGGGTATATAGAACCTTAACAGGGTCATATAAACCATGTTGCAGGAGCTTTTACTGGCCGATCTGGTAGCCGAATTGCCGCACGCGGTACGGCTGCAGCGCCTGGTGTCCACCGTCCGTGCGCATTTTCGTTGCGGCGCGGTCGTGTTGTTGCGCCTCGACGGCGACTGCCTGTGTCCGGTGGCCGTGGACGGCCTGGTGCGCGAAGCGCTGGGGCGGCGTTTCAGGGTCGGGCAGCATCCGCGCCTGGCGGCGATTCTGGCCAGTCGCACGCCGACCCGTTTCGATCCGGGCAGCAGCCTGCCCGATCCGTACGATGGTTTGCTCGATACGCATGTCGGCGAGCCGCTTCCTGTGCACGACTGCATGGGCACGAGCGTATACGCGGAAGGAAACGTGTGGGGCGTGTTGACGCTCGATGCCTTGCATGCCGGCGCCTTCGACGAGGCGGCGCGCGACGCGTTGCAGCGCTACACCGTGCTCATCGAGGCGGCGGTGCGCGTCACGCGACTGGAACAGGAAACGCGCGGTCTGCGCCTGGCGCGCAGCGATACCGACGCAGCGACTGCTGCGTTGCCGCTCAACGAAGCGGAAATACTCGGCAACAGCGCGGCGATCAGTCGCCTGTTGCACGAACTCGATGTGGTGGCCGATTCCGAATTGCCGGTACTGCTGCTGGGTGAAACGGGCGTGGGCAAGGAATTGTTCGCTCGCCGTCTGCATCGCCATTCGCGCCGCGCCAAAACACCGCTCGTCCACGTCAACTGCGCGGCGCTGCCCGAATCACTCGCCGAGAGCGAATTGTTCGGCCACGTGAAGGGCGCGTTTTCCGGCGCTACGACCGATCGTCCGGGACGCTTCGATGCCGCTGACGGCGGCACGCTGCTGCTCGACGAAGTCGGCGAATTACCGCTCACCGTGCAGGCCAAGCTGCTGCGCACCTTGCAGAACGGCGAGATCCAGCGACTCGGCGCCGATGCGCCGCGCCGTGTCGATGTGCGCATCATCGCGGCGACCAACCGGCAGTTGCGCGACGGCGTGCGCGACGGCCATTTCCGCGCCGATCTTTATCACCGCCTTTCGGTTTACCCCGTGCACATTCCGCCGCTGCGCGAGCGCGGCAGCGACGTACTGGTGCTGGCCGGGCACTTCCTCGAACTCAATCGCGCGCGCCTGGGCTTGCGCAGCCTGCGACTTTCGCCGGCGGCCGAGCAGTCGCTGTGCGCTTATCAATGGCCGGGCAACGTGCGCGAACTCGAACACGTCATCAGCCGCGCCGCGCTCAAGGCGGTGAGCCGCGGCGCCGAACGCACCGAAATCGTCAGCCTCGAACCCGAACTGCTCGATCTCGATACGCAGCATGAAACGCTGTTGTCAGCCACGTCGACGGCGAATGCCGAAACGGGCGGGGAACCGGTCGAAGCGGGCCGTTCGCTGCGTGAAGCCGTCGAGGCGGCGCAGCGGCAGAGCATCCGGCAGGCCCTCGAACGCTGCGATCGGAACTGGGCCGGCGCGGCGCGTGCGCTGGAGGTGGACCCGAGCAATCTGCACAAGCTCGCGCGTCGTCTCGGATTGAAATAGGCGCGCGACATGTGGCGGCACACGCAAATTCTGCTGTGGCGTTTGCTTGCGCTGGTGTCGCTGGCGTTCGGTGTAGTGGGTATCGTGCTGCCGGTCCTGCCCACGGTGCCGTTCCTGTTAGTTGCGGCGTGGGCCGCCAGTCGCGGCTGGCCACGACTGGAAGCATGGCTGCTCTCGCATGCGACCTACGGTCCGGCGATCCGGCGCTGGCGTGCGCGCGGCGCGGTGTCGCGTCGCGCGAAGTGGCTCGCGACGGCGTTGATGTCGATGAGTGTCATCGGGGTATTGCTGTCGCCGGTGCCGATCTGGGTGAAGTGGGGCGTGCCGACCCTGCTCGTCTGCACCGCGCTGTGGCTCTGGCGCCGCCCGGAATATTAAAATGCGCGAGCGTCGTGCCGTTCATGGTTCGACCGGCTCAGCGCGAAGGGGAATGAAGGCTCGCCGCGAACGGCAAGCTCAGGGCAATCGGTCGATCCGCAATTTACGAAAGGCGACGCCGGTGCCGTGATGCTGCAGCGCGATGTGGCCCTCCGGCACTTTGCCGAAGCGGGGAAAGTCCTTGAACTTGCTCTGCGCAATATGTCTGTGCAGCACCGGGTCGCTGAGATCGTATGCCAGCACTTCCTGGCCGGCCAGCCAATGCTCGACCTTGGTGCCGCTCATCACTACGCGACCCGATACGAACAGATTGGGCGGCAGCGGTTCCATGAGTGCGCAAGGCAGCAGTTGATATAACGCCCCGCAACAGGTGGTCTGATTGGTGCCTTCAGGATTGCGCGGGTCGTCGAGCAACTGCATTTCCGGTCCGCTCTGCCAGGCTTCGTCGTAGTCCTCGATTACCCGGTACAGCACGCCGGAATTGCCGCCTTCAGGCACACACCATTCGAAGCGCAGCACGAAATCGCCGTAACGTTCGCGCGAGATCAGGTCGACGCGCGGTCCATCGGCGATCGCGCTCAGCACGTCATCTTCCCAGCGCCAGCTCGCACGGGGGAAATCCTGCCGGCGGTAGCCGCGCCAGTCGGCGCGTTTAAGCGATTGGATCATGATGCTGTCGCCCGCGTGTTTAGCGAAGTTATCGGTTGGCCTAACGTAGAGCAAGCGCTGTTCCTCACTATTCATTCACATTGACGCGCGGCATAGGCCTTGCTACTTGTAGGCGTCGAATCCGATCGAGCATTCATGTCGCAAGTTGTTTCGTCCGCGGCTCCCTGGTGGCGCGGTGCAGTGGTGTATCAAATTTATCCGCGCTCGTTCGCCGACTCGAACGGCGACGGCATCGGCGATCTGGAAGGACTGCGGCGGCGGCTCGACTATTTGCGATGGCTCGGCGTGGATGCGTTGTGGTTATCGCCGATCTATCGTTCGCCCATGGCCGACGCCGGCTATGACATCAGCGATCATGTCGACGTCGATCCGGTTTTCGGCACGCTGGCCGATATCGATCGCCTGATCGCGGAAGCGCATGCGCGCGGCCTGCGGGTACTGCTCGATTACGTTCCGAATCACACCTCCGATCGCCATCCCTGGTTCATCGAGTCGCGCTCGTCGCGGCACAACCCGAAGCGCGACTGGTATATCTGGCGCGACGAGCCGAACAACTGGGTCGCGGCTTTCGGAGCCGGCAGCGCATGGACGCGCGACGAACGCACCGGGCAGTATTACCTGCACCTGTTTCTCGCCGAGCAACCCGATCTCAACTGGCGCAACCCGGAAGTGATCGAGGCAATGCATGGTGTCATGCGCTTCTGGCTCGATCGCGGCGTGGACGGTTTCCGCATGGATGCCGTGCATTGCATCGGCAAGGATCCGACCTTTGCCGATGACCCGCGCTGTGCCGCCGGTGAGCCGTTGATGCTGTTCAACGATCAGCCTTACAGCCACGTCGTGTTTCGCGGTTTGCGCAGGCTGGCGGATACCTATCCGGCCGATTGTGTATTGATCGGTGAAGTGAATGTCCGTTCGACCGCCGCAGTGGTGCAGTACTACGGCGCGGGTGAAGGTCTGCATCTGTCGTTCAATTTTTCGCATTTCGATTCGCCCTGGAACGCCGCGATTTTCCGCGACGGCATTCGTGAAGTCGAAGGCGTGCTGCGCCCGGCTGCAGCGTGGCCGACGTGGGTGCTGTCGAATCATGATTTCTCTCGCCATCGCACCCGTTTCGGCGGCTCGTTACGCCGCGCGCGCGCCGCTGCCGTCATGCTGTTGACGCTGCGCGGCACGGCGTTCATGTACCAGGGTGAGGAACTGGGGCTGGAAGACGCGCACATCGGCTCCGGGGAGCAGGTTGATCCGGGCGGGCGCGACGGCCCGCGTGCGCCGTTGCCTTGGGAAGCGGAGTCACCGCATGGCTGGAGCGGTGCGCAACCCTGGTTACCGTTTCCGCCGCAGGCGTGCGAGCACTCGGTCGAGCGCCAGTGGCGCGACCCGGATTCGATGCTGCATCTCTATCGCCGCCTGGTCGCAAGCCGCAAGGCGAGTCTGGCGCTGCAACTCGGCGACTGGGAGGAGCTGCCGTCGCAACCTGAATTGCTGGCGTACCGTCGGCGCCACGAAGCGGATGAACGCATCGTCTGCATCAACTTCGCCGCACAACCGCAGCGATTGCAGTTGAACGGCGCGTGGCGCGTCGAGGTGGTCAGCGAAGGTGCAGGAGAGGGTGCGGATTTCGACGGGCGTGTCGATGCGGAGCATGCGCTGATCCTTGCGCCGCGGTGACCGCGCCTGCGTTCAGGAGAACCAGCGCAGAAAGGCTGCCGCAGTGAGCGCGAGTGCGGCCAGAAGCGCGAGCGCGATCCAGCTGTTGCCACGCTGCGTATCGGCCCAGTCCGGTTCGCGTTTGAGATAGACGGCGGTCAGCACGACGCCCGTTATTGCGCAGCCGATTTTGACGAACAGGGCGGCTACGGCAAGGCCGTGGATATCGGGCAGGCGACCGTAATAGAAATAGCTTGCGGCGCCGAAGCCGATGCCGCTGGCGATCTGGATGATCCAGCCCGCCAGCACCAGTCGCGCGATTCGGCGCCCGCTTTGCCGCGTCGCCGGCGTCGGCCAGCGTGCAAATATCGCGCCGCCCAGCACCGCGACCGCGCCGAAATTGTGCGCGATCTGAACGAGTGCGTAGCCGAGATTTTCGCCCACTTGAAGAAACTACTCGACCTGCGCCGTGATGCACTGCTCCACACCGATGGGCACGTGCGCCTTGTTGACCACCTTGACGCAAAGCTCATGCTTGCCGGGCGCGAGTGTTTCCAGCGCGTGGCTGCCTTTGAGTCCGCGCAGAATGGCGGTTTCCTTGCCGTCGACATACAAATGGACGTGATCGGCATTGGGTCCGGGTACAACTTCGTAGCGGACGTGATTCTGCTCGAAGGCATCGAGCTTGGCGCCGTCCGCGGGCGAAAGAATTTTCACCGAGCCCGTTTGCGCGTATGCGGCGGATACCAGGCCCAGGGAAACGAACAGCGCGCCGAGCGCCGCGATTTTCTTTTTCATGGCCGTCTCCATCGAATGCATCGAGTCGTCATGATAGCAGCCGTTATCGCGTCGTTCGGGACGGCGGGTGTGCTTGCGGGCGCTGCGCCGCGTCGTCCGAAATGCCGATTCGCGTATTGAATGTGCGCGGTATTACAATACAGCGCACATACCTCGCATCACGTCTAAAAGGCTCCTTGCCATCATGATCGCTCTCGTCGAAGCCCATCGCGCCGGTTTGTTGCGACGGGAGCACTGGCTGTCCAATCTGATCGCGGGCGTGATCGTCGGCGTGGTGGCGCTGCCGCTGGCCATGGCCTTCGCCATCGCCTCCGGCGCGAAGCCGGAGCAGGGGTTGTATACCGCGATAATCGCCGGACTGGTGGTGTCGCTGTTCGGCGGCAGCCGCGTGCAGATCGCCGGCCCGACCGGCGCATTCATCGTCATTCTGTTCGCCATCGTGGCCGAGCACGGCATAGACGGCCTGCAGATCGCCACCCTGATGGCAGGCGGCATCCTGCTGGTGCTGGGTATCGCGCGACTCGGCGCGGTGATCAAGTTCATTCCCGATCCGGTGATCGTTGGTTTCACCGCCGGCATCGGCGTCGTCATCTGGGTCGGGCAGTGGAAGGATTTCTTCGGCCTGCCGGCGCCGGACGGCGCGCATTTTCACCAGCAGTTCTGGTCGCTGCTGCAATCCTTCCCGCAACTGCATCCGGCTACCACCGTGCTGGCCGTGCTTGCCTTGATGCTGGTGATATTCACCTCCAGGATCCCCAGACTCGAGCGCGTGCCGGGGCCGCTCGTGGCATTGGTCGGTGTGACCTTGCTGCAGGCGATATTTCGCTTCGACGGCGTGACGACCATTGGCAGCGCATTCGGCGAAATTCCGCGCGGCCTGCCCTCGCTGCAGTTTCCGGAAGTCACGCTCGCGCGCGTGATCGAACTGATCGGCCCGGCGTTCGCCATTGCCATGCTCGGGGCGATCGAATCGCTGCTGTCGGCGGTCGTTTCCGACGGCATGGCGGGAACGCGTCACGACTCCAATCAGGAACTGATCGGTCAGGGTCTGGCCAATATCGCCGCGCCGCTGTTCGGCGGCTTCGCCGCGACCGGTGCCATCGCGCGCACCGCGACCAACATCCGCAACGGCGGGACCAGTCCGATTGCCGGCGTGGTGCACGCCATCACGCTGATACTCATCGTGCTGGTGCTTGCGCCGCTGGCCGTGTACGTCCCGCTTGCGGCGCTGGCGGCGATTCTTTTTGTCGTCGCCTGGAACATGAGCGATGTTCCCCATGTCGCCAAAATGGTGAGGCGTGCGCCGTTCGCCGATGTGGCGATTCTGCTGGTGACTTTCGTTCTGACGGTCTTCGCCGACCTCGTCGTCGCGGTCAACGTCGGCGTGATTCTGGCGATGTTGCATTTCATGCGGCGCATGGCTTCCAGCGTCGAAGTGCAGCAGATCACCGGGCAGGCGTTACGCGAAGAAATCGGCCAACCGGACACGATCGCGTTGCCGCCGGGCGTGCTGGCGTATGCGGTGCAAGGACCATTCTTTTTCGGCGCCGTGGAAAATTTCGAGCG
>JAKFDA010000092.1:0-5088 GCA_036676355.1 Nitrosomonadales bacterium | reverse complement strand
AATTGCGTCTTTTTTTGCATGTAACGGCGATCCCAGCAGGTCTTGCCAACCAAGCTTCCAACATGCGAACGAGTGATAGGCGGACCGCACTACTACCGATGGACCGCCTGTCGAAAGCGCCGTGTCATAACGAAGCCGAGGCCAGCAATGGCCACGAGTAGCATGCTTGCGGGTTCTGGCACCTGCTGTACCAAAAGCCAGTTCCAGTTGTTACCTCTGGCCTCATAACCCATGACTCCACCACCAGGCGCGCACCCTAAGCAGGACTCCCAATTTGTCATCCAATCACCATTGGGCCCGGCCGCCACGAAAGTCCCTGAATCTGCGTGAACTTGGACACCGCCAGTGCCGCTCTCGCTCAGATTTATTTCGAGCCAATCCAGGTGCGCTGTATGAAAATCAATGAACTGATCTTTGTACAGAAAATGGAGAGGGTCGGAATCGTGAAACGTCTGCCCTATACCGAACACGTAGTCGTCCGGCACTTCAACCATCGCTGTATACGAACCGAGGCAAGGCTCCGGCTCGATGACATAGCCAGCAAATTCATTGGCGTACGTAAAGGCGGAAAAGGAGCAGGTACCTTGGCCCTTGAAGACGACGGAAGCACTGGCTGGAAATGCAAACGCGGTAAGGAGTAGCGAAGCCAAAGCACAAAGAAATATCGGGATTAAGCGTCGCATAAATGCTGCTCCCTGGCATTAAAACGTGGCTTAAGCAAATTTCAGGCGAGCAGCTAAATGCGTAAATCAAACGATCTTTTTTGAGCCAAGACGATGTTCGTGTAAACGTCATCGACTCACGTGCTTCAATTGAAGGCTAATAGGTTTAGAGCGAACGCTCGGCCGAGAACGAAAATGTCTGTCCCTCATACAGAATCAGGGTTGGCGCCGATCTACGCCGGACTTCATTTGGTGATGCGGCGCGGAATGGAGAAACCCGCAAGGTCCGCCAACGAAACGTCTGAGGGACGTTTCGTTGGATACGGACGCGCCTCGCAGCAACTGCCCGAGCTGCATACGACCAAGATGCCTCTTCGATAAACGAGTCTCTCGTCGAATCGGTATGATGCGGCCATACCTCGCCGCGACATAAACCATATGCTGCAAACCCTCTCCTCCGTGCGCGACTTGGGACGACTGCATGACATCGTCTCCACGTTGATTCGTTACGGCTTCGGCGACGTAGTGCGCCGGATAGGGCTTGCAAACGCACTGGAGCGCGCGGGCGAGGCGCTCAATTGGCGCGATGCGAAGGAATACGCGCACATGCCGCCGCCGCAACGCGTGCGTCGGGTACTGGAAGAACTCGGGCCGAGTTTCGTGAAGCTGGGCCAGGTGTTGGCCACGCGTATCGATCTGTTCGAGCCCGAGTGGATCGCCGAATTCAGCAAGTTGCAGGACAACGCGCCGGCGGTGCCTTACGCCGACGTACGCGCACAACTCGTCGAGGATCTCGGCGCACCGCCCGAAGAAATCTTCGCGCGTTTCGATTCCGAGCCGCTCGCCGCCGCCTCCATCGCGCAGGTGTACCGCGCGCGTCTGCACGAAGGCGAGGAAGTGATCCTCAAGGTACGCCGGCCGGGAATTGTTCCGGTGGTCGAAGCCGACCTGCGCCTGATGATGCGCCTTGCGCTACTGGCCGAGTCGGAAAGTCCGGAGTTGCGCGCGTTCCGGCCGCAACAAATCGTGCGCCAGTTCGGCCAATCGCTGCGCAACGAACTGGACTTCGTCACCGAAGCGCGCAACGCCAAGCGCGTCACGGGAAACTTCGAGGGCTACACGGACGAGGACGCGATCGCAACCGATCTGCCGCCCATCGTCATTCCGAAGATTTATTGGACCTGGACCCGCGAACGCATCTGCGTGCAGCAATACATCGACGGCATTCCCGGCCGCCGACTACGCGATGTCGATGAAGCGGGTCTGGATCGCAAGCTGCTCGCGCGACGCGGCGGACGCGCGGTGCTGAAGATGATCCTCGAGGACGGCGTTTTCCATGCCGATCCGCATCCGGGAAACGTGTTCTATCTCCCCGGCAATCGCATCGCCTTCATCGACTTCGGCATGGTTGGCCGCGTCAACGAGCGGCGCCGTGAGGAACTGGTGAATCTGCTGCTGGGCCTGGTGAAGCAGCAGCCCGCGCGCGTCACCGAAGTGTTGCTCGATTGGGCCGACAACACACCCATCGACGACGACGCGCTGGCGCTCGAAATCGAAATTTTCGTCGAGCAGTATCGCGGTGTTCCGCTGAAGGAACTGCACGTCGGCGAGATGCTGAACGACGCGGTGAGAATCCTGCGTCAGCATCGGCTCAGCATGCCGCCCGATCTCGCGCTGCTGATCAAAGCGTTCATTTCTCTGGAGGGCATGGGTCGCGAGCTCGATCCCGATTTCGACATCGCCGGCCAGGCAACCCCGGTACTCGAACGGCTGATGCGCGAACGGTACGCGCCTTACGAGGTACTGAAACGCGGCTGGCGCACCGCCGCCGAAGCGCTGGATTTAGCCGCCGGACTGCCGCGCGACTTGTCGCGACTGTTGCGACTCGCGCGGCGCGGGCGGCTGGAACTGCATGTCGATGTGCACAACCTCCGACGCGTGGGCAATCAACTGGATCGCGCCGCGAATCGGCTAACGATCGGCATCGTCATCGCCGCACTCATCATCGGCTCGTCCATCGTCATGACGGTGTCCGGCGGCCCCAGCCTCTTCGGCCTCCCCTTCTTCGGCCTGGTCGGCTTCCTCGGTGCGATGATCGGCGGTGTCTGGCTGCTGCTGTCCATTCGCCGGGCCAATCGGGAAGACCGCGATAACGAAGGCTGACATTCATCCGCACACGAGGCCCGCATGAGCGTTTACGGCGATCACATCAAATCCGTCATTCGCACCGTACGCGATTGGCCGCAGCCCGGGGTGAATTTCCGCGACATCACGCCCATCCTGCAGAACAAGATCGCCTTCCGTAAGTTGATCGACATCTTCGTGCATCGTTATCACGACATCGAACTCGATGCCGTGGCTGCGATCGATGCGCGCGGCTTCATCGTCGGCGCGCCGATCGCTTATGAACTCAATTGCAGTTTCGTGCCGGTGCGTAAAAAGGGAAAGCTGCCCTTCAAGACGCTGAGCGAAACCTACATCCTGGAATACGGCGAAGCGACGGTGGAAATGCATGCGGATGCCTTCCGCAGTGGCGACCGCATTCTGCTGGTGGACGACCTCATCGCCACCGGCGGCACCATGCTGGCCGCCGCCACGCTCATCCGGCGTTCGGGCGGCGACGTAGTGGAGACGGCGGCGATTGTCGATCTGTCGGACCTGGGCGGGTCGCAGCGCATTCGCGACGCCGGCCACAAGTTGTTCACCGTGTGCGCCTTCACCGAAGACGAATAACCGCCGCTTCGCCACGGGATCAGGCCGCTTCGCTCGGCGCGCCACTGCGGCGCCAATTGCCGGGCGGCATGCCGAACTCGCGCCGGAAAGCGCGATTGAATGCCGCTTCCGACTCATAACCGATGTCGTAAGCAATGCGTGCGACGGGCAGGGACGACTCGCGCAACAGCGTCGCGGCCTGCTCGAGTTTGCGACGCGCGAGATAGCGCATCGGCGGCTCACCCACGGCGCGGGTGAAACGCTCGGCAAAAGCCGAACGCGAGAGTCCGATCTGGGCCGCGAGCGCGTCCGTGGTCCAGCGTCGTGTGGGCGATTCGTGCAGCAGCGCGAGCGCGCGGCCGACATAGGGATCGCCAATGCTCGCCCATGCCCGTTGTTCGCGCGGATGCGACGCGATGTACTGACGAACGGCGTCGTAGAACAACAGCTCGGCCAGTCGCGCGAGCATTTGCGGCGAATCTTCGCCGCCGCGTGCCGATTCCTGCGCCGCGTAGCGGAATGAGCTTTCGATCCAGCCGCCGGCTTGTGCGCTCGCATCGACTTTCAACACAGGCGACAACATGGCGAGCGCGGCGGTATACGGCGCGTTGGTGCCAAGGAAGCCGCAATACATGCGTGTGCGTTCGCCACCGCCACCGTAGCGGATGTGCGCGGGCTCACCGTTCACGCCCGGCCGTATCAGCGGCCCCGCGTTCACAGGCGGCACGCCATCCGCGCTCGCCAGCACATGCGGATCGTTACGCGGCAGGACCACAATCTCCCCACACTTGACCGACAGGGGCGCTCGCCCCTCGAGCGTGATCGTGCATTGCCCGTGGGTGATGTAGTGGTAGGCGATGACATGGCGCGGCGGCGTCATGTACGGCCCGCAGTCCTCGGGATCGACGCGCGAATTGAAACCCCAAGGCGCGGTCAGATCCGCTTCGAGAAAGACCGCGCCGCTCAGGCGCAGATCGCGCAACGCTTCGTAGATCTTCTCCATGGGTACATCGCTCCCGCGCCGCGGCGCATCGGGCAAAAGATCCGGCGCCTCGCGCATAGCCCCCAACCCGGTCCAGTCCTACGCTTCAAGCCTCAATGCCGCCGTCGGCCGGCACAGAAATATGCGCGGCGGAGCCGGCGTTGTCTATCGGTCATTGGTCAGAGGAGCTTCACCATGCATCAGGATCAGCAAGGCCATGCGCTGCCGGGCGCCACGTCGGAAGCCGCAGCGCTGTACTGCGACGCGTTGCGCGCCTTCAACATCTATCGCGGCGAGCCGCTGGCGCTCATCGAGCGCGCAATCGAAACCGCCCCGGACTTCCACATGGCGAAAGTCTTCAAGGCGCAGCTCTACACGCTGTCCACGGAGCCGGCCGCGATGGCGATCGGACGCCAACTGGTGACCGAGTTGAAGCAGGCGCGCCTCGATGAACGGGCTGCGTCACACGTTAAAGCGCTCGACGCACTGTACAACCAGGATTGGCACGCGGCCGCAACAGCCATGGACTGGCATAACGTGCGCTGGCCGCGCGATCTTCTCGCGCTGCAGGCTGGGCACCTCATGGATTTTTTGCGCGGGAATGCGCGCAACCTGCGCGACCGCATCGCGGCGGTGCTGCCGCACTGGTCCGACGAAATCCCGGGCCACGCCGTCCTGCTCGGCATGTACGCCTTCGGTCTGGAAGAAAGCGGCGACTACGCGCACGCGGAG
>JAKFDA010000091.1:0-15194 GCA_036676355.1 Nitrosomonadales bacterium | reverse complement strand
TAGAGAATGTGTGCATTTCAACGGCACCTCCGGCGAGGTGGCCGAATCGCGCGGGAAATTGAGGCTTTATCGGGGTCTTTATCGACTGTTCGCGACGGCGGATATAGGATAGCTTCGACTTGCCATGAACAAGCTTTCGGACAAAGAAGCGGCCTTCATCCGACGCGCGCAGCGCGAGGCCGCCAACTCGGAAATGGATACCGGTAACGGCCCCGACACGATGATCGGCTGGGACGATGCCGCGGTGCTGGGCGCGGAATCGGCTTTCCCCGCAACAGTCATCGGCTGGGACAACCCGGCGGCGGAAAACCCCGAAGAGCACAAGCCCGCCGGCGACAAATGGGCTTATATCGCCACCATGATCGAAAGCGAGCGCGCTGCAGCTTACGCCGCACGCGCACGCCACCGACGAATCGTATTGAGCGTGATTGGCGTGGTCGTCTTCATTGCTTTCGTCGCACTGCTGCAGGCCTTCGTGGCCTGATAGCTTCGCCGCCATAAGGCGCCCTTCGAGAGCCCGAAGCTGCGCCACCGTGCCGCTGCGCTATTCGCTCCAGTGGCACAATCACTGCTCCCGATATTTTCGGCCTTAACATCGAGGAGTTGCCATGAACCGCTCAATCGCTCTGGACGACCCCGAGTTGCAAAGTCTGTTGCCGGCAGTGCCGTTCACCCGCCGCGGTTTTCTGGTTTCCGGCCTGGCGGTGGGATTCGCACTGGCCGCGCATCCGGTCATGGCGCAGAGCGTCATCACCACATCCGCCGCCGGACTCGAAGCGGGCGAAACGAAAATCCCGGTGAGCGATGGCGTCATCCCCGCCTACTATGCCGCGCCCGAAAAAGCCGGCCGCTATCCGGTGATCCTGGTGGTGCAGGAAATTTTCGGCGTGCACGAACATATCCGGGACGTCTGTCGTCGCTTTGCCAAGCTGGGCTACTTTGCCGTCGCCCCCGAACTGTATGCGCGACAAGGCGATGTCAGCGGCCTCACCGACATCGCCGCCATTCGTGTCGTAGTGGAGAAGGTGCCCGATAGCCAGGTGATGAGCGACCTCGATGCTGCGGCGGACTGGGCCGGCAAGCATGCCAAAGGCGACGCCGACAAACTGGGCATTACCGGTTTTTGCTGGGGCGGGCGCGTCGTGTGGCTATATGCAGCGCACAATCCGAAACTCGACGCCGGCGTTGCCTGGTACGGCCGTCTGGTGGGCGACGCGACACCGAACACGCCTACGCATCCCATCGATCTCGCCACTCAACTGAAGGCGCCGGTACTCGGCCTGTACGGTGGCGCCGATCAGGGCATCCCGATCGATACCGTCGAGCGCATGCGTGCCGCGCTCAAAGCCGCCGGCAAGCCCGGCGAAATAGTCGTCTACCCGGATGCGCCGCATGCTTTCAATGCCGACTATCGCCCCAGCTATCGCAAGGAAGTGGCTGAGGACGCCTGGCAGCGCGCGATCGACTGGTTCAAACAGCATGGCGTAGCCTGAACAGGGGTCCACGCTCAATAAAAAAGGGCGGCCCGCAGGCCGCCCTTTTCATTTCAGCAATGTGACGCTCAGTCGGCGTATTGACCGGCCGCCTTGATCACCGGGCGCCATTTTTCGATTTCGGACGCCAGTTGCTTGCGCAGCGCCTCGGGCGTGCCCTGTTCCAGCGGAACCGGACCGGTACCCAGGCTATTGAAACGCTCTTTCACCGCGGGATCCTTGAGCGCGTGCTGCAGCGCCGCGACCAGCTTATCCATCACCGGCTTGGGTGTGCCTTTCGGCGCATACAGGCCGTGCCATACCCCGACCTCGAAACCTTTCATACCGCCCTCTTGCAAAGTCGGCAGGTCCGGCAGCGCCGCCACCCGCTTCGCGGTCGTCACGGCGTACGCCTTCACTTTGCCGGCCTTGATCTGTGATGTGGTGTTGGTCGTCTGGTCGCACATGAAGTCCACCTGTCCGCCCAGCAGATCGTTCATCGCGGGGCCGGTACCCTTGTACGGCACGGTGACGAAATCGACGCCGAGGGCGCTCATGAACATCAGTCCGCACAAATGCGAGGCGGCGCCGATACCGGCGTTGGCATAGGACAGCTTGCTGTGGTTGGCTTTAACGTAAGCGAGGAATTCTTTGAGATCGTTGGGCGGGAAATCCGCCCGGGCGATGATGGTCATCGGCACATCGGCGACCAGGCCGATGTATTCGAAATCCTTGAGCGGATCGAAGGCCAGCTTGCGATAGAGCGTTGGCGCAGTCGACATGCCGATATGGTGCATGGTGATGGTGTAACCATCCGGCTCGGCGCGCGCGCCGCGCCCGACGCCAATGGTGCCACCCGCGCCGCCGACGTTTTCAACCACCACGGTCTGCTTGAGCACCTCCTGCATCGATGCCGCAATACTGCGCGCCACCGTGTCGGTCGGACCACCCGCAGAGAAGGGCACAATCAAAGTAATCGGCTTGGTAGGATATGCCTGTGCGCTCACGCCTGCGGAAAAAACGCTCAGCCCCAGCGCGATAGCTCCTAATACTGCCTTGTACGGTCGCATGAAGACCTCCTCGGTGATTGAAAAATACGGTCCGTTACCCGGACATTTTTATCGTGAATCCACGTTCACGTGGCGTCATACTACCTCAGTCAAGTACATGTCATAGACGCCATTTTTTCCGCCGTCGGACATGTTTCCCACTCGTTTCTATCGACGATTCATGCCGCATTGACCGTTGCCGCCGGCCACCCTGGTGCATGCGTCGATGCCGGATGGGCCATGCATGTTTCGCTTCAAAGGGCGCAAATACCGGCCTGACATGCGATGTCACCGACGCGACAAGCGCTCCCGGCAATCGGCATAAGCGAACATACGCTTTCGATCCACGAAATAGTAAGCGCTTATCGGCAAGAGCCGTCGCCCGCGCCCCGGCGCCGCGCTTCTCGCCCGAGCATTCTGATCTCGTTTAGGCGAAGCGACTACAGGTGCAGCACAATGCGCGCGAGAACCCGCTGCCGTTGAGCCGGAATAAAACATGAGGTGCCCGCTCGAGGTCAACCAAAGACGTTGCGCGGGCTTAAAGCAGAAGGGGATGGCGCGCCCGACAGGATTCGAACCTGTGACCTTTGGCTTCGGAAACCAACACTCTATCCAACTGAGCTACGGGCGCGACGCGAGAGAAACGCCGGGCGATTGTAGCGCAAAGGACATGGCCCGCGACTTTGCCGGGCCGAGGCTTGTGGCTATAATCCATGGCTCGCGTTCTGCGGGATCGTCCTGTCGCTAAACGAGCACGATCCGATTCGAAGAACTAATCTCTCGCTTTTCGCCAAAGGTTTCGCATCCATGAAGGATCACGGCCCCGACCACGCTCATTCGTCTCTGATCAAGACGCCAAAGCAACTCATCATCGTCATTCTGCTGTCTTTTCTGGTCCCGATCATCAGCATCATTTTGCTGACTCAGTTCGCGGTGAGCGGCAAGGCGCCGAGCGCCGAAGCGCTGCAGCCGGAAATCGTCGCCCAGCGAATCAAGCCGGTGGCCGATGTGGTCATCGCAGGCAGCGCGGAAGCGTCGGCAGAGCAGGCGGCCGCAGCCGCGGCGCCGGCCCCCGCTGCACCGACCACAGTCGCCGCAGCGGGCGACTCGGGCGAGAGCGTCTACCAGCAAGCCTGTGTCGCATGCCATGGCACCGGGGTCATGGGCGCACCGAAACTGGGCGACAAGGCCGACTGGCAGGCCCGCCTGGCGCAAGGCAAGGACACACTTTACAAGCACGCCATTGGCGGCTTTACTGGTGCGAAAGGCATGATGCCGCCGAGGGGCGGCAATGCGTCATTGTCCGACGCGCAGGTTCAAGCCGCGGTCGATTACATGGCCGGCACCGCGAAGTAAGGGCGACATAAGCAATACACCAACGGGGCAGCGCGGCTGCCCCGTTTGCCATCTGCAGTACAGCGGCAAAGCGACTGGGCTAGAATCGACACGGACCTTCCCGGCGGCCCATCGGCGCCCGTCCAACCGGTATCAAAACACATGGTTCCACATCTGACGACCGCGCTGTCCGGTCCGCTCGCCGAACTCGAAGGCCGCATTCTGAAGGCCAGCGCCGGCATCGAACATTGGCTGCGCGGTCAGTGGCAGGAGCACACGCCTCCGATTTACGGTTCGGTGGACTTGCGCAACAGCGGCTTCAAGCTCGCGCCGGTCGACACCAACCTGTTCCCCGGCGGCTTCAACAATCTCAGCGCGCAGTTCATGCCGCTATGCGTACAGGCGGCGATGGCGGCGATCGAGAAAATCTGCCCCGAAGCACGCAACCTGCTGTTGATCCCGGAGAACCACACGCGCAACGCCTTCTATCTCGAAAACGTCGCGCGCTTGCAAACCATCTTTCGCCAAGCCGGCATGAACGTGCGCCTGGGATCGCTGCTGCCGGAGATCGCTGAACCGACCGAAATCGCTGTCGCCAACCAGCCGCCGCTACTGCTCGAACCGCTGGTGCGCAAGGGGAATCGCCTGGGACTGGCGGATTTCGATCCGTGCACCATCCTGCTCAATAACGATCTGTCGGCGGGGGTTCCGGACATCCTGCGCGGACTCGACGCCCAGTTTGTATTGCCGCCCCTGCACGCGGGCTGGGCAACGCGGCGCAAGTCGACCCATTTTGCCGCCTATGATCGCGTGGCGAGCGAATTTGCCGAACTGCTGCACATCGACCCCTGGCTGGTGAATCCTTACTTCACGCGCTGCGGCGAGGTGAATTTCCACGAACGCAGCGGCGAGGAATGCCTGACGGGCAATGTTGCCTTGATGCTCGAGCGCATCAGTGCAAAGTACCGTGAATACGGCATCAAGGAAACGCCTTACGTCGTGGTCAAGGCCGATGCCGGCACTTATGGCATGGGTGTGATGACCGCGCGCAGCCCCGAAGATGTCATGGGGCTCAACCGCAAGCAGCGCAACAAGATGTCGGTGGTCAAGGAAGGTCTGGAAGTGCACGAAGTGCTGATCCAGGAAGGCGTACAGACATTCGAAACCATCAATGACGCGGTGGCCGAGCCGGTCGTCTACATGATCGACCGTTATGTGGTTGGTGGCTTCTATCGCGTGCATACCGAGCGCGCCAAGGACGAAAACCTCAACGCGCCGGGCATGCACTTCGAACCGCTCGCGTTCGATAACTGCTGTACGCAACCGGATCATTTCGCCGATGCGGACGCGACGCCCAATCGCTTCTATGCCTATGGCGTCGTTGCCCGCCTGGCACTGCTTGCCGCGTCGCTCGAACTCGAACAAACCGCGCCCCAGGCATGAAGCTCTGCATCATTCTCGATCCGCTGCAGGCCATCAAGCCGTACAAGGACTCCACCTACGCCATGATGGCCGAAGCCGCACGGCGCGGCTACGCGCTGCACGTGATGATGCAGGAAGGACTGATGTGGAAAAACGGCCGTGTGCTCGGTGGCGCCGCGCCCATCACCCTCACGGGCGACGAGGGCGACTGGTATCGCCTGGGCACGTCACGCGAAGCCGCACTGACCGAATTCGACGCCGTGCTGATGCGCAAGGACCCGCCGTTCGACATGGAATACGTAACGAGCACCTGGCTGCTCGAACGCGCCGTGGCGGAAGGTGCGACCGTCTTCAACCACCCGCGCAGCGTGCGCGACCATAGCGAGAAGCTCGCGATTGCGGAGTTCCCTCAATACACCGTGCCGACGCTGGTTACACGCTTGCCGTGGGAAGTCCAGCTCTTCGTCGACGAGCAGCGCGATACCGTGCTCAAGCCGCTGGACGGCATGGGGGGCGCCGGAATTTTTCGCGTTGCGCACGATGATCCGAACCGCAACGCCATCGTGGAAATGCTCTCCCGCGACGGCGCGCGCACCATCATGGCGCAGCGCTTCATTCCGGAAATCAGCGAGGGCGACAAGCGCATTCTGCTGATCGGGGGCAAACCCGTGCCGTATTCGCTGGCACGCATTCCCAAGGCCGGCGAAACGCGCGGCAACCTCGCGGTAGGCGGCACCGGCGTGGCAAAACCGTTGAGTGCGCGCGATCTGAAAATTGCCGGAGCGCTCGGACCGATTCTCGCGCAACGCGGACTGCTGCTCGTCGGACTCGATGTGATCGGCGATTACATCACGGAAATCAACGTCACCAGCCCGACCTGCTTCCGCGAGATCACCGACCAGACTGGTTTCGACGTGGCAAAGATGTACATCGACGCGCTCGAAGAAGCGGTAGCGATGGCTCTGCCGGCCGCGACAAACGCGGCTAAAATTAAATAATGATCGGTATTCTCATCGTCAGTCACGGCGCCTTCGGTGAAGCGCTGATTCATTGCGCGAGTCACGTACTCGGCAAACGCCCGCTGCGTGTCCGCCAGGTCGGCGTAACGGTGCACGACGATCCCGATTTGATTTTGCCGATCGCGCAGGATTTGATACGACAACTGGACGAAGGGCAGGGTGTCCTTGTGTTGACCGATATGGTCGGCGCCACGCCGGCAAACATCGCCAGCCGCTTGCGTATCGCGGACAAAGTCGAAGTGCTGTCCGGCGCGAGCCTGCCGATGCTGGTGCGCGCGCTGACATATCGTAACGAGGACCTGGCCACCGTGGTGGCCAAGGCAATGAGCGGCGGCCACGACGGCATCGTCCATCTCGCACCGCAGGGATCCAATGCCGCAAAAGGAAGTTGAAATCGTCAACAAGCTGGGGCTGCATGCACGCGCCTCGGCCAAACTTACGCAGATGGCCAGCAAGTACAAGTCGGAGATCTGGCTGGCGCGCAACGGCCGCAGGGTCAACGCGAAAAGCATCATGGGGGTGATGATGCTCGCGGCCGGCAAGGGGAGCCGCATCGAGATCGAAGCGCAAGGCGAAGACGCCGATGCGGCGCTCGGTGCACTGATTCACCTGATTGGCGACAAGTTCGGGGAAGGCGAATAGAAAAACCGGAGTGACCGTGGGTAAGCCCGACCTGGATACGGAATTAGCCGAAAGCGCCCTGCTGACACCGAGCAGCGGCGCCAGCTTCACGCTGCACGGCGCCGGCGTATCGGGCGGCATCGCCATCGGCTATGCGCATCTGGTCACCGCGGCGCGCCTCGAGGTGCCGCACTACGAAATCGCCGCGCATCTCGTCGAGGCCGAAATCGCGCGCTTCAGCGCAGCAGTGCAGCAGGTGCGCGATGAACTCGTCGCCCTGCATACGGCAGTGCCCGTCAACGCTCCGCCTGAAATCGCCGCCTTCCTCGATCTGCATCGCATGATTCTGGACGATGCGACGCTGTCGCAAGCGCCGCGCGAACTGATCCGCACGCGCCACCACAACGCCGAATGGGCGCTGGTGCAGCAGATGGAAATGCTGGTGCAGCGCTTCGAGGAAATCGAGGACGCCTATCTACGCGAACGCAGCGCCGATGTACAGCAGGTTGCCGAGCGCGTGCTGAAGGCGATGATGGGTAAGCGACACGCGCCGCTGACGCCGATTCATGAAGGCGACGTCATTGCCGTCGCGCATGATTTCTCGCCGGCCGACATGATCCTCTTCAAGCAGCACCAGTTCGCCGGTTTCGTTACGGATCTGGGCGGCGTCACCTCGCACACCGCCATTGTCGCGCGCGGCCTGAATCTACCTGCGATCGTCGGCATGCATCATGCGCGGCAGATGATTCGCGAACGTGAACTGCTCATCATCGACGGCGCGGCGAGCGTACTGATCGTAAATCCGGACAAGCAGGTTCTGGCGGAATACCGGCTGCGGCAGCGCAGCCACGATCTGGAACGGCAAAAGCTGCGCCGCCTGCGCAGCACACCCGCGGCAACCATCGAAGGCGTGGCGGTCGAACTGCATGCCAATATCGAGTTGCCGGAAGACGTCAAACAGGTGCTCGAGTTCGGCGCGACCGGCATCGGCCTGTTTCGCAGCGAATTCCTGTTTCTCAATCGCGACGATCTTCCGAGCGAAGAGGAACAGTTCGAAGCCTATCGTACGGTTGTTGCGAAAATGCGCGGCTTGCCGGTTACCATCCGCAGTCTCGATATCGGCGCCGACAAGGCGCTCAACGGCCAGCAAGGCGCCGGGCCGAATCCGGCGTTGGGTTTGCGCGCCATCCGTTACTGCCTGGCCGAGCCGCAGATGTTCATGACTCAATTGCGGGCGATTCTGCGCGCCTCGCATTACGGCAAGATGCGCCTGCTCGTTCCCATGATCGCGCATATGCACGAACTCGAGCAGATGGCACAGATCATCGCGCAGGCGAAGCAAACGCTCGTCGACCAGGGCCTTCCTTTCGATGACACGATGCCGGTCGGCGGCATGATCGAAGTGCCTGCCGCGGCGCTGGCGATCGGTCACTTCATCAAGCGGCTCGACTTCCTGTCGATCGGCACCAACGACCTGATTCAGTACACGTTGGCGATCGATCGAACCGACGACAAGGTGGCGCATCTGTATGACCCGCTCCACCCGGCCGTGCTGCATCTCATCGCTCATACCATTCGGACCGCCAATCGCGCAGGGGTACCGGTTTCCGTGTGCGGCGAAATGGCCGGGGAGGTCGGCTTCGCACGTTTGTTGCTGGGCCTGGGGCTGAGGCAGTTTTCGATGCACCCGGCGCAATTGCCGGCGGTGAAGCAGCAGATATTGCGCTCCAGTGTTGCGGCAGCCGAAGCCCTGACACAGCGCATTGTCAAAAGCGACGATTCACACAAGTCCCAACAATTGCTGGCCCGCCTGAACCTTTAGAGGGCTCGCTCCCCGTTCGGGGCATGGAGGCGCCATGCTACGAGAGATTGTCGGCCTGCGACAGAACGAACCCGGACTGCGGCGACGCTGGTTTCACGACGACCATTTCGATCTCTTCGTCTGGCAGAACGCAACCGGCGCGATGGTCGCCTTCGAGCTCTGTTACGGTCACAGCGCCAGCGAGTGCGCCCTGGTGTGGAAGGATCACACCGGCTTTTTTCACGATGGCGCCGACGAATCGGCGGACCCGCACACCCTCCAGGAAGGCGATCCGATCACGACGCGTTTTCACGATGCCGCACACCATCTGCCCGAGTCCCTACGCGCCGCGCTGGACAGCCGCATTGCCGAATACACACGGGTTCGCGATCGCCTGCTCACGCGTCGAAAGCGTTTTCGTCGCGCCGACTGGCAACAACGCCGCGGTGAAACGCGCTAAGATGCACGCCTAGGTAGAGTCGGGCCCGGGCCTGTACGGAGCGGTTTGCAGACCGCACGACGTACAGAGCACGCAACCGCCGCTCTCCACCAGCGCCGATTTGATTCAGCTTGCGGGCGCCCGCCGTTTCGACGGCGAGACAAAAAAGTACGGCTAAAGCGAGGGCAACCCGTTTAAGCCGCGCAAGCTTGACGGGTTTTGTTTTTGGTAATGCCTTTGCGCAGCGCGCGCCATGCGCGCTCATAGAACAACGATGAACGATTCACGCTCGGTCGGGCCGGTCAGCGCCACACGCATACATTTCGACCAGCCCATCCACCTTCAGAGCGGTGCGGCGGTTTCTCGATACGACCTGGTCTACGAAACCTATGGCACGCTGAACTCGGCGCGCAGCAATGCCGTGTTGATCTGCCACGCCCTCAATGCCGCGCATCACGTGGCCGGCTATTACGCCGACGATCCCCACAACGTCGGCTGGTGGGACAACATGGTCGGTCCCGGCAAGCCGGTCGACACCGACCGCTTTTTCGTGATCGGGGTAAACAACCTCGGCGGCTGTTTCGGCTCGACCGGCCCTGCGTCGATCAACCCCGAGACCGGCAAACCCTACGGCTCCGCGTTTCCCGTCATTACGGTGGAAGACTGGGTCGAAGTGCAGGCGCGTCTCGCCGACCGCCTCGGCATCGAACGCTTCGCCGCGGTCATGGGCGGCAGTCTGGGCGCCATGCAGGCGCTGCAGTGGACGATCTCGTATCCGGATCGCGTCGCCAACTCGCTCGTGATCGCGGCCGCGCCGAAGCTGTCGGCGCAGAACATCGCGTTCAATGAGGTGGCGCGCCAGGCAATCATCACGGATCCCGATTTCCATGGCGGCAACTATTACGAACATGGCGTGATCCCGCAGCGCGGCCTGCGTCTGGCGCGCATGATCGGACATATCACCTATCTGTCCGACGACGCCATGATGGAAAAATTCGGCCGCGTGCTGCGTTCGGGCCAGCTCGGATTTCACTTCGATGTCGATTTCGAAGTGGAATCCTATCTGCATTATCAGGCAGACAAGTTCGCCGCCTATTTCGACGCCAACACCTATCTGCTGATCACGCGCGCGCTCGATTATTTCGACCCGTCCCAGGCGCACGCCGGCAGCCTTTCCGCCGCGCTCGCGCCCGCGCGGGCGAAGTTTCTGGTCATCTCATTCACCTCGGACTGGCGTTTTTCGCCGGCGCGCTCGCGCGAAATCGTCAAGGCGCTGCTCGACAATCGCCGCGACGTCAGCTACGCCGAAATCGACGCGCCGCACGGTCATGACGCCTTCCTGATGGACGATGCGCGCTATCACGCGCTGGTGCACGCGTGGTTCGACAGCATCCACCTGAATCTCGGCGCAACGCCTGCGGACAACGCGCATGCTGCCGCAGCGCAGAGTCTTATCGCCGGAGCATCGCCGCTATGACCGCGCAAGAAGAAGTCAGCCTCAACGGTCGGCCGGATTTCGCGGCGATCGCCGGCTGGATACGCCCGAATTCGACCGTACTCGATCTGGGTTGCGGCGACGGACTGCTGCTCAAATATCTGAAGCAGACTCGAAATGCCAGTGGCTACGGCGTGGAAATCAGCGACGCCAAAGTTGTCGCGTCGCTGCGCAACGGCATCAACGTCATCCAGGGCGACCTGGAACGCGGTCTGGCCGAATTCGAGGAAGCCTCGTTCGACTATGTCATCCTGTCGCAAACGCTGCAGGCGATGCGTCATACCGAAGTCGTCGTCAACGAAATGCTGCGCGTTGCGCGCGAAGGGATCGTCACGTTTCCCAATTTCGGTTTCTGGCGCGCGCGCTGGCAGCTGAGCTTCGGCGGACAGATGCCGGTGTCGGAAGAACTGCCCTACGAGTGGTACGACACGCCCAACGTGCATCTGTGCACCATTCGCGACTTCGAAGAGTTCTGCCTGGATAAATCGATCCGCATTCTCGAACGCCTGGTGCTGCACGAAAGCAAGCCGATCCGTGTGATGCCGAATCTGCGCGGCAGTCTGGCGGTATTTCGATTCGAGAAGATGCACGCCGAAGCGCCTGTCGCGCCGGCGCAGTCGGCGCGATAGAGCGACGCACCCACGCCGCCCGCCGCCCTGTGAGTGCACAACCGAAGCTGCTGAAATCGAAGTTCTACTGGATCGCCCTGCTGTATTTCACCGAGGGCTTTCCGCTCGGCATGTTCTACGACGTCTTTCCGGTGTACTTCCGCCAGCAGGGCGTCGAACTGCGCGACATCGGCGTGCTGTCGCTGCTCGGCCTGGCCTGGACACTGAAGTTTCTGTGGGCGCCGGCGATCGATCACTATCGCCGTCATCGCTGGTGGATGGCCGGCGCCGATCTGTGCATGGGCGCGGTCATGCTGGTATTCGCGATGCACGCCGGCTTCGGACCGTGGATATGGCTGGCGATCGGCGCGTTCACCGTCTTTTCCGCCACCAACGACATCGCCATCGACGGTTACACCATCGAACTGTTGAATCGCGATGAACTCGGTCTGGCCAACGGTGTGCGTATCGGTTTCTATCGCGTCGGCATGCTGGCGTCGGGCGTGATACTGGCGCTGTCCGACTGGGTGCAGTGGTCGGGCGCCTACCTCGTCGTCGTCGGCATTTTCATCGCTTCGGCCATCGGTGTGTTATGCGCACCGCGCGAACAGATACGCGTCGCGCGCGTCGATCGCTCGCGCGGTCTGCTGCACGACCTGATGAGCCAACCCCTCCTCGCCGGCGGCCTCGCCGCCTTCGCCGTTTTCGTGATTCTGCTCATCGCCATCGAGGCGGTGCGCAAGGACCTCGCCTTCGCCTGGGTCTTCGCGCTGGGCGCGGCCGAGATTGGCTGCCTCTTTCTGTGCGCCGCGCTGCTGCGCGCAGCGGCACGGCGTCATGCGCTGCAGGATATCGAACGCAGCCCGCTGCTTGCCGGGCTGATGGAACTGTTCAGCCGTCCGTACATCCTGCCGACCCTGGCCTTCATTCTGCTGTTCAAGCTCGGCGACGCAGCGATGGGTTTCATGGTGAAACCGTTCTGGGTCGACGCGGGCTTCAGCGCCACCGAAATCGGTCTGGTCTCGGTAAACATCGGACTCGCGCTGTCGATCGCCGGCGGCGTCGCGGGCGGCTGGTATACCGACCGCACCGGCATCTTCAAAGCGTTGTGGGTACTCGGCCTGCTGCAGGCCTTGTCGAATCTCGGTTATGCCGTCGCTGCGCATTACGTGCCGTACGGCGCGGGCGTCGAACCGCTGCTGTGGCATCGCGCGGTGATCTATACGGCAAGCGCCATGGAATCGTTCACCGGCGGACTCGGAACGGCCGCGTTTCTCGCCTTTCTGATGGCCATTGTCGACAAGCGCCATTCGGCTACGGAATACGCGCTGCTGTCTTCCGTATTCGCGCTGTCGCGCTCGGTGGCGGGTTGGGCCAGCGGCTTCGGTGCGCAGGCCATGGGCTTCGCGCCTTACTTCTTTCTCACCTTTCTGCTTTCCTTCCCTGCGTATCTGCTGCTGCTGTGGGCCAAACGCATGCTGCAATGGTCGGAACGAAACGAAGCCGAAGCCGGGGACTCGGTCAAGAATTGATCGCCCAGTCGTAATCGATGATCAGTGGTGCGTGATCGCTGAATTTTTCGGTCTTGTAAATCTCCGCACGCATCGCCTTCGCTGCAATACCGGGCGTTGCGATCTGATAATCGATGCGCCACCCAACGTTCTTAACGTAGGCCTGTCCGCGATTGGACCACCACGTATAGCCTTCGCCCGTCGCATCGGGATGAAGCCGACGATAGACATCGATCCAGCCGTGCCGGTCGAACACTTCGCTCAGCCAGGCGCGTTCTTCGGGGAGAAAGCCGGAGTTCTTCTGATTGGATTTCCAGTTCTTCAAATCGGCTTCCTTGTGCGCGATGTTCCAGTCGCCGCACACAATGAATTCGCGCCCGCTATCGGCCAACCGCTGCAGGTGCGGCATGAACTCGGCCATGAAGCGGAATTTGGCGGCCTGCCGTTCCTCACCGCTCGAGCCTGAAGGCATATACAGGGACACGATGGACAACGGTCCGAAGTCAGCTTGCAGGAAGCGCCCTTCCGCATCGAACTCCTTGCTGCCATAGCCCGACACGAAACGCTCCGGCTCGCTATGGCAGTACATCGCCACGCCCGCATACCCCTTGCGATCGGCGCAGGCGAAGTGCGCGTGCAGCCCGTTTGGCATAAGGATTGCGTCGGACAGATCGGTCTGTTGAGCGCGGACCTCCTGCATGCAGACGCAGTCGGCCTTTTGCCCAACCAGCCACTCGAGAATGCCCTTGGAAACGGCCGAGCGAATGCCGTTGAGGTTGATTGTGATGACGCGTAACATTTTGAAATTGACTGAGAAGCTCAGGGCCTTTCAAGGAATATGTGTGACTGAATACAGGCGCGACTTTATCCGCTTTTGCATTGAGTGCGGAGTGCTGCGATTCGGCAGCTTTGTGACGAAATCCGGCAGGACCACGCCGTATTTTTTCAATGCGGGCCTGTTCAACACCGGAGCGCGACTCGACCGGCTTGCGGAATTTTACGCAAAAGCGATTCTTTCTTCCGGTGTCGAGTTCGACATGCTGTTCGGTCCGGCCTACAAAGGTATCGCACTGGCCGCCGCGACTTCAATGGCGCTTGCGCGCATGGGGCGCGACGTGCCGTTTGCGTTCAATCGCAAGGAAGTCAAGGACCATGGCGAGGGCGGCAACATCATCGGCGCATCGCTCGAAGGGCGTGTGCTCGTGGTGGACGACGTCATGACCGCCGGAACCGCGGTTCGCGAGGCGGCCGCCATACTGGAAGCGTATGAGGCCCAGTTGGCCGGCGTGGCGATTTCGCTCGATCGCATGGAACGCGGCGCCGGGGAAAAATCGGCCGTGCAGGAAGTGGAAGAGCGCTATGGCGTGCCCGTCATCGCCATAGCGACCGCAGACGATCTGCTGATGTATCTGGAGAACGAGCCGGATCTTGCGGAATATCTGCAGGCCATCAGTGAGTATCGTCAGCATTACGGAGCAATCGGGTATGCCTGAGCAAAAGCCGATCAAAGTCGTTGCGCAACGGGAGTCGCGGACATCCACTGCGGCAGGTAGCCCGCGCACGGGTCTCGATCGGGCTTTGTCCGGTTTGCGCATGGCGACTCTGCCGTGTCTGGTTGGAACGCTGCTCATCGCATCGACCGCCACTGCCGGGCCGCTGTTCAAGTGGGTGGACGATAAAGGCGTCGTGCATTACTCCGAGCGCCTACCTACCGAAGCGACCGGCAAGGCCGCTGCGCAGTTGAACAGTCAGGGCGCGGTGATCAAACGCCACGCGGCGGCATTGACGCCGGAGCAAATCGCCGCGCGCGAGGAAGAAGCGCGGCGGCAACAGGAAGCGGAGAAGCGGGCGCGTGAAGAAGCGCGCAAGAACGAGGCGCTGCTCAAGACTTATGCCAGCGAGCAGGATATCGACGATGCGCGCGAACGGGCGCTGGCGAACAATCGCGATGCGATCAAGAACGCGCAGCACAACGTCACGCAGGCAGAAACGCGCCAGAAGGATCTGGCACGGCAGGCGGCCGCACATAAGGGCAAGCGGCTCCCGACCAAGCTGCAGCGTGACATCGATTCCAACGAAATCGAATTGCGCGACCAGCGTGCACTGCTCGAAGCAAAACAGCGCGACGCGGCCGCGATCACCCATCGCTACGATGAAGACAAGCGCCGCTACGGCGAACTGACGCGCAGCGCTCGCGCCGCGCCGCCTTTCATCTCAAGCGAAATCTCGAAAAGGTGATGCGGTCGCTTGAGCGCGCACGTGCGCGACGATCGGTAGACCTCCTAGGGAATATCTGATTAAGCGCCGAGGATGGTCGCGATTGCGGGACCGCGAAGGGTGGAGCAGGCTCCATCGGCTTCATCGATGGATGCGACCCCGCAGTGGGCTGTGAATGTGCCGGTTCGTTCGCGTTCCTTCATGT
>JAKFDA010000090.1:0-3578 GCA_036676355.1 Nitrosomonadales bacterium | reverse complement strand
CGCATGATCCGCCCCTATCTGCCGACGCAGGTACCGGTCTATGCAACGTCGCAAGTGAACATCTTTCCGCCCGATCCGGTCGGCTTTGTCGATCTGAACGGCGTGCGTTTCATCGACATGCCGTGGCTACTTTCGCAGGACCATCCCAGCGTGGCAAGCTTTCCCCGGCCGATGGACCTGAGCGGCGACACGCTGCGCTTTTACGCCCTTGGCGTGGATGCCTATGTGATCGCCACACAACTGGCCGAGGGCAGCAACCGGTTCGATCTGGACGGTCTCACCGGCCGCATTTCGGTGTATCCGGACGGCACCATCGAGCGCCGCCCCTGGCTCGCGGTCTTCCAGGCCGGTGTGCCGACGCTGATCGAGTGACCAAGCGCGCCGACGGCAACGCGGCCGAATCGCTTGCGGCCGCCTGGCTCGAACGACGAGGTCTGCGCATCGTCACGCGCAATTACAACTGTCGCAGCGGCGAAATCGATCTCATCGCCAAGGACGGGGACACCCTGGTTTTCGTCGAAGTGCGGCTGCGGCGGTCATATGCCTTCGGCGGCGCCGCCGAGAGCGTGAATCGCGCCAAACAGACACGTATTCTTAGTGCCGCCCGTCACTATCTGATGAACAAGCCGGAGCAGCCCTGCCGCTTCGATGTAATCGTCCTCGATGCGCTCGATGCCGATGCCATTGAATGGCTGCGCGACGCCTTCGGCGCCTGAAACCACGATGCGACGCCTGCTTTTTGTTCTTCTGTTTGGCTGCACGGTCAGTGCCGCACACGCGGAAAGCGTGAAGCTGCTGGTTCAGAGTTCGACGCTGGCGGGTTTTCGCTATCACGAGGCGGCGAAGGTGTGGACCGACTTGCGCGTCGGCGATCCATTGCACCTCGTTCGCGAACCGCACAATCCCTACGATCCGAACGCCGTGCGCATCGAGTGGCGCGGCCTCAAACTTGGCTACGTGCCGCGGCGCGAAAACGGCGCACTGGCTTGGGCGATGGATCACGGCGAATCGGTCGAAGCACGCATCAGTGTGCTGCGCGAACACCGCAATACGCGCAAGCGCATGGAGTTCGAGGTCTACGTCGAGTAGCCAATCACACGTAAGAGGGCTTCGGTGCAGGTATTCAAGGTAAAGGCTTTGCCAGCTCGATTGTAAAACCTTGCGTTGCTTTGTCCTCGCTCGTACAACATGTGCCGACGCGTGGAGCAGGGGCCCCTTTAGGGGGATGCGACCGCAAAGGCACATAAAGGAGCGCGAACGAATCGGCACATCACAGCCCGCTCCGGGGTCGCATCCATCGATGAGGTCGATGGAGCCTGCTTCGCCCTTCGCGGTCCCGCACTCGCGACCATCCTCGGCACTTAGTTAGACCTTCTCTAGAGTAGAATTGAACGCTTTATCTCCTGCAGCCCACTTCGACACGCGATGGATCTTGCCGAACGCATCCGCCAGCAATTCAACGACAGCGCCCAAACCAAACTCGCGTCCGTGGACGCCCTCACCGCACCGATCGCCCAGGCCATCGAGGCAATGGTGAAATGCCTCCTCGGCAACGGCAAGATTCTTGCCTGTGGCAACGGAGGTTCGGCGGCCGACTCGCAGCATTTCTCCGCCGAACTGTTGAATCGCTTCGAGCGCGAACGTCCCGGCCTGGCAGCCATTGCGCTGACCACGGATACCTCGACGCTCACCTCCATCGCCAACGATTACGACTACAACCAGGTGTTTTCCAAGCAAGTGCTTGCACTCGGACAAGCCAACGACGTGCTGTTCGCCATTTCGACCAGCGGCAATTCGCCGAACGTCGTGGCCGCGCTCCATGCGGCGCACGAACGCGATATGCGCGTCGTGGCGTTGACGGGTAAAGACGGTGGAGAGATGGCCAAATGGCTGACGCCGAACGACGTGCACATCTGCGTGCCGCACAACCGCACTGCTCGCATCCAGGAAGTCCATCTCCTCACGCTGCACTGCTTGTGCGACGGCATCGACTGTCTTTTATTAGGAACGGAGTGAACGCATGAATCGCCGCATTGCAACTGTTTTACTTGTGCTATCCGCATCGGTGCTGACCACCGGCTGTTTCCCCCTGGTCGTCGGCGGCGCGGCCGGCGGCGCGGCAATGATCGCCGATCGTCGCCAGCCCGACGTCCTTGCCACCGATCAACGCATCGAATGGACCATGAGCCAGGAAATCGAGGGGCATCTCGGCGCCCGCGTACACGTCAACGTGACGAGCTACAACCGGCAGGTACTGCTTACCGGCGAAGTCACCACGCCGGAAGGCAAGGCGGAAATCGACAATATCGCCAAGCGCGTGCACGACGTCCGCAAGGTCTTCAATGAAATTCAGGTGGGCATGCCGAGCGCAATGAATAGCCGCTCGAACGACACCTACATCACCAGTCAGGTGAAGGCGCGCATGGTGAGCGCGCAGAAGTTCAATCCCATCCATGTCAAGGTCGTCACCGAAGCGAAAACGGTGTATCTGATGGGACTCGTCACACAGCAGGAAGCCGACGATGCGACCGAAATCGCGCGTAACACCAGCGGCGTACAAAAGGTCGTGCGACTGTTCGAGTACGTGCAGTTGCGTCCGTCGAATTCGAATTAATCGGCGAACTCAAGCACGCATGAAAAGGGCCGGCGATCGCCGGCCTTTTTCATTAACGAACCCGCATCTCGGTTAAGCGCAAAAGCGGTCGCGTAAGCAGATCCCGCCCGAACAGGGCGTCGAAACGCTCTGCGCTCACCGCAGGGCTGAAATAGTTGCCCTGCGCCGCGTCGCAACCGCAGGCACGCAGGAACGCAAGCTGTGCCTCTTCTTCCACGCCCTCCGCGGTCACGGACATGCGCAGGCTGTGCGACATTGCGACGACCGCGCGCGTTATGGCCGCGTCGTCCCGATCGCGCGGCAGATCGCGGATGAAAGAACGATCGATCTTCACCCGATCGAAGGGAAAGCGCTTGAGATACGACAGGCTCGAATAGCCGGTGCCGAAGTCGTCGAGCGCCAGCCGCACGCCCATCAGCTTGAGCGCGTGCAATACCGCAGCTGCCTGCTCCGGGTTACCGAACATCAGACTCTCGGTGATTTCGAACTCCAGCAACGCCGGCTCGATACCCGTTTCATCGATTGTCAGCGCCACATTGGCGAGCAGATCCTCCTGCAGGAATTGCCGCGCGGATAGATTCACCGCGACCCGAATCGGCGGCAGTCCGCGCGCCCGCCAGGTTCTTGCCTGCATACAGACCGCACGCAGCACCCACTGACCCAGGCGTTCGATCAGGCCGCTGTCCTCGGCTACCGGAATGAAAACGGCCGGCTCGATATACGTGCCATCTTCCTGCGGCCAGCGCACCAGCGCCTCCACGCTGATAATGCGCCCGGTCGCCAGTTCGATACTCGGCTGGTAGTGCAGCTCGAACTCGTCGCGATCTAGTGCGCGACGCAGTTTCGATTCCATGTTCAGCCGCTCGAAAGCTTGTGCATTCATTTGCGCGGAATAGAACTGGAAACTGTTCTTGCCGCGCTCCTTGGCCCGGTACATTGCGGTGTCGGCATCGCGTAACAGCGT
>JAKFDA010000089.1:0-15573 GCA_036676355.1 Nitrosomonadales bacterium | reverse complement strand
TGCGGCAATGCTCATGGGCGGAATGGGGCCTGTAGATTCACCCCGAACCGACGGAGGCAAACTCTTTGCCAGACTCTATGCGCTCTACGCCGGCCTAGTGTTTTTGGTGGCGGCAGGCCTGATCTTTGCGCCAGTCGTGCACCGCCTGATGCACAAGTTCCACTGGCAGAAAGACCGTTGGGTTAACCATCTTGCGAGCGGATGATTCACGGAAGTAGCCGTAGATTCCGCTGTGGACTGATCAGAGTCAGCGCGATCCGTGAGGAGAATCATGAACTCGTCAAGCATTCGGCAGCCCGCGGTCGCCCGTACAGTTAAGGGTACGGCGATGCGCGCACTCATGGGCCATCAATGTATAGCATGGCTTGTGGCGTTGATGCTTTCGACTCTTCCCGCCCTAGCCCTTGGCCAATCACCCTGCCCCGGGATTCACGTGGAGATTCTGAACATAAGAAACAGCACCGGGACGGTAGCCTGCGCGTTGTTCGAATCGCCGGATGGCTTCCCCGCTGACTACCTGCGCACGGCAACGAATGTTATGGTCATAAAGATTCGGAAGGACCAAGCGCGTTGCGACTTTGAAGACATCCCGCCGGGAACCTACGCGATGGCCGTCATTCATGATGAAAATATGAATGGCAAGCTCGATACCAATTGGCTGGGAATCCCGACGGAAGGTTACGGATTCTCGAATGACGCCAAGGGCGTGATGGGCGCGCCTCCATTCTCTGCCGCGAGCTTCGCGTACAACGGGCAGAATCTCGAATTGACGATGAGCCTGCATTACTGAGCGCCCATTGCTCTTCGTTCGCGGTGCCTGACTTTTGTTCCAGCGGACGCCCTGCGGGCGCCGCTGAACTCAAACGTTAGCCGTCACAGAGGGAGTTCCTTGCAAATGAAGGCGCGTTTCTCCTATCCGCTGGTATTCCTTCTCCCTTGCGCGATGCTGGCATCGATAGCCGCAGTCGTTTCAGTCGGAGTTGGTGCTGGCGTTGCTTGGCTTTTCATCTATGGCGACAACTCGTGGCCGGACGCAGCGGAAAGGATCATCATGGCGCTCTCCGTCGTGGTCGCTCTCACGTCCTTCGCAACGCTAATTTCAGCCAGCTACTTCTACGGCAAGCGCCAAGAGTCGCTTGGAGGTTTGAGCAAGTGGCACGTTACTGTTGCGGTGATCATTGCAATCCTTCTGCCTGCACTGGTCCTTCTCAGGCAGTACGAAATTGGCGCTCTTGGCTCTTAGGCAGTGAAGTCTGACAATTCATTCAAGCGTTGGGCGGCGAAACAAATTTCTTATCATCGATAGACGCTATGCGACACAGCGAAAGACACAGAACTCACCGGACAGGTTGGCTCCGTGCTGCCGTTCTCGGCGCGAACGACGGTATCGTTTCTACTGCCAGCCTTATCTTGGGTGTCGCTGCGGCAGGCGCAGATACCAAGGGCATTCTGGTTGCAGGCGTCGCTGGCCTAGTAGCCGGTGCCATGTCAATGGCTGCAGGCGAGTATGTCTCGGTCAGTTCGCAAGCTGATACTGAGCGCGCGGATCTGGCACGAGAGGACAAGGAGTTAGCCGCGAATCCCACACAGGAACACGCAGAACTCGTGGCCATCTACGCCAAGCGTGGACTGGATGAAACCCTGGCGTCGAGCGTTGCCACTCAACTGATGCAGCATGATGCACTTGCCGCACATGCGCGAGATGAGTTGGGCATATCGGACACGCTGGCCGCAAAACCAGTGCAAGCCGCATTGGCCTCGGCGGGTACGTTTGCGGTAGGTGCCGCGCTTCCTATTCTGATGGTTCTCTTGCTTCCAGTTTCTCTGCTCATGTGGGGTCTCGCCGGCAGCTCTCTCTTCTTTCTTGCGCTGTTGGGCCTCCTGGCGGCACGCGCAGGCGGTTCACCCGTGATTGCGTCTGTAATGCGCGTCACGTTTTGGGGCGCTTTGGCAATGGCATTGACGGCTGGAGTTGGAGCCCTCTTTGGCGTCGCCGCTTGAAAGCTATGGCGCCAAAGAGCCCGCCGCCTCACCCTTCGCTCAAACGTTAGGGCGCTGACCAAACCTGATGAGCTTTGACTGCTATCTCTACCGCGCACTGCCAGCGCCTAGCATCCCTCTTGAGGTCGTGTCCGCCCCACCAATAAAATCCGGGGGCAAGCGGTATGTCTAGCTTGACTACCCGACGCTCGCGCGAAAGCGTGCCTCCGCTTCGCCAAACAGCGACTTGACTCGGTCGATGTTCCATGGCCGTTCGGTCAGGGTTTCGTGATCCCATTCGCTTCGCGGTACGGGCGGGGCGAAGAAGTCGCCGCCGTAGACGTGTATCGCGCAAGTCATCTTGCTGATCGGATTCAGCACCGAGTGAATGACGTCGCGGTCGAGCGTGGCAACATCACCGACGCCCAGCGACTTGGCTCCTGCTGCCGCGATCGTCGTGCCCGTCCGTCTCCAAAAGACGTTGTCCTCGCGCCCCGCATAGATGCCGACGACCGAAAACATGTGGTGATTGTGCGGCATCAGGCTCATGCACGGCGCCCAGACGAAGTTGATGACCGTCAGGTCCGGCGATCTGAATATCGGCGTGAGACCGGCATGTTCCGGCTCGCCAAGCTCGGCCATCATCCCGGCGCTATCGGAAACTGCGTCGGCCACCAACTCGCGAATCGCCTCGTGGCCTTCGGCGATTGCGCTCGCACAATCCTCGATGAAACGATCCTTATTGAACATGATTCACTCCTCATCGCCTGGTTCATCGAGAAGGAAATCGGCACTACACTATCAGGCGCAGATTAGCCGGTGCAAACTTCTTCGACGCCTGGTTCTCTCCGCGGGTTCCCGGAAGCATTCGCGCTACGCAAGCGTATGTAGGAGAACGACGTGTTCGACCCTGCCACTTTACTTGTAGTAGCTGGAACGTTCTTTATCGCGGGCGCCGTCAAAGGCGTTATCGGTCTCGGTCTGCCGACAGTGAGCTTGGCGCTGCTCGCCGTCGCACTCGATCTGCCGACCGCTATGGCGCTTCTGCTCGTGCCTTCGTTTGTTACCAATTTCTGGCAATCCGCCGTCGGAGGCAATGCGAGACGGATTCTCTACAGACTTTGGCCGTTCCTGCTCATGGCGACCGTGACGGTATGGATTGGCGTACGCGCACTGACGCGTGTGGATCCTTCATTGCTGACCGCTCTGCTCGGCGCCCTGCTCGTTACGTACTCAGTCGTAAACCTCGGCGGCATGAGACTGACAATCCCGACCCGGTATGAACTATGGGCCGGCCCCTTGATTGGATCGGCGAACGGCGTGCTGACGGGAATGACCGGGTCCTTCGTCGTGCCGGGCGTCATGTTCCTCCAGGCTATCGGCTTGTCTCGGGATGTTCTCATTCAAGCGATGGGCATGCTGTTTACGGCCTCCACGCTTGCACTGGCAGCCGCGTTACAGCAGTCGAATCTTCTCACCGCGACCCACGGCATCGTGTCCGGCGCCGCAGTCTTGCCGGCGATCGTCGGAATGATCGTGGGACAAAGAGTCCGGACAAGTCTTTCCGAACAGCGATTCCGGAAAGTATTCTTTATCGCATTACTTGTGCTGGGTGCTTACATCATCGCCAATGCTCTCGGGGCGTTTAGGTGAATGCGTTGCCTTATGAGCGAAACCGAACGGTCGGCCATTGGAAGCCCGATGATCCCCACCATTACCGCCTTTGAACAGTCGCCCGATCGCGGCCGGGCGCTGGCGCGTGACATGCCCGTGCGCTGGGCGCTTGAAGAAGTGGGCCAGCCTTATGACGTTCGTCTTGTTTCGTTCAGTGCGATGAAGGAAGCCGCCCATCGTGCGCTTCATCCTTTCGGGCAAATTCCGACCTATGAAGAAGGCGATCTCGCCTTGTTCGAGTCGGGCGCGATCGTGTTCCATATCGCCGAGCGCCACGCGGGCCTGCTGCCACGTGATGCAAATGCCCGGGCGCGCGCGATCATGTGGATGTTCGCCGCGCTGAGCACGGTGGAGCCCGTAATCGTTCAGCGCGAAATGGCCATGTACCTGGAGCGCGACGAGGTCTGGTACGAGCAGCGCTTGCTTGCTGTCGAGGATCGCATCCGTAGTCGACTGGACGAACTGTCTAATCGGCTTGGGGACGCCGACTGGCTCGATGATGCGTTCAGCGCCGGCGACCTCCTGATGGTGCAGGTGCTGCGCCGGCTGAGCCGATCGAGTCTGATCGAGGAATATCCGAACCTCTGTGCTTATGTCGCCCGCGGCGAAGCACGGCCTGCCTTCAAGCGTGCATTCGATGCTCAGTTGGCGGTCTTCACCGGAGAGCCCGGCCGGCCGGAAGGAACGGCCTGACAATCCATTCAAGCCGACGCCGCTTCGCGGTGCGACTTAACTAAACCATCAGACTTCACGAAGCTCAACGATCATGCCTCCACGTTCCACTCCCGCGCAAACAGTTGGCCTGGTAGGCTGGCTAGCCGTCGTGTTTGCCGCAGCCGCCATCGGCGCCGTCGCTTCCGTTGATGCAAGCAGCTTCTATGCACAGCTGGTTCGTCCAGTCTGGGCCCCACCTGCGTCCGCCTTCGGTCCTGTTTGGTCCGTTCTCTATTTGCTTATGGGCATTGCTGCGTGGCTGGTATGGCGCGAGCGAGGCGCCAATCATCTGGGGGCTGCGCTCACGCTCTTCATTGCCCAACTATGCGCAAACGCGCTCTGGTCCTGGTTGTTCTTCGCCTGGCATAGCGGCGCGCTCGCGTTCGCAGAGGTGCTGGTGCTTCTGGCGCTCATTGCGGCCACAATTGCAGTGTTCTGGCGCATTCGTCGCTTGGCTGCCGTTCTCATGCTTCCGTATTTCGCATGGGTCTGCCTTGCGTCCGCGCTTACGTGGTCCGTATGGCGAAGCAATCCGAACGTCTTGTAGTGAGCCGTCTGGGCGCGAGGCCTAACCCTTCCATCGAGCTGACGCGCCCTGACAAGCCGGGCCACGTAGCTCATGTCAAACGTTAAAGATTCTTGGCGCTACTCATTGCCGAGCTGGTCGTACACGACGGTTGCGACGTGCGCCAACTCGCCTTTATCGATGCCGGCCGAGAGCGCGTAGCCGAAGTTGCCGTTGATCCAGTAGAAGACGTTGACGGGGCCTTCCTGCGCGAAGAGAAAACCCGTGTCGGTGTTGCCGGCGTTCTCATTGGAGACGTAAAGCGTGAGGCGTTGCCCTGTCACGTCGTGATACATGAATTGCGCGACCGGGCCTTTACTGCCGGGCAGCAGGCGCCCGCCGATCAGTTCGTAACCCACGCTGCCGAGCTTGGGCGCCTGAATGCGGGTGCCCAGGCGCTTCGACAGCCACGCCACCAGTTGATCTTCCTGCTCCGCCGTGACTTCGACGGGACGTCTCGCATCGGGGCTGTAGACCGTGTGCGCGATCGCGGCCTGCCTGGCCAGACTCGCTTCGTACACGCTTTGGGCGGGCACAGTGCGCGATGCAATCGTCTCGACTTGAGGTGGCTGGAATGCGCCGCGCGCAACCCAGCCCGATGCCGCGCCGATGGCAACGAAGACGATGCCGGCGGCGATGCGTTGCAGCGACCAGCCGGGCGTCCACGATGCACGCGGCGAAGATGTTCGATCGTTACCCTGCGCAGGCACTGATTTGAGCAGGCGATTGGGCACGGCTTCTCTCAATACCGGATCGAACAGTTCCCTGAGCGAACGATTCTGTTCGGCATACGCCCGCACGCGTTCGGCCGCTTCGGCGTCCGTTGCCAGGTACGCCTCGACTTCCGCTCGGTCCGGTTCGGAGAGCAATTCGTCGACGTAAGCGTGCAGGTCGCTGTCGCTGATCGGCGCCGTCTTCATTTGATCACTCTCAATGGCTGCGGCTGCGCCCCACCGTTCATCAGCGCTCGCAGTTTTTCGCGTCCGCGCGACAGGCGCGACATGACGGTGCCCAGAGGGATGTGCAAGGCCTGGGCGACCTCTTCATAGCTCAGTTCTTCCAGTGCGACGAGCAGCAGAACCTGGCGCTGTTCCTCCGGCAACCGATAGAGCGCCGCTTCGATGTCGCGCAGTTCCAGACCGTCCGCTTGCGTCGCGCGCGTCGGCACTTCGAATTCCTCGTCCGACGCATCCTCGATGGCAAGACGGGACTTGCGCAACTGATCGACATGCGCGTTGTGCATGATGCCGAACAGCCACGCGCGCATATTGCCGCCCTGCCGCCAAGACGCGATGCGCGCCCATGCGCGCCCCAGCGTGTCCTGCACCAGATCGTCCGCCGCGGTCCGCTCCCCGATCAGGGCGCGCGCATAGCGCCGCAGACTCGGTATGCAGGCAAGCATCTGCGCTTCGTTGCTCGTCGGTGGAGCGGACTTCATGCAATGAGTTTACTTTTTGATCACGTGCCAGACGTTCTTGACGTTATCACCCTTGCGATCGCCGGCCTGCTTGTCGGACGCAAAAAGGTACAGCGGCATGCCTTCATAGGCCCACTGCTTCGTGCCGTCATCGCGCTCGATGATGGAATACGGGCCGCTCGCTTTGGCATCCTTGTCCGCGACGAGCGGCGGCCACAGCGCGGCGCATTGCCCATTACATACGCTCTTGCCGCTGCCCGCCTTGTCCTTGTCGAAGGTATACAGCGTCATGCCGCTTGCATCCACGAGCACGCCGTCCTTCAGCATCGGCTGCTCGGCGGCGGATGCATTGACGGATAACAACATGAACATCGCAGCGGTGGCCGAAAGTGCCAGGGAAACAAAGCTCTTCATGTTCAACTCCTCGATCGTTTATGGAACATCTGATTAAGCACCTGGCCCGTTCATCCTTCGCCGAGTTCAGGACGAACGGAAGACACGAATACGGATGCTTCATGCGGATATACGAGGTGAGTGGGCGATTTATTCCAGACGTAACGATTTTTTTACGGAATGCCGGGCGCCGCCGGCCCTGGGCCGCTTCACTCAACCGGCAATCGCGGGCACAGCGTCGCTGTTGCCGGTTCGCGGGAATCAGCTTTTACCGTAGGCCTGCTGCAACAGGTCGATGTCGAGTTTGGTCATCTTGAGCATGGCCTGCATGACTCGTTTCGCTTTCGCGGCATCCTCGTCTTGCAGCATCGTGCCGAGAATCCTGGGAACGACCTGCCATGTCACGCCGTACTTATCCGTGAGCCAGCCGCATTGCTGCGTCTGGCCGTCCTCGGAAAGCTTGTCCCAGAACTCGTCCACTTCTTCCTGCGTATCGCAGTTCACCAAAAACGAAACGGCCGGCGAGAACTGATACATCGGTCCGCCGTTCAATGCGAGGAATTCCTGTCCTTCCAGTTCGAACTCGATGGTCAGGACCGAGTCCTTCGGCCCCGGCCCGGCTTCGCCGTAGCGCGTGATTTCGCCGACCTTGAAATTCTTGAAAATGGAGGTGTAGAAATTCACCGCCTCTTCGGCATTGCCGTCGAACCACAGGCATGGGGAGATCTTTTTCATGCCATTCCTTTCCGCTCATCTCTTCGGTTGACTTCGTGCAGTCCTTCGTCCGAGCGCGCTACCCCTCAAGCACGGACAGAATGTTTCCGGCGGGATCTTTGAACCACGCGATCAACGGCCCTTCCCCGCGAAAGATGCCCCGTTCGTCTGTTTCGATCTCGCCTTCGTATTGCTCGAAGCGCACACCGCGCTCGCTCAATCGGTCTACGGTTTTCTCGATATCGTCCACCGGAAAATTAAGAATGGTAAAGGTTGCCGGCTCATGGTTCGGCTTGGGGTAGACCAGCACCTCCGCGCCACCCGCGAGATGCAGGTCGAGCATGCCATGCTCTTCGCTGACATCCAGTCCGAGCGTTTCGCCATAGAACGCCCTGGCCTTCGCAATGTCGTCAACCGAAAAGCCGCTGAAGGCTCTGCTGTCTTTCAACATGATCTGCTCCTTGAGAAAATGTTTCTCCCTGATCGAGCGGGACCGACTCGCACCTGCCGTCCTCGCCGCGCGATTACTTCTGCGCGGCGATCTGCGCGCGCAAGCGCTCTTCCTGTTCTCGCAACTCGGGCGTGAATTCGGCGCCGAAGTCTTCCGCCTCGAACACCGGACGAATCTCGATCTCGGCTTCCGCGCCGGTGGGGTTCGGACAGCGTCTGACCCACTCGATCGCCTCGTCCATCGACTTCACCTGCCACATCCAGAAACCGGCGATCAATTGCTTCGGCTCGGGGAAAGGCCCGTTGACCACGGTTCGTTTTTCTCCCTCGAACATCACACGCGCGCCCTTCGAACTGGGGTGCAACCCTTCGCCGTCTAGCATTACGCCGGCTTTCACCAGCTCTTCGTTGAACCGTCCCATATCGGCAAACAGCTTCTCGTCCGGCATGACGCCCGCCTCCGTGTCCTGGGTGGCTTTGATGAGGACCATGACTCGCATCGCAGCTTCTCCTTCCGGTTAAAAAGTTGAGCCCTCACATCCGGGCCAGATAGGCCGCGAGACGTTCGAGGCATTCGCTCCAGCCCTGCTCGTGGCCATCGCGTTCGCTGATGGATTGGAACGGCGCCTGACGGAACGTCAGCCTGGTCTTGCCGTCCTGTTCGGCGAACAGCACCGTCACCAGGGTATCGAGACCGCGTTCGCCCTCCTCTTCCCAGCCGAAGGTGAAGACGAGGCGTTCGGGTTCGACGATCTCGCGATAAATGCCGCGCATCCAATAGTCGGTGCCGTCGGGCGCGCGGATGTTGGTGCGATAGGCGCCGCCGACGCGAAAATCGACCTTGCACGACGGCACGGTGAAGTCGCGCGGCCCGAACCACTGCGCGCAATGCTCGGCACTGCTCCATGCCTTGAAGACGAGACTTCGCGGCGCGTCGAACACGCGTGTGATTTCGAGTCCTTGCTCGGCTGGGCGATCGTTGGCCGACATGATTCTTCCTCAGGCCTCGAGGATGATCATCCACGACACGCCGAAGCGGTCGGCGACCATGCCGAAGCGGCGCGCAAAAAAGGTCTGACCCAACGGCATCTGCACCTGCCCGCCGTCACTCAGTGCGGCGAACCACCGCGCGGCTTCGGCTTCGTTCGACGCCGAAAGCGACAGCGAGAAGCCCTGGAAGCTCGGCAGTCCGGTACAGCGACCATCGGACATCATCACCGTAGAATCGCCGATGCGTAAGTTCGCATGCATCACCTTGTCGTCGGAACCCGGTGCGCACTCGCCGGGTGGCGGAGGCTCGGGGCTGTCCTTGAAATGCATAAGCATTTCCACCTCCGCGCCCAGTGCGTTGCGATAAAACTCGATCGCCTCTTCCGCCCGACCTTCGAAGAACAGATAGGGTTGGATTTGCATGATGTCTCCTTCTCGATGTGGTCTGTCGTGGCGGCGCTACTTTTTGCGTCGGCCATGCTTCTTCTCCTTCCGCTGCATTTCCTTCAGGTACAGCTCCAGACGGTCAAAGCTTTGCTCCCAGAAACGCCGGTAGCGTTCGAGCCATTCGGCCGCATCCTTGAGCGGTCCCGCTTCCAGACGACACGGCCGCCATTGCGCCTCACGCCCACGCGCAATGAGGCCCGCGTTCTCCAGCACCTTGAGATGCTTGGTCACCGCAGGAAGGGTGATGTCGAAAGGCTCGGCCAGCTCCGTGACCGAGGCTTCGCCCGAAATAAGACGTGCAAGAATCGCGCGACGTGTGGGGTCGGCGAGCGCGGCGAAAGTGGTGCTGAGGCGGTCCGGGGCCATGCTTGTGCTGAGGCGCTTGTATTTAACCGATTGGTAAACTACGTTAGCGCAGTGAGCATGTCAACGAAAGATGTGTCGTGGTTTGGCGTCGCGCGGAGAGAATCCATGCGCCGAGCGAGAGAAGTCGGAACGCTGCGGCGTTCGCACAAGCGCCCTGGCCGCTCAGTTGAAAAGCGACCACTCAAAGCGCTGCGGCCGGGTGTGGCCGATCGGGTGAACCCGATCGTGTACGGCTTATTGTTCCAGGCGTATAGGCGGCAGGAAACGAGGCGTCGTTTCAGCGCACCCGCATGAATACGACCCGCGCTTCGCGTGCCGACCGCTATGAGCAATCAGTGCCGCGACGCTACGCTCGGGGACGCCTTGGGCGGTAGAGGGCGCAGCATTTCGGGTTTCGACAAGCGCTCGACCATGGTCGACTTCACCAGCCGACATGCCGCGAGACGCGCATCGAGCTGCTCGAAACCTGCCTTCATTGCCGGTGACTTCCCAGCAAGTAGTTTGAGTTGCCGCAGATCCTCGACCAGGCTCAGATAAAGCTGATCGTCGGTAATGAGCAGGCGCGCGACCATGAATCGGCCATGCTGGTCCAGCTCTTCGAGTTCGGACGATATGCCGACCAAATGAATGACGTGTTCCAGGCTACGGTCCATATGCACCTCTTTTAAAACGATGGACCCTGAATCGCCAATCAGGGGAATGAAGGTTGGATGTTTCCAGCGCCTGAACAGCCACCATACGCGGTTTCTCCCCCGGGCGGGAAAAGCTTTCAACGCAGGTCCCTGCGCACATGGATTACACGCTGCTTCCCCAATTGAGTCAGTTTATTAACAGTGCATCCGCACCTACCGATAGCCGCGATGGCGGCGGTCGTCACGATGATCATGGCGATCGCCGTGATCGTGTCGCTTATAACGGTCGTGCCTGTCGTGGCCGTGACCGTGGCCATGCGGGAAGACGGTACAGCCGCCCAGCAACGCGGTCGCCAGAACCGCCAGCAATCCGGCTTTCCAGTAAGACATGTCGTGCTCCTTCGATGCTTGCGCAGTGCGGATCACGTTAGTCGAATTATGTAAGCGCAATGTGTGGCGACACGATTGCTTTGTAACCTTGTATTTCCGCGCCGCGACCCGACATATCACTTTGAGTTACATCAAAGCGGCCGTGCTCTTGCGGCCTATGCTGTCCTTATCCTTTTTAATCTGGAGATGTCGTGGAAAAGAATGTCGGCACGGTGGATGGTGCGATTCGTGTCGTGGTCGGTCTGGCGCTGCTTAGCCTGATGCTCGTCCTCGAGGGTGACGCCAGTGCGTTCGGACTGATCGGTCTGGTGCCGATCTACACCGCTCTGATCGAGTGGTGTCCTGCGACCTATTTGCTTGGCGGCATCAAGCCCTTACTCCAGACACCGCAGCGTGTTTAATTAGGAGCTTCGCTCACTCGAAAACCGCTCGGATTCACGCGCGCAGCAGCGTGCTCGCCCAGGCCGGAATGGATCTGGCCTTGGCGACGCGCTTGCCATGCTCGAATGTCGCGACATGGCGATACGGTGCGCTCGCCGAACCGTTGTCGAATACGATCGCGAGATCGACGAAGGGAATCGCCTTGCGCAGATTCTCTAAAGTGCGCGGGAAACGCTCGACCAGTTTTTCGTCGGGCACATCATGTCCACCGACGCCGGTGCGTTGTTCGACCCGCGCGATCGACAACTCCACGCTAGGCAGTCCGATGAAGACGAGAAATACGCCGTAGCCCTGCTTCTGCGCGTCTTTGAGGAAGCCAATCTTGTCGCCGACCGGATCGGAAAATACGGTTTCCATGCAGAACGATGCCTTGCGCGCAACCAATGCGCGCCGTTCCCTGTCGGCCAGTTGCGCGGCCTGATAGGCGACTTTGCCCGGTTCTTCGGGATCGAGTTCGCGCGCGATGAGATCGGCGTTGATGAAAGGCAGGCCGACGTCGGCGAGAAAGTGTTCGTAGAACGTGGATTTGCCGGCCCCGTTGGAGCCCGCCAGCACGACGATGGTCGGACCGCTGGCGCTGCGCAATCGACGGCGAGCCTCGGACAGGCTCGCGGTCGTCATCGATTCGCGGCTTTTTTCGGACGACCGCTCAACGAGCAGCCGCACGCAATGCTCTGCTCGGCGCCGGGCGGATGCTGATGCACGAACTGGCGACTTTCAAAGCGGCCGACGGTGCGCTTGCCGTCCGGGTCGATGCGGGTGACAAAACCGGGATGATCGGGAGTCGCTTCGTACACCGGCCGGCCTTGGGCGCGCAGCGCGTCGAGCACGCTGCTGCGTTCCGCGGACTGCGCCACGCTTTCCAGACGCGCCCGCAATTCCGCGCCGGTTGCCGACGCTTTCGCCGCGCTTTTCGTACCTTTGGCCCCGGTGTGGGCAAGCTTGAGTTTGACCACTTCGCCGTAACTCAGCTCCGCCTCGGCGGCACGCCCGAGTTTGGCCCAGTGCTCGATCTGCGAGGTGATGGTGCGATCGGTGACTTCAGCCTCCATGCGGGCGGCAAGGACCAGTTCGTCCGACAATTTGACCGGCATTCCCATGGCGAACCTCGACTCGGAAAGACGGTAGTAATCTACTACCCGAGGCAGGTGCCGTCAAGCCCGCGTGCAAGCGGGATCAGTTACGCCGACCGCGACGGTCGCGATAGATATCGCGACCGTAGTCTTCGATGTCGCGCCGCAACTGCCGGCGCTCGTCGGGAGACAGCGAGTCGCGCCGCGACGGCCGGTCGGCCTGGCGATCGCGTCCCCGCTCGTCGCCGCGCGCACTGCGATCGCGGTCGTTGCCGCGACGGCTGTCGTCGCGACGCTCGTAGCGGTCGCTGCGCCCGTCCTCGTGCTGGGCCGCCGCCGGATAGGCGGCGACCAGGGCGGACAGCATGCTGATCAGCACGAGGAGGCGTTTCATATTCGCTCGGAGTTGAGGGATGTCGTTCTATGGCAAGTCACAGTATCAGCCGCGAGCCTGCCTGTCGTGCGCCTGATTGTAAATACGCCGCCCCGCCCTGTTAAGGTCGCGCTCGAGATCTCGACGTTCCGCAAGTGACAGATGACCGTCCGCCTTGTAACGACGTTCCAGCCGGGCGATGCGCTCCTGCTCATTCCACAGGCGACGCGCTTCGCTGCGAGTCAGTTCGCCCGAGCGCACGCCTCGCTGAATCTGTTTCTGCTGCACATACTGCATACGGTTGATCCGCCCATCGCCCCAGCCGTCGTAATGGCGGGCGGGACCGCGATCACGATCGTAGTGCGCTTGCATGACGATGGTCACATGACGCTCGTGCGCCGCTTCGTAAGGCGAACCCGCGCTCGCGATCGCCGGAATGCCCAGCATCAGAACCAGCAGCATTTGTTTTGCTTTGAACATTGCCTCTCTCCTTGAATGAAGGCCGATCTGCGTTCGGCACGGTTGCACTTTAGCCATGCAATGTAAGCGGACTGTGTGCGTCAACCGCCTCTTTGTAAGCATGTGTATCGGACCGTTCAGCGACGCTCGCGTCGATCGTTGTCACGACTGTCATTGCGCGCGTGCCGCGGTGAACGATCAACCTCACGGCGCGGTTCCGCGCGCGCCACATCGCGCTTCGCGAGTTTGGCATCGCGCGCACGCTCATGCGGGCGACCCGACCGATCGTCGCGCTCGATGGACCTGCGCACATGCGACCGGTCCCGATCGGCATGGTCATACCTACGATGCCGGTGGCCATAGCTCTGGGACTGATAAATGTAGACCTGTGTACGCGGATAGACGTAGGGGTACGGATCGTAGACTTCATGCACCACATGCGACTCGTATGGCGCGACGGCACAACCGGCGGCGGAAGCGGCCAGCAGGCCGATCAGAAGAATGCGTCGGACAGTGAACACGGCGTTGCTCCGTAATGTCGCGCGCTGAATAACCGCGCGTTGACATCACGATAGCGTCGGCATGTAAGCCTACTGTGTAGCGCCATGCTCGCTTTGTAAGCGTTTGTTGCAAGATGCTCCCGGCTTACGCGGCGTAACGCGGTTGATGACGCCGCCGCCCCGCTCCATCTCCGCTCGGGCTAGGATACGGACCTCCTGATCGATTACATGCCTCTATGTCGGAACCCAAAACCAAAATTCTCGTCGTCGATGACGATCTGCGTTTGCGCGATCTGCTCAACCGTTATCTCGCTCAGCAGGGCTTCACGGTGAAGACCGTGTCCGACGCGCCCGCGATGGACAAGCAACTCGCCCACGAGCATTACGATCTGCTGGTGCTCGACCTGATGCTGCCCGGTGAAGACGGCCTATCGATCTGCCGCCGCCTGCGCGGCACCAAGAACATGATGCCGATCATCATGCTCACCGCGCGCGGCGAGGACGTGGATCGCATCGTCGGCCTGGAAATGGGCGCGGACGACTATCTGCCCAAACCCTTCAATCCGCGCGAACTGGTGGCGCGCATCAACGCGATCATGCGGCGTCGCGGCGCGCCCCTGCCGCCCGGGGCGCCGGCTGCGGAGCCCGAGATCGTCGAATTCGGCGGCATGTCGCTCAATCTCGCCACGCGCACGCTGCACAAGAACGGCGAAACAACCTCGCTTACCACCGGCGAATTCGCGCTGCTCAAGGTTCTGGTGACGCATCCGCGCACGCCGCTCTCGCGCGACAAGCTGATGGAACTGGCGCGACGGCGCGAGTACGAAGTGTTCGATCGCGCCATCGACGTCCAGGTGTCGCGCCTGCGCAAACTGGTCGAGCCGGACGCGTCCAGCCCGACCTATATCCAGACCGTGCGCGGTTTCGGCTACGTGTTCGTACCCGACGAACAATGATGCCGCGCAGTCTGCTGTGGCGCGCGTTCCTGCTCATCGCCGTTGTGATCGTGCTCGCCATCGGCGCGTGGGTGCAGATCTTCCGCGCTTATGACGTCGAGCCGCGCACGCGCCAGATCGCGCAAATGGTCGTCAGCGTCGTCAACCTCACACGCACGGCGTTGGTGACTTCGCAGCCCGAATTGCGCAAGGAGCTGCTGCTCGACCTCGCCGATCGGGAAAGCATCCGCGTCTATCCGGCCGAGCCCGGAGACAAATTGGTGGTGCCGCCCGAGGATCGCGCCATGCTGCAGTTGCTGGCCGGCGAAATCCGCCGCGATCTCGGCACCGATACGCGCATCGCGCTGGAACGCAACGGCGAGCGCGGCTTCTGGGTGAGCTTCTTCATCGGCGACGACGAGTACTGGGTCATGCTGCCGCAGGAACGCGTCGAACGGCAGCTCGCCCTGCAATGGCTGGGCTGGGGCGCGCTGGTGCTCGTGCTCGCGCTGATTGCCGCGTATTTCATCGTGTTCCGTCTGCGCCGGCCGCTCGCCGCGCTGACCAGCGCGGCGCGCGAGATCGGCCACGGTCGGCTGCCGCCGCCGCTGGACGAATCGGGGCCCGATGAAATTCGCACCGTGTCGCGTGCGTTCAATCAGATGACCAGCAACCTCGCGCGCCTCGACGAAGACCGGGCGATCATTCTCGCCGGCGTGTCGCACGATCTGCGCACGCCGCTGGCGCGACTGCGCCTGGGCGCGGAGATGAGCGGCGCGGACGAGCAGACGATCCACGGCATGGCCGCCGACATCGAGGAGATGGATCGCATCATCGGCCAGTTCCTCGATTTCGCCCGCGCAGCGGGCGGCGAAGCGAGCGTGCCGACCGATCTGGCCGCGCTCGCCGACGACCTGGTGCGCCACTACCGCGATACCGGCCATACCCTCGATGCGCGGATTGCGGATACCGGCGATATCGAACTCAAACCGATGGCGATTCGCCGCGTCATGTCCAACCTGCTCGACAACGCCTTTCGCTACGGCGCGCACGATATCGC
>JAKFDA010000088.1:0-13791 GCA_036676355.1 Nitrosomonadales bacterium | reverse complement strand
CGGTGTAAGCGCATTGTCGACTTCCTGGCCGATGCCGGATGAAGCGAACAGCATCATGCAGGCGAGCGCAAGCGGCCGTATCGGCCGGTGATTTTTCTTGGTGAACACGTCAGACCCCCTGGTCGTTATTCTGGCTAGCGGCGGCTGGCGATTTGAGAATGAGGCGTGATGCCTCTAAAGTTTTCAGGACGGTGTTGGAGGCGGCCGCAGCGCCGTTTGCCGCATGGCCTGTTGCTTCGTTTTTCACTGTTGCATTCCCTGAACGGCGGTCTTGTATGTTTCGCTGCGGCGCCGCTCGTTGAGCGCCCGGGCGCGGCGTTTCCTGCGCCATACGACCCAGCCGCTCAGGAACAGCATCAGCGGCGCGAAGCCGGCGATGAAAACAACGAGGCGACCGGGCAAGCCGAACAGCGAGCCGTTGTGCAGCGTGAATTGCCAGGCATAGAAGCGTCGCATGCCTTGCTGACCGGTCCAATCGTAAGTGCGCAGAACGTCGCCCGAGGCGGGTTCGATCCAGGCGTAGGTACGGCCGAGCGGATGGACTTCCTCGGTGCGCTTGAGGCGCACGCGATAAGTCCCTGTTCCGTCCGCAGGCGGCGCAACGCTGTATGCAGTCCCGTCGTCAAAGCGCCGCTCCGCGATGGCGATTGCGTCCTCGATCGAGACACCGGAACCGGGCCGTTGCGCCGCGATCCTGCCCGGAAAGCTTTCCGCTTTGCCCAACGCGGCGGTGGCGGTATGGAATTCGTCCGGAAAGACGATATAGCTGCCGCTGAAACCGAGCATCAGCAGGATCACAGCCGATACGGCGCCCACGAGCCGGTGCAGATCGAACATCTGCCGCACCACATGTGCGGAACGCTTGAGCGAAAAGGCGCGGCGCCAATTACCGTTGCGCGGCCACCACAGCGCAAGTCCGAGAACGGCGAGGCCGATCAGAAAGAGCCCGGCCAAGCCGACGATCGTGTGCCCCATGGGTGGCACGAGCAGTTCGTAGTGCAGGCGATAGAGCGTGCGGGCGAATTCCTCGCGCGACAGCGATACGCCGCCCCAATGCATGCGCGGCCCCGTGACTGCGCCGGTTGCGGGATCGATGGCTGATTGGAACTGCAATGCCGTGTCGCCGCCGGCCAATGCGGCATCTTTGAAATTGATAGTGTACGGCGCGCCGTACACCGGCAGTCCCAGCAAGGACACGCGCATGGTGGGATGACGGGCGCGTGCGATATCGAGCGCTTCGCTGGGCGAGATGCGGACCGCGTCAGACTGCGCCACCCAATATGCGGGGTTGAGCCAGGCGTCCAGCTCGCGATGGAAAACATTGAAGCTGCCGGTGAGGCCCGACAACACGAACAGCAGTCCGAGCGCGAGGCCGATCCAGCGATGCACCCGGATTGCGATCTTGCGCATGGCGGTCAGAGATCCACCCGCGCTTGCAGTTTGAGCGTACGCGGCTGTCCGACAGCCAGATAGCTGTCGCCCGCGGCCGACCAGTACTCCTTGTCGGTCGCGTTCTCGAGATAGGCCTGCAGCGTGACTTTCTCGCCGGCGATCTTCGTGCGATAGCGCAGGCCGACATCGTAGCGCGTGTAGCTCGGAGCGAATGCCTGGTTCGCGGTATTAACGGGCCGTTCGCCGACGTGGTAAGCGCCTGCGGAAATCGAAAGTCCCGCGACGGCGGCGAGATCGTGCTCAAAGAACAGGCTGACGGTGTGCGAAGGCGTTTGGTCCGGCTCGTTGCCGATGAGCGTCGGATCGTTCGTCGCCGTCACCTGCTCGGCATCCAGATACAGTGCCGTCGCATACATCCGCCAGCCTTTCGCGATCGGCCCCGCCGCTGAGAACTCGACGCCTTGATAGTTGAACTTGCCGGTGATGCCGAACACGTTGTTCACAGTGCCGGCAGCGGCGCGGTCGATATCGAAGTAAGCGGCGGTGAGTTGCAGACCGTTGCCCACCTCTGTTTTGACGCCGACTTCGCGTTGCCGCGACACTGCGGGATTCAGGGTTTCCCCGGCGTTGGCAGTAACAGGTCCGGCCACGCCGGTTTCTTCCAGGCCTTCCAGATAGCTGCCGTAGAGATTGGTGCGCGCCGTCAGCTTGTAGAGCAGCGCGTACATCGAGCCGTTCTTGCTGACTTCGTAATCTTCCCCGGCGCTCGGTTCGCGTTTGTAATCAGTGTGGCGGATGCCTGCCATCAGCTGCCACTTCTCGCCGATATGGACGCGATCAAAGGCATAGAGCCCCCGGTCATAGACCTTTGCAGTGGCGCCCTGCGTCAGCGCGGCGGCCACTTCGGTTTCGTCGATGTCGCGCGGGTCGAATAAATTCTGCGCAACCGTGGCCGAACCGCGACGTCCGAGGTCCTGATCCAGCCGGTTATGGCCATAGCCCAGGGTCAGTTCGTGGCGCAGCGTGCCGGTCGTGAAAGTGCCGAACAGTTCGTTACGGAAGAACTGGTTCTCGAATTCCTGGCCGATGGACGGGAAGCTCACGAGTTGCCCGGCGCCCGTCGCGAGGTCGTAGTTGCGGATGTCGGTGAAGCGGCGATCGCGCTTGGTGATCGCGCGGCCGGCTTCGACCGTCCACACCCAGTTGTCCGACAGAGAGAAATCCGAGCGCAGCAGCGCGTTGCTGGCTTCCGCGTCGTAGCGTGCCCAGGTGCCCGATAGCAGCTTGGTCGCGTCCGGAATGCGGGGCAGAGCGATCCGACCTCCCACCGGCGCGAGCAAGCGGATGCTCGACTGCTCGACGACGTCCTTCTCGATATATTCGCCGTCGAACTTGAGTTGCCAGCGGTCGGTCACGCGCCAGTCGAGCGCGGCCGAGTAGAACTGCTCGTTGCCCTTGTAATCGTCGATGGCATTGCGCTCTTCGCCCGCCGAAACGTTGAGCCGCATGCCGAATTGCTTGCGCTCGCCGAACTGCCGTCCCAGATCGCCATGCACGCCGAACGCGCCGTATTCGTTGCCGCGCGCTTCCACGCTCGTGACCGGCGCGGCGCCCGCGCGTTTGGTGACGAGATTAACGATGCCGGATGGCGGCACGAAGCCGTAGTGCAGGGCCGAGGCGCCCTTGAGTACCTCGACGCGCTCCTTGTTGTCGAGCGGCATATCGATCAGGTTCACGACCGGCAACGCGCCGTTGAGGCGGTAGCTGGTGCGGTTCTCGACGAGCAGGCCGCGGATCGCGATGTTGTCGTAGGTGCCCTCGCCGAGTTGCGCGCGGCTCACGCCGGCGGTGTTCTTCAGCGCGTCGTACAGCGTGGTGGCGCCTTGCGCATCCATCACTTCGCGCGTCACGGTATTGACGGTGAGCGGCACTTCCTGAGGCGGTGTGTCGCGAAACACGCCCGTCTGCACGTTGGACGATGTGAATGGCGCGTATTCGTCGCGCACTTCCACGCGCGGCAATTCGGTGGCCGCGTCGGACTGCGCGTAGGCAGCTGGTGCGAAGACGCCCGCGATAACGAGCCCGGTGAGGGTTAGGCGGATCGACCGCATGGTTGTTTACTCCCTTTGATGGGGGCGTCCCCACGCCCCTGCTTTGCTCGCGCAAAGCCTGCTTGGATCGGTTGCGACGGTTGGCGCTAACGCTCCGACGGGTCGGACACGAAGCCGATTTTCTTCACACCCGCGCCGGCGGCATCGGCCATCACTTCCGCGAGCGCCTGATATTCGGTGGTCTTGTCGGCGCGCAGATGCAATTCGGCATCGGGCGTTTTCTGGCCCATGGTGGTGAGGCGCCGTTTCACTTCGCCGCGCTCGATACGCTCACCGTTCCAGAACAGCGCCCCGTTGGTGTCGATGGAGAGCGATACGTGCTCGGGTTTGGTTTCGTTCGGCGTGCTCGATGCGTGCGGTAGATCGATCTTGACCGAGTGTGTGAGCAGCGGCGCGGTGACGATGAAAATCACCAGCAGCACCAGCATCACGTCGATGAGCGGCACCATATTGATTTCGTTTGTTACGTGCGTGCCGGTCGAGCCGCCATGGAATCCGCCGAAGGCCATTACGCCGCTCCCTTGACGATTTGCGGCTTGGCGTGAACCGGAGCGCTGCTGTTCGCTTCCGCATCGCTGAAGTGCGCGCCGGTGGTGAGGAAGGCGAACAGGTCGTACGCGAACGCGTCGAGTTTCGCCAGCACGACGCGATTGGAGCGCACGAAGGTGTTGTAGGCGAGCACGGCGGGGATGGCGACCGCGAGACCCGCGCCCGTCATGATGAGCGCTTCGCCGACCGGGCCGGCCACCTTGTCGAGCGTGCCCTGACCGGAAATGCCGATGGCGACGAGCGCGTGATAAACGCCCCATACCGTGCCGAACAATCCGACGAAAGGCGCGGTGCTGCCGACGGAGGCGAGTACGGTGAGGCCCCATTCGAGGCGGGTGGTTTCTTCGTCGATGACGCGCCGCATGGACCTCGTCAGGAAATCCGACGCGGTACCCGCTTCATCCAGTCGCGTGACACCGTGCCGCGCGTGATGCCGTACCGACACCATGCCGTGATAGGTCAGATGCGAGAACGGCTCGTCCGGATGGTGTTGTTCCAGATGGCGCTCGACGCCGCTGAGAGAAGGCATGTTCCAGAAGGTGTTGAGAAAGCGCGCGCTGCGGCGACGACTTAGAAATCCCTGCAGACTTTTTGCTGCGATGAGATACCAGGTCGCCAGCGACATGATCAGCAGAACGACGAACAGCGATTTGCCGACGGCGTCGGTTTGCGCGAGAAAGTGCGCAATGCCGAAGCTTTGAGTGGGTTCCATATGACTTCTTATCCTTGCAGGGTGAATGCGATCGGTACCAGTACCCAGCCGCCTACCGGCGTATCGCCACGCCGGGCAGGGACGAATTTCCAGTGTTGCTTGATGGTTTCGAGGGCCGACTGATCAAGCCGCGCATAACCACTCGATTTGTTCAGCTCCACACGCTCCGGCGCGCCTTGCGGCGAAACGTAGATGCGCAGCACGACTGTGCCCTCTTCATGCAGTCGACGGGACAGACCTGGGTAATTGGGTTTCGGATTGCGCAGGTAGTCGGCGCTGAAACGCGGCGGTGCGACTTCAACCGGCGCTTCGATCACTTTCGGACCGGGCGGCGGCGGAGGAGGCGCCTCTTCGACTTTGGGCTCGGGCTTCGGCTCCGGCGGCGCGACGAACGGCGCCGGCTCCGGACTCTTGCTGGCGATGATCGGTTTTGGCTTCGGCTTCTTCACGACCGGCTTCGGCCGCGGCTTGACGATGGGTTTCGGCGGGGTCGGCACCGGTGGTTCGATTCGTGGCGGTGCAATGAAGCTCACCATGATCGGTGGGCTGCTGGTCTGGGCCAGACTTGCCGGCTGGTGCGCCAGGATCAGGCCCAGCAATGCCGCGTGCAATGCGCCCGCAATCAGCAGACTGGGAATACGGGCGCGCGGGGGGCGGGGCGCAGCCAAAGGTGCAAGCAACGTCTTTCTCCATGACGACGCTGGCTGGCTGCCCAGGGCGGGCTGGCTGGCTTGCGGCCGCGAGCGCGTGAACGCTCAAGCGGTGAGGATCAACTTTCCGTTTTGGGTGACACGCAATCGGTATTCGCGGCCCGCATGTTCAATGACCAGTTCGCCGGTATTGCCCAACAGAGCCAGACTGCTGATTCGTGCCGGTTGACCCGACTCCATCGTGCCGGTGCGCGTCGCGGCATGCGCCTCGGCAGAGTTCCGTTCAACCTTGTTGTTCATAGGTCGCGAACGATAACGATTCTCATTTGTGGTGTCAAGAAAAAGGGGTTGCATAATGAGCCAATACCTCAATGGGTTAATGGTTATTGTGCGAAATACAGGTGCCAAGCAAATTCGGCTTGCATCTACGAAACGTCTTGTTGATAATCATTCCCATTCGTAACACAGACCCGCAGGAATAAACCCATGTACGTGTGCGTATGCAATGCCGTCACCGATCGCGAGATCCGTCAATGCGCCGACTTGGGCGCTCGTTCGCTTTGCGATTTGCGTGACTCGCTGGGCGTTGCCTCGTGCTGCGGGCGTTGTGCCGATACTGCCGATCGCGTGCTGCGCGAACACACCGCGAACAGCGGCGAAATCCTCGAAGCCGCTTAAGCTTCTTCCTTCTTGCCGCGATTCAGACGCGCCGGCTGCACGCCTGTCGGCGGCATGTCCATGCGTGCTATCTTCATCGCTGGAACGGCGCAGCGCGCCGTGCGAGTCAACCGCCGCCGCGCATGACGCGGCTCACTGCAGGGATGGGTCATCATGAAGGGCGATCAGCGCGTCATCCAGTTTCTGAACCGCGTACTCACCAACGAACTCACCGCAATCAACCAGTATTTTCTGCATGCGCGGATGTTCGAAAACTGGGGCTACGAGAAGCTCTACAAGCACGAATACGAAGAGTCGATCGACGAGATGAAGCATGCGGACAGGCTCATCAAGCGAATCCTCTTTCTCGAGGGTCTGCCGAACCTGCAGGATCTCAACAAGCTGTTGATCGGCGAGAACGTGCGCGAGGCGTTGTCCTGTGACCTGCAACTCGAGCGGGACGGTCACGTGGCGTTGAAGGAAGCCATCGCCTATTGTGAAACCGTAGCCGATTACGTTTCGCGCGAATTGTTCGAAGACATTCTCGAAAGCGAAGAAGAACACATCGACTGGATCGAGACTCAGCTTGCGCTGTACGACAGCGTCGGCGAGCAGAATTATCTGCAGTCTCAGATGTCCTGAGCCGGCAGTGTCGCCTCGCCGCGCGCGGGGCGGCCGGAAGCATCGTGCTACCATCGCGCGCTCCGTATCTGTCCCTTGATTTCGTGCTTCCGGCGGCCTTCACTCTTCTGCGCAGGTTGAACGCGGGCGGGCTTCTTTCCCGCGACGCGCTGCTGCGCGCGCTGCAAATGCCTCCCGACGAGTTCGATGCCTGCATCTGCGCTTTGCGTGAGTACGGCGTGATGGTGCGGGTGAGCGCGGCCGGCTGCTACACGCTGGCCGAGCCGGCGGATCTGCTCGATGCCGGGTCGCTTGCAAGCCATTTGCATGAGCGGGGGGCGCAAGTGCGCGTGAGCGTACGCGACGAATGCATCTCCACCAATGCCATGCTCCTGGCGCGCGTATCCGATGACGAATTCCATGCGCAGGCGCTCGCTTGCGAACTGCAAACCGCCGGCCGGGGGCGTCGTGGCAAGACCTGGCAATCCGGCCTGGCTGATTCGCTTACCTTCAGCCTCGGCTGGCGCATCAAGCTTCCCGTGCAGGCATTGAGCGGTCTATCGCTTGCGGTGGCGGTGGCGTGTGCGCACAGCCTGACGGCGCTCGGTATAGACGACGTCGCGGTGAAGTGGCCGAACGATCTGATGCGCGCAGGTGCGAAACTGGGCGGCATCCTGATCGAGATTGCGCGCAGCGAGTGCGATTACACCGACGTCGTTATCGGCATCGGCATGAATGTCCACGTACGCGATACGCTAAGGGCGGATATCGATCAACGGATTGCGGATATGGGTGTCGCCGGGCGCGCGATGCCGTCGCGCAATCTGCTGCTTGCCGGGGTGCTGCACGAACTGGAAATTGGCCTGCGGCAATTCGAGCGGAGCGGTTTTCGCGCTTTCAAGAGCGAATGGTTGCGCCTGCACGCTTTCGAAGGGCGGCGTGTGCGCATGGCGATGAACGAGCGCGAAAGCGTCGAAGGACTGACCAGTGGCGTCGACGACGAAGGCGCGCTGCTGGTGCTGACGGAGGGCGGTATGCGTCGCTTCCACGCCGGCGAAATCAGCTTGCGCGAGGCAGCATGATTCTCGCAGTCGACGCCGGCAACTCGCGCATCAAATGGGGCCTGCGTCAGTCCGACGGCAATTGGGCCGGGTTCGGTTCGGCGGCGGTCGATGAGCTCGAGAGCGCTCATGATGCATGGGCGCAAATGCCCGCGCCGGCGCGCATAGCAATCGCCAACGTGGCGGGACCGACGGTGCGCGAAGCCGTCATCGATCTGGCCGCGCGCTGGTCGGTGCAGCCGCTGTGGCTGTCTACCGGCGTCAGTGTGTGCGGTGTGACCAATGATTACGAAGATCCGCAACAACTGGGCGTCGATCGTTGGGCGGCGCTTATCGCGGCCTGGGCATGTCAACGGCGCGACTGTCTGGTAGTAATGGCCGGCACCGCAACGACGGTGGATGTGCTCGATGCGCATGGCGTGTTTCGCGGCGGCCTCATTCTGCCGGGCCTCGGTTTGATGAAGCGTTCGCTGGCCGATCACACCGCCGCGCTGAAGCTCTCGCACGGCGATTATCGCGAGCAGCCGCGCAATACCGCGGATGCGATCGAAAGCGGATGCATCAGTGCCCAGATCGGCGCAATCGAACGCATGCACCGACAATTGACCGCCGACGCGCGCTGCGTCATTTCCGGGGGTGGCGCGCCGACGCTGGTGCCGCACCTGCGCGTGCCGCACCTGGTGGTACCGAATCTCGTGCTCGAAGGCGTTGTGGCGCTCGCCGACGAGCAGCAGCACTCATCATGATTTCCAACGACCTTTGAACGAGCGATGCGAATCGTCGTCCTGATTATGCTGCTGGCCAACGTGGCGTTGCTGGCTTACCTCGACTACGACGCGCAGCGTACGCGCGAGCAGTCGGCCGTTGCCGCGCAGCAAGTCAAGCCGGAACGCATCCGGCTGATGACGCCGCAGGAAGTCGCGGCATTGCAGCCCGCCGCGAGCATCTGCCTGGAAATCGGCCCGCTCGATCAGGTGACGCTCGCCAAAGTACGACAAGCAATCGAGGCGCTGCAACCCCCGCCGCGAATGACGGAGCGCCAGGATCAGGCGAATGTGTTTCTGCAGATTCGCGATGTGTCCGACGGCGTGCATGCGCGCGTTAAGGGCATTGCCGCCGGCTTCGGCGGCGCGGAACTGCGTCTATGTCCGGCGGAGATGGCTGCGGGCTGAAGCGCTTGCGCTCAGGCGTCCTGGGCGCGAATTTTTGCCAGCAGCGCGGTGGTCGAGCGTTGATGCTCGAACGGAATGGAATGCACCGCGCCGCCCCAGCCTTGCACCTCGGCGGCGCCGACTATGGCAGCGATTTCCCAGTCACCACCCTTTACCAGCACATCTGGCCGGCATGCCATGATGGCGGCGAGCGGTGTATCTTCTTCGAAGCACGTAACCAGATCAACGCAGGCGAGGGCGGCGATGACCGCCATGCGATCGGCCAGCGTATTGACGGGGCGATCGTCGCCCTTGCCCAGGCGCTTGACCGATGCGTCGCTGTTCAGTGCGACCACCAGGCTCTCGCCGAGCGCGCGCGCCTGCGCGAGATAAGTGACGTGGCCGCGATGGAGGATATCGAATACGCCGTTAGTGAACACCAGCGGCCGATTCAGCGCTTCGCTACGCTTTGCCAGATCGGCCGGTGTGCAGCGTTTCGCTTCAAAACCGGGACGCTTATAGGCGCTACCGGTCATAGTCGTGCCGTCCGCGACCGCGTGCGTCCCTGTTCAAGACTAGGCTGCGGCGGGCGTTGGTCCGCTCAGTTCCTTGCGATAGCGGTTCAGTTCGTGCACCGTTTCGAAAGTGCGCTGGAACAAAATCGAGCAGTTCTTCAGGATCGCCGTCACGACTTTGCCCTCCCAGACCTTGTCGAATTTGATCTGTTCGTCCAGCCAGTGTTCAAGCCAGTCGGGGTCCGGCAGTTTCGACTGCACCGTATCCTGCGGAAACATGTCCTTATTGACATGCAGGTTGGTCGGATGCAACGGCTTGCCGCTGCGACCGGAACTGGCCATCAGCATGCCGATCTTGGCGAATGCGCGGCGCGCTTCGTCGCCGCAGCGTTCGATGGCGCGTTTCATGTACTGACGATAGGCGCCGCCGTGACGGGCTTCGTCCTGTGAAATGATTTCGTAGATTTTCTTGATCACAGGCTCGGTGTGCCATTCCGCGGCGCGGCGATACCAGTGATTGAGGCGAATCTCACCGCAGAAGTGCAGCATCAGCGTTTCCAGCGGCGGCGCCGGATCGAAGTGGAAGCGCACCGCATGCAGTTCTTCTTCAGTCGGGGCGAGTTCCGGGCGGAAGCGCTTGAGGTATTCGATCAGCACCAGCGAGTGCTTCTGCTCCTCGAAAAACCATACGGACATGAAGGCGGAGAAATCGCTGTCGTCGGCATTGTCGCGCAGGAACATTTCGGTGGCCGGCAGCGCCGCCCACTCGGTGATCGCATTCATCTTGATGGTCCGGGCCTGATCGTCGGTCAGCTTCGAGCCGTCGAACTGGTCCCAAGGCACATCGCGCGCCATGTCCCAACGCACACGTTCTAGAGATTTGAAAATTTCTGGATAGAGCATTGTCTGGATGTCAACTTAAGCGGCACCGCCGCGGAACCCAACGACCATGTCGTTGGATCGAGAACCCCCGCGGGAGTGTAGCAGTTTTAACCTTCTATTCTTGCGGACCAACCGGTGGACGCCAACCATCCGCAAAAGTTGCACCCTTCGGCCGCTCTAGTGAGTGGAAAGCGAACCGACAGCATGCGACTGCCGCCAGCTGGCCACGGCGTCGGGCACCATCTCGATCCTGGGCAAGGGGACGATATGCGCAGGCGCGCGGCGGACGATCGCCGGATTGGCGCTGCCGACCCATATTTGCGTGCGTTCCGGCACCTGGTCGCGCAGGGCGGTCAGCCCCTCCAGTGCCTGCGTGATTGGATAGGCCGCGCTGAAATACAACGCCACGATGTCCGCCTGCTGCGCCCGTGCGGCCAGCATCATGTCCACGACGGGCGCCTGCGCGCCCAGTGAAATGCAGGTCGCGCCTTCGCCGGCGAGGAGGCACTCGATCATCAGCAGACCAAGGGTGCGCGCTTCGTTCGGGAAGGTGCCGAGCAGCACGCGCGGGGCATGATTCGTCAACGGCAGTGCCGCCAGTCCGCTGTGCAAAGCGCTGTGCAGGGCTTCACTGTAGAGGCGCTCCTCGTAGAGCGCCAGTTGTCCGCGCATCCAGGCGTCGCTCATTTGCTGGTGCAGATCCGTCACCGTGCCAACGACGAATTCGCGCAGACCCTGACGCGTCAGCGTATCGCGCAATTGCTGCTGTATTTCGGCGATGTCGTTGGTGTTGAACACGGCGAAAGGTTGTGCCGGCGCGGCCTGTTGCGCAGACGGCGCGGGTTGTGCCTTTCGTGGATCGGCGAGTTCGAGCAACTCGTCGACGCTGCGCGTCACGAGCTTGCCCGGGCGGTGCCCGCGATCGATCAGCCGTTTCAACAGACGGAGCTTCTCGACCTGTTCCTGCGGGTAAACGCGCTCGCCGAATTTATCCCGCTCCGGCTGCGGAAATCCGTAACGCTTTTCCCAAACGCGCAACGTGTCCTTTGACAGGCCGGTATCGCGCTCCACCGCACCGATGGAGAGCTGCCACCGGCCGAAGTCGACATTTTCGTTATGCATGGCAGTTCCGAGTTTGTTCATGAGGCACCCCCGAGACCTGTCTAGCAGACGGCGTTCCTGTCGTCTCAGCCGGACAGTGAGGCCGCGCGCGGCGCCCGGATCGATGCCATGCGGCTATTTGCATGAGAAAGCTTGCTTCCAGGTCCTGTACGCGATTAGCATCCGACCTTAACATTTGCGTCTAACCCATTGGACTTAAAAAACATATAGCTGGCGCAATTGCAGGAAGGGACGGTGAGCGGCGAGTTGCAAGTAGGGAATTCGTTTTGACGGCGCGAGTTGCCGCGGAATTTCCGTCCGCATGCGCCGTGACAGTGCGCACTTGGAAAAGGGAGCCAGCGTGCAATCGTTACCGCAGCCGCACATCGTCATGAACCGATCAGGCCCGCCGTCCGACTTGGTTTTGATCGGGCCGCGCGATCGCCATCCGCTTTCGTCCGCACCGTTCGTTCCCTCATTCATTCGTTAAGCGCGGCCACTCGATGACGTATCAGCCCGACGTCGCAACCGTTAAGCGCCTGCCCGCGGAGTTCAAGCGCGTCGATCCGACGTTGAATTATTTTCGGCATGCGCTGGCCGAGCTCGAGCTCCGGCTGGCGAGGCTCGCCGAATCCGAACGCGCGCTGCGCCTCAGCGAAGCGCGCTACCGCGCCCTGTACGATGACAATCCGGCAATGTGCTTTACCGTCGATGTGGCGGGCACGGTGTTGTCGGTCAATGCGTTCGGAGCGCAACGACTTGGCTTTCAGCCTCACGAACTGCTTGGCCGCAGCGTGCTGGAAACGATCCTGGAAGAGGATCGTGCCGCGGCCGGCAAGGCGCTTGCCGAGTGCGTGACGCGCGTCGGAGTTCCCGCAACCTGGGAATTCCGCAAGCGCAAAAAGGACGGCGGCTGCTTGTGGGTGCGGGAGACGATCCGCGCGGTTGAAGACTCGGGCGGGGCTGTGGTGTTGCACATCGTGTGCGAGGACGCCAGTGCGCTCAAATCGAGCGAAGCCGAAGCGCGCGAAGCGACTGCGCGACTGCAGCTCGCGCTGACCAGTTCCAACGTGGCGATATTCAAGTGGGATATCGTCAGCGGCGCGATTTATCTGAGCGAGCGCTGGAGCGAAATGCTGGGAAGTGCACCGGGTGAAACGGTGACCACGGCGCAGGCGCTCGGCATGGTGATTCATCCGGACGATGCGGCAGGTTTTCGCGCCCGGCTGTATCAGGCCATTAAGGGCGAGACGCCTGCGTTCGAGTATGAATTTCGCGCGCGAGCGCGCAACGGCACCTGGCGCTGGATCATCACCCAGGGCAGGGTGGTCGATCGCGATTCCGGAGGCCGCGCCGTGAGCATGGTCGGCACCAACGCCGACATCACGGCGCTGAAGGAAGCGGAGGAATATGCGCGTCGCCATGCGCGCGATTTCGAGGTGCTGTACGACCTGACGCGCGATCTGGCGCTGTACCAGGATTTCGCCACGCTGCTGCGATCCGTCATGAGTCGCGCCAGGCGTCTGCTCGGCGCGGCTGCGGGCGGCATCTGGTTTTACGATCCGCTACGCAACGATCTGGCGCTTGCGCTGGCGAGCGGCCTCGATCTGAAAATCGGCACGCGCATGGAAATGGGCGAAGGACTCGCCGGCCGCGTGGCGCAGACGCGACACGCGCTGATCGTGGAAGACTATTGCAGCTGGCCAGCGCGCCCGCAGCGTTTTGCCGATGTGAACGGTCATGCCGCGCTGGCCGTGCCGCTTGCCAGCCGCGGCGCGCTGATCGGCGTGCTGTCTCTTTGGGATGCCGAGCCGGGTCCGTGCCGTTATGGCGATAACGACGCGCGCCTGCTGTCCATGCTTGCCGGCCCTGCGGCGATCGCCATTGAACGCATGCATGCCGAAGAGGAATTGCGCCGCAGCGAAGCGCGCTTTCGCAGCCTCACCGCACTGTCGTCCGACTGGTACTGGGAGCAGGACGAGGCGTCGCGGTTCACTCAGCTTTCCGGCGGCGTGCTCGAAAAGACGGGATTCGATCCGCACCTGGACATCGGCCTGGCGCCCTGGGAGCTCGATGGCGTGGAATTGTGCGAGCCGGGTTGGCCCGAGCTTCGCGCGCTGCTGGAGCGGCGGCTGCCGTTTCGCGACGTGCTCTATCGACGCCGCAACGCAGGCGGAGATCTGCACTATCACAGCGTCAGCGGCGAGCCTGTGTTCGGCGAGGGCGGTCGCTTCAAAGGTTATCGCGGCATCGGGCGCGACGTGACCGAGCGCTTAAAGGCCGAGCAGCGCATTCATCGTCTTGCGCACTATGATGCGCTTTCGGGACTGCCCAACCGGGTGCTGTTCAATCAGCGGTTGCAGCAGGCACTGCTGCGAGCGCGGCGCTT
>JAKFDA010000087.1:0-6098 GCA_036676355.1 Nitrosomonadales bacterium | reverse complement strand
CATGCCCATGGAGCGGGGCACCCACCACTTCCTGAACAACTCGGGCTTCGACCAAGCCTCGAACACGAGCCGCGCGGGCGCGTCGAACGTCCGCGTGACGACGACCTCGCGCTCCGACGTCTTTTGCACCGTCGTGCGCCCGGATTCATTTTCTTTTCTTGCGACCACGGGCCTTCTCCTGTCGTTTGAGTTCGTCGATGACATCGTCGAGCGCTGCAAAGCGCGCGTCCCACAGCTGGCGGTAACGCGCGATCCATTCCATTTCCTCCTCGAGACGGCACGGTCCGATGCGGCACGTGCGCACGCGCCCGACCTTCTCGGTGGTCACCAGGCCGGCCGTCTCGAGCACGCCGACGTGCTTCTTCATGCCCGTCAGGGTCATTTCGAACTTGTCGGCGAGGGCGGTGATGGAGGCGTCGCCGCGCGAGAGCTGGTCGAGGACGCCACGGCGGGTGGCGTCCGCGAGCGCCCCGAACGAGGCGTTGAACCGGGTTGGAGAATGCTGAACCATATGGTTCAGTGTAGAGGAGTGGCGGCCGGCGCGCAAGGCCTGTATCGCCCAGAGGCATCACACTACCGCCATGCGCAAGCGCCCCCCTGGCATCGACGGCCTCGCCGCAAGCACGCTGCAGTTGCCGCCCGGGTCGTGGTCGACGGTGCTGGATTGCCTGTGCGCGCGGTTCCCGGCGGTGGCGCGCTCGCAATGGATCGAGCGAATGGCACACGGGCGGGTCGTCGACGGCGACGGCGGATGGGTGACGCCGGGCACACCGCACCGGGTCGGGCTCGAAGTGCATTACTACCGCGAAGTCGCGGACGAGCCATCGATCCCGTTCCAGGAAGTCGTGCTGCATGCCGATGCCGACCTGCTGGTGGCGGACAAGCCGCATTTCCTGCCGGTCGCGCCTTCAGGCGACCACGTCCATGAAACCCTGCTGGGCCGGTTGATCCGCCGGACCGGGAACCACGCGCTGGTGCCGCTGCACCGGATCGATCGCGACACCGCAGGGCTGGTGATGTTCTCGGCCAACCCCCGAAGCCGCGCGCGCTACCACGCCCTGTTTCGCGAGCGACGCATCGAGAAATGCTACGAGGCAATCGCACCGGCGCTGCCGGGTATCGGATTTCCATGCACCCGCTCGAGCCGGATGGTGGCCGGCGACCCGTTTTTCCGCATGCGGGAGATCGAAGGCCTGGCGAACAGCGAGACGCGGATCGACGTCATCGCCCAGACCGATGGCCTTTGGCGCTATGCCCTGACGCCGATCACCGGCCGCAAGCACCAGCTGCGCGTGCACATGGCCGCGCTGGGCGCGCCGATCGCAAACGACGGGATGTATCCGTCGCTGGTGCACCGTGCAGCCGGTGATTACGCGGCACCGTTGCAACTGCTGGCCAGGCGGCTGACGTTCGTCGATCCGCTCAGCGGCGAGGGCCGCAGCTTCACCAGCAATTTTCAGCTCCAGGACTGAGCGAACTGTTCTACGCCGGAGCCTCGTTCAAGGGTTGGGTCGCGTACTAGCGGAAGTGAACCTGGCTCCGTTATTCCATTCAGCTTTGCTTTGGATGCTAGGTCGTGCGGCAGGTGTAGTAACGGTGCTCGGCGTCGAGCGCCTGTTCCCAGCCACTCTTGATCCGAAGCATCACCAAACCGCCCATGCAGGCCACGCCGTAGCGTTTGGCGGCCGGCGTGCCGTGGGCCGGCACCTTGAGCACCGTCGTCGACGGCTGCGGGCGGCCGTAGATGCGGGCGATCTGCTGCTTGAGGCGCGCATCGCTGCGCTCGCAGTAGTCGCGGAAGAGGTAGGCGTAGGGATTGCCCTTGTTCTGCTCGGTAATGACGCTGCAGTCCTGCGGCTTGGCATACGAAACGTCGCCGTAGCCCTTCGCTTGCGCGCTGACCGCAAGCGGCAGAACGAAAAGTACTAGTCCGATCCATCGCCTCATACGCGTCTCCATGCCTCAAGTCACGCGATTGTCCTTGGCACCTTTTTTCTGCCGCGCATTGATCGGCCATTCGCCTACCCCTGCATCGCCGCCTTTATCTTGGCGTAGAGCCTTCGCAGGTGCTCGTCCGACATATCGACGATTGGTTCGTACATAAAAGAGTTGAGATGTATCGACTCCGGTGTCATCAAGAGCACTTGCCTCAAAAGCGCGTTTGTCTCGCTGTCATCCGGGAATCGGGTTCGATACAGATCACTAAGCGCGCCGGTTTGATTACCTGTTAAGGCAGCCACGGCCGCCTGGTCGTTGAGCCTGCTGATCATAAGCTGCTCCGCTGCGAGCCGAATAGCGATCGAAAGCACAATCTTGTTTTCGAAATTGACCCCTTCCGGTGCGTCTACACACGCATTCGCCACGTTGAAAATATAGTCGAATAGATTAGCCTCCCTGTTGGCGTGTGCGCCTTGTTTCCCCAAGATTGTATTGAACTGAAAATCTAGATCTCCCAAGGTTAGTTGGCTACTGTCGGGCTGTACATGCAACATTTTCGTCAACTGCAGGTACGCATTTGAATCTTGGCCCATCGTGTATTCGGCCACATTCCTTATGAACGGTATCGTCGCCACTGCAATCGCATCGCTGACGTAGAACCTCGACTTCCAGAATTCAAAGACATTCTTTACGCCATATGACTCTTGCAGTATTACTTTGTCCTTTGTTTTCGTCGCCATAAAGCAATTCTGTCGGCCGACATATCGCGAACATGCCGTTCGAAAAAAATCGAAATTGTGTGTTAGAACAATTTGCCTGAACATCGGGTGCTCAGCGGTATCTCGGAGGTATTCGATGATTGCGTACTTGTTCTTGTAATCAAAGGAATCAGCAATATCGTCAATGACAAACAGGGCATGTTGCCCTGATTTCATTCGAACCTGAATATCGAACAAGATGTTTAGGATGTAAAAAGCCTTCGTTTCCCCCGTGCTCAAGGCAGCCATAAGCTTTGCCTTCTCAACCGGCACCTCTTCGTCGCCATCGACGAACGTGAAGCCGAGACGAGGTGCGCGTTCTAGGCCAAGAATAACCGCCACGAGGTTTTCGACTTCAAGGCGAAAAGGCACGGAAAAACGATCATTGAAGGTAGCAATTACTTCTTGCCATTGAGTCTGTTCGCTTCGAGCAGCTTGCTCAATTTCTTGCCTTCGGCCATCCGTTTCCTCGACCAATTGCAGAAGCGTTTGCACTTGATCAAAACAACTCTTCAAGTACGACTTTAGAACTTCTTCGCGGAATTCCTCGATATTTGCCAGGTACGGCAAAAGATGTTCGTTCTCCGCGAGATAATTCTGGAGATCTCGTAATTCCTGATTCTTGTTTAAGCCCTTCTCGATGGCTCCGTACTTCTTTCTGAGTTCAGCGTCGTTCGTGATGGAATCTTTCTCTGCTTGAATTATCTGCTCAAGCTGTTTCACATCATTTATTTCTACGGCATCTGATCCATTGAGCTTGACAGTGTGTTTGGCTTTGAAGAACCCGTTATCTGCGAGATTTTTTGCGATCGTCGACGCGTTGTAATAATTGAAGACGCCTCGATGAAAATACTTCGATTTGTCGATAAGTGCGTTATAGCTCTTAACGTAGGCCTCAACGGCTCCCGTAAATTCGCCGCTTGAGAGAAAAGCTAACGTCTTCGCATCGAAAATTCGCTCATATGGTACGTCTTTAAATGGTGCCCCCTCTTGTTTTGCCACCTCTTCTTTGACACGAGTCAACGCCTTGATGAATTGGTTATCTGATTTAGTAAAGGTGGCTGATATTTCACGCTCGATCCTCTTACTCCCTGACACCTTACGCAGGCTCTTGGCCAAGCCTTCCTCGGCTGACTGAACGCCTTTTAGAAGCTTTTCGAGTTCAAGCCGGAGTTCGCTGTTAACCAAAAGCAATGACGTTTTCTCATTCGGAATTACGTCTTCATAGCTTTTGATAACAACAACGCTGTTTTCGTCTAGAGCGTTCCCGGCTTCGTCTACAACTACCCTCTTGGTTGGCCGATCCGGGAAAATTCGATCCACAGTTGCACGACTTTGCGCTATGTCTCTGAATGTTTCGGCCAGAGAGGTTTTCATTGCGCCATTTGGCGCATATATCGCAACAGCCCGGGTCTGGGAGAAATCTAAATTTTCTTCTAATTTCCTAATTCCGTAGCAATTTTCAAGCTCCAACTTCAAATTGTTCATCAGTCCCCACCCCGTTTTGGCTAATGCTTATTCTGTTAAAGGACGACGCGTCGCGATTGAGAGCTCTCACTCGCGCGCATCCCTTCACAGCTGCAACCGGCATCCCAACCCTGACCAGCGGCTTGCATGCCGCGCCAGCGCGGTCGCGAGGGTGTCGGCGGCGCCGGCGACATGCAACTCTCGCCGCGCGCGGGTGGTGCCGGTGTAGATCAACTCGCGCGAAAGTACACGGCTGTCGCGGACCGGCAGTAGCAGCCAGACCTCATTGAATTCCGACCCCTGCGCCTTGTGCACCGTCATTGCAAACGCGCTGTCGTGCTGCGGCAGGCCAGCGGGGTGGAAGACGCGCGGGGCGTCGGGGGTCTCGCCGGGGAACCAAGCCATGACGGCGCCATCGGCGTCGCGGAAGCAGATGCCGATGTCGCCGTTGAACAGGCGGTGGCGGTAGCTGTTCTCGGTGATCAACAGCAGGCGCCCGTGGAAGTGGCGGCCCGAAGCCCCGCCGCCAGCCCCCGCGCCTGCGAGCAGCGCTTCGATGCGCGCGTTGAGCGTGCGCGCGCCCTGCGGGCCAGCGCGCACGGCGGTGAGCAGGCGCAGGCGCGAGGCCAGCGCGAGCGCTTGCGCGGGGCTGTCGGCGTCGGCGAGCGCGCGCCAGTGGGCGAGCAGGCGGTCGCGGTGCGGCGGCTGCAGCGGGTCGGCAAGGCCCTCGTGGAAGTGCACGCCGGACAGCGTGCCGCCGCGCAGCAGCGACAGCGCAGTGGCGCTGTCGCCTTCGCGCACGGCGGCGGCAAGCGGGGCGAGCTGCAGCGCGTCGTGCTGGCGCCAGGCGTGCGTGAGGTGGGTGCGCCGCGCGGGGAAGGCGTCGCCGCCGGCATCGGCCGTGGCGAGGATGCCGCTCAGCACGTCGCCGGCCTCGACCGACGGCAGCTGGTCCGGGTCGCCGATCAGCACCAGGCGCGCGCCGTCGGGCACGGCTTCGACCAGCTTCGCCATCAGCGGCAGGTCGATCATCGAGGCTTCGTCGACGACGACCACGTCGAACGGCAGCGGGTTGTCGGCGTGGTGGCGGAAGCGCGGGCTGTCGGGGATGGTGCCGAGCAGGCGATGCAGGGTGGTGCCGCTGGTCGGCAGCGCGGCGATGACGCCGGCGTCGGTGCCTTCGGCGGCGAGCGCCTGCAGCGCGTTGCGCACGCTTTCGGCCATGCGTTCGGCGGCGCGGCCGGTGGGTGCGGCGAGCGCGATGCGGGGATCGTCGCGTTGCGCTGCGCGTGCCTGTTCGACGAGCTTGACCAGCAGGCGCGCGATCGTCGTGGTCTTGCCGGTGCCGGGGCCGCCGGTGACCAGGTCTACGCCGCCCGCGCCGGACGGTGGCGTGGCAAGGCGTTGCAGGCCGGACGCGACGCGGCGTTCGTACTCGCGGTAGCGGCGCAGGTAGAGCAGCGCCGGTGCGCCCGGCGCGCCTTCGAGCACCAGCGGGTGGCTGGCGTCCGCGACTTCGCCGCCGGCCATCGGCGTGGCGACCCAGCGCGAAGCGGCCAGCTCGCGCCGCCAGGCATCGGCGTCCGGCCAGGGCATGTCGCCGTTGTCGACCAGCGTGCGCGGCGACGATAGGTCGAAGCCGGCGTGCCCGTGGGCGACGGCGAGCGAGGCCAGCGCGGCGGCGGCGAGCACGCTGTCGGGCGTGGCGGGGTCGAGGCGGCGCAGGCTCTGCGCCAGCGCGTGGTCGAGGGTGCGCAATGCGCCGCTGCGCCGGAGCGCGTCGAGCAGCGACGGAGTGCCCGTGTCGGTGGTCGTGCCGGTCATGCCCGCTCTCCGGCGAACAGCGCGTCGAGCGCATGCACCAGCCGCGGATCGAACTGGCGCGCATGCACGCCGGCAACCGGTGCGCCGGCCGCGGCCTCCAGCGCGATGCCG
>JAKFDA010000086.1:0-3827 GCA_036676355.1 Nitrosomonadales bacterium | reverse complement strand
CCGACCAAGGGTTACAAGACGCGTAAGAACAAGCGTACGCAGCAGTTCATCGTTCGCGATCGCAGGAGCTAATCGGCCATGCCACGTTCACTCAAGAAAGGTCCGTTCGTCGACCACCACCTCATCAAGAAGGTGGAGACCGCGGGCAACAACAAGAAGCCGATCAAGACCTGGTCGCGTCGCTCGATGGTGCTGCCGGAAATGGTGGGTTTCACCATCGCCATCCACAACGGCAAGAACCACATCCCCGTGCTGGTCAACGAAAACATGGTTGGCCACAAGCTTGGCGAATTCGCCCTGACCCGGACGTTCAAGGGTCACGGCGGCGACAAGAAGTCGGGCGGTAGGTAAGGAGATGACCATGGAAGCGAAAGCCATCCTGCGCAGTGCGCGCATCTCCGCCCAGAAGGCCCGCCTGGTTGCTGACCAGGTGCGCGGCCTGTCTGCCGAACGCGCCGTGAACTTGCTCAAGTTCTCGGACAAGAAAGCCGCCGCCATGATCCGCAAGGTCGTGGAGTCCGCCATCGCTAACGCCGAGAACAATCAAGGCGCTGACGTCGACGAGCTCAAGGTCAAGACCATCACGGTTGACGAGGGTCCGTCGCTCAAGCGCTTCATGGCGCGAGCGAAAGGCCGCGGCACCCGCATCCTCAAGCGCACCAGCCACATTACTGTGGTCGTCGGTGCGGGCAAGTAAGGCGGAGTCAGACAATGGGTCATAAAGTACATCCGACCGGAATCCGCCTTGGTATTTCCAAGGACTGGAACTCCAAGTGGTTTGCCAACAAGCGCCAATATGCTGAGTACCTGATCGCTGACCTCAAGGTCCGCGAGATGCTCCGCAAGAAGCTCGCGCAGGCTGGCATTTCCAAAATCTTCATCGAGCGTCCGGCCAACAACGCCCGCGTCACGATCCACACCGCCCGTCCGGGCGTGGTGATCGGCAAGCGTGGTGAGGACATCGAGAAGCTGCGTAAGGAAGTCAGCACACTGATGGGCGTTCCGGCGCACATCAACGTGACCGAGGTCCGCAAGCCGGAACTCGACGCACAGCTGGTCTCCGAGTCGATCGCGCAGCAGCTCGAGCGTCGCATCATGTTCCGCCGTGCGATGAAGCGTGCTGTCGGCAACGCGATGCGCCTGGGTGCCCTCGGCATCAAGGTCAACGTCGGTGGCCGTTTGAACGGCGCTGAGATCGCGCGTTCGGAGTGGTATCGCGAAGGTCGCGTGCCGCTGCACACGCTGCGCGCCGACATCGACTACGGCTTCGCTGAAGCCAAGACGACGTACGGCATCATCGGCATCAAAGTATGGGTCTATAAGGGTGAAATCTTCGATTTCTCCCAGGTTGGCCAGGAAAAGCAGGACGACTCTCCGCGCAGCGATCGTGGTGATCGTAGCGACCGTCCCGCACGACCGGCCCGCCCGGCCCGCGAATCGAGGTAATCCGCCATGTTGCAACCAAAGCGAACCAAGTACCGCAAGGTACACAAAGGCCGCAATGACGGCCTGGCCTGGAGCGGTAACGCCGTCAGTTTCGGCGAATACGGCTTGAAGTCGACGGCCCACGGTCAGTTGACCGCGCGCCAGATCGAGGCAGCACGTCGTTCCATCAGCCGTTACGTCAAGCGCGGCGGCAAGATGTGGATCCGCGTGTTCCCCGATAAGCCGATGACCAAGAAGCCGATCGAAGTCCGAATGGGCTCCGGTAAGGGCAACGTTGAGTACTGGGTCGCACAGGTCCAGCCAGGTCGCATGATTTACGAGATCGAAGGTGTGGCAGAGGACGTGGCGCGCGAAGCGTTCCGCCTGGCCGCCGCCAAGCTCTCGGTGACCACAACTTTCGTTACCCGGACGGTGCGCTAATGGAACTCAAGCAACTGCGTGTCAAGTCGGCGGATGACCTGAAAGCCCACCTGGGCGAACTGCACAAGGAGAGCTTTGCCCTCCGCATGCAGAAGGCCACCGGCCAGCTCGCCAAGACCCACGAGGCCCGCCGGGTGAAGCGCGAAATCGCGCGCGTCAACACCCTGCTCGGCGAGAAGAAGTAAGGACCTGTCATGACCGACAACAATACAGAGAAGGCGCTGCGCACGGTCGAAGGCCGGGTCGTCAGCAACAAGATGGACAAGACCGTCACCGTGCTCGTTGAGCGCCAGGTCAAGCACGCGTTGTACGGCAAGTACATCCGTCGCTCGAGCAAGCTCCACGCCCACGACGCAGACAATGCCTGCAGCGAAGGCGATGTGGTGCGGGTGGCCGAGATTGCGCCGATGTCGAAGACCAAGAACTGGCGCGTGGTGGAAATTGTCACCCGTGCGGCCGAATAACTGAGGAGCTGAATCATGATCCAGATGCAGAGCTACCTCGACGTGGCCGATAATTCCGGGGCAAAAGAAGTGATGTGCATCAAGGTGCTCGGCGGCTCCAAGCGTCGTTACGCCGGCATTGGCGACATCATCAAGGTCACCATCAAGGACGCGATCCCGCGTGGCAAAGTCAAGAAGGGCGACGTCTATGACGCCGTCGTGGTGCGTACCCGCAAGGGTGTGCGCCGTCCGGACGGTTCGCTGATCCGCTTCGATGGCAACGCTGCGGTGTTGCTCAACAACAAGCACGAGCCGATCGGCACGCGCATCTTCGGGCCCGTAACCCGCGAGCTGCGCTCCGAGAAGTTCATGAAGATCGTCTCGCTCGCGCCTGAAGTGCTCTGAGCGGAGGAAACAGACATGAACCGTATCAAGAAGGGTGACCAAGTGATCGTCACCGCCGGCAAGGACAAGGGCAAGAAGGGTGATGTGGTGCGTGTGGCCGGCGACAAGGTCGTCGTGTCCAACATCAACATCATCAAACGCCACACCAAGCCGAATCCGCAGGCCAACCAGCCGGGCGGCGTGATCGAGCGCGAAGCGCCGATTCACATTTCCAACGTGATGCTGTTCAACCCGGCCTCCGGCAAGGGCGAGCGCATTGGTGTCAAGGTGCTGGAGGATGGACGCAAACTGCGTGTGTTCCGCTCCAGCGGTGAGGCGGTCGACGCCTAAGGAATGTTGAAATGAATACGCGTCTCGAAAAGTTCTACAAGGAAGAAGTGGTTCCGGCGTTGACCGAGAAGTTCGGTTACACGAACCCGATGCAGGTACCGCGCATCACCAAGATCACGCTGAACATGGGCGTGGGTGAGGCGGCTACCAACAAGAAGATCCTGGAAAACGCCGTTGCCGACATGGTCAAGATCTCAGGCCAGAAGCCGATCGTGACCAAGAGCCGTGTTTCCGTGGCCTCGTTCAAGATCCGCGACGGCTGGCCGATCGGCTGCAAGGTCACGCTGCGTCGCGCCAAGATGTTCGAGTTCTTCGATCGTCTGATCAACGTCTCGCTGCCGCGCGTACGCGACTTCCGCGGCGTTTCGGCGCGCTCGTTCGATGGCCGTGGCAATTTCAACATGGGCGTCAAAGAGCAGATCATCTTCCCGGAAATCGATTACGACCAGGTCGACGCGCTGCGCGGCATGGACATCGCGATCACCACGACCGCGAAGACCGACGCTGAAGCCCGTGCATTGATGGAAGCGTTCCGCTTCCCGTTCCGTAACTGATACTCGAGGACAGCCCATGGCTAAGACTTCAATGGTGAACCGCGATATCAAGCGGAAAAAGTTGGCGAAGCAGTACGCCGGCAAGCGCGAAGCGCTGAAGGCCGTCATCTCCGACGTCAACTCCTCGTACGAGGACAAGGCGGACGCAGTGATCAAGCTGTCGAAGCTCCCGCGTGATTCGTCGCCGAGCCGCCAGCGCAACCGTTGCGCCATTACCGGCCGTTCGCGC
>JAKFDA010000085.1:0-82056 GCA_036676355.1 Nitrosomonadales bacterium | reverse complement strand
GCGAATGCGGACGTCACGCTCGGACAGGCAGGCACCACGGCGGATGTCACGACCAGCGCCAATCAAATCATCGGCAGCCTTACGACGGGTGCCGATCAGAGGCTGAATGCGGGCGGCGATATCGACTTCACCAGCCTTGTCAGCGGCAACGACCTGACCGGTACGGCGGCGGGTGCGATTCGCGGCGGCTCAGCCACCGCGGCACGGCACCTCACGCTGAACGCGGGTACGGGCCTGAGCGTGAATGTGTTGGAAGCGACGAATGGACGGATGACACTCGACGTCGGCGGCAACGCGACATACACGGCGCTCGTAGGAGGCGAAAACCTGATCGCGACGGTCGGCGGCCACATGCAGGGCGACGACGCCGACTTCACAGGCAACGCAATCGTCAACGCGGGCAGCGCCGATCTGGCGCATCTGCAGACGGGCGGCAGCGCGGATGTTACGACGACGGGCGATCTCACGATCGATGAAGTCATCGCGACCACGACGCTGACCGCGCATGCCGGCGGCGACGCGACGTTCGGCACGGCAACGAGCGTGAATGATCAATCGCTGCACGCCGACGGCTTGCTCACGGCGACCGCGCTGACGAGCCAGACCGGTGCGATCGCCATCGGCGATGCGCTGAACCCGACCGGTTCGGTCCACATCACCGCCGCGAATGCCGCGACCACGTTCACGACGCACACAAGCGGAGATCAGACGCTTGGCGCTGTCACGACCGGCGGCGATCAGGCGCTCAATGCGGGCGGCGCGATTAACGCCGGCACTCTGACCGGCGGCGGCAATCTCGATATCGCCGCTAACGAACTGGTGTTGAACAGCGGTGTCTTGGCCGGTAATGCCGGCGTGCATACGCAAAGTCATCAGCAGATCGGCGCGCTCGACACCGAAGGCAGCATCCTGCTCAAGACCGCGGCAGGCGGTCATGGCGGCATCGTGTACGGCCGCCTCGAAGCGGGCGCGCCCGAAACCGTGGGGGGAACTGAAGAGCGCCTCGCCGCGCCCAGCATCACAGTCGACGCCGATGGTGATCTGCGTCGACTGACGGCGACGTCCGGCGACGCGACGGCCGAAGGCATGCTGAACATGAAGGCCTACACCTTCGATGTCGGCGACCTGAACAGCGCCGGCGCGGATGTGGTGCTTGAAGCGATCGTCGACGTGCAGGCCGATCTGGCGCACGCCAAGCGCGATCTGAGAATCACTGCCGGCAACGACATGCGCATCAGGGAAGTGAATTACGGCGGTCAGTTGTCGCTGTTCGCCGGGCGCAATCTGTGGGCCAAAGTCGGCGGCGACATCAAGTTCGCGGCGGCGGACGTCGGCGGCAACGCCGACCTGTCCTCCGGCGGCGAAATTGCGTTCGACAGTCTCAAGGCCGGCGGCCACGTCAATCTGGATGCGGCAGGCGACGTCAACGTGAGCACCGGGGTTCAGGCAGGCGAATCGATTTCGGTGCGCAGCGGACAGAACGTCACGGTCGGCACGCTGAGCAGCACGACGGGTTCGATCACCATCGATGCGGTGGGTGACGTCAACGCGCAGGAACTGAGCGCGACGCAGGGTGCGACCGACGTCAGCGGCAACAACATCCATGTCACACGAAGCGCCGCGAACACCGGCGACTTCGATGCGGTGGATCAATTGCGGCTCGACACCGTGCGGATCGGCGAGCGCCTCGATCTGGCCGGCCGCGATGTCGTCGCGAATGTCTTCCAGGCGCGACCGGTCGATCCGCTGGTTATGAATGTCAGCGGCCATGCAGGCGGTCTGGCCGACACGGCGAATCTCCACGTCACGAGCGACAGCGAACTGGCGTTCGATCGCATGTACGGTACGCAGATCGATCTGCGCACCACCAGCGATCGTGTGAGCGTCGCGGACGGCCATGTGCCGGGGCGCTTCACGATGGAAATGCCGATGGCGAAAGTCGTCGTCGAAAACACCGGCGTGTCGCCGCAGAAGGGTGTCAATGTGCAGTTGCACGAAATGGACTTTCGCTTCTGGCTGAAGCAGGCGGGCAAACATACCGACACCAGTGCGTATGTATTGCGCTACGACCCCGGTTACACCGTGGCGGTGCCTAACTTCAGCGAAGCGCACACCGACGGCGGGCCGATGGTGCGCGGCGAAAGCGCGCTGATTTTCGCCGAGCGCCTGGGCAGCATGCAGCGCAACGCCGCGGTGAGTGTCAACGGTGGCAATGGCGACAGCGAGAACAATCCGTTCGAGGAACTGCTCTGGCGGCGGGGCCTGCTGAATCTCGACGGCATCTTCGCGCCGACCCCCTTGCCGCTGACGTTGCCGGATGCGCCGGCAGTGAACGTAGGCGGTACCGGCAACGACGGCATCGGGCAGTCGGGCGCATTGTCGCCTTCGCTGTTCGGCGGCATGACGATTTCGCAGATGTTCGTCATGCCGATGCCGCGCGACCACGACGAAGAAAAATGACGGGGAGGCGTGCGCGGCGTGTCGCGCGCACGCGAATACGCCGCGCCGGCGTAGCGCGGCTCGACAGACTGGGTTTTGATGAACAAGAAAATCTACGGCGGCGGCTTCGGGGTGGCCGCCGCTTTCGCAATCGCGTTGCCTGTGCACGCGCAAAGCATTCCCACGCCGGCACAGCTCGATGCGGGTGCCGCGCAACGTCGCAGCGTCGAACAGCGTCGTGAAATCGAACAGCAGGGCGCGCCCAAGGAAGTCATCACCGATCCCGTGCAGGTCGAGGAGCCGCCGGCCACACCGGCGGCGGAGCCTGCGCCCCAATTGAGCTTCGTGCTCAAGGGCGTGCAGATCAACGACTCGGCCTTTCTCAGTCGCGAAGAACTGACCGCCATCGCGAAGCCGTACATCGGCAGGATGGTCGGATTCGCCGACTTGCAGGAACTGGTCGCGCAGATCAACACCGCGTACCGCGCGCGTGAGATCGGCACGGCGCAGGCCGTGCTGCCGCCGCAACAGATCGCCGACGGCATCGTGCGCATCGAACTTGTCGAAGGCCGCCTCGGCGAATTCAAGCTGTCCGGCAACGAATACACGCGCGACAGCTTCATCCGCGATCGCGTCGCGCTCGAAGCCGATGCGGTGGTGGATACGAAGACGCTGCAGAAGGCGCTGATCCGTTTCAATCGCACCAGCGAAATTCAGCTCAAGGCCGCGTTGCAACCCGGCGCGGGTTACGGCCTCACGGACGTGCTGCTCTCGGTGGATGAACCGGAACGCAACACGCTGCAATTCTTTCTGGACAACCAGGGCGTGGAGAGCACGGGCTACTACCAGCTCGGCATGTTCGCGCGCCGCAACGGCTTGTTCGGCTGGGATGATCAGGCGTCCGTCTATCTGGTCGGCTCGGACGGCACGCTCACCGGCAGCATCAGCTACGGCATTCCGGTCACTCGCAGCAACGGCCGGCTGAGCGTCAGCTACGCGCGCAACGAACTGGATATCGTCAAAGGGCCCTTCACCGCGCTCGACATTACCGGCGAATCCGAGACCGCGATGCTGAGCTTCAAGCAGCCGCTGATGGTCGATGAGCTGTCGCAATGGGATCTTGCGCTGTCCGTCGCCCAAAGCAAATCGGAAACGCTGATTTCCGGCGTCGCCTTCAGCGAAAGCACGGTCAGCAAGTACTCCATCGGCACGATTTACGACCGCGCCGCCACGTGGGGTCGATGGACGACCTCCCACACGATCTCCCATGCGAGCGTCGACTCGGACACCGAGAAATGGCCGTCCTTCTTCGCTTATACCGGCACGGCCAACGTGCTGCTGCCGTTCAAGGGCTGCTGCACCGTCGCGATGAACTTCGGCTGGCAGTGGCTCAACGAGGAACAGGCGCCGGCTTCGGAGCTGTATCAGATCGGCGGCCTCAGCAGCGTGCGCGGCTATGCGCTCGGCATCCTGTCCGGTGCGCGCGGCTATCACGCGCAGCTCGAAGTGCATCGTCCGTTGTGGTGGACCGGTTTTTCCGGTTTCGCCTTCCTCGATCACGGCGCAGTCACGCCGGAACCGAAGGAATCCATCACCGGCGCGGGCGTGGGCGTCAGCTATCGTCACGGCCGGCGCTGGAGTTTCGATGTTTCCTACGGCGTGCCGTTCGACAAAGTCGTGCCCGATCAGGACTCCGGCAGGCTTGATGCTCGCCTCGTGTTCAGCTTTTACCCGTAACTCAGCCTCTTTCAACGAAAACCCACAGCCGGTGGTTGAGGGTGCCTCTCAGTCGTGCAGCTGCCGACTTGGCATTTAGAGGGTGAGCGCGAGTGGCCTTACGTTGATCCCCGTCGTTCCTGCCGCTGAATCGATCGAAAGAAGCGAGTAACAGGGCGAGTTTGGTTTGACCGGGTTCGATTGCCCAGCTAAAATCGCGCTCTTCTCAAATCCCCGATAGCTCAGTCGGTAGAGCGACGGACTGTTAATCCGCAGGTCCCAGGTTCGAGCCCTGGTCGGGGAGCCAAAACACTTCTTCGGATCGATGTGTCACCTGATCCGAAGACGGTCGCAAAAATAGAAACGCCCGACGATGCCGCTTAAATGTAGCGCCGGCGTATTCAATATTCTCTGCATCAAATCTCATTCAAGCAGTTTGTTTATACGTAGTGCGCAGGTGCGCTTTCGGAATGAGTCGGCGAGGACGCCCCCTGATGGTGCAGAACCGTGGCCAGATCCTGTTGTCGGAGCCGGTCGTCGAAACACTATATAAGTGTGGCTGATGAAGGGCGTAGGCGAGCTTGGCTATTCCGATCCAGTGCGGAACAATGAAACCGTGTGAAGGCCAGGGGGTCTACCATCATCCCGTGAACCGGAGCAGAACACACTCGAATAGGCGGGCTCGCGCGGATTTGACTATCGGAAGAGACGAAGATGGCGCCTGAAAGAGAACACCCCGAGCCGCAAGACGAAATGCCAGCCGAGTTTGATCGCCTTGACGCGCTTCTCGACGAAGCACTCCAGGATACTTTCCCGGCCAGCGATCCTATCGCGATCTCCTTCGAAGACCGTCCGAAGTAGACGACACTGCTCCGCGTCTAGCCTCAATGACTGCACGGGCGCAAAAAGTTTGAGCAGATTTTGCGCACCGGCTTCGAACCGGCAGGGTCAAGCCGTGTTGTTCTGCGTTTCTCGACGTGTAATCCGCACTTCCGAGTTTCGGGTCCTGGCCAGGGAGCCAAGGAGCACAAAAGGCTCCGCGTTGCCCTCGGCCTCCTTCTTTGACGAGCGAGCGCATTGGATTCTGGTTTTGCCAAATGCGCCGTGCATGACCCCGCGGATCGAGCATAAGGAAAGAACGAATAAATCGTTTGGTTTCCTGGGTGGCGCTCTTAAAGTTTCGCTCTTTCCCAGACCGTTGTTTCGCGCCTAGAGACCAGCATGCTTGCGTGGCGCGCGGTTTGGAGCCAAGGGAAGAACTCTTATATGGATATGATGCCCCCACCGCTGCCCGGCACCAGCGTCGATGGTGCCGAGCGTGAGTTGTTGCGGGCGCTCGGGCGCTCGTTGAGCGCCGAGCAGGCACTTTGGGTCAGCGGTTTTTTTGCCGGCGTCGCTGAAGCGCGTAGCGGTTTTGCCGAGACAGCTACACCACTCGCGATTACGTCCGGCGCGACCGCCGCCGCTCCTGTTTCCGCGGCATCCGCGAAGATCAAGATTCTCTACGCCAGTGAAACCGGCAATGCTGAGGAGCTTGCGCGCGAGATCGCGCACCGCGCTCAACAGGTGGGGTTGGCCGCATCGGTCGAAGATCTGGCGCGCTACAAGACACGCGAACTGAAAAACGAGCAGACGCTGCTGTTTGTATCCAGCACGCATGGCGAGGGCGAGCCGCCGGAGCCTGCTTTGCCGTTCTTTGAATTTCTCGCCGGCCGCAAGGCACCGAACCTGAAGCACGTGCAGTTCGCGGTTCTGGGGCTGGGTGATTCCACCTACACGCTGTATTGCGAAGCGGGGAAGACGCTGGACCAGCGGCTGGAGCAGTTGGGCGCCACGCGTCTGCATGAGCGTATCGATTGCGACGTCGATTATGAAATCGACGCCGGACGCTGGATCGATGCGGTACTCGGCAAGCTGCAGGCGACCGCAGGTGGCGGCGGGGCAGGCTTGTCCGCCGCGACGGCCGCATTCGCAGCGTCGGCTTCAGCGGCAATGGAGTCGCGGTCGGTCTACAGCAAAAGCAACCCGTTTCCGGCGCAGATCACGGAAAGTCTGCGCATCACCGGACGCGGTTCTTCCAAGGACACCCGCCATGTCGAGTTGAGCCTGGAAGGCTCCGGGTTGAGCTATCTCCCGGGCGACGCATTGGGGGTGGTGCCGCAAAACGATCCGGCGCTGGTGGCGGAATTGATCGAACTCGCCGGCTGGTCCGGCGCGGAGCCGGTCACAGGCCGCAATGGCGAAACGGAATTGCACCAGGCGCTGCAATCCGAACTCGAGATTACCGCGCTTACGCCGCGCTTCATTGACAAGTGGGCCGAGTGGTCGGGTGCGAGGCAGTTGGCGCAACAGGAAGCCTCCGAGCGCGCGAAATTCATGGCGACCACGCAGATTGTCGACCTGATGAAATCGCATCCGGCGCACGGTGTTGCGCCGCAGGATTTCGTACAGGCGTTGCGCGGCCTGCAGCCGCGGCTGTACTCGATTGCATCGAGCATAGAAATGACGCCGGAGGAAGTGCATGTCTGCGTGGCACCCGTGCGTTACCGCCTGCACGACCGGACCCGCAACGGCGTCGCCTCCACACATGTGGCGGATCGATTGCAAGCCGGCGATAGCATTCCCGTATACGTGCAGCGCAACGATCATTTCCGGCTGCCTGCCGATCCGACCACGCCGATCATCATGATCGGCGCCGGCACCGGCGTCGCACCGTACCGCGCATTCATGCAGCAGCGCGAAGCGCTCGGCATCGACGGCGGGAGCTGGCTGTTCTTCGGCGAGCGGAATTTCCGTACTGATTTTCTGTATCAGATCGAATGGCAGACGTGGCTGCACGACGGCTTTCTGTCGCGCGCCGATGTGGCGTTTTCGCGTGATCAGAACGAGAAGATTTACATCCAGCATCGGCTGCTGCAGCAAAGCGAAGAGCTATATCGCTGGATCGGCGACGGCGCGCATGTCTACGTATGCGGCGACGCCGAACATATGGCGGCGGATGTGCATGAGGCGCTGCTATCGGTGATCGAGCAGGGCAGCGGCCGGCGCCGCGACGAGGCACGTGGACTGCTGCTGGCAATGCAGGCGAGCGGCCGTTATCAAAAAGATGTGTACTGAGGCTCAACGTGAATAGCGAAAGCTCCACCCTGGAAGTCGACCGCAGCGCCGATCTGTCTCAACCGCTGGAAAAGCTGAGCGCCGACGAGCGCCTGAAGGCGGGCAGCAATCAGTTGCGCGGCACGATCAGCACCAGTCTTGCCAACGGCTTGACCGGCTCGGTTGTCGCCGACGACACCAAGCTGATGAAGTTTCACGGCATCTATCAGCAGGATGATCGCGACCTGCGCGATGAACGTCGGCGCCAGAAACTCGAGCCGGCCTATCAGTTCATGATTCGCGTACGGCTGGCTGGCGGTGTCTGCACGCCGGCGCAGTGGCTGAAGTTGTCCGAACTCGCGCTTGCCTACGGCACGCCTTCGCTGCGCCTGACCACGCGCCAGACATTCCAGTTTCACGGGGTGTTGAAGCACGACGTAAAAAACATCATTCAGGGGCTCGATTCGGTCCTGCTGGATACCATCGCTGCCTGCGGCGACGATACGCGTGGCGTGATGTCATCGGTCAATCCGCATCTTTCGACGGTGCATCGCGAAGTGCTGGAACTGGCGCGGGCGACTTCGAACCACGTGATTCCCCGCATGCGCGGTTATTACGAAATCTGGCTCGATGGCGAAAAGAAGATTTCGTCGGAGCCGGAAGAGCCGGTATACGGCGCGACTTATCTGCCGCGCAAATTCAAGTTCGGTTTCGCCATTCCGCCGCTGAACGACATCGACGTATACAGCCAGGATGTCGGTCTGATCGCGATTGCCGATGGCGAAAAACTGCTTGGATTCAATATCACCGTCGGCGGCGGAATGGGGCGCACCGATCGCACGCCGGAGACCTATCCGCGCCTGGGCGATTTGATCGGCTACATCCCGAAGGAGCAGTTGCTCCATTTCGCGCAGACGATCGTCACGATCCAGCGCGACTACGGCAACCGCGCCAACCGCGCGCGTGCACGTTTCAAGTACACGGTGGATGACAAGGGTCTGCCATGGTTGCGCGGAGAATTGGAGCGCCGTCTCGGTTTCCCGCTGGAGGCGCCGTGCGAAGCGGTGTTCGTTACCAACGGCGATCAATACGGCTGGGTGCAGGGTTCCGACGGCCGTTGGCACTACACCTTATTCGTCGAGAACGGCCGCGTGATTGACCACGAAAACCTTCGGCTGATGACGGGGTTGCAGGAAATCGCTCGTATTCATGATGGCGAGTTCCGCGTGACGCCGAACCAGAATGTGATCATCGCCAACGTTGCAGCAAAGGATAAGGCGTGCATCGTCGAAGTGCTCGAGCGGCACGGTCTCGGTCGGAACAATCGCGCCAGCACCTTGCGCCTGAACTCGATGTCCTGCGTCGGTCTGCCGACCTGCGGACTGGCGATGGCGGAAAGCGAACGCTATCTGCCCGGCCTGATTACGAAAATCGAACCGATACTGGCGCGTTATGGTTTGGCCGATGAACCGATCACCCTGCGCATGACGGGCTGCCCCAATGGCTGCGCGCGACCGTATATTTCCGAGATCGGCTTCACGGGCAAGGCGCTCGGCAAGTACAACATGTATCTGGGTGGCGGCCACCACGGCCAGCGCTTGAATCGGCTGTATCTGGAAAACATCGGCGAAGAGCGCATCCTGCAGGAGCTCGACAAGCTGTTTGCGCATTTCGCCAAGGAACGCCTGGATGCCGAGCCTTTCGGCGACTTCGTCATCCGTGCCGGCTACGTGCGGCCGGTGCTGCACGGCAAGGATTCCAACGACTGATAAGAAAACCGCGCGCCTGATTTGCACCAGGTGCGCGGTTTTATCTGCCTGCCGGCGCTTTGAACGCGCAGGAGGTATCGAGGCTCAGGCGGCGATCACTTTGGCGATCGCGTTGGCGACGTAGTCGATGTTCTTCGAGTTCAACGCTGCGACGCAGATGCGCCCGCTATCGACCGCATAGATGCCGTAGTCCTCTCGCAGCCTGCGCACCTGCTCCTTGGTGAGACCCGAGTAGGAGAACATGCCGCGCTGCTTGGCGACAAAGCTGTAATCGGTGTTCGGCGCGGCGGCCTTGAGCTTATCGACCAGTTGCGCACGCATCGTCTTGATGCGGTCGCGCATTTGCGCAAGTTCCTTTTCCCAGATTTCGCGCAGTTCCGGGCTGCTCAGCACGGTGGCAACAATCTGGCCGCCGTGGGTGGGCGGATTGGAGTAGTTGGTCCGCACGACACGCTTCACTTGCGAGAGCACGCGCGCGGCTTCTTCCGCGCTGGTGGCGACGATGCTCAAAGCGCCGACACGTTCGCCGTAAAGCGAGACTGATTTCGAGAACGAGTTGGACACGAAAACCGGGCCACCCGCTTCTGCGAAGCGACGGATGACCTCGCCGTCGGCGTCCAGACCGTCGCCAAAGCCTTGGTAGGCGATGTCGAGGAACGGCACCAGGCCATGCTCGTTGACGGTCTTGATGACTGCGGTCCACTGATCGGTGGTGAGATCCACGCCGGTGGGGTTGTGACAGCAGGCGTGCAGCACGACGACCGAACCGGCAGGCAGCTTGCTCAGTGCTTCGATCATGGCGTCGAACTTCACGCCGTGCGTCGCCGCATCGTAGTAGGGGTAGGTGTGGACCTTGAAACCGGCGGCCTCGAACACCGCACGGTGGTTTTCCCAACTCGGGTCGCTGATCCACAATTCCGCGTTCGGATTCACGCGACGGATGAAGTCGGCGCCGACTTTCAGGCCGCCGGTGCCGCCGAGCGATTGCACGGTTATGATGCGCTTTTCCTTGACCGCGGCGCTGTCCGCGCCGAACACCAGTCCTTGCACGGCCGTGTCGTAAGCGGCGAGGCCGTCGATGGGCAGATAGCCCCGCGGCGATGCCTTCTCGGTCATTTCCCGCTCGGCGCGTTTGACGCACTCGAGCAGCGGCAATTTGCCGTCGTCGTCATAGTAGACGCCGACGCCGAGGTTCACTTTGTTCGGGTTCTTGTCGGCCTTGTAGGCTTCGGTAATGCCGAGAATGGGATCGCGGGGCGCCATTTCGACGTGGGCAAAGAGGGCGGAGGGGGCTGAACTCATCGTGATAGACTGGGGCTCGTTGGACCAGCCCGCGATTTTACTCTTGCTGCGCACTTTCCCCAACAGTCCATTTCATCTCAACCAAGCTTTCGTCCCCGCCGGCGATCAACCGCAGGCGATCGAACAACTCGTCGAAGGCCTGGGCGACGGCCTCGCATTCCAGACCCTGCTCGGCGTCACCGGCTCCGGCAAGACCTTCACCATGGCGAACGTCATCGCCCGGATGGGGCGGCCGGCGCTCGTGCTCGCGCCGAACAAGACGCTGGCGGCTCAGTTGTATTCCGAGTTTCGCGAATTCTTCCCGAACAACGCGGTCGAGTACTTCGTCTCCTACTATGACTACTATCAGCCCGAGGCTTACGTGCCGTCGCGCGATCTGTTCATCGAGAAGGATTCGAGCATCAACGAACACATCGAGCAGATGCGGCTCTCGGCGACAAAGTCGATGCTTGAGCGTGACGACGCGATCATCGTCGCGACGGTCTCGTGCATCTACGGTATCGGCGACCCGGTCGATTACCACGGCATGATCCTGCATTTGCGCGAGAAGGAACATGCGTCGCAGCGCGACGTGATCGCCCGCCTGACGGCGATGCAGTACACGCGCAACGACTTCGAATTCAAACGCGGCGTGTTTCGCGTGCGCGGCGACGTCATCGACGTGTTTCCGGCCGAACATTCGGAAACCGCGCTGCGCATCACACTGTTCGACGATGAGTTGGACAGCCTGATGCTGTTCGATCCGCTCACCGGCAAGACGCTGCAGCGGGTGGGGCGCTTCACCGTCTATCCGTCCAGCCATTACGTGACGCCGCGGGCGACGGTATTGAGCGCCATCGAAGGCATCAAGGTCGAGCTCCGCGATCGTATCAAGCAATTCCTCGACGGCCACAAACTTGTGGAAGCGCAGCGCATCGAACAGCGCACCCGGTTCGATCTGGAGATGCTCAACGAAATGGGCTTCTGCAAGGGCATCGAGAATTATTCGCGCCACCTGTCCGGCCGCAAGGCCGGCGAGCCGCCGCCGACGCTGATCGACTATCTGCCGCCGAACGCGCTGATGTTCGTCGACGAAAGTCACGTCACCATTCCGCAAGTGGGCGGCATGTACAAGGGCGACCGCTCGCGCAAGGAAAATCTGGTCGAGTACGGCTTCCGCCTGCCGTCGGCGCTGGATAACCGGCCGCTCAAGTTCGAGGAATTCGAACGCATGATGCGGCAGACAATTTTCGTATCCGCCACGCCCGGCAATTACGAGAACGAGCACGCCTCCCAGGTGGTGGAGCAGGTCGTGCGGCCGACCGGGCTGGTCGATCCGGTACTGGAGGTGCGCCCGGCCTCCACCCAGGTGGACGATCTGCTGTCCGAAATCAATCTGCGCGTGGCGCTCGGCGAGCGCGTGCTGGTCACGACGCTGACCAAGCGCATGTCCGAAGACCTGACCGAATATTTCCGCGAGCATGGCGTCAAGGTCCGCTATCTGCACTCGGAAATCGAAACGGTGGAACGCGTCGAGCTGATTCGCGATTTGCGTTTGGGCGAGTTCGACGTGCTGGTCGGCATCAACCTGCTGCGCGAGGGGTTGGACATCCCCGAGGTTTCGCTGGTGGCGATTCTCGACGCGGACAAGGAAGGCTTCCTGCGTTCCGACCGCTCACTGATCCAGACCATCGGCCGCGCGGCGCGTCACCTCAACGGCACCGCCATTCTCTATGCCGACAAAATCACCGACTCGATGCGCCGCGCGATGGGCGAAACGGAGCGCCGGCGCAACAAGCAGCTTGCCTTCAACGAGGCGCAAGGCATTACGCCGAAGGGCGTCTCCAAGCGCATCAAGGACATCATCGACGGGGTCTATGCAGCCGGCGATGTGCGCGCCGAACTGAAGGCGGCGGAAGATCAGGCCAAGTACGAGTCGATGAGCGAAAAGCAGCTCAGCCGCGAAATCAAACGCCTCGAAAAACTAATGCTGGAACACGCGCGCAATCTCGAATTCGAGAAGGCCGCCCAGGCACGCGATCAACTGTCCGATCTCAAGAAGCGCGCATTCGGCATCGATCAGGAGCCGCCGAACGTCCTCAAGGCCGCCGGCTGAGGCTCCAGCTTTGCCGACAGCGCGATCAGTTCTCTTGATAAAGCTCAATAGGCGAAATCATCGCAGCGCTATCGTCCTTCGGAGCGATCGTTGCTTCAATTCGATTGCCGGAAGCCATCAGGCGATAAACGGACGAGGGCGAGATCATGAACTTCGAAGTGCACGTGCCAAAAGGAGCGCGGCTGGATGCGCCGCTGCCCGGATCGGTGGGCGGGTATGCGGAACCGAAAAAAGGTGCCGTTCCGGAGCCGGCGCAGTGTTCCGACTGCGATGCCGTGTATTACGAGGGACGTTGGCGCTGGGGTTCGGTGCCGCTGAGCGCGCACGAAGTGCGCTGCCCGGCATGCGAGCGATTGCGCAACAACAAGCCGGCCGCCTGGCTTACGCTTGAAGGAGCGTCCGTCGCATCTCATCGCGAGGAAATGAAGCGGGTTGCCCGACAACGGGAAGCCAGCCAGCGCGCCCGCCACCCGCTTCAGCGCATCATGCGCATCGAGGACACCCCGCGCGGACTGCGCGCTACGACGACCGACGTTTATCTGGCGCGTGATATCGGTGAGGCGTTGCGCGAGGCTTATGGTGGCGCGCTCCATTTCGGGTACGACCAGCAGGGTAATTTGAAGGTCCGTTGGGAGCGTTAGCCGCCTTCGCTATTACCGAACATCGCTCATTCCAGCCATCGCACGATGGCTGGAATCGTTTTTGCAGCGCGCCTGCCGGGATTTTCACGGCAGACTCGGTACACTGCGGACGCATGACTTCGCTGAATCGCCTTGCTATCCTTTTCGTCTGCACCGGCAACATTTGCCGCTCCGTAACCGCCGAGGGCGTGTTCCGTAAACTGGCCAATGACGCCGGGCTCGGTCATCTCGTAAAAATCGACTCGGCCGGCACGCACGGGTACCACATCGGCGATCCGCCCGATCCTCGCACCGTTGCCGCTGCGCGCAGCCGTGGTTACGACTTGTCGAGATTGCGAGCGCGCAAACTCGATCGCAGCGATTTCGAGCGCTTCGATCTGCTGCTCGCGATGGACGATGATCACTACCGCATCATGGCGCGGATGGCGGCAGAAGCCGAGGCCCACAAAATCAAGCCGATGATGGTCTATGCCCGCCGTTCGACCCATACCATCGTGCCCGACCCTTACTACGGCGGTCCAGACGGCTTCGAACTGGTCCTCGATCTGCTGGAAGACAGTTGTGAGGGGCTGTTGGCGGATGTACGCGAGGAGCTCGAAGCAACCCGCTGAAGCGCACCTGGGGCGTCGCGCCGGGCCCGCTTTCGGTACTTGGCCAGACTCTCGTCAGGCCATCGCAATAGCGTCGTCAAATATCCACAAACCCGGTCGCGCTAAAACCGCTCCTCGACGTACTTATACGGATAGTCAGGATCGTGATAGTCGCCACGCGCTTGTCGCTCCGGCAGCTTCACCTTTTGCCGCGGCACTTCTTCATATGGGATCTGTGCGAGGAGGTGGGCGATGATATTCAGCCGGCCGCGCCGCTTGTCGTCCGTCTGCGCCACATGCCACGGGGCGAACTCCGTATCGCTTGCGCCGAACATGGCGTCGCGCGCCCGAGAGTAGTCGTACCACCGGCTGTAAGACTTCAAATCCATAGGCGAGAGCTTCCAGATCTTGCGGCCGTCCTCGATACGCGCCTGAAGCCGCCGGGTTTGTTCGTCCATACTGACTTCCAGCCAGTATTTCACGAGGATGATGCCGGACTCCACAATCGCTTTTTCGACCCAGGAGACGGAGGTGAGGAATTTTTCGACCTGCGCTTCAGTCGCAAATCCCATCACGCGCTCTACGCCTGCACGGTTGTACCAACTGCGATCGAAGATCACCACTTCGCCTGCGGCCGGCAGATGACCCAGATAGCGCTGTACATACATCTGGCTTTTCTCGCGTTCGGTCGGCGCGGGCAGCGCGATCACTCGAAAAATGCGCGGACTCACGCGATCGGTGATCGCCTTGATCGTTCCGCCCTTGCCGGCGCCGTCGCGGCCCTCGAAAACGACGCAGACCTTAAGGCCCTTGTGTTTGACCCATTCCTGCAGTTTGACCAACTCCACATGCAGTTTCCTGAGTTCCTCTTCATAAGCCCGACGTGGCAATCGCTCCCGGGGCGCTGCGGCGTCCGATCGCTTGGCATTCTTTTTTTTCGCTTTCATGTGCTCATCCTTTCGGCGGTGAATCGAGCCACCGCGGTATCCAGGTTGAAGAATGTACGTTCGCGACCGAGTGCCTCGCCCAGTTTGGAACGCCGCACAACCTCGAGAGCCGAAGGGTTCAAGGCCGCAAGCCATAGCGTGATGCCTTCGCTGCGCAGCGCTTCCTCCGTTTCCGCGAGCAAACTGACCGCGGTGAACTCGATGTCGATCACCGAGCTGCAATCGAGCACCACGATGCTAGGCTTCGCTTGCGCGATGAAGGACAGCATCGCTTCGGCGACCTGCTGCGCGTTGGCAAAAAACAGTCGGCCTTCGATACGCAGAATCAGCAGTCCCGGCCACACTTCGTCGTCGGGATGATCGGGCGACAGACGCCGGAATACCGACGTGCCGCGTTTGCGGCCCATCACGTAAACAGGCGGGTTGTAAGCCTGCTGCGCCAGCGAGAACAGCGAAGCGACGACAGCGACCAGAATTCCCTGCAGGGTCCCCAGGAAAACGACGCCCGCGAATGCGATCACTGCCCAACGAAACTCGATACGCCGTACGCGGCGGATCGTGCGGAATTCCGCCGGCTTGATCAATTCGAGGGAATAAGCGATGACCACCGCCGCCAGCGCCGCTTGCGGCATCAGTGCAATGAGCGGTGAAAGAAAGAGCAGGGTGGCCACGGCAGTGCCGGCGGTGATGAGTGCGGCCACCTGCGTTCGCGCGCCCACTCTGCGGTTCAACGCGGTTTGGGAAGTGCCGCCGCCCGCCGGCATGGCCCCCATCGATCCGCCGGCGACATTCGCCAACCCGATGGCGAACAATTCCTGATTCGGGTCTGGCCGCGGTTCGCCGCGCGCGGCGAATGCGCGCGCCGCCGCGATCGTTTCGGTGAAGCTCATCAGCGCGATACCGGCAGCGGCGGGCCACATTTCAGCAAAGAGGCCGAGATCTGGCGGCACAAAGGAGGGTAGATCCGAGGGGACGCTTCCAACGATTTCCACGTTCATGTCGCGCAGCCCCAATGCCGACGCCAGGATGGCCAGCGCGATCGCGATGAGCGGGACAGGCGACTTCGGCAGATAACGTTCGAGTCCGAAAATAAGCAAGAGCAATAGCGCGGCGAGCGTAAAAGTAGGTATGGAGCTGGAGGGCAGCGCTTGAACGATTGCGGCAATGTCGCGGAAGAAGCCGGTTTTCTCGATATGGATGCCGAACAGCTTGGGCAACTGATCCACGACGATGACCAATCCGATGCCGGATTTGAATCCCGTCAGCACCGGCTCGGAGATGAAGTTTGCGACGAAGCCCAGCCTGAGGAGATAAGCGATCAACAGTATGGCGCCGGTGAGCACGGCCAGGGTCGCGGCGGCAGTCAGGAGCGTGCTCGCATCGCCGCCGGGGGCTGCACGGCCCAGCTCCGCGGCAGTGAGAATGGCAATCGTCGTCGTCGTGCTGACACTCAATACGCGCGAGGCGCCGAATAGCGCATAGACCAGCATCGGCACGATGGCCGTGTACAGACCTACCTGCAGCGGAAGGCCCGCAATGGTGGCGTAGGCCATGGCTTTGGGAATGACGATCGTGGCGGCGGTGAGGCCGGCAGTCAGATCGGGGCGCAACCATGGGGATCGATACTCCCTCATCCACACGATGGACGGCATGACATGCGATGGCCACACAAGCGCCTCTGCGCAAATAATCGGCTACGAGGTTTCGATATGCCGCTGGAGCGCCCGGATCATCGCAGCAGGGCTGGAACGATATCGACGAAAAGGATTTTGATAATCGTCATGCCGGGGAAAATCATCGCGTAGCCGATGTCCGGCCGCTGGGTGGGGGTGAGCTTGTTGCCATAAGCAAGGATCGCCGGATTGCCGCACGCCCCGGCGACGATCCCCCACTACTTCGTCATACGACCTGCGGAACAGGAACAGGCCGAAGAGCATGATCGGCAGCACGAGCGCCAGCAATACGAGCCCACCCAAGCCCAGCATGAGCAGTCCGGTATCGGCTACCGTTGCCGCGAACTTGGGTCCGGACGCCATGCCGACCTGGGCGAGGAAGAGCGTCAGGCTTAGATTACGCATCACCAGGTTCGCGGAAATCGGGATAGTCCAGTTCAAGGGGCCGGTGCGCCGCAGATAGCCGAGGAGCCAGGCCGCGAGTACGCCGATCAACGCGAGCAGATTCGCTTTGCGTCCGTTCACGCTCGCCAGCCCGGTGAAGAACTGCTTGCCGTACTGCACGCCTACGCCGTAGAGAAAGAGCGCCAGGCCCAAGGTGCCGACCATCGGCGCGGGAGCCGACTTCGGCGCGAACCATCCCATGCCGAGCGCGACGAATAGGACCGCCCCGACGCCAAGCGAGAAACCCTTGATGTTGATCTCGCCGATGAGATAACCGATAGCGATGGTGAGAAAGAGCGCCATCATCGGTTGCTGCTCGAGCATTATCCGGATGACTTCCATGAGCTGGTCCTCTACTCAGTAAACCGTCAATCCACGCCCGCGAAACTGCTCGCGCACGCGTTCGGTCAGTTCAGCACTCGGCGGCTCGACGTGCGCGAGCTTGTAGTCGAGGCCCAGTTTCTGCCACTTGCTTGCGCCCATCTGGTGGAAGCGCAGGATCTCGGCCCGCTCCACGCTCTTCAGCTCCGCAACGAAATCGGCGACGCGCTGCTCGTTGTCGACACCGTCCGTCAAGCCGGGGACGAGTACATAGCGAATCCACATCGGACGTCCGAGATCGGATAGCCGGCGCGCGTAGTCGAGCGTCGGTTGCAGCGGATGGTTCGTCACCCTTTCGTAAATGGCGGGGTCACCGGACTTGATATCCAGCAGATGCAGATCGATGAGTTGCACGTCCTCGTCGGTGAAACGGTCAAGAGCCCGGTGCGAAGCCGCGCCATGCATGCTCCCGTTGCTTAGTCGTTTGTTTCGGAACGCTTGCCATCGCGGTCTCCTGCGGCCATTGAGTTCCCTGCAGCCGTCGCTCGAACGGCTACTAGCGCAGCCTAGTGACCTGCGAAACGCGGAGCAATGCGACCATAGCCCTATGTCTGACTTCGATGACGTGGCAGTAAGCTTGTTTGCGCTGTGTGGAATCGGCGGAAGCATTGCCGGGCCGGGGTAGGCGCCTGCCGATGATTTGCGTCGCCTTCGGAGCGAACCGTATGAGCCACGGGAAATACGAGCGTCTGATCGCCAGGGCGAAGGCGTTTGAAGCGGTGCCGACGGCGGTTGCGCACCCATGCGATGAAAGCTCGCTGTCGGGCGCCACCGATGCCGCGAAGCTCGGCCTGATCCGTCCGATACTCGTCGGCCCTAAAGCGAGGATCGAAGCGACGGCCAAGCAGTTCAATCTCGATATCTCGGGTTTCGAACTGGTCGACGCGCCGTACAGCGAGGCTGCCGCGGCGGCGGCGGTCGAACTGGTGCGGGCGGGCAGGGCGGAGGCCTTGATGAAAGGCCAGCCTGCATACCGACGAACTGATGAGTGCGGTCGTGAAGCGCGATACGGGTTTGCGCACTGCGCGCCACATCAGCCATTGCTTCGTCATGGACGTGCCCTGACCGCCCGGAGCCGCTGCTGATTTCGGATGCGGCCGTGAATATTGCGCCCTCGCTCAAGGCGAAGTTCGATATCGTGCAGAACGCCATCGATCTCGCCCAGGCCCTCGGTGCAAAGGAAGTGCGCGTGGCGATCCTGTCAGCAATGGAAACGGTGAATCCGAATGTACCTTCGACCGTCGATGCAGCGGCACTGTGCAAGATGGCCGACCGCGGACAGATCACCGGCGGCATTCTTGACGGGCCGCTCGCGCTCGACAGCGCGGCACACCCGCGCCGTATTGAAAGCATAGGAGCCCGTCATGAAGCTATGGGTCGCTAACATCGCGCCGGGTACTTCGGACGATGAATTACGGGCGTTCGTCAAGAGATACGCCCCAGGCCTCGAATGCACTCACATACAGCGAGTTGATGGAGACGGCTCGCGCCCGGCTGCCATGCTGGAATTCGCGGACGCTCCGTTGGGATCGCTCGAAACCGTGTCGATGCGTCTGAATGGCATGCAGTGGAAACAGCGGGCGCTGTTGGTGCAAACCATCAGAGGTCATTGATCGGCACATGTCGTAAGTTTCGAGGCGATCGGAATCATAGACGTGCCGCGCCGTGCTTCAACCACAAGCCGTCGACGCGGCCGGCGTGTCAAACGGTGCCCCAAGCCAGCAACAAACCGCAGTGTCTTGAACAGTAGGTTGTTTGTAGAACCCCAGAGCGTGCCGCATAACCAACTGAACGGAACAAGATTTGCACGTTCCTGCAAACCGCGCGCAAGGCGCATATGGCAGGACTCGTGTGATGGGACGGAAGATCGCGATGCCGGGGCGTCAATATTGCCGGGCACTGCCTCATTGCGCCGCCACATCATCCATTGCGGGTGTACGCATATAAGTTGCCACCATGCGATCACACTCGATCAAGCCGGCTGCCGTTATTCAGGACGACACCGGTAATCCCCCGCTAAGCTCGGAGCATTTCGTCGCGGAATTCGCCCAGGCCTTCGTACGCGTATCACCTGCCGACGTGGATAGCGAAATCGAGCACTGGTTGAGCCGACTGGTGCTGCATCTCGGCGCCGACCGCAGTTCAGTCGTCAAAATTCTCAACAAGACCGAGTTCTTTGTCTCGCACACATGGGCGAGGCCCGGGCGCAAGGAGATCCACCGCAAAGGCTATGAGGGCGTGTTCCCCTGGAGTTACGCCATGCTGCGACACGGCAGTCCGGTCATATTCGACTCGCTCGAAGACCTGCCTGACGCCGCCGCCGCGGATCATGCGGACTACGAGCGGTTGGGCGTGCGATCGCTGTTATCCGTGCCGCTGATCGCGGATGGCACCGTGATCGGGGCGTTCTCCGTTTCCACGGTCCGTGCGCCGCGCACATGGTCCTACGAAGTCATTACCCGCATGCAGTTGTTCGGCAGCATACTGGCCAGTGCTCTCGCACGGCAGGAGAGCTGGCTGATGCAGCAGTGCATGCAGGAACAACTCATGCGCCTGGCGCGCATCGGCGTGGCGGGCGAGCTTGCTGCCTCGCTGGCGCATGAGCTGACCCAACCGTTGGCCGCGATACTCGCGAATGCGCAGGCCGGATTGCGCTTCCTCGCGCGGCAACAGGATGCCGGCAACGACATCGCAGCCATCCTGCAGGATATCGTGCGCGACGATAAGCGCGCCGGGGCGATTATCAGCGGATTGCGCGCCATGATGCGCAAGCGCCAGAGCGAGCGTGAATGGGTGGACATGTCTCAGCTTGTGCAGGAGGTTCTCGCCATGCTGAACATGAATACCCAGGCGCAGCGCGTGGACGTGCGGGCCGCGCTCGAGCCGGGCTGCCTGGTGCATGTCGACAGGGCGCAAATGCAGCAGGTGCTCATCAACCTGATCATCAACGCGCTGGAAGCGATGCAAGGCACGGGTGAGGAAGACAGACGATTGTTTGTGGAAGTGCGCAGCGACGCGTCGTTTCATTGCTCGGTGCACGACTCCGGCAACCAGCTCACGCCGGAAAGGTTGGAAAAAATATTCGAGCCGTTCTGGACGACTAAAACGCAAGGGATGGGATTGGGCCTTCCGGTATGCCGCTCCATCATCGACGCTCATCATGGCGCCATCTGGGCCGAGATCGATCCGCAAGGCGGCGCGATCTTCCGTTTCAATCTGCCGAAGGAGACTCCCCATGTCGACGGATCCGCTACGAAAGCCGATTGATACGGAAACCGTTTTCATCGTTGACGACGACGAGAGCGTGCGCGCGAGCCTCGAACGGCTGATGCGTTCCGCAGGATGGACGGCGCAAAGCTACGCGTCCGCCGAGGATTTTCTTGACGCCATACGGCCCGACGACATCGGATGTGTGCTCCTCGATCTGCAGATGGCCGGCGTGAACGGATTGTGCGCATTCGCACGCATGCGCGAGCGGCAATGCCGCCTGCCGGTCGTGTTCCTCACCGGATTCGGCGACGTGCCGAGCAGTGTCGATGCGATGAAACATGGGGCGGTCGATTTTCTGCTCAAACCCGTCGATGACGACCTGTTGCTGCGAACCATACGTGCTGCGATTGCGCGTTATCGCGAAACGAGGGGCGCGGAAGAATCGAAAGCATCGGCGCAGCGCAAACTTGCAACGCTTTCGCGCAGGGAGCGGGATGTGCTGCATGGCGTCCTGCTTGGCAAGCTCAACAAGCAGATCGCGGCGGATCTCGGCATTGCCGAGAAGACCGTGAAGGCGCATCGCAGCCGCGTCATGGAAAAGACTGAAGCCTCCACCGTCGCCGGCCTGGTGCTGATCTGCGCCGACGCCGGCGCCTCCACGACAAACGCCTTTCCGAGGGCATCGGGCTACATGCGAAACGGCGACGTCGAGCGGATGGCCAGGCGCCACAGCGCCTAGGACCATAGTCCAATATTGATGGTGAGCCGAAGCGCGTAGCGTTAACCGCACACCGCTTCAGGTTCCATCGTGAGCGCCTCCCAACCCCTGATCTACATCATCGAAGACGATCAATCGGTCCGTAACGGGTTGATGCGCCTGATGCGCGCGGCCGAACTGCCGGCGCAGGCCTATTCGGATGCGCAGAGCTTTCTCGATGACGTGACAATCCATTCGAGAGGCTGCGTATTGCTCGACATGACGCTGCCGCGCCTTAACGGCCTTGAAGTGCAAGCCATGATAAACGCGCGCGGTCTTCGTCTTCCGGTCATTGCCTTGTCCGCGCGCGACGACGACGAGATACGCGATCGCGCGCGCGCTCAGGGCGCTATGTTCTTTCTGCGTAAACCGGTTGACGATCAGGCGCTGCTCGATGCCATCTCATGGATTCTTGGAGGATGCGAGGCGCCGAACGATTGAATCATGAGTCTCGACCGAGCGCGCGCCGAATGCGCACGTAGCGCAGCGCATCACTTGCTGGCGCCCGCGCTCGGTTGGGGCATTTCCACGCTCCGCCAGCTTGCATCTGGATCGAAGCGCTTCATTGCGCTCGCGATGAGCGCCGAATTCTCACCCAGGTCTTTCTCGTACAGTTCGCCGTCGTGACTGAGCATGAAGCTCGTCACGCCGGTGTCGCCGTAGCGGATCGGCCATGCCACGAGCGCAAAGCCGCCGGTCATGCGTCCCTTGATCACATAGTCGTAAGCGCCTCCGGGTGCACCCTTGCCCTGCGCCTTGAGGATCTTGTAGCGGTAGCCGTGGTAACCCTCGCCGGGTTTCAGATCGGCGAACAGCGAACCGAGCGGGCTTGGCGGCTCGCCGGTTTCCGCAGCCCAATACAGACCGTCGCGCTTGCCGGGGGCACTCATGAATTTCTGCGCATACTGCAATACGCCGCCGCCCACGCGATCCACGCTCGCGTAATCCTTCTGCGCATCGTAGTACGCGAGGACGGCCTGCATCGCAGCGAGTTCGTTGCGCCCGATGCGTCGCGTGCGCATCTCGTCGGCGCCCGCGCGCGTGTCGAAGCGCCAGCCGTTCGCCTGCCTGACGATCGGGATGGGCAGTGTCCAGTCCTCTTTGCCGACGATCAGATGCGTCCGATTCTCGCGCCCGCTTTCCACCCGGTGCGCAGCCGCCCAGGCGGCGAGGAACTTGTAAATGTCCTCGCGATGCAGTTCGTCGGTGGGAATGAAGCGCTTCCAGTCGACGCCCAGTACTTCGCGCAGCGCGGCGTCGTCGGATGTGGCGATGCTGTCGACGAACGCATCGGCCGCCGCCTCCGCAGTGGGGTAAGCCTTCTGCGCGGCAGCCGCGCCAGGCAGCAGCATCGCGCAGAGCACGACGACCAGCGAGCGTGAACACCGCATCGGGCTCATCTCATTGCCTCCTCAACGGCGGCCACCCCGGCCGCCACCGCCGGCACGCCCGCCGCCACCCGCGCGGCCGGAGAAGCTGCCGCCTCCGTCGCGCGAAGCTATGGTCTGGCGGCTGGACGCACCGCGATCGAATTGCTGTCGCGCCTCGCGGCCGCTGCCCGCGTCGCGCAATGCGCTATCGCCGCTGCCTCGCGCATAGGAAGACTGGCGGGTGTCGGCCGCGCCGCTGCGGTCGAAGTCCGCGCGCGCCGACTGCTGCAGCCCGTTCGTTCCGCTCGCGCGCGCGCGTTCGCCGCCGCTGCGTGCGGCGGTTTGCGCGCGTTCGCGTGCCTGCGGGTCGCTGCGCAGTTGCTCTCGCTGAGCTGCCGGATCCATGCCGCGCTCTTGCAGCGAGGCCTGCGCACGCTGCCGCTGTGATTCGCGCGCCGGATCATGCCCGCGGTAACTTGCGCGCTCCGTCGCGCCGCCGATGCTCTTGCCGTATTGCTCGCGGCTCTTGGCGTCGCGGTAGGGCACGCCGCGCCTGTTCTGGGCGTTGTGCTCGAACTTGGTCTTGCTGCGGTCGATCTGTGCGTTGCGATTGATTTCGTTGTAGCGGTTGACGTCGATATCGACATCGCCGCCGCCCCAGTCGCAATCGCTCCACAACGCGGCGGTGATGCCCACGCCCACTCCGAACGCGAGACCCGATGCCAGCGCGTAGCCCGGGTAGTAGGCCGGCGGCGGGGGATAGTAGTAGGGCGGATAAGCCGGATAGGGCCACGTGCCGTACACCACGGTCGGGTTGTAGGTCGGCACGTAGACCACTTGCGGGTCCGCGGGCTCGATCTTGATGACCTGCGTGGCGGGCGCCTGCGGCGACGCTTCGACGACCACCTTCTGCTGCTCGGTGCTCTTCAGATTGCCGGCTTCCTGCGCCTGCGCGCGCAGCCGCTGCGCCGAGTCCAGTACCTGCCTTGACGAAGCGAGAAAAGCGTCGCCGAGTTGCTGCACCCACTCGGGCTGCTCGCCCATCATGTGCAGCACCTGCGGAAACGCGACCAGCGCTTTCACGCTTGGATCCCATGACTCGTTCTCGGCGGCGCGCACCGCCTGGTCGCCCTTCTGATCGGGATGCGCCTTCACCCATTTCGCGGCCGTGGCGACGTCCGCGGGATAGGTCGCCGCCATGAGCACCTGCGAGAGCAGGGTGTCGGGATAGAGCGCAATGGGCGCGACGAGTTGATCGATCTGTGCCTGCGTAAAAGCGGGCGGCGTCTCCTGCGCGGCGGCTGTCCCGATCCAGCACAGCGCAAAAATGCAGACCCATGCGCGCAGGCAATGAATTATCGCGGCGGACATGATGGGCGGCCTCTCAAGCGTGGGTCGACTTCACTCGCGCAATACGTTCAGTTGGAAAAAGTTCAGCGTGCCTTCGTTGGGCGGGCCGAACCACTTGGAGTAGATATCGCCCCACTCGCCGGAAAAGAACAGATGGCTCAATGCACGATCGACTAAAAGACGGAAGTCGTTGTCGTCACGCGCCAGCGCCAATGCACCCGCCTGATAGGAAAAGTAGCGGTCCAGCACCAGCAGATCCGCAGCCGCCTTGCTGCGCTTGGCCGTATCGAGCAGCAGTGCCTTGTCGCCGAAGAACGCATCGACGCGCCGGTCCGCGACCTGTGCGACGCCGTTGACGAAATCGATCACCGGGACCACCTTCGCGTTCAGTTGAAGCTCCTTCATCCGTTCGTTCACGAGGCGTTCGGTCGGCGAACCGCTCACCACGGCGAGGGTGCTCTGCTGCAGCGTCTGATAGGCGCTTGCCCGCCATTGCGGCCGCCGGGGCGGCTCGCGCCCGGATAGGACCTCCGTAAGCCGGGCCGAGGCGTTCCGATGCACCAGCACGCCGACGCCGCTGGGAAAGACCGAGATCGAATACGAAACCTGCTTACGCGACGCCACGGTTGCAATGTGCGGGTCGCAGAGCAGGTCGACCTGGCCTTGTTGCACTGCGCTCAACGCATTGGCCAGCGTGACCGGAACGAACGTGACGGCCAGTTGCTGCACGCCGAGGTCCGCTCGCGCGGCGTCCACGATTTTCTGGCACAGCTCGATGGTGTAGCCGATGGGATTGCCGGCCGCGTCGTTATAGGAAAAGGGTCGCGCCTGGACGCTGTAGCCGAGCGTCATCTTGCCGGACTGCTTGATGCGATCGATTGTCTGCGCGGACGCCGGCAGCGCGGCGAGCAACGCTAGTGATGCCGCGATCACGCCTGCGGCCACGCGTCCTAATGCTGACCGGCTGTGTCGGTAGGATAGGGCGTCCATTGTGTCTCCTTCGGTGCAGGGGCGGCCCCGCGCACGGGCGTGGCCGATACAAATCTGGGGGCGAGGAATCCGTAGATGATGAACGCGATCGCCAGCACGATCATGCCGCCGAGAACCGCGTCCTTGCCGGACGCGTAAATGGCATATGTGGAGTAAAGCATCGCGACGATCGCGACGGCGATGTTGCGGTTGTACACGTTCTGCGCGACCCCGACCGTTCGCATCATCACGGCGAGCGCGGACAGCGCGATGATGTAGGGCAGCACGTTAGTCACCACGGCCAGACTGACGAGCGCGCCGAACTGCTCGCTCAGAGTCGGCGAGATCGTGGTCAGCGCCATCACCGTCTGCACCACGCCCATCACCGTCAGGCCCATGATCGGCGCGCCCATGCTGTTCTCCTTGGCGAAGAACGCGGGGAACATGCGTTCGCCGGCGGCGGTTTTCGCTGTCTGCGAAATGGTGAACTGCCAGCCGAGCAGCGAGCCGAGGCATGCGAGGATCGCCAGTGCCATGATGATGGAGCCGATCGCGGGGTTGAACATTTTCGCGTACGCGAGCCCGAAGGGGCCCGTCGAATTAGCCAGCTCGGCGTTCGGCACAATCCCCTGGATCACGGTAGTCGACAACACGTAGATCACCGCCGCGCCGAGCGTGCCCAGCATGCAGGCGAGCGGCACATTGCGTTTTGGATTTTCCACCGCGTCGGAGTTCTGCGCCGCCGATTCCATGCCGAGGAACGCCCACAACGTCAGGGCGATGCTCGAACCCATGCCCTCGAGTACACTCTTGTTGTGCGGATTCCACGCCTGCGAGAAGGTTTCGCCGCTGAACCAGAACCAGCCGATGATCGACAGGCCGGCTACCGGAATGATCACGCCCCATACCGTGACCTGACCGATGCGCCCGGTGATGGAAGGGCCGCCGAAGTTCGCGACGGTCGTCAGCCAGATCAGCACGATGACGCCGACGCAAGTGGCGATTGGCGTGGAAGACAGCCACGGCATGAACGTCGCGAGGTAGCCCACCGCCGAAATGGCGATGGCGACGTTGCCGATGGCCAGCGAAAAGAAATACAGCAGGAAGACGATGAAGTAGCCCGGTTTGCCGTAGGCGTCCTCGGCGTATGCCGCCATGCCGCCCGGGCGAGGATTGAACAGTCCCGCCTGCGCGAAGCCGTAGGCGATCGCCATGGAGCCCAGTGCCGTGACGATCCACGACAACAGCGAGATCGCGCCGACCTGTGCCATGTTCGTCGGCAGCATGATGATGCCCGAGCCCATCATGTTCACAGCCACCAGTACGGTGAGCTGCATCAGGTTCATCTTTTTGCGGGTTTCCATGAGGAGCCTCGTCGCGGCGTTATGGCTAGGTGCGCGGGATCATTTCTGCACGCACAGCACGTGGTATGTTCCGTTGATCATTTCGATGCCTTCGGTGACATGCGCAAAGCCGGGAAAGCGCTGTTCACGGTCCTGCAGGCCGGCGAGGTAGCCAATCTGTGGCGAATCGGAGCCGCCGAAGTTTTCTCCGGACATCAGCATCGGGATGCCGGGCGGGTAGGGCATGACGGCGTTGGCCGCTGTGCGATTCATCAGCGCCTCGATCGGCACCGGCTCCGCGTCGCCGGCGACGAGACGCTCGTATGCGTGTCGCGGCGTCATGTCGGCGTGCGGGATGGTTTCGTAGGCCGCATTCAGTAATCGGTCGGGACGGTTCTCGCGCAGATACTCGAACAGCTGATCGCCCAGATCGTGCAGACCGGTGTCGCGATAACGCTCGGGATAGAGCGTGGCGATCTCGGGCAGCACTTCGGCGACTGGCGAGTTGCCGTCGTAGTGGCGCTTGAAGGCGAGCAGATTGGTCAGCAGCGTGCCCCACTTGCCTTTGGTGATGCCGATCGAGAACAGGAACATCACCTGGAAGTCGGTGACGCGTGTCGGCACAATGCCGAAGCGGTTGAAGTAGGCGTTGACGAGCGCCGCCGGTACGCCGGTCCGTTCCAGTTCGCCATCCTCGCCCATGCCGGGCGTCAGGATGCTGACCTTGATCGGATCGAGCATGCACCAGTCGTTGGCGATGTCGCTGAATCCGTGCCATGTGTCGCCGGAGCGCAGCTTCCACGGCTCCTGACTGTCACATAGCAGTTCGGCAGGCGCATCCGCGAACGACACTTCGCGCCCGCCGGACGGATCCCTCACCGTCTCGACGTTCCACGGTTTGAAGAACCAGTCGTTCTTGTCGTTGAACGTGCGCAGCACGCGCGTCAGGACTTGGCGGAAATCGACGGCCTCCCGGATCGCCTCCTGCGTCAACGACCGGCCGCCACTGCCGTCCATCATCGCGGAAGCGATGTCGTTCGAGGCGATGATGGCGTAAAGCGGCGAGGTGCTCGTGTGCATCATGTACGCCTGATTGAAGCGGTGATGATCGATGGCGCCCCGTCCGTCGCGCACATGGATGTAGGACGCTTGCGACAGCGCCGCGAGCAGTTTGTGCGTGGAATGCGTGGCGAATATCGTGGGGCCGGTGTGCGTCGCCGGATCGCCGCGCATGGCGTAGTGGTTTTCGTACATCGGGTTGAAGCGCGCGTAGCCGTACCACGCTTCATCGAAATGAATGCGGTCGCACGACTGTTCGAGCAATGCCTGTGCACGTACCGCGTTGTAGCAGAGACCGTCGTACGTGCTGTTTGTCAGTACCGCGTAAACAGGTTTCTGATCGGCGATCTGCTTCGTCAGGGCGCCGGCTTCCGCTTTCGCGCGAAGGGTCTCAGGCACCATCTCGGAAGGCGCGATGGGCCCGATGATGCCGTAGCGATTACGTCGCGGCACCATGTACACCGGCCGCGCGCCGGTCAGCATGAGGCCCTGTTCGATGGACTTGTGGCAATTGCGATCGAGGATGACGAGATCGCCTTCCTTCATGCACGCCTGCATGATGCTGCGGTTCGATCCCGACGTGCCGACGATGCCCGAGTAGCTGCGATGCGCGCCGAAGACGCGTGCCGCGTAGGCTTCGCTGCCGGCAACCGGCCCGGTGTGATCGAGCAGCGACCCGAGCGCCCCACGTTCGATGCCCATGTCGACACGGAACACGTTTTCGCCCAGAAAGTCGAAGAACGCGCGCCCGACGGGAAGTTTGGTAAAGGCGATGCCGCCCTGGTGACCGGGCGCAGACCACGAGTGCTCGCGCAGCATTGCGTAGTCGGCCAGTGCGCGCGCGAACGGCGGCAGCACCTGCGACACGTAGCGGCGTATCGCCGCCATTACCCGTCCCGCCACGAACTCCGAAGTGTCTTCCAGTAACCAGACGAACTCGTCGATCATCTCGGCGACTTCGATCGTGATCGTTCCCTTCGCCTGTTCGCGGTCCGACAGCAGAAAGACGGGTGCCTTCGGATGCCGTTCGCGCAGCTTGTAGAGCAGGGCGGTCGCTTTGCCGTGCGCGTTCTCCGATGCGCCGCCCACATTCCAGTCGAGCAGCACAGCGCGCAGCGATGCGTCCGAACCCACTACCGCCAGGCCATCCTCGCACGAAAGCGCGCGCACCACTTCGAGATTGCGCGCTTCGAGCGCCTGCGCCAGGCTTTCCGACGCGCGACCGAGCGCCGTGTCGAGTTCCGCCAGATCATCGTCCACGATCAGAACGCGGTGGCGAAGCGGGCCGGTTACGGGATTGAGCATGATGCGAACCTCTGCTGTGTGACGTGACGGCGCTACTCACGCACCACGTAGGTGTGGAACCTGATGCGACCGTCGATGTGCTCCTGATAGACGCCCTGTACCTCGTAGTTGAAGCCGGGGAAGCGGTTGAAGGACTCCTCGAAGGCAAAGAAGTAATCGAGCATCGGTTTCGCCCGTTCGTCCCAACGCTCGCCGGGCGCTATGACGCCGATCCCGGGCGGGTAGATCAGGGCGAGTGTCGCGGCGATGCGGCCTTTCGTCTGATCGAGCGGCACGTAATCCACATCGTTGCCTACCAGCGCGCGGTAGGCCTCGTGCGGCAGGCGCGCCATTTCCGGAAAGCTCGTCGCGCGGAAGCACAGGCGCTGCAACTCCTTGATGTTGGCCTTCGCGTAGAAGGCGTGCATCTCATTGCAGATCTGACGAAGCGTATAGCCCGCGTAGCGCTCGGGATGCTTGCCACAGATGGTGGGCAGCACCAATTCCAGCTTCATGTCCTCGTCCCAGGCGTTCTTGAACTTCACCAGCTTGGCGATGAGCGTATTCAGCTTGCTTTCGTCCTCCGCAGGCGTCATTAGAAAGAGAATGCTGTTCAGATCGCATTTCTCCGGCACGACGCGCTGCTCGCGCAGGTGATTCGCGACAACCGTTGCGGGAACGCCGAAATCGAGGTATTCGCCCGTCCGGCGATCGATTCCGGGCGTGAGCAGCATCAGCTTGTTGGGGTCGACCATGGCGTAGTCGTCGGCGTAGCCCGCATAGCCGTGCCAGGTCGCTTTGGGATCGAAGCGCCAGCACTGCTGTTCGCGTTTGATCACCTTTGTCGGCAGGTCTTCCCAGTGAACGTTCATGGCGTCGTCGGTGAATTTCGACGCATGGATCGTTACGACATCCGGCACGAAAGGATCGAAGAACCACTGCTCGGCCGCCCCGCGGCCGTTCTTCGCGTAGTGACGGCCGAACTGACGCAATTTCTTGCGCGCCTCGATGCCCAGTTCGATGCAGCGATCCCATAGCATCTCGCCCGCCTTGCCTTCATGCACTTTTGCGTTGACGTCCAGCGACGCGAACAGCGGATAGAAGGGTGAGGTGGAGGCGTGGATCAGAAACGACTCGTTGAAGCGCTTGTGTTCGATGTAGCGTTTCTGACCATGGATATGCTCGTCGCGCTTGTGAATTTGTGAGGCTTGCGAGAAGCCCGCACCCTGCTTGTGTACCGACTGGGTCGAGAACAGCCCCGGCATCTCGGGCGGCAGATCCTTGAGACGCATCGGGCTGTGGTCGTCGAACAGCGGATGAAAGGCGTTGTAGCCGATCCAGGCCTCGTCCCATAGCACGTAGTCGCAGAGGTGGCCGATCTTTTCCAGCACCTTGCGCACGTTGTAGATCGTGCCGTCGTACGTCGCAAGCTGAATGCACGCAAGGCGGAAGGGGCGTTCGGCCCTGTGGCGATCCTGATCCTCGATCAGCGGATTGTCGCGAATGCGCTGGCGCAGGGCGTCTTCATCCCACGCGTCCCAATCCACCGCGCCGATCATGCCGAAAGGGTTGCGCGCAGTCGGTAGGAAGATGGGAATGGCGCCGGCCTGCACCAGCGCGCCCTGGTGCAGCGACTTGTGATTGTTTCGGTCGAACAGCACGAGATCGCCCTGACGCAGCACCGCGCCGGTCACGATCTTGTTCGATGTGCTGGTACCGTTGAGGACGAAGTAGGTCTGATCAGCGCCGAATACTTCCGCGGCGTGACACTCCGCGTCCAGCACCGCGCCTTCGTGGATCAGCATGTCGCCCAGAGCCACGTCGGCATTGCACAGATCGTTACGGAAAATATTTTCGCCGAAGTGCTTGAAGAACAGTTGTCCGGGCGGCGATTTGCGATAGAACTGCCCGCCCTGGTGTCCCGGACAATCGAATGCGATGGTCGCATCCGCGTCGTATCTCACCAAACCGCCGAAGAAGGGAGGCAGCAGGCTGCTTCCGTACTTCACCAGGCTGACGATGATCTGCTTGGCATAGAAGGCGGGTGTCTGCTGACCCAGATAGACGAAGCCTTCGACTTCGCCGAGACCGCCCAGCACGGCGATGTCGGAGATGCCATGCGAATCGGCAAGCGCCCAGAGCGGCGTACGGAAACCGATGCCGCGCACCGAACGCGCGAGTGCGCGCGCGGGTTCCAGCCGTTGCCCGTCGACCTGGATGATGTACGCGCCGATCGCGGCGTCTTCGGACACGTCGCGTTCCAGGCTGTCTGTCACCTCAACCTGGTAGTTCTCGGCGCGGATGTGTTCGATCAATTCCTTCACCTGCTGATCTTCGCGATCGGCGATCGCGACAATCTTCAGCAGACGATGAAAGGGAACGGGAATGGTCGGCGGATCCATCACCCGCTTCCTTCCTCGATGCAGTCGATCATGTAACGACGCCCTTCGGATGTGTGCTCGAAGCGCAAGCCGTGGATATCGGTTTCGAAGCCGGGGTATTTGCGGTCAAAATCGCGTGCGTAGAGGAGGTAGTCCTGGATCGACCTGGTCGCGGTCGTGATGCGCTCGCCGGGCATGATCAGCGGAATGCCAGGCGGGTAGGGCACGATCATCACCGCGAGCGTCCGCCCCATCAGATGGTCGATCTCGACGCTTTCGACGCGCCCGCGCACGAGATGATCATAAGCATCGGCCGGACGCATCGCCATTTCGGGCAGCACGGTGTACATGTTCTTCTGCGCCTCCGGCACGTTATCTTCCCGGTACACCTGATGGATGTGGTCGCACAGATCCTTCAGTCCCATCTTTCCGTAGATGTCCGCGTGCAGCGTCGTCCATGCGGGCAGCGCGCGCCGGAGCGGGGCGTTGGCGTCGTAGAGATCCTTGAAGTTCATCAACTCGGTGAGGAGCGTGCTCCACTTGCCTTTGGTGATGCCGAAGGAGAACAGCACCAGGAACGAATACAAGCCGGTTTTCTCGATCTCGATGCGTCGCGAGGAGAGGAACTTGGTGATCACGGCGGCGGGAATGCCTTGCTCCTGCATCGTCCCGTCCGCGGACATGCCGGGCGAAAGAATGGTCACCTTGATGGGGTCGACGAGTACGTGGTTCTCGGCAAGATCGGTGAAACCGTGCCATGCATCGCCGGGTTTCAAAACCCAGGCTGCCCTGTCGACGACGGGCTGTTGCGCGATCGCCTCCGGCTGCCAGACGTCGAACCACCACGTCGTCTCCGGAATCTGCGCTTTCACCGCCGTCATGGCGCGGCGGAAGCTCAGCGCCTCGTCGATGGTCTCCTGCACGAGGGCGCGGCCGCCCGGCTGTTCCATCATGGCCGCCGCCACATCGCAGGACGCGATGATCCCGTACTGCGGCGAGGTGGAGGTATGCATCATGAAGGCGTCGTTGAAGCGCGTCATGTCCAGTTGCTTCGTCTCGGCGTTCTGGATGTGGATCATCGACGCCTGCGACAGCGCTGCCAGCAGCTTGTGCGTCGATTGCGTAGCGAAGGTCACCGCGTTCTTCGCGCGCGCCGGGTCGTTCGACGAAATGGCGTGATAGCCGTCGTAGAACTCGTGGAAGTTGGCGTAGGCATACCACGCCTCGTCGAAGTGCAGCACCTCGACCGAATCGCCGATCAACTGCTTGATCGCGTCGATGTTGTAGCAGAGTCCGTCATAGGTGGAATTGGTCATCACCATCAACCGCACGTTGCCGGTGGTGTCCTTGGCGAACGGACTGGCATCGACCTTCATGCGGATCGACTCCGCGCTGAACTGGTCGCGCGAAATGGGTCCGATGATGCCGAGTCCGTTGCGCGACGGGATCAGGTAGATCGGCGTCGCGCCCGTCATGATGAGTGAATGCAGGATCGACTTGTGACAGTTGCGGTCGCACAGCACCAGGTCGTTGCGGCCGACCATGCCGTGCCACACGATCTTGTTCGCGGTCGATGTGCCGCCCACCACGAAAAGCGTCTCGTCGGTGCCGAAAATGCGCGCGGCATTGCGTTCGCCTTCGGCAATCGGCCCCGTGTGGTCGAGCAGGGAGCCGAGCGCACCGACCGAGACGGAGATGTCGGAGCGCAGCGTGTTTTCACCGAAGAAGTGATAGAAGAGCTGCCCCACCGGGCTTTTGCGAAAGCCTGCGCCGCCGCCATGACCCGGGGTGTGCCAGGAATACCCGCCATGCAACGTGTAATCCATCAGCGCCTTGAACATCGGCGGCGGAAGGCGTTCGAGATAGATATGCGCCGCCCGGCAGATGGTGCGTGCCAGAAACTCCGGCGGATCTTCGAACAGGGCCATGAAAGCGTTGGCGTGCCTGAGCACGTTCGCCGGCACCATCTCCGCGGTGCGCTGATCGCCGAACAGGAAAATCGGCAGGCGGTTGTTCCGTCGCCGCTTCTTGGCAAGCACTTCTTCCAACAGATTCCATTGGCCCTCGGTTTCTTCGATGCCGTCCACGGAGACGAGCCAGCACGACTCGGTATTGATGACATCGACCAGCCGCTGCGCATCCGCATAGCTCACGCCGCTCACGACGCGGAAGCCCTCGCTCTCGATGGCGGCTGCGAGCTGGCGCATGCCGCGACCGGCCGCATGCTTGCCTTCGAAATCTTCATCGATGATGGCGACCGGGAATGCTTGAGTGAAGGACACAGGCGACTCCGATCAAAGAGGTGAGGCGTTAGTACTTGTACTGGCCGCTGAACTGCACGCGAAAATCGTCGCCGGACTCGCCGTCGTTCTGTTCCAGACGACCCCAGAGGAATTCAACACCGGTCAGCACGTTCTTCGCCGGATACCAGAGGATGTTGGCCGACGCGTACAGGCCTTCCTTGTATGCGGTGGGAAGCTGTCCGCCGGTGTTGTCCTGGCGATGGATGCTCGCCCCGACGGAACTGCTCCACTTGTCGTTCCAGTAATGGTCGTAATAGACGAACGCACCGAGCGTCTTCACGGTCTCGGCCTTCAGGCTGGAACTCGGTGCGAGGTCGACGCCGCCGTCGTTCATGTAACTGGCGATCCCCTCGCCGTATACCACTTGCCCGATGAGGCGATTCTTTGCTCCGACCTTCAACCACCCGCTCACGTTCACGCCCCAGCCCAGTTCTTCGTCTGAATCGACGTCGTCGCCCAATGTTTCGAAGCCCACGGAGCGCAGAACGCCGGCGACCTGGAAGTGCCCCCAGTCCTGATCCCAACTCAGCTTGCCGACGGCGTCCGGCCATTGCGTATGACTGCGCACGTTCAAGGCCGGATCGATGTCCGCTACTTTGCCGGTATCGATCGCCGCATTGGGCGCTTCGAGCGAGAAGGCGAGCTTCAGCCCCTCCTTTTCATAGGCGAGATAGCGGATCTGCGGATTGCGGACGAACACCATGCCGTTCGGTCCCCAGTAATCGACGACATTGGGAAACGCGTCCTGATTCATGAACAAGGTGTAGTACTGTCCGAGCCCGATCCGGTTGCCCAGGGCGCCCCATGCATTCAGCAGCCGTGCCGATGTTTGCCCGCCGCCTGTGGAGAACAGATCGAAACTCACCTCCGCTTTCAACTCGCCCGCGGTCGTGGGGACGAACGCCTTGAAGCCGAGCGAAGTCTGACGCACGCTGAAGACGGTCTCGCCGTCCTCCCCGCAGCCCGGATCGCCCGGACAGTTCACCGGGATGGTGGACGGCCGCAAGGTTGCGTTCCAATCCGGATCGACGCGATCGAAGTCGTAGATGAAATCGAGCTGGACCTTGCCGCTGATTTCCAGTCGCGCTTCGCCGCCCCAAGCACCTTCTTCCGGGGCGCTTTGCGGCGCGATCACGCGCGCGCCTTTCACGCCCGGCGCCTCTTTCTCGGCATGCGTGGCGGGGTCTCTGGGCGCGGCAGTCGGCGATGAAGGGGCCGGTACGGGCGCATGCTCTTGCTGCTCGAGCGCCTTGACGCGCTCCTGCAATTCGCGAATGACACGCATTGCATCATCGAGCTGGGATTTGATGTCCTCAGAGGTTTGCGCGGCGGCATTGCCGCTTAGTGCGCAAGCGATGGCCATATAAAGTACACGTCGATTCATGCTTTCCCCCTCCGCGGCGCACACAACCGCATGTCCCCAGCATCCGCCCGCCGATCACGCCGTGGAGCGCTGACGTCGGATCGGCGGCGCGTACGGAATGCTAGGAGTGCGCCAAAACGATCGCCATAGGGCCTTGGTCCCAATGCAACGGGGCATGCCTCGGCCCGCGCACGCCTTCGGCGGCGCGCTTCATGGGACGAAGGTCTCATTGTTGCGGCCGCAAGCCGGCACTACCCTGAACGCGCGCGGCAGATGCGAAGCGACGCATGTCGCATCGCAAACCCGGGAACCTCACTCGTGCGAACTGGTGCATCGACGTATCGGCGGCCCTCGCGTTCGCTGCAGAACTACTCGTGCCGCATCGCGATGCGCGTCATCGCGGGGCTGGCTGCGGCCGCTTGCGCGGGGTGCGGGCCGACGCCGACCGCATACGTGCGCCCGCAACTCGACCTCCCGCCGGAGCGCGCACGCATCCTCATCGACTCGCGGTGGTGGCAAACCTTCGGTGATCCTGTGCTCGATCGGTTCATCGAGGAAGCGCTGCGCAACAACTACGATCTGGCGAAGGCGGCGGCCAACGTCGCCGAAGCGCGCGCCAACGCGGGCGTTGCCCATGCGATGCTGTTTCCCCGCGTGGACGGGCAGGTCAAGTCGACGTTGTCCCGGCGTCAGTTGGTGCTGGGTCAGGAGGAGGAGTTCGACAAGCGCGTCTCCGTCACGAGCATCGGCGCGCTGCTGAACTGGGAGGTCGATCTGTGGGACCGTATCGAAAACCTGAACGAAGCGGCGCTCGCGCAGTTGTCCGCATCGGAACATGTGCGCGACGCGACGCAGTTGTCCATATCGCAAGCGGTCGCCGAGACTTATTTCCAGCTGCTTAACTTGGAGAACAAGCTCGCCATCACCCGGGATACGCATGACAACCTCAGGGCCGTGGCGGATTTCGAATTCCGCCGCTGGAAGGCACAGGTCGGCACCGCGCTGGCGTATCGCCAGAGCCTTGCCGAAGTCGCCACGGTCGCGGCGCAGATTCCAGTGATGGAGGCGGCGATCGCACGCACGGAACTCGCGCTGGCATTGCTGATCGGTCGCAGCCCTCGCGACATCGCTGAAGCATTGCCGCGTACGCAACAGGCCGCGGTGCGTATTCCCGACACGCCGCGAGAAATCGATTCGGATCTGCTGTTGCGCCGTCCCGACGTGGCTTCAGCCGAACAGTTGCTGCGCGCGGCGCACGCCGACCTGGACAGCATCCGCGCCGAGTACTACCCGCGCCTGACGATTTCGCTGGCTGCGGGCTGGATCGGGTCGTCCTCCGCGCTCGTCACCGGCATGCCGTTCTTCTGGCAGGCGGCCGCGGGTCTGGCCGGGCCGATATTCGATGCCGGCGCCATCGACTGGAAAGTCGCCGGCGCCGAGGCGCGGCGGCAAAAGGCCATCGCGCACTACCGGTATGTGGTGTCGTCTGCGTTCCGCGAGGCATATGAAGCGCTCGTGCTCGTCGATACGGGAGATCGGCAAGCGGTGGCGACCGCGGAAGCAGTCGCGGCCCGCAGGGAAGCGCTCGCCCTGGACGAGAAAAGTTATCTGGTCGGCCGCACCAGCAAATACGAAGTGCTCGCCCAAACGATCCGGGTGCTGAACGCGGAATTGACGCTGGCGGATGCGCGACTGAACCAACTCGTGGCGCGCAGCCAGTATTACAAGGCGCTGGGAGGAGGGTTCTGATGCTCTTCCATGTCTACAAGGAAGACGTCCCGGACGGGTACTACGCGAACGAACCGTTCGGTCTCTATCGCGCCATTCTCGACGCGGACTGGGTGATGTACATCCTGCTGCCGCTGTTATTGATCATCATCATCATCGCGCTGATGGTGGGGTGGCGTTTGCATGAGATTCCGAAGCATCGCGCCGAGCATAAGAAGCTGCGCCAGGCTGAACTCGTGAGCGCCCTGACGCTGCTCGGACTGTTCCAGCACTGGGTGTGGGCGATCGCGTTGTTCATCGCCTATCTCGATTGGGAGCAGGCGGAAGAGACACTGGTGCGCGTTTTCAGGCGCGGCCGGGGATTGCCGCCGCAGACCGATGAACCGCCTGCGACGATGAGCGCGCCCGAAGAAACACATCCCGAGCCCACACGCGAATCGCCAGGCGTCGTGCATACCATCCACACACCGAACCGGGACTTCGAGCGGGAGGAACGGTTATGAAAATCATCCTGGGCGGATACATCCTCATCTGCTGGCTGCTGGTCAAATTCAAGGTCATCAACAAGACGCTCGGCAACATGATCGCCATGGGCCTCGGCGGCCTGTTCCTCGTGTTCATGGTGCTGACGCTGACGCGCTATCTGGCGTTCCTCGATCTCACGCATTCCGCGATGGTCCGAGCGCCGCACGTCATACTCAACACGCCCGCAGGCGGCGAGATCGAGAAGATCTACGTCACGCACAATCAGATCGTCAAAGCGGGCGACCCGATCTACCGCTACAAGACCGATCGCTATGAGATCGAAATGAAGTCGCAGATTGCCGAGCGGGCGCGGCTGCAGACACAGCTTGCGAAGCTCGAAAGAGATCTCGCCCGCTTGAAGCAGTTACGCGGCGACATCGTCTCGGAAGCGGAATACGACGCGAAGGAGGCGGAGATCCGCGGACAACGCGACATGGTGGTGAAGGCGCAGCAGGCGATCGCCGATCTGCAGTGGAAAGTCGATCGCGCGGTGATCGTCGCCCCCACGGACGGACAGGTGACGATCCAGTACACCGCGGAAGGCCAGTACTTTCCCGAACTGCGACCGGCATCGATCCAGATGTTCACCAACAAGAAGTTCATCGAAGTGCGCATTCCGGATCAGGTGTACGGCTATATCAAGCCGAAGGCCTTCGCGGAGTTCTACGTCAACGCCTATCCGGGCAAGATCTTTCGCGCCCGCGTGCATAGCGTGGGCGGATCGACAGGCGAGGCGCAGGGAATCCTGTTCGGCGGCATTCCGCAGGGCGTTGGAGAACGCGTTGCCGTCGGCAGCATGGCGGTTGGACGTCTGGTGGTCCTGGAATTCAATGAGCCGCCGGGCATCAACATTCCGGTCGGCGCGACCGGCGCGGTATGGATCGCCGCGGAAAAGCCGATCCACTTCCTCGGCTTCCTCGATGCGGTCATCGGTGTCCTGCTGCGCTTCAGCGCGGCGGAAGCTTATCTGAAGGCCTGGTGACGCCGGCGTTCACGCGCCTATTCGACAATGAAAAACCGGAGCGCCGCGCGATACATGGAGGCACGATGACTGCGGAGGTCGGGATGGCCGACGCGCATCGCTCGACATCGGCTGTCGAGCGATGCGTACGTTACGGTGACTATCTACGTGCAATGGGAAGCGGCGCACGGCAGATTAGCTACAACGCGCTGGCTCCCGTCATCGAATACGGCCTTGATGGACAGCCGCTACCCGCCAAGGCCGCTGAACTTCGCTTGCGGCCGGACGAAGTGTCGAGACTGCTGCGGCCCTACATCTCTTACCGCTTCAACGATCAGGCTCGCGCCGTCGTTCCTTTAGCGCTCTATCTGGCGCTGTTCCAGATTCTTATCCTGCGCGAGCACATCGAAGGGCCGCTCGTCATAACTGCCGGGATGCTGGCGGTGATCGTCGGGCTGATGTTGTTCATGGAGGGGCTGAAGATCGGCCTCATGCCCTTCGGCACGATCATCGGCAGCCAGTTGCCGCGCAAACTTTCCCTGCCGCTGGTGCTGTTGTTCACGTTGCTGCTGGGTATCGGCGTGACTTTCGCGGAGCCAGCCATCGGCGCGTTGAAGATCGCCGGCCAGATCGTTTCGGTGGAGCGCGCGCCGTATCTTTATGCGTTGCTCAACGAGTGGTCCGACGCGTTGGTGCTGGTGGTCGGTGCGTCGGTGGGGCTCGCTGCCGTCGTCGGCACATTGCGGTTTCTCTACGGTTGGAGTCTCAAGCCGCTGATTCTCATCTCGCTGGTATTGGCTTTCGCGCCGACGCTCTACATGGCGCGCGATCCGGATCTCGTCACGGCGCTCGGACTCGCCTGGGACACGGGCGCCGTGACGACCGGCCCCGTTACCGTGCCGCTAGTACTCGCACTTGGAGTGGGAATCTCCGTCGCGGCCGGCAAGGGGAGCGGCGGCCTCTCGGGCTTCGGTATCGTGACGCTCGCCTCGCTGTTTCCCGTCGCGGGTGTGCTGCTTCTCGCGATGTATGTCGCTTCGACCGTATCGCCGGCCGAGATCGTCGAGGGCGCGCGTCAGGCGGCGCTCGTTGCGCAAGCGGCCCAACCGCCGTGGTACGCGCGCAGCCCGTTGGCGGAAATCGTCGCCGGCATCCGAGCAATCCTGCCCCTGGTGGTGTTCTTGTTTGTGGTGCTGACGTTCGTGCTGCGCGAACGCCTCGCCAATCGTGCAGAAATTTTTCTCGGCATTGCACTCACCATTGCCGGCATGTGCATGTTCAACCTCGGGCTGACCTACGGACTCTCGACGTTGGGAAGCGGATCGGGCAACCTCGTGCCGACCGCATTCATGCAAGTCTCCGGTGCGGCGGACTCGCCGCTCTACGGCTTCATCACCGGCCTGATCCTCGCACTCGCGTTCGTATGGTTTCTCGGCTTCGGCGCAACGATCGCGGAACCCGCGTTGTCGGCGCTCGGCATCACGGCAGAGGAACTGACCAACGGCGTGTTCAAGAAGAAGAGCTTGATTCTGGCAGTGTCGATCGGCGTCGCGTTCGGCATCGCACTCGGCATCGCCAAACTCGTCTTCGATCTGCCATTGGTATGGCTGCTGCTCGGCGGCTATGCCGTCGCCGCAGTGCTGACTTTGGTTTCCAGCGAAGCCTTCGTCAATGTCGCCTGGGATAGCGCCGGCGTCACGACCGGTCCCGTCACCGTACCGCTCGTGCTCGCGCTCGGGCTTGGCTTCGCCAATGCGAGCGGCGCGATCGAGGGCTTCGGCATTCTGTCCCTGGCCTCGGTCGGCCCGATCATCTCCGTGCTGATATCCGGGTTGTGGTCGCGTTACAAGAGCGAACGTGAAGCGCGCGCCGCGGCGCGCAGCGCATCCGATGAGCCACTCGCTCCCGTCCAGGAATTGATATGAACGACAACGGACTCACTTATCTCACCGACGCGGTACTGATCAACTGCATCGTTCCGCTCGGCCGGGCGGACGAAGTCATCAAGGCCGCCCGCGACGTGGGCGTCGCAGGCGCGGTCGTTTACCACGCGCGCGGCGTCGGCGTGCGGGAGCGTCTCGGCCTTCTAGGCATCGCCGTGGAGGCGGAGAAGGAAGTGGTCAGCATGATCGGCGCCGCGGAGCACCGCGATGTCGTGATGCGCAGTCTCTACGCACGGCTTGGACTGGACCGCCCAGGGGCGGGGCTGATCTACGCAATCCCGCTCGACAAGGTGGCAACCTATGTCCCGGAGGCCGTTCGCGAAAGGCTGGTGCAGGAGAGGCGGACATGAGTCCGGAGTCGCAGGCGACTTCCACCGCCTGGGAGCGCACGCGGCTCATTGTGTGCGTGTTGCCGGACGACGGCGCCGATTTGGCGTTGATTCGCGCGATGAAGGAGCGCGGCGTGACTGTTGCCGATAGCGTGTCGTGCCGCGGAGTAGCCATCATCAGGGCAGCGAAGACACGCAATCCCGACGATCTGCCGGAGTCCGTGTTCGTGCGGCTCGTGCAACTGCTTGTGCCGGAAGAACGCGCCGACGAGCTGTTCGAGTATGCCTGCATGGCCGCACGCATCTGCCGGCCACAGGGCGGTGTGGCGGCTCTGAGCGAGCCCATTTGCGCGACGCCATATCGATTGCCGACCGGGGTGCCGGACGAGCAAGCCTGAGGCGGAACGACAGACTGCTTCGCATCCTTTAGTCGGTGCTACCGCCGCTTCTCTTCGCCGGCTGCGCGCCGGAGCCGATGCATCAAGCGCCGCAGTTCGCCTTCGATCATCGGCCTGGTATGGCGATGCCCTGCCCAGTTCACGATTGTGCGTATCGTGGACGCCCTCATCCGCCCAGCGCGATGATCGCGAAGAACAGCGCCGCTCCCACAGCGGCGAGCGCGAGCGCCGGACGCCATGGGCTGGCTTCGACATAGCGGCCGAGGCAGTACCCGGCGGCGAACAGAATAACCAGCCCGATCGAGTTCGAGACGCGCAGCGCAAGCGCCGCATCGGGAATGAACATGAACGGCACGACGATCGGAAAGGTGGCGAGCACCACGAGGAAGAACACGCCGATCGCGCCGCGCAGATCGTCGAGCCGCAATTGCGCGTAGGTCGGCGGATTTGATATGGCGACCAGCCGTTGACGCAGCACCTCTAGCACGTCTTCGCCGAGCGCCTCTCCCAGCCGACCGGGCATCGCTTCGCTGATGCTTTCGTGCGCGGCCTTGCGGTCAGTGGTGCCGCGCACGCGACGCAGCAAGGCCATGTTGCGCGCCCGAACGGTGAGCGTGATGATCAGATACATAACCGCATCCACGATGCCCCAGGCGAGATTGCAGCCGAGCGCCGCGTACATCATCGTGCGAATCTCCTGCTGCCCCGCTGTGGCCACGCTGAGCGAGCCGGAGAACGACATCGCCATAAGCAGGCCGAAGATAACTTCTGCCGCGCGCGCCAACGGATCGAGCACCGGCCGGCGTTCGTACGCCGGCAGGAAGGAATACGCTGATGTAAAGAGCTCGTCGATCCGTCGCGTGCTCATGAAGGTTGAGGCGGAAGCAGGTAGAGCGCGATTGCGAACGCCACATAGACCGCGAGGATGAGCACCCCCGTGAACCAGACGGCGCGGCCCGTTCCGGATACGAGCGCGGCGATCAGCGTGGCGACCAGCACCATTTGCACCGCGGCGGGCCAGAACTCCAGCGTCATGGGGAATGGACCCAACGCATAGCTCGCCAGCACGAGCGCCGGCGCGACGAAAAGGGCGATCTGGGTCGCACTTCCCAATGCGATGCCCACGCTGAGATCCAGGCGGTTGCGGCGCGCTCCGGCGAACGCCGCAGCCATTTCGCCCGCGCCGCTGACCAGCGCAACGATGATGAAGCCGACGAAGGCCTTGCTCGTTCCCATCGTCTCGGCCGCGCCTTGCACCGACTCGATAAAGACCTCGGCCACGAGCGCGACGAGCACGGTCACGCCGGCAAGAGTGCTCAGTGCCAATCGCATGGGCCACACGTGGGTTTCGCTCTCCGCTTGCTCGTTCTGCGCCTTGAAGAATTCACGATGCGTGCCCAGGGAGAAATAAAGGCCCAAGCAGTAGGTCGCAATCAGCACCAAAGCCAACGACACGCTCAATTGTTCGGCGAAGGCGGTGGCCTGCCCGGAAGCCATGGCGCCGACTGCCGAAGGCAGCAGCAGACAAATGGTGGCGAGGAACAGCATGCCGGCCTGCAGGCGCACGCCGGTGCGATTGAATTCCTGCACATGATGTTTCAGCCCGCCAAGCAGAAAGGACGCACCGAGCATGAACAGCGCATTCGTCACGATAGCGCCGGCGATGGTCGCTTTCACCAGGAGGTATTCACCGGCCCGAAGTGCGGAGAGCGCGATGACCAGTTCGGTCAGATTGCCGAGCGTCGCATTCAGCAGGCCGCCGACCGCATCGCCGGTTCTCGCGGCAACCGATTCGGTGGCATGACTCAGCAGCGCGGCGAGCGGAACGATCGCCACGATGGAAAGCAAGAAGAGCAATATTGGCGAATCCGGTTTGAAACGATCCGTCATCAGCACGAACGGTACGGAGACGAGTAGCCAGAGCAGAGGATTGCGCCGTATCTCGTGAATGAGCAAATCCATATCAAGCGATCCACGGGATACGGCTCTGCCGCCAGCCTCGAAACGCGCGCCGGGTTATTTTCGCGGCGTCTCCCGGATCGCGATGGCGAGGCTTTCGATATAGGTGACATCGACTTTGGCGCCGACCTTAAATTCGGCAAGGCGCGCGGGATCTTTTACTTTGATGCGCGTGAGATTCCCGAGCGGGCCGCGCACCAGCAGAGTCTGCGACTCCGGATTGACGCCCATCACTTCGGTGACGACACGCACTTTGCGTTGGACCATGCCGCCCGGTTTCTCCCCGGGTTTGGCGCGCTTGACTGATGTTGTCTGGGTCGCCGTCGGCGCCGCGTCGGTGTTCTTGATGTCGAGCGCCACCGCTTCGTAGTAATCGATTTCGACGGTGTCGCCGGCCGCAAGCCGATCCAGATTGCGGACATCGTCGCCGACGCGGACCGCCGTGATGTCGCCTTGCGGCCCTTTTAGCGTCACGATTCGATTCTCCTGATCCACCGCTTCGACGGTGGCGGTGAGGTGCACTGCCTGCATGGCGCCGGCGCCCTTTGCGTCCTCATTCGCGGAAGACTGCGCCGCCGCATGCTGCGCGACGGACACCAGGATCAGGAGTAAGAGTGTCCACAGCGCTTTCATGCCGTTCCCCTCGTTGGATGACCGCGAAAACGATAGGCGGCGTCCTCCGGTCTGAACATTGGTCCTTGGTCCTATCGGCAATTCGCCGCAGAACGGCAAAACTGTCGTTGCGCCGCATGCGTTTGGTTCGCATAGCGTCGTGGGCCAGTCTGGCCAAAGAAGGGGAGTGATGCGATTTGTGAAGGAGCGATCATGTTCAGGCGTTTACTTTGGATATTGCTTGTCGCCACGGTTGCGTTACCGGCGCCCGCCCTGGCAGATGAGTATGCGGAAACGATCAAGGTGTTCAAGGAAGCCGGGGAGAGCAAACGTTTCTTCAACAACGCTTACGGCTATGCGGTGTTCCCCACCATTGGCAAAGGCGGCATCGGTATCGGCGGCGCATACGGCAAAGGCCGCGTGTACCGCAAAGGTGAGTACGTGGGCGATACGTCGGTGACGCAGGTTTCGGTCGGTCTGCAACTCGGTGGCCAGGCCTATAGCCAGATCATTTTTTTCGAGAACGATCGCGCGTTCAAGGAATTCACCGGCGGTAACTTCGAATTCGGGGCGGACGCTTCCGCCGTGGCGATCACCGCGGGCACGAGTGCGAAGGCCGGCACCGCAGGCGCATCGGCAGGAGCCAGCGGCGGCAAACACGATGCGGAAACGATCGGCAAATACCAGAACGGCATGGCGACGTTCACCGTCGCGAAAGGCGGATTGATGTACGAGGCGAGCGTAGGCGGGCAGAAGTTTTCGTACACGCCTCGCTGAGGTGGTCGGACCGTCCGGAATCGCTCGCGGTGCCGGCCGCAGCATGACACCGGCACAAACGGCATCGGATCAGGGCACGCCGATAAAGAAGAACACGCTGTCTTCGCCGCCTTTGCCGCGTCCGTAACCGAAGTAGATCGGCCCCAGGAATGTGTCGGCCGCGAGAAACACCGATGCCGACCACAGGCCGCCGGAGCTGCCGGACTCGGTGAACTGCCGTTTGACTTCCGCGGCTTCCAGCGACGCGCCGAGATAGAGTCCCGTACCGAGGGGGCTGGGAAGTTTGATCGCCTGGTTGTAATACATCAGGCGTCCGAAGGCGTATTCGCGTCCGGCGAAACGATCGATCGGATATGCGGACAACCGCAAAGGGCCGCCCAGCACGAACGCATCGAATGGCTCCATATCGGAGTGGAAGTCCGTGCCGTAGAACGTCGCCAGATTGAAAGTATGGGCGCCGAAACTCTTCACGCCTGTGGCGCGAAGGAGCATGCGGTCGTACGAGCGATCGGCGCCCAGACCTGAGCGCGGAAACAAGCCGCGCGCTTCGAGGTAATACCCGCTGCGAGAGAGATAAGGTGCATCGAGCTGATCCGTGACAAAGGCTACGTGGAAGCCGGAGGCGCGCATGTCACCCTCCGGCAATGTCGGTGCACCAGTGTCCACATCGGCCCTCACGTCCCGCCACATCAAACCGGTGCGAGCCGTGCCCCATGTCGAGAAGTTGAGGCCGAGATCCAGCCCGAGCCGCTGTTCGCGAGTGTCGTATTCGGCGACGCGGTCGTCATCGACGAACACACCCCGTACGGAGCGTGCGAGATAGCCGTAGCCCGAAACGAACAGATCGTTCGCTTCGTTCAAGGGCTGATAAAGCTCGGTCAGCAAGGAACGGTCGCGGCCGATTTGCAGATCGGTACTCCACTCGGCACCCAAGCGGTTCAGCCAGGTCTTCTTGTAGTTGATCAGCGCATTGAAATAGTGCTCGCTGTCGAAGTCCGAGGCGAGGGCTACGCCGAAACGCAGATAATCCGGCCCCCATGATTTCTCGTGCGGCAGGAACACTAGCGCTCGACGGCCGTCATCTTCCACGATGCGGTAGTTGACGCCTTCGAAATCGCCGCGCCCGTAGATGCGCCGCAGATCGCCCGCGATTTCGTCCTCGGTCAACGGTTGTCCGGGCTGCGATTGCACGAGTCCGCGCAGCACGGCGGCATTGGTGCGCTCCAATCCCTCGAAGCGGATTTCATCGACCACGCCCAGCTGGTACTCGGTCGGTTGTTGTGTCCGCCGCAACTCGGCATATCGCGCTTCCGGAATGCTGTAGCGGCGCAACTCGTCCGCCGCCGCCCGTGCGGCCGCTTCGCCGATCCGTACTGCTTCCGCCTGACGCTCGAAACTAGTGGAAGCGATGTCTCCGAGCTCCGGCGAAATGAGGATGTCGCCTTGCTTCAGCGAGCGCTTCTGTTCGTTGACGGTGTACTGACCGAGCAGATTGATGAGCTGTCCGACGACAGTGAGCGCCGAGCCGATCTCCTCGCGCTTCATCGGTGGCGTGCCGATGTCCACCGCGATCACGATATCCGCGCATAGATTGCGTACGACATCGATGGGCAGGTTGTTGGCGATGCCGCCGTCGACCAGCAGTCGTCCGTCGCGTTCCACCGGCGGCACCACACCGGGCAGCGACATGCTCGCGCGCAAGGCTTCGGCCAGGCTGCCTTCGGACATCACGACTTCCTCGCCCGTGGCGATGTCGGCGGCGACGGCGCGAAAGGGAATAGGCAACAGCGAGAAGTCGGTGATCTGCGCCGCCGATTGCGTGACTTCGCGCAGAAAGCTCTCCACCGATACGCCGGCGATCAATCCTTTGGGAACGGTGACACCTTCGCTGACGCCGAACTCTGGCGCATAGAGATTCTTGTAGTCGTCGGCCTTGCGGCGGATGGAGATCTCGGCGCGCGGTGGACGATCCGTAAAAACTTCGCTCCAGTTGGTGCCGACGATCAGTTCTTCCATCTGCTTCGGCGTCAGGCCGGACGCATAGGCGCCGCCGACAATCGAGCCCATGCTCGTCCCGGCAATGCAATGCACCGGGATGCGCAGATCTTCCAGGACTTTCAGTACGCCGATATGGGCTGCGCCGCGCGCACCGCCGCCTGACAAAGCCAGACCGATACGCGGTCCCTCGTGCGTGGGCATCTCCGCCGCGGTGGCCGCACGGGCCGCGCAGAGCGTGAGCAATGCGAGGAGCGCGGGCGCAAGGTATCGGCACACCGCGCCAATAGGTGCTCGCTGTTGATGTCGCGCTCGCACGCTCGTCGCACTGGTATTGGGGTACACCGATACTGGCATGCGTCGTCACTCGACACAATGGAACTAAAGGCGCGTGCATGCGCCGTACCCGAACTGTCCTGAACACTGATATGCGGGTGCGCCGGCTTGATCCCTGTTGGGGCTAAAGGGCAATGTGAACGCCAGGTTGCGCGCGTTATGGTGCTTGCCAATGCGCGGCAGTGCGATCGCGCGTGTCGTATCGACGGTGATGGAATGTTCCGCTCGGCCGTGCAACGCAACCGTTATCGCTTCGCAATTCCCGGTGTCGCGGTCGGGCTGCTGTTCGCGTCAACGGCGGGCGCGCAATCTCAGGCGAGCGCGGCCGATGCGTGGACCTTCTCGCTGACGCCTTATTTCTGGGCCGTGGGCATCGACGGCGACGTCGGCATCGGACGGTTGCCGGATGTGGACGTGGATGCGAGTTTTTCCGATGTGTGGGACACGCTCGATTTCGCGCTCATGGGCATGTTCGAAGCGCGCAGGGATCGCTACGGCCTGCTGTTCGACGGTTTCTACGCGAAGCTGTCCGCCGACGCCGATACGCCGGGTCCTGCGTTCGGCGACGTGGACGTCGAAGTCACGCATCAGTTCTATTCGCTCGCCGGGACGTATCGAGTCATCAACGGACGTGCGCCGATCGATCTGCTTGCCGGCATTCGCTACGTGCATGCCAAGACCGAAGTGGACTTGGGCGCGGGATTGCTTGCGGCGCGATCCGGGTCGCGCTCGAAGGATTGGGTGGACGGTTTCGCCGGCCTGCGTCTGCGCGCGCCGCTGACGGAACGTTGGGCGCTGATTTTCCATGGCGACGTCGGCGCCGGCGGCGCGGATTTCACCTGGCAGGCGATCGCCGGCGTGGGCTACCGCATTTCGGATGTGCTCGAAGCGCAGTTGGGCTACCGCTATTTCAGGGTCGACTATGACGATGGCGGCGGCGCCGGCCGCTTCCTGTACGACATTGCGCTCAGCGGCCCGTATCTCAGTCTGGACATCAGGTTCTGAGCGGATCGCGCCAACGCGGGGACAGCCATGAAACGCAGAAGTGAATTGAAGGTGCTCGGGTTCGTGATGATGTTGTTGTTGTGCGCCGCCCCCGTTCTCCATGCGCAGCAGCCCGTCATCTATCCCGCGAAGGGTCAGTCGGCACAACAGCAGCAACGCGACCAGGGCGAGTGCTCAAGTTGGGCGAAGCAAAGCACCGGCGTGGATCCGATGGCGCTCGCCGCGGCGCCACCGCCCCAAGCGCCGTCCTCCGTCGGCGGCGGCGAACGCATGCGCGGCGCGGCACGAGGCGCGCTTGGCGGGGCCGCCATCGGCGCAATTGCAGGCGATACCGGGCAGGGCGCCGGGATCGGTGCCGTCGCGGGAACGATGGCCGGTGGACGAAATGCCAGACAGAACGCGGCGGCTGCGCAACAGCAGCAAACGGATGTGCGTCAGCAGCAACTCAATACTTATTACCGCGCGTTCGGCGCGTGCATGGAAGGTCGCGGTTATACGGTGAAATGAAAGGAGCCGGCATGCCATTCAAGCTTCCCTTCGCACTGCTTGCGACAGCTTGCGCCGCGAGCGCATACGCAGCCGATTTCGATGCCTCGAAGCCTTTGCTTTGTGCGTCGGTAACCGCCGTCGACTGCGTCGAAGGCAGGTGCATTTCCGGTACGCCATCCGACATCGGCGCGCCGCCTTTCATGCGCCTGGACTTCGCGAATAAAACCGTGCTCGGAGAGAAGCGCACATCGGCCATTCAATCCATGGAGACCGACGGAGAGCAGATGATCCTTCGAGGTTCCGAACTCGGCTATGCCTGGACCATCACCGTCGATCAAACGGATGGGCGCATGGTGGCCACGTTGACGAACGCGAACGGCGTGTTTGCGGTGTTCGGGGCGTGTACGACGCCGTGATCGCCGCCAATCGATAAACGTAAACGAAAGGAACCATCATGAAACGAGGATCATTCCACGCAGCGTGTCTCGGCCTCTTCGTCGCCGCGATGGTCGCGGGGTGCGCGAGTTCGCCCGGGGGAGCAAAACCCGAGCACTATTCGGGCTACCTCGGCGACTACTCCAAGCTACGTGAGGACAAGACTGCGGCGGGCGAGCCGATCTTCCGCTACGTGAACCCGAAATTCACGGCGACCCGCTATCAGGCCGTTCTGCTCGAACCGGTGACATTTTATCCGCAGCCGCGACCGAGCGAAGAAGTGAGTCAGCAACAGCTCGAAGCGATTCGCGACTACATGAATCAGGCCTTGCGACGCGAGTTCGGCAAGCGCTTCACGCTCGTGCCGCAACCGGGGCAAGGCGTGGCGCGCATCAATGTCGCGCTTACGGCGGTGGGCAGTGAGACCGAAGACCTGAAACCCTATCAATACCTCCCCATCGCACTGGTCGCCACCGGTGCGAAAGCGGCAGCGACCGGCGGCCGCCCCGAGGACGCAGTGATCCAGGTCGAGGCGAAGGTGAGCGACAGCATGACCGATGAGCGGCTCTATTCCGGGCTGCGTCGCGGCAGCGGCGAGCGTGTCACCAAACAGGGCAACGCCGGACGCCAGGTCACCGTGGATCAGTTGAAGAAGCTGATGGATCAATGGGCGCAGCGCTCCGCGGCTGAAGCGGCGCGGTTTATCGCGCCTCGTTAGCGCTACAAGCCTGCGCCTGCTTGCAGGTCGGTTCACCTTTTTCTCAGGAGAAGGTGTCGACGCCTCGGGCAGAAGGGGTCGGGCCCATAAGAAAGCCGCCTGATCGCTCAGGCGGCTTTGCAGTTTCCGACTCTTGCTTTTACTTGTGCGTTTCCACTTGCTGCAGCGGCTCGCTGGGGGGCGGCGGCCGACGTTCACGACGCCGGCGTGGGGCTTGCGGTTGCACCGCTTCGAGGTCGGCTGTCGGCTGCACGCTGGTCGCCTTGGTCTCGATCAACACCAGACCGCTGTCTTTCAACACTTCATCCGGATTGGCCGGAGGGGTGCTGACGCGTGGCGGTGTAACCGGTGTCACCGGGGCCTCAACGGTCGACGGTGAGACTTCGACCGGCGCGGGTGCCACAGGCGCCGGCACTTCCGGCGCTGCTGCTTGCTCTTCCGTCGCAAGGGCGGGGGCAGCGTACGAATGAACTTGCTCTTCCGCTTCCTGTGGCTCGATCCGCGTCTGTGGAACCGCCGGCGCTTCTTCATGCCGAGCGATGAGCTCGTCGCCGAGTTCACCGACAGTTACGCCGCGTTGCACTTCGGATTGCGCTTCTTCCACCGGCACGGCATGGCCGAGTTGCGCTGCCGGCTCAATGGCTGGCGATACGGCGGCGATCGGCGCGGCAGGCGTGGCCAACGCTTCGGTCGAGTCTGTTACCTCGCTTTGCGGCCGTTGTTCGGCTTGGCGTTCGCCACGATCGCCTCCGCGACCGCGACGGCCACGGCGACGACGACGGTCGCGCTCGCCGTCTTCTCCTGCAACAACCGGTGCCGCCTGACCGTTGGTACCGGCCGGCACAGCCTGTTGCTGCTCGGCTTTGGGTTGGCGCTGTCGCTGTTGATGCGAATGCTGCCCCTCGCCACGCGGTTCGCGCGGCTCGCGCGGCTCGCGTTGACGTTCCGGGGTGCGCGACTCCTGTTTCTGCTCGCGTTGTTCGCGCGGCTCGCGCGCTTCACGCGGCGGACGCGGCTCGCGTGGTTGACGCTGCTGGGGCTCCTGGCCGCGCGCTTGACGTTCACCGCGCGGCTGACGATCGCGCTGACGCGGCTCCTGCCCGCGATCACGACTGTGTTCCGGACGTTCGCGCCGCGGCTCGCTGCGACCTCGGCCGCCGGTCGGGGTCGCCTTGACGGGGACAGCCGGTGCGGGAGTGCTTTCGACCCGGCGGAACCAGCCGAAAATGCGGTCGATAATGCCCGATCGCGCGTCTTCCGTTGTGGCCGACGCAGCGGGGCGGGCCGCCATCGGCGCCGGTTGTTCGGGGGTGACGCCTCGCACCGCAGCCTGTGGGCGCGCCGGACGATCTTCCTTTCCGTTTACCGCCGCGACCTTCTCCTCGACCGGTACGTCGACCAGGTTGTAACTTGCCGGCAGTACGCCTTCCTGGTTCAGGTCGTCGTGGCGCAGGCGCTCGATGCTGTAGTGGGGTGTTTCCAGATGAACATTGGGGATAAGCACAACGTTCACTTTCAGGCGCGCCTCGACCGAGTGAATCTCGCCGCGCTTTTCATTCAGCAGGAAAGTCGCCACATCGACCGGGACCTGAGCGTGCACGGCGGCGCTGTTTTCCTTCATCGCCTCTTCCTGAATGATGCGCAGGATGTGCAGGGCGGTGGATTCGACGCCACGGATATGACCGGTGCCGTTACAGCGCGGGCAGGTCATGGTGCTGCCTTCGCCGAGCGCCGGGCGCAGGCGCTGACGTGACAGTTCCATGAGGCCGAAGCGCGAGATCTTGCCCATCTGCACGCGGGCGCGATCGAAACGCAACGCTTCACGCAGCCGGTTCTCGACTTCGCGCTGATTGCGCTGGCTTTCCATGTCGATGAAGTCGATGACGATCAGGCCGCCCAGGTCGCGCAAGCGCAACTGACGGGCGATTTCCTCGGCCGCTTCGAGGTTGGTGCGGAACGCCGTCTCCTCGATGTCGCCGCCTTTGGTGGCGCGCGCCGAGTTCACGTCCACGGACACCAGCGCTTCGGTGTGATCGATGACGATCGCGCCGCCCGCCGGCAATGAAACCTGACGCGAGTAGGCCGTCTCGATCTGATGCTCGATCTGGAAACGCGAGAACAGCGGAATATCGTCCTGATAACGCTTCACGCGATTGATGTTGTCCGGCATGACGTTGCTCATGAACGCCGCGGTCTGTTCAAAGATCGCGTCGGTATCGATGAGGATTTCGCCGATGTCGGGCTGGAAGTAATCGCGGATGGCGCGGATCACCAGGCTGGATTCCTGGTAGATCAGGTAGGGCGCGGGATTGATCAGCTTGTTGTGATCGTCCTTCTGCGGCTCGGAGGCCTCGACGATCTTGCCCCACAGCTTGAGCAGGTAGTTGAGATCCCACTCCAGCTCTTCGAAGCTGCGGCTGATGCCGGCGGTACGCCCGATGATGCTCATGCCTTGCGGCACGGGCAGGCGATCCATGATGTCGCGCAGTTCGTTGCGCTCTTCGCCTTCCACGCGACGCGATACGCCGCCGCCGCGCGGATTGTTCGGCATCAGGACGAGATAACGACCGGCGAGGCTGATGAAGGTGGTGAGCGCCGCACCCTTGGTGCCGCGTTCGTCCTTCTCGACTTGCACGATGAGTTCGGTGCCCTCATCGATGACGTCCTGGATGCGGGCACGGCCGGGATCGGCGTCGCGCTTGAAGTACGCGCGAGCGATTTCCTTGAAGGGCAGAAAGCCGTGACGTTCGGTGCCGTAATCGACGAACGCGGCTTCAAGACTGGGTTCTACGCGGGTGATGACGCCTTTATAAATGTTGCTCTTACGTTGCTCTTTACTGGCCGATTCGATGTCGAGGTCGATCAGTTTCTGACCATCGACGATCGCAACGCGGAGTTCCTCGGCTTGCGTCGCATTGAACAGCATGCGCTTCATTTAGTTCTTCTCCTGCGCGCGGGCAGGACTAAACGCCGCTGACGTTTTGGACGTGATCTACATCGTCTTTGTGTACGGTTGAGTGGGTACGTTGGTCAGTGAGGTTTGTCTGTGCTTCATGCGCCGCCCGTATGTCGGCGGCGCGAATCGGCTAGGAAGAGTCTGTAGAACCGGTGCATAGATCGCACAGGGGCTTGGCGGGGCGAGCGGCGACATCGTCGAGCAACGCATCAAATCGGCCAATAACCTGCGACACCACATGCGAAAGCGATTGATCAGAACTTCCGTAGTGATTCCGTCGCGCTGAAATGAATTACCATCGCTACTTCTGGTGAGCGAGTTAACCAGCTGAAGGGCTTCTAACAGTGGACCAGCCCAACTTCGCGGCATTAAGAAGCTCTGCATGAAGCAACCCATGTTCTCCTCGATGCGATGCCTTACAAAGCGTTAGCGCCACTCCGGCGCTCGCAGGCTTCGCTGTCTCATAACACGATGTCGCTGTTTCGCAGACCTCCCGATGGCCGGGGACGTGCTGGCGGCGCAGGCATTCCTTGCCTTTGGGCCGCTGTCCCGCGATCGAAGGCAGCGGTCCGAGTATAAGCAGAATGAAGGATTTAAAAAAGGCATTGCAACGATCTTCGCCCACGCGGCCGTCTTCCCGATCGGCGCCACAGGTGTCGGTCGTGGCGGTCGACGAGCAGAGCGCCGATCAGCGTATCGACAACTTCCTGCTGCGCGAATTGAAGGGCGTGCCGCGCAGCCATATTTACCGGCTGCTGCGCTCCGGGGAAGTTCGGGTCAACAGCGGTCGCATCGATGCGACCTACCGCCTGCAGGTGGGCGACAAGGTCCGCATCCCGCCGGTTCGGACCGCGGCGCCCAAGGCAACGCCGAAGGCTCGTCCCGATCCGGGCTTTCCCGTCGTATACGAGGATGATGCGCTGCTTGTCATCAACAAGCCGGCCGGTGTTGCCGTCCACGGCGGCAGCGGCATCAGTTTCGGTGTCATAGAGCAGTTACGCGCGGCGCGGCCGAATTGCCGTTTTCTCGAGCTGGTGCATCGGCTCGACAAGGAAACTTCCGGCCTGCTCATGCTGGCCAAGAAACGCTCGGCGCTGACCCGCCTGCACACCGCCATGCGCGACGGCGAGGTGCACAAAGCCTACTTCGCCATGGTCAAAGGGATGTGGGAGCAGAGCTCACGTAATATCTCTCTTTCCTTACGCAAGTATCTGACTAAAGAGGGAGAGCGGCGCGTAAGCGTAGACAAGGAAGGCGTCGCGGCCCGCACACGCTTCGAATTCGTTCAGGCGGCCGGCCCCTACACTTTGTTGCGCGCCATTCTCGATACCGGCCGCACGCACCAGATACGGGTGCATCTCGCGCATCTGGGGTTTCCCATCCTCGGCGATGATAAATACGGCGATTTCGAATTGAATCGCGCTTTGTCCAAAGCGGGATTGAAGCGGATGTTCCTGCATGCCGCGGAATTGCGCATGATCCATCCGCTGACCGAGGTGCCGCTGGAACTGCAGGCGCCACTGCCTGCCGATCTGGCCACCTTTCTTGAAGTGAATACTGTAGAACATGCCGCAACGCTTTGATCTTGTTGTTTTCGATTGGGATGGCACGCTGATGGATTCAGCGGCTGCCATCGTCGCCTCGATTCAGAACGCCTGCCGCGATCTGGAATTGCCGGTGCCCGATGATCAGCGCGCCAGTCACGTCATCGGACTCGGCTTGCACGACGCCATGGCTTACGCCTGCCCGGGACTGCCGGCGAGCGACTACACGAAGATGATCGAGCGCTATCGCTTCCACTGGTTTCAGCGCGATCCGGATCTGCCGCTGTTCGCCGGCACACTCGAAATGCTGGCCGAACTGGAAAACCGTGGCCATCTGCTAGCGGTTGCCACGGGTAAAAGCCGGGCAGGTCTGACGCGCGCGCTGGAGAACACCGGCTTGGAGCAGCGCTTCGTCGCCACGCGCTGCGCCGATCAGTGCACGCCCAAGCCGGCACCCGACATGCTCCTTGAATTGATCGAGGAGCTGGGCGCCGATCGGGAACGCACTTTGATGATCGGCGATACGACGCACGATCTCGGCATGGCCGCCAACGCCGGCGTGTCGGCCGTGGCGGTGACCTACGGCGCGCATCCGTCCGATGAGCTGATTCGCATGGATTCGCTTGCGATGCTCGATTCCATGACCGACCTGCATCAATGGCTCAGAACGAACGCGTGATTTGCGCCAGCGCCGCGCTCATCGACGACGGGCCGGGCGTGCGCTTCGAAGTCGACGGCGAAGGCGGACAGAACCCCGCGTTTGTCATCCGGCACGCCGGCGAGGTGCGTGCGTATCTCAACCGCTGCGCGCATGTCGGTGTGCAACTGGATTGGCAGGAAGGCCGGTTCTTCGATCCGGAAACAGGTTTGCTGATATGCGCCACCCATGGCGCGCTGTACGATCCCGCGTCGGGCGTATGCCTGAGCGGCCCCTGTCGTGGCGGACGATTGATACCGATCGCGGTTGAAGAGCGCGACGGCCGCATCGAATTGAAACAGGATTCTTGAAGGAACGGTTATGGCGGACGAGGACAGAAACTGGGAGCGCAGCGTACTCGAACGGCTGGCGTTCGGCGCATTGAAGGAACAGCGGCGCGCACGGCGTTGGGGCATCTTCTTCAAGCTCGCGACACTCGCCTATATCACCGTGCTGGTGGTGATGCTGTTCGACTGGGTGCCGGCAACCGAACTTGCGGGTGGCCATACGGCACTGGTCGATATCGATGGCGTGATCGACACGGACGGCGACGCCAGCGCAGAAAACGTCACCACTTCGCTGCAGGCCGCCTTCAAGGACAGCAATACCAAGGGCGTCATTGTGCGCATCAACAGCCCGGGCGGCAGCCCGGTCCAGGCCGGCATCATCTATGACGAGATCCGTCGCCTGCGCGGTGCGCACCCGGATATCCCGATCTATGCGGTGGTGGAGGACGTCTGCGCTTCCGGCGGCTATTACATCGCCGCCGCGACCGATCGTATTTATGTGGATAAAGCCAGCCTGGTCGGCTCGATCGGCGTGGTCATGGATCAGTTCGGTTTCGTCGAAGTGATCGACAAGCTCGGCGTCGAACGGCGCGTCATGACGTCCGGCGACAACAAGGCCTTCCTCGATCCGTTTTCGCCGCTCAAGCCCGAGCATGTGCAGCATGCGCAAGTGATGCTGGACGAAATACACACGCAATTCATCGACGCGGTCAAGCAAGGGCGCGGCACCCGTCTGAAGGATGCGCCCGGCATTTTCAGCGGACTGATCTGGACCGGCGCGCGCAGTGTGGAATTGGGGCTGGCCGATGACCTTGGAAACGTGAACACGGTGGCGCGAGACGTCATCAAGGCGGAACAGGTGGCCGACTTCACGCAGCGCGAAGGGTTGGCTCAGCGCTTCGCCAAACGTTTCGGCGCCACCATGGCGAAGGGCTTCAAGTCCATGTTGACCGAGGGCGCGTTGCGCTAAGGCGGGTCAGGCGCCGGCGAGCAACAGAAAAACGGTCGGGCGCTTGCCGATATTCGGCGGCGCCTTGCGCCATTCACGCACGGTCTTTGTCATTACCGCTTCATCGGGCAGGGTCAGATGCGTCGCGACGCACACTCGCGTGCCCGGTGCGCAAGTCGCCAGCAGGACGCGCATCAGGCGATCGTTGCGATACGGGGTTTCGATGAAGAGTTGCGTCGCATGCGCCGCGCGCGATTGTCGTTCCAGATCGCGCAGCCGTTCGACCAGCATCGGCTCATCGACGGGCAAGTAGCCGTGAAAAGCGAATTGCTGGCCGTCGAGGCCCGAGGCCATCAGGGCGAGCAGGATCGACGAGGGTCCCACCAGCGGCGCCACACGAATCCCCAACGCATGTGCGCGTGCCACCAGCCGAGCGCCGGGATCGGCAACGGCCGGCGCACCGGCGTCTGAAACCAGCCCCGCATCCTGTCCTGCCTGCAGCGGTGCCAACAACCGCTCGAGTTCATCGTCGGCTGTGTCGGACGAAATACTTTCGATTTTCAGCGAGGCAATGGCGCGAGGAGAATTGGCGAGCTTGATGAAGGCGCGGGCGTTCTTGGGGTGTTCGGCGATGAAATAGTCCAGCGCGCGCAACCGCTCAATGACCGCCGCTGGCAGGATGTCGGCCAGCGTGTCGCCGCCCATCGGACCGGGAATGAGATAGAGCGTGCTGCTCATAGAACGTCGAAGCCGTGTTCCGCCAGTAGATCGACCAGCGCGATAAGCGGCAGGCCGATCAATGCGTTCGGATCGTCACCGGCCATGCCGGCAATCAAAACAATGCCGAGTCCTTCGGCCTTCGCGCTGCCGGCGCAATCGTAAGGTTCTTCCGCGCGCAGATAACGCTCGATCGTCTCGTCGGAATAGTTGCGGAAGCGCACCGCGTAGCGCATTAGGCGACTGCGCGTCCGGCCGGTGACAGTGCTATGAACCGACAGTCCGGTCAGGAACTCGATTTCCTTGCCGCGCATGGCCTTCAACTGCGCCACGGCATTGGCATGGCTCAACGGCTTGGACAACGGGACTCCGTCGAGAACGGCGACCTGATCGGAGCCGATCAGCAATGAATCCGGATACGCGGCCGCCACCGCAAGCGCCTTCTCTTCGGATAGGCGCAAAGCCAGCGCGGCCGGCTGCTCGCAGGGTCGCGGCGTTTCGTCGACCTCGGGTCGGGCCACCGTGAAGGGCAGCCGGAGCCGCTCGAGCAGGGTGCGGCGATAGGGGGAGGTCGAAGCAAGAACGAGTCGGACGGGAGTCATGGATGCGGGCCGAGGGCCGCGGTCGTCGCCGTGTCGCGAAAAGCGCGCTACCTCTATGATTTTTTTGACGACTGTGAGGCAAAAATAATATCATCCCGCGCTTATGTCGCAAGCAGGGCAGATTGACGGACTGCAGTTCGCACGCGATCGTGCGCGGTGTTCCGGGCTTTTGAGGCTCGATTCGCTGCCTCGACTGGCGGATATGGGTTGCAGGGCCGCACGCGCCGATTATGTAATCGAAGGTGGGCAGAATGCCGAACAGCGCCCGTGCCTGTACATCGATGTCGACGGCGTGCTGGAACTGGTCTGTCAGCGTTGCCTCGGTTCGGTTGAGCACGTCGTTGAAGTGCGCAGCGAATTGGAGCTGGCAACCGATCCACAGTTCATCGAGTCGGCCGACGACGATATCGATCGCGTCCTGGCAACGCGGAGCATGGATCCGGTCGGGCTGGTCGAAGACGAGTTGATTCTCGTGCTGCCGATGGTGCCCATGCACGAAAGCTGCGGCAGCGCCCATGCGACGGAGACAAAGAAGCCATCGCCGTTTGCGGCGCTGGCGGCATTGAAGAAAACGGGAAATCCCGAGAGTTGAACACCGGCGCCGTATGTACGTATCACGGCGACGGGAGATTCGAAAAGCGGCACAAGGAGTTCCTTGTGTATAGATTGAGCACCACGAGTTGAAGGAGCCGCCAAATGGCCGTCCAACAAAACAAGAAATCGCCGTCCAAGCGCGGCATGCATCGCGCCCACGATTTTCTCAGCAACCCGCCACTGGCCGTTGAACCGTCCACCGGCGAAACACATCTGCGCCACCACATCAGCCCGAGCGGCTATTACCGCGGCAAAAAAGTCGTCAAAACAAAGAACGACTAAAGCCGGCGCGGCAGACAAAGTGGGGGAGGGGATTTGCGATAGCCGCACGCTCGGCACAGGTGCCCGGGCGCAACCCTGATCGTCGTCATGAGTAAGAACGTCAGACTGGCGATTGACTGCATGGGTGGGGATCACGGGCCCTCCGTGACGGTTCCGGCTGCTCTGCAATTCCTCACCTCACATCCCGCCGTCTCGGCCATTCTGGTCGGACAGGAAGGTGCCATTCAGGCGCAGTTGGCATTACAGAAAGCCACTTCGAACGAGCGATTGCGCGTGCATCACGCGACCGAAGTCGTGGCGATGGACGAGTCCCCGGCGCTCGCGCTGCGCAACAAAAAAGATTGTTCGATGCGCGTCGCCATCGACCTGGTCAAGAACGGCGAAGCAGACGCCTGTGTCAGTGCCGGCAATACCGGCGCACTGATGGCCATCGCGCGTTTCGTCCTCAAGACCCTGCCCGGCATCGATCGACCAGCCATCGTTTCCGTATTGCCCACCATGCGCGGCAGCACCTACATGCTCGACCTCGGTGCCAATGTCGATTGCGGGCCGGAACACCTGTTGCAATTCGGCCTGATGGGCTCATCGCTGTATGCCGCGGTCGAGCACAAAGAGCATCCGACCGTAGGCCTGCTCAACATCGGCGAGGAGGCCATCAAGGGCAACGACGTCGTCAAGCACGCTGCGGAATTGCTGCGTAACTCGGACCTCAACTTCATCGGCAACGTCGAAGGCGACGGCATTTACAAGGGTGCGGCCGACGTGATCGTGTGCGACGGCTTCGTCGGCAATGTCGCCCTCAAGACTTCAGAGGGACTGGCGCAAATGCTCGCGCGCTTCCTGCGCGAGGAATTCACCCGCAACCCGCTGACACGCCTTGCCGCGCTGGTGGCATGGCCGGTGCTGTCGGCGTTTCGCAGGCGCGTCGACCATCGCCGTTACAATGGCGCCACTTTGCTGGGCCTGCGCGGCACCGTCGTCAAAAGCCACGGCTCGGCCGATCCCATCGCGTTCGCGCGCGCACTCGAGCGCGCTGCGGAAGAAGTACGTAATGAGGCGCTGGCACATGTCACTCAGCGCTTCGCAGTTCCGGAGACCACGTGACCTACTCCCGCATAATCGGTACCGGCAGCTATCTACCCGCTCGCCTTGTTACCAACCACGTTCTTGCCCAGACCGTCGACACCTCCGACGAATGGATCACGACCCGCACCGGCATCCGTCAGCGCTATCTGGCGGCGGACGGAGAGACGACCAGCGATCTCGCATTGCAAGCGAGCAAACAGGCGCTCGAACCCGCGGGGATTCAACCCGCAGACATTGATCTCATCATCGTGGCGACGACCACGCCTGATCAGGTTTTCCCGAGCACGGCGTGCCTGGTGCAGAACAAACTCGGCAACAAGGGCGCGATCGCATTCGATGTGCAGGCGGTCTGCAGCGGCTTTGTATATGCGATGACCATCGCCGACAATTTCATCCGCGCGGGCCAGGTTCGCACCGCGCTTGTGATCGGGTCGGAGACGCTGTCGCGCATTCTGGACTGGAACGACCGCTCCACCTGCGTGCTGTTCGGCGATGGCGCGGGTGCCGTCGTATTGCGTGCCGATGACACGCCGGGCATTCTTGCCAGCGCCCTGCATGCCGACGGCAGCTACGCCGACATTCTGGCCGTGCCGAGCAATGTCTGCGGCGGCAAGATCGTCGGCAATCCCTTTGTAACCATGGACGGGCGTGCGGTGTTCAAGTTTGCCGTCAAGGTGCTTGACGAGGTCGCGCGCGAAACGGTCGACAAGGCGAACCTGAGCCTGTCCGACATCGACTGGCTGATTCCGCATCAGGCCAATCTTCGAATTCTGGAATCGACGGCAAAAAAACTCGATATCCCGGCGGAGCGCGTCATCGTGACCGTGGATCGCCATGCCAATACCTCGGGGGCATCGATTCCGCTTGCGCTCGACGTCGCCGTGCGCGACGGGCGCATCAAACCGGGCCAGCGGGTACTCCTCGAAGGCGTGGGCGGCGGTTTTACCTGGGGCGCCGTGCTCGTGCAGATGTAAGAACGGCCGGACGCAGCAAGACGTCGCCGATGTACAAGGAGCGGAAATGAAGTTCGCAATGGTTTTTCCCGGGCAGGGCTCGCAGTCGGTGGGCATGCTCGCGGCTTACGGCGATGTGCCGGAAGTCAAAGAAGTGCTGGGTATTGCGTCCGAAGTGTTGCAGCAGGATATCGGCAAGCTGATCGCCGAAGGGCCGACCGAAGAACTGAGTCGCACGGTCAATACGCAGCCGGTCATGGTGACTGCGGGTTATGCGGCCTACCGGGTGTGGCAATCGCTCGGCGGAAGCGAGCCCGCCGTGGTCGCGGGCCACAGTCTGGGCGAATACACGGCGCTGGTCGCCGCCGGCGCATTGGCGTTCGAAGATGCGCTGCCGCTGGTGCGCTTTCGCGCCCAGGTGATGCAGGAAGCGGTACCGCAGGGCGCCGGCGCGATGGCCGCGATTCTGGGTCTCGACGACGCGGCGGTACAGGAGGCCTGCGCGGCCGCAGCACAAGGCGAAATCGTCGAGGCGGTGAACTTCAACGCACCATCGCAGGTGGTGATCGCCGGCCATGCCGGCGCGGTCCATCGCGCCATGGAAGCGGCGCGCGAGAAGGGCGCCAAGCGTGCGGTCGCGCTGCCGGTGAGCGCGCCGTTCCATTCCTCGCTGCTGGCGCCGGCCGCCGCACGGCTGCGGGATTATCTGGAGAGCGTTGCCATCAAGGCGCCGCGCATTCCGGTGATTCACAATTTCGACGTGCAACAGCATGACAGCGCCGGCGCGATTCGCAACGCACTCGTGCAGCAGGCCGATCATGCGGTGCGCTGGGTGGAAACCATCCGCGCGATTGCGGCGCAAGGCATCACGCAGATCGCGGAATGCGGCCCCGGCAAAGTGCTGGCGCCGCTGACCAAACGCATTGTTGAGGGCATGCAGGGTTATGCGCTGATCGATCGCGCGAGCATCGAGCAGGCCATCGGCGCGACGAAGGAGGCATGAGCATGCTTGAAGGTCAGATCGCGCTCGTGACCGGCGCCTCGCGCGGCATCGGCAAGGCGGTTGCCACCGCATTGGGCGAAGCCGGGGCGACTGTCGTCGGTACGGCGACCAGCGAAGCCGGCGCCGCTGCAATCGGCGGATACTTCAAAACCGCGAACATCAAAGGCCGCGGCGCCATGCTGAACGTGAACGACGCCGATGCGGTTGCGCAACTGCTCGCCGCGATCGAAAGCGAACACGGCGCGGTATCCATCCTCGTCAACAACGCCGGTATCACGCAGGACAACCTCGCCATGCGCATGAAGGACGAGGAATGGGACGCCGTCATCGATACCAATCTGAAGTCGGTCTTTCGCCTTTCCCGCGGCGTGCTGCGCGGCATGATGAAGGCGCGCGCCGGACGCATCATCAATATCACTTCGGTGGTGGGCGCCAGCGGTAATCCCGGGCAGGTCAACTACTCTGCCGCCAAGGCCGGCGTGGCCGGGATGACACGCTCGCTCGCTCGCGAAATCGGCAGCCGCGGCATCACCGTCAATTGCGTCGCACCGGGATTCATCGATACCGATATGACTAAAGCGCTGCCCGATGCCCAACGCGATGTGCTGCTGACCCAGATTCCACTTGGGCGTCTTGGACGCCCGGAAGATATCGCCGCCGCCGTTGTGTATCTCGCTTCACCCGGCGCGGCATATGTGACGGGCACAACATTGCACGTCAATGGCGGCATGTACATGAGCTAATTGCAGTTCCAGCCGAGCGGAATCGCGAAGTAGTTCTGCTACAATGCGCCCCGCTCTGATTTACCAGAACACAACACAGAGGGATTCCCCATGGAAAACATCGAACAGCGCGTCAAGAAGATCGTGGCCGAACAGCTGGGCGTGAACGAGGCCGAGATCAAGAACGAGTCGTCGTTCGTTGACGATCTGGGTGCCGATTCGCTGGATACCGTTGAACTCGTGATGGCATTGGAAGAAGAGTTCGAAACGGAAATTCCCGACGAGGAAGCCGAGAAGATCACGACCGTGCAGCAAGCCGTTGATTTCATCAACGCGCACGGCAAGAAAGCCTAACGGTAGACGAGGTCGCTTTTGTCCCGTCGTCGAGTAGTTATCACCGGTCTCGGTATCGTTTGCCCCGTCGGCAACTCGATCGCCGAGGCTTGGTCAAATATCACTGCCGCCAAATCCGGCATCACCCGAATCACCAAATTTGACGCGAGCACTTTCGCGTGTCAGATCGCGGGTGAGGTCAAGGGGTTCGATATTGCGGATTACGTGCAGCCTAAAGAAGCGCGCCGAATGGATGCCTTTATCCATTACGGCATGGCTGCCGCAATCCAGGCGGTAAAGGATGCCGGCATCGAAGTCACACCGGAAAACGCCGAGCGGATCGGTTGCGTCATCGGTTCGGGGATCGGCGGCTTGCCGCTGATCGAAGACACGCATGCCGCACTGACCGCGGGAGGCGCTCGCAAGATTTCGCCCTTTTTCGTGCCCGGCAGCATTATCAACATGATCGCGGGGAACCTGTCGATCATGTTCGGTTTCAAAGGACCGAACTACGCGCTCGTGTCCGCCTGCACCACTTCCAACCACTGTATCGGTGACGCCGGACGGCTGATTGAATACGGCGATGTGGATATGGTTGTGGCCGGCGGCGCCGAAGCCACGATCAGCCCGTTGGGAGTCGGCGGCTTCGCCGCAATGCGCGCGTTGTCGACACGCAACGATGACCCGGAGACGGCCAGCCGCCCCTGGGACAAGGGACGTGACGGTTTTGTACTGGGCGAGGGCGCCGGCGTCCTGGTGCTGGAAGAATACGAACACGCCAAGCGTCGCGGCGCGAAGATTTACGCCGAATTGGCCGGATACGGTATGAGCGCCGATGCGTATCACATGACCGCTCCGTGCGAAGACGGCGACGGAGCGAACCGCTGCATGGCCAATGCGCTGCGCAATGCCCACCTGAACCCCGAGGATATCGACTACATCAACGCGCACGGCACATCCACGCCGCTGGGCGATGTGGCCGAGACCATGGCGGTCAAGCGCTGCTTCGGCGATCACGCCAAGAAACTGGTGGTAAGTTCGACCAAGTCCATGACCGGCCATCTGCTCGGCGCCGCGGGCGGCATCGAAGCGGTCTTCTCGGCGCTGGCGGTGCATCATCAAGTCGCACCGCCCACGGCCAATCTGGTCGATATCGATCCGGCCTGCGATCTCGATTACGCGCCGCTTAGCGCACGTGAAATGCCGATCCGCGCAGCGCTGTCGAATTCCTTCGGATTCGGGGGCACCAACGGCACGCTGATTTTCAAGCGGCTTTGACCGGCAACCTGAACCTCACCCTAAAACGACCGGCCGCGCTCTGCGCGGCCGTATCGTTTATGCACGTGCTGGCCTTCGGCTGCGCCATGACTACGCTGCAGGGCGTGCCGCTCGCGCTCGTGCTGTGCGGAATCGCGTTGTCCTGCCATGCGCAATGGCGACGTTTGCGCGGTGGCCGCGCAGCGGACGCCAGCGAACTCATCTGTCGCAACGACGGTAGTCTGGAGCTTGCAGGAGCGGCAGTTGGACGGCGCGCAGCGTTGATCGGATGCGCGGTGCCGTCGTCGTGGCTGGCGATCGTGCAGACGCGCGACGCAGGGGGCCATCGCGAAGCACTGATCATTACGCCGGATCGTGTCGGCGCCGATGCCTTCCGCCGCCTGCGAGTGTGGCTTCGTTGGCATCGCGTCGCCAAGTCCGACTCACAGAACTGAACTTACACCTGAGGGACCTGTCTCTTGCTGCAAGGTCGTGGCCAAATCGCCGAGGGTAGTCCGGTATACTCCTGCCGCCTGACCAGCAACGCCTTACAACAATGCAAGCGTGAGGCACGGGGAAGCGGCGGCGAATGAATGACCGGGAAATAGACCAGCGATTGGTCGAGCGTGCGCAAGCGGGCGACAAACAAGCGTTTGATCTGCTCGTAACAAAGTATCAGCGCAAGCTCGGCCGACTGCTGTCCCGTTTCATCCGGGATTCCGCGGAAGTGGAAGACGTGGCCCAGGAGGCGTTCGTCAAGGCGTACCGCGCGTTGCCATCGTTTCGAGGCGACAGCGCGTTTTACACCTGGCTGTACCGAATCGGCATCAACACCGCCAAGAACTATCTGGTGGCGATGGGTCGACGTGCGCCAACGACTACGGAATTCGATTCCGAAGAAGCCGAAAGCTTCGAGGACGGTGAGCAGTTACGGGATATCAACACGCCCGAGAGCATGTTGATGACCAAGGAGATTGGCGCGACAGTCAATCAAGCCATGGAGGAGTTGCCCGAGGATTTGCGCACGGCCATCAGCCTGCGCGAGATCGAGGGCCTCAGCTATGAGGAGATCGCGTCGATCATGAACTGTCCGATCGGAACGGTACGCTCGCGCATTTTCAGGGCGCGCGAGGCGATCGCGGCGAAACTGCGACCGTTGTTGGATACACGCAAAGACAGAAGGTGGTGAACCGATGAAAGAACAAGTATCGGCGCTAATGGACGGTGAACTTGACGGGCCAGAATACGAGGGCTGCATCAAGCGTCTCAAGGGCGATCCGGAAGTGCGCGAAGCATGGGATCTCTACCACCTCATTGGCGATTCGCTGCGAGGGCACATCGCAGGATCGCTGCCTTCCACATTCACGCAACGTCTGGCCGAGGAGCCCACCGTGCTCGCGCCGCGACGCAGCGCCGTGCAACGCCATCCGGCCTGGTTTGCGCTCTCTGCCGCGGCAAGCGTCGCAGCGGTCGCCTACGTCGGCTGGATGGCAGTCCCGATGCTCGACCCGGCGCCGCAGCCACAAGTGGCGGCCGCCCCATCCGCGATGCGTGTCGCGCAGCCGGTACAAATGCTGAGCTCCGCGCCGGCGACACAGCCGGCTTCGAGCGGTGTGACCAATGTCATCCCGATCGCCGGCGACATGAGCGACTATTTCATTGCGCATCAACGATTCTCGTCGACTTCCGCGATGGTCGGCGTCGCGCCTTATGCGCGCTCGGTTTCCCAGGACTACGAAAAGCGCTGACCCATGAGCCGGTTGTTGTTTGCGGCCCTCGCAGCCGGATCGTTGTTTTACGGCGCGACCGTTCAGGCGCAGGAATACGACGCATTGCAATGGCTGGAACGAATGTATAGCGCCAGCAAGCGTCTCAGCTACAGTGGCGTCTTCCTTTATCAGCACGGCGATCAGATCGAAACCTCGCGCATTACCAGGCTGGTCGATCAGAGCGGAGTGCACGAACGGCTGGAAACACTGGACGGCATTCCGCGCGAAATCGTGCGCGATAACGACGAAGTCACGTGTTATCTGCCGCGCAGCATGACCGTCAAGATCGACAACCGGCGCGAAACTCGCCCGTTCCCGCACGTGCGGGCCGAGCACATCGAGGATATCACCAGGTATTACGATGTCCGCAAGAGCGGTATCGGCCGCATCGCGGGGCATGAAGCCCAATCTATCACGCTCGAGCCGCGCGACGACCTGCGTTACGGGCATCGTCTCTGGGCGGAAGTGGAATCAGGGCTGCTGTTGAAGGCGAAGACTTTCGACGAAAAAAATCGGCAGGTCGAGCAGTTCGCCTTCACACAGTTACAGATAGGCGGCAAGATCGAACCACAGCAAGTCAAATCGCAGTATGCCGACAAGGGCAAGACATGGCGCGTGGAGAGCTCGGCGATGACCGAAACCGACCTGAGCAAGCTGGGCTGGACGCTCAGCGAACTGCCGCCCGGATACAAGAAGGTCACCGAGCTCAAGCGCCGCGTGGGTGAATCCTACGACGTCGGCCATGTCGTCATTTCCGACGGACTGGCGGCCGTATCGGTGTTTATCGAACCACTTGGCGCCAAATCCGGCTCGCCGGTCATCGGTCACTCGCGTCAGGGCGCGCTCAACATCTACACGCGCAATATCGCCAACCATCTGGTGACGGTCATCGGCGAAGTGCCGGCCGGTAGCGTGCGCCGGATTGCCGATGCCGTCGAGCACCATCCTTCCCGCTGAAGGGCGCTGTGCTGCGCCACGGATTCGGCGCGACGGTTGCGTTATTTTTGAGACGTTGAAGAGGCGAATCCCATGGCTATCGAGCATGCACCGCTGTTAACCCTGTACGGGCGCGGGTATTGCCATCTGTGCGAAGACATGGAAACCGCGCTGCTCGCCCTGCGCGAAGAGTTCAATTTCGCGCTGGAAGTCATTGATGTGGATTCCAGCCCCTCGCATGAAGCGCGGTTCGGCGAGCGCATACCCGTCCTGACGCACGGCGACACCGAGTTGTGCCATTACTTTCTCGACCGTTCGGCGGTGCGGCGCTACTTATCCTCACTCTCCGGCATCACGCCGGGAAGCGTCACATCCTGATAGAATCGCAGGCTCGCAACGCGCAGCAAGGGTGCTCCGAACGGCACCCTTTTTTGTAGCATCGCCCCAGACATGCAGCACATCCGAAATTTCTCCATCATTGCCCATATCGACCACGGCAAATCGACGCTCGCCGACCGCTTCATTCATCGCTGCGGCGGCCTGTCCGATCGCGAAATGGAGTCGCAGGTGCTCGACTCGATGGACCTCGAACGCGAGCGGGGCATCACCATCAAGGCGCAGACAGCGGCGTTGCAATACAAGGCGCGCGACGGGCAAATCTATAACCTGAATCTCATCGACACGCCGGGGCACGTCGATTTCTCCTACGAGGTCTCGCGCTCGCTCGCGGCGTGCGAAGGCGCGCTGCTGGTCGTCGACGCGAGTCAGGGTGTCGAAGCACAGACTGTGGCGAACTGCTACACGGCGATCGAGCAGGGCGTGGAAGTAGTGCCCGTACTGAACAAGATCGATTTGCCGTCAGCCGATCCGGATAGCGCGATGCAGGAGATCGAAGACGTCATCGGCATCGACGCGCACGACGCCATACTGGCAAGCGCAAAGACCGGCCTCGGCATCGACGACATCCTCGAAGCCGTCATTGCGCGCATTCCGCCGCCCAAAGGCGATCCGGATAAGCCTCTGCAGGCGCTGATCATCGATTCGTGGTTCGATAACTATGTCGGCGTGGTCATTCTCGTGCGCGTCATGGAAGGCACGCTGCGGCCCAAAGACCGCATGCTGATGATGTCCACGCGTGCGACTCATCTATGCGAACAGGTCGGCGTTTTCACGCCCAAGTCGGAAAGTCGCGCGCACCTGTCCGCCGGCGAGGTCGGTTTCATCATTTCCGGCATCAAGGAACTCGAAGCGGCGCGCGTGGGTGACACGGTTACGCTGGTTGATCGGCCGGCGGCCACGGCCTTGCCCGGTTTCAAGGAAATCAAGCCGCAGGTGTTTGCCGGACTCTATCCGGTCGAGTCCAATCAGTACGACGCTTTGCGCGACGCATTGAACAAGCTCAAACTCAACGATGCTTCTCTGCAGTACGAGCCGGAGGTTTCGCAGGCGCTCGGCTTCGGCTTTCGCTGCGGCTTCCTCGGACTCTTGCACATGGACATCGTGCAGGAACGGCTCGAGCGCGAATACGACATGGATCTCATCACCACTGCGCCGACAGTGGTGTACGAAGTGCTGATGCGCGACGGCGCGGTGTTGCAGGTCGAAAACCCGGCCAAAATGCCTGATCCATCGAAAATCGAAGAGATTCGCGAACCGATCATCACGACGACGATATTCGTACCGCAGGATTACGTCGGCACCGTGATGACGCTGTGCACCGGCAAGCGCGGCGTCCAGCGCAACATGCAGTATCACGGCCGGCAGGTGATGCTCACCTACGACATGCCTCTGAGCGAAGTCGTGCTCGATTTTTTCGACAAGCTGAAATCGGCCAGCCGCGGCTATGCTTCGCTCGACTACGAGTTCAAGGAATATCGCGCAGCCGACATGGTCAAGCTCGACATTCTCATTAACGGCGAGAAGGTCGATGCGCTGTCTCTGATGGTGCACCGTGCCAACGCGCCGTATCGCGGTCGCGAACTGGCGGCGAAGATGCGCGAGCTGATTCCGCGGCAGATGTTCGATGTCGCGGTGCAGGCCGCGATCGGCGCGCATATCATCGCGCGCGAAACCGTCAAGGCCATGCGCAAGAACGTGCTGGCGAAATGCTACGGCGGCGATATCACGCGCAAGAAGAAACTGCTCGAGAAACAAAAGGCCGGTAAAAAGCGGATGAAGCAGGTGGGTTCGGTCGAAATTCCGCAGGAAGCATTCCTGGCCATTCTGCAAGTGGACGGAAAATGAAACGATTGCACCCTGCGCGCTGCGTGCAGGTTTAGTCTTCGTTTCTCCAATAACAAAAGGGAGCTCCGATTAAAGTCGCTTCGTATGGGCTGCGTCAGATTCGACCGGGCCGGGACGCTTTGATGCGTCGCCCTCGCTCGAATCGCCGCGGCCGCGCCGTAGGCTGCGATGCGCCTGGTCGGCTGTTCCGAAAAACGGTATCGGCATGAACTTCGCGCTTATTCTCTTTTTGCTGCTGGTCGTTACCGGGGCGGTCGTTCTTGCCGATCGGCTGTATTTCGCCCGGCAGCGTCCGGCCGGTGCAAGAGAGCCGTGGTGGATCGAATATCCGAAAAGCTTTTTCCCGGTCATCCTGATCGTTTTCGTGCTGCGCTCGTTCATTGTCGAGCCGTTCCGCATTCCGTCGGGTTCGATGATTCCCACGCTGCAGGTGGGCGACTTCATCCTGGTGAACAAATTCACCTACGGCATTCGCCTGCCGATCATCAATAAAAAGATTGTCGATCTGAACGATCCGCAGCGCGGCGACGTGGTGGTCTTTCGCTATCCGGTCGACCCGTCGTACGACTACATCAAGCGCGTAGTCGGATTGCCCGGCGACAAGGTGGCGTACATCCAGAAACGCCTGACCATCAACGGCGTGCCGGTGCCCATCAAGGCGGCGGGCGATTATCTGCATCGCGAGCGCATCAGTTACTCCAAGCAGTACGTCGAAAGCATCGGCGGCGTCGAACACTTCGTTCTGAACGATGAGGATGCCCCCGACGGCGTGCCCTTCGTGAAGCAGTTCCCTTCCCGCGACAACTGCTCTTACAACGAAGACGGATTCGTTTGTACCGTTCCTCCCGGGCATTACTTCATGATGGGCGATAACCGCGACAACTCAAGCGATAGCCGAGTATGGGGATTCGTGCCCGACCGTAATATTGTCGGAAAAGCGTTTTTTATCTGGTTCCACCTGGGTGACCTGGGGAGAATCGGGACGTTCGAGTAAGGAAGCCGGATTAATTGCCGAGTGTGGTGGCGAGGCGCGCGCGGTTGGGTGCGCGAAAGCGCTTAACGTGACGATGCCTTCGGCCGACCTTAATCACAGCGTCCATAACGTCGAGGAGCGGGACAGTGAAAACAACACAACGGGGAATGGGCTTCATCGGAATGCTGACCATGCTGATCGGCATCGTATTGATCGCCATTCTGGCCATGAAGCTCGTGCCGGCCTATATTGAATATTTCACTTTCAAGAAAATCGTTACCGACATCGCGCAAAGCGACGCCACGACGCCCCAGGAGGTTCGCTCGGCATTCCAGAAGCGCGCCGATGTGGACTACGTCGACACCGTGAGCGCCAAGGACCTGGCCATCACCAAGGATGAGATTTCCTTTGCTTACGAAAAGCGCATTCCGCTGTTCGCCAACGTCAGCCTCGTCATCGATTTCGCCGGCTCCAGCGATTTCGCCGCGAGGTAAGCCGCCGATGCGCTTCGCGCAATCGGCACTCAAGCAGCTTGCCAATAATTGAAAACCGATCGCCTTCTCACCCATCTTGGCTACCGTTTCGCCGATGCAAAACTGCTGCAGCAGGCGCTGACGCACCGCAGCCACAGCACGCCGCATAACGAGCGGCTCGAGTTTCTTGGCGACAGCATTCTCAATTTCATCGTGGCGGCGGAGTTGTACAACCGCTTCATGAAGCTGCGCGAGGGCGAACTGTCGCGGCTGCGCGCGAGCCTGGTGCGGGAACAGAGCCTGCACGATATAGCGAGCAGGGTCGGGCTGGGCGATTATCTGCGTCTGGGCGAGGGCGAACTCAAGAGCGGCGGCTTTCGCCGCCCCTCGATTCTCGCCGACGGACTGGAGGCGCTCATTGGCGCGGTTTTTCTCGATGGCGGTTTCGATGCGGCGCGCACTGTCGTGCTTGGCCTCTATGGGCCGCTGCTGGAGACCCTGGACCCTAAAGTGACCGGCGACAAGGACGCCAAAACGCAGCTGCAGGAATGGCTGCAAAGCCGCAAACATCCGCTGCCGCAATACAATGTGATCGCAACGCACGGCGCCGCTCATGATCAGCGCTTCGAGGTCGAGTGCGTGATTGCCGACCTCGACGTGCGCACCGTGGGCAGCGGCACCAGCCGGCGCCTCGCCGAACAGGAAGCGGCGCGCCGCGCACACGAAACCTTGACCGCGGAATAAGCCGTTTCACCCGCAATCCTGATTGAGAGCAGCTAGGGTAATGGAAGAAGCATTTCGTTGTGGCACGATCGCCATCGTCGGTCGCCCGAACGTGGGCAAGTCGACGCTGCTCAACGCGCTGGTCGGTCAGAAACTCAGCATCACCTCGCGCAAGCCGCAGACCACGCGGCATCGTCTGCTCGGCATCCTGACGCGCGCCGATGCCCAGTTCATTTTCGTCGATACGCCCGGATTTCAGACCCGCCATGGCGGGTCGCTCAACCGCATGCTGAACAAGAACGTGCAACGCTCGCTGCAGGATGTCGACGCGGTGATGTGGGTCGTCGAGGCGGGCACGCTGGGCGAACAGGATCGTAAAGTTGCGCAACTGTTGCCGGCCGATATTCCGGCCGTCTTGGTGGTCAACAAGACCGATCGCATCGAAGATCGTGCCGAACTGCTTGCGTTTCTGCAACGCTGCGGCGAAGAATTCGATCGCGGCGCAATCGTCCCGGTCAGCGCGAAACTCTCCCGCAACACCGATGAATTACTGAAAGTGCTGCGCGGCCTGCTGCCGGAACAGCCGGCCGTCTATCCGGAAGACGAACTGACCGATCGCAACGAGCGTTTCCTCGCCGCCGAGTTGATTCGCGAAAAGCTGTTTCGCCTGCTCGGCGAAGAGGTCCCGTACGGCAGCGCGGTGATCATCGACCAGTTCCAGGAAGAAGGTAATCTGCGTCGCATTCACGCGTCCATCGTGGTCGAGAAAGCGGGACACAAGGCGATCATCATCGGACGCGGCGGCGCCAAGCTGAAAGAAGTCGGCACCGCGGCGCGCATCGATATGGAGCGTCTGTTCGATTGCAAAGTTTTTCTCGAAATCTGGGTCAAGGTACGCGGTGGCTGGTCGGAGGACGACGCCATGCTGCGCCGCTTTGGCTATGACGGCGGTTGAATATGCAGTCCGTGTCGAACCGCGGCCGCGTCGAACATGAGCGCGCCTACGTCCTGCACGTCTGGCCGTACAGCGAAACAAGCCTGTTGGTCGAGATTTACAGTCGCGCTTATGGTCGCCTGCCGCTGCTGGCGAAGGGCGCGCGGCGGCCGCGGTCGGCGCTGCGCGGCCTGCTCATGGGATTCCAGCCGCTCTCGCTCGGCTGGTCCGGACGCGGCGAAGTGCGCACGCTCAATCGCTGCGAATGGGTCGGCGGCCTTCCGCTGCTGAAGGGCGGAGCGCTGCTGTGCGGTTTCTACCTTAACGAACTGCTCATGCGTCTGATGGCGCGCGAAGACCCGCACGAAACGTTGTTCGATCAGTACGAGGCGACGCTGAGGCAATTGCTCGCGTCGAACGATCATCCGCGCGTTCTGCGCAGCTTCGAGCGCGCGTTGCTGCGGGAACTCGGTTATGCCATGACGCTCGACCGCGATGCGGACACCGGCGGCCCCATCGACCCCGATGCCTTCTATGATTACGAGCCTGAGCGCGGGCCGGTGCGCGTCCAGGGAGAAGGGCGGCTGGCGCTGCGCGGCAGCACGCTGCTGGCGATCGCCGGCGAAGATTACCGTGAACCGGGCACCTTGCAGCAGTACAAGCAGCTGATGCGTCTGTTGATCAATCACCGCCTCGATCATCAGCCGCTCTACAGCCGCAACGTTTACAGGGAACTGCAACAATTATGATGATTGAACTGGGCGTCAATATCGATCACGTCGCCACCGTGCGGCAGGCGCGACAGACCTACGAACCCGATCCGGTGTGGGCCGCCGTGGAGGCGCATCTGGGCGGCGCCGACGGCATTACCGTGCACTTGCGCGAGGATCGACGCCACATTCAGGACGAGGACGTGCGTCGCCTGCGCGAACTGACGCACATCAAACTCAACCTCGAAATGGCGGCGACGCCGGAAATGATCGGCATCGCCACGCGCGTACGGCCGGAGATGGCGATGCTGGTGCCGGAAGGCCGACATGAAATCACCACCGAGGGCGGGCTCGACATTCTCGTCCAGGAAAAGCGCTTGCGCGAAGCGGTCGTACGCCTTGCCGACGCGGGCATCGTGGTGAGTGTGTTCATCGATCCCGACGTGCGGCAGGTCGAAGCGGCGCATCGCATCGGCGCGTCCGTCTGCGAAGTGCATTCCGGCCCGTATGCGCATGCCTTTCATTCGCGCGGACGCGATCCGGAAAGCCCGGCCGTGGTGAAAGAGCTCGAAAGCCTCGCGAAAACCGGCGCGGCGATCCGCGAACTCGGCATGCGTTTCAATGCTGGTCATGCGTTGAATTACTTCAACGTCGAGCCGGTGGCGCAACTGCCGGGCATACGCGAACTCCACATCGGTCACTCGATTGTCAGTCGGGCCGTGTTCATCGGCATGCGCGAAGCAGTGCGCGAAATGAAGGCGCTGATGATGCTTGCCACCACTCAACGGCGAGCCTGAGCGCGCAATGATCGTCGGCGTCGGCATGGACCTGGTCGAAATCCCGCGCGTCGAAGCGGCGCTGGCGCGGCATGGCGAGCGCTTCGCGCAGCGCATCCTCACTGAGCACGAATATCGAAGATTCCAGACGCACGCCAGACCGGCGGCTTATCTCGCCAAGCGCTTCGCCGCCAAGGAAGCGTTCTCCAAGGCAATGACCACCGGCATGCGCAGCCCGGTCAGCTGGCGCAACATCGGCGTGGTCAATCATCCTTCGGGCTGTCCGTATTTCGAACTTGCTGCCGAACTTCGCGCGCTGGTGGAGCAACGCGGCATCATGGCGATGCACCTGAGCATTACCGACGAGCGCAGCATGGCGGCCGCTTACGTCATCCTCGAAGGCCGCCCCGCATGACGCTCGCGCTGCCGCTCGGCCCGGTCATGGTCGACGTCGCCGGCGCCGCGCTCAGCGACGACGAGCGCGCCATGCTCGCCCATCCGCTGGTCGGCGGTGTCATCCTGTTCGCGCGCAATTATCAATCGCCGCAACAATTGCAGACCCTCACCGCCGAGATCCATGCGGTACGCAGCCCCGCGCTTTTGATCGGCGTGGACCACGAAGGCGGACGCGTGCAGCGTTTTCGCGAGGGGTTCACGCGCCTGCCGCCGATGCGCACCCTCGGGCGGCTGTACGAGCGCGAGCCCGCGCTGGCGCGCAATCTGGCGCGCGCCATCGGTGTGGTGCTCGCGAGCGAGTTGCAGGCGCACGGCGTGGATTTCAGCTTCACGCCGGTGCTCGATGTGGATTTCGGCAGCAGCTCGGTGATCGGCGATCGCGCTTTCCATGCCGATCCGCACATCGTCGCGGAACTGGCCGGCGCGCTGATCGAAGGGCTCGCTGCGCTCGGCATGGGCGCGGTCGGCAAACACTTTCCCGGCCATGGTTATTGCATGGCCGATTCGCATGTCGCCATGCCGGTCGACGAACGCCCGCTGGAGGAAATCGAGCGTACCGACATGCAGCCGTTCCGCGCATTGTTCCGGCGCGGCCTCAGCGCCGTGATGCCGGCGCATGTGGTGTATCCGCAAGTTGATGTGAGCCCGGCCGGTTTTTCGCGCCGCTGGCTGCGCGACATTTTGCGCGGGCAGCTTGGTTTCGACGGACTTATTTTCAGCGACGATCTGTCAATGGAGGGCGCCAGCGTGGCAGGCGGCCCGTTGGAACGGGCAAGGGCGGCGCTGGATGCGGGCTGCGACATGGTGCTGGTGTGCAACAGGCCGGAATCCGCTCGCATGGTGCTGCAAGGCCTCAGCGCGCCGCCTATCGACGCCGCGCGCCTCGAACGCATGCGGCGACAAACATTGTCGACACCGGTCGATCGGCAAAGCCTCCGGCAAGCGCATGCCGCTGTGCAGGACGCCCTGACAAACGGGACACTGGTCTGAGCGGCTCGCATTCGCATACGCATCGCGCCGGACGTCATCTTGCGTTTGGCCTTGCCATAACTTTCTGCTTCGGCCTGGTCGAGGCGATCGCCGGTCAGTGGGCCGGGTCGCTGGCACTGGTTTCAGATGCGGGTCATATGTTGAGCGATTCGTTTGCGCTGGGATTGGCGGCCTTTGCCGAGCGCATGGCGCATCGTCATCGCACCGGCGATGAATTGCATCGTGCCGAAATCGCCGCTGCGCTGATCAACTCCGTGCTTATGGCGCTGATCGTCGGCTGGATCGTTTACGAGGCGATCCAGCGTCTGCGAATGCCGCAACCGGTGGATGGCGAGGTGGTCGCGCTGGTGGCGCTGGTGGGCATCGTGGTGAACGTGATGGTCGCCAGAGTCATTTCCCACGGCGCGCATACGCTCAATACACGTGCGGCGCTGTTGCACGTATTCAGTGATCTGGCCGGCTCGATTGTCGCGTTGATTTCCGGCGTGGTGATTTATCTGACCGGCTGGCTGCCGATCGATCCGATACTTTCCCTGGTCGTTGCCGCACTGATCGGTTTTGCGACCCTCAACCTATTGCGCGAGGCGTGGACCACGGCACGCGCGGAACAGCGACGATGAACTGCTCGCGCTATAACCCCGACGTGTTCGACGCCGATTGCGTGCAGTGTCCGCGCCTGGCGACCTTCCTCGCCGGCGTGCGAAATTCCCATCCGACTTATTACGCGCGCCCCGTGCCATTGTTCGGGGACGCCAATGCCGGATTGCTCATCGTCGGTCTCGCCCCCGGCATGCACGGCGCCAACCGAACGGGGCGCCCGTTCACCGGCGACCACGCCGGCATCCTATTGTACGAGACACTCTACAAATACGGCTATGCGAATCAGGTCGGCAGTGCGGACCCGCACGACGGCCTCGTGTTGTCCGGTTGTCGCGTCACCAATGCGGTGAAGTGTCTGCCGCCAGCGAACAAGCCGAACACCGATGAAATCAAGCGCTGCAATCAGTATTTGTCCGCTGAGCTGGCGAGTTATCCACCGCGCGCCGTACTCGCCCTGGGTCGCATCGCGCACGATGCAATTCTGATGGCGCTGGGGTTGAAGGCGAACGGCCATCGCTTCGGCCATCACGCCGTGCACGATCTACCCAATGGCCTGCGACTCTACGATAGTTATCACTGCAGTCGATACAATACCCAGACTCGACGACTGACTACCGAGATGTTCGAAGCGGTGTTTGCCGATATCGCCGCATACCTCGGGCGATAGGACGCCGCTTGTAGCGAGTGCGCGCAGGTTGCCCCCGAACGCTCTGATCGGCGACCCCGGAGCCGTTAAACCCTTAATCAAGCCCGCTAACGTTCGTATGCCCGCCGTGTTCGACAGCGCCACTTTTCTTGCCGGACTTCCGCATATGCCCGGCGTATATCGCATGCTCGGCGCAGCGGGCGATGTGCTGTACGTCGGCAAGGCGCGCGATCTGAAAAAGCGCGTGTCCTCCTATTTTCAGAAGACCGGCCACGGCCCGCGCATCCAGTTGATGATCAGCCAGATCGCGGCGATGGAAATCACCGTGACGCGCTCGGAAGCCGAAGCGCTGCTGCTGGAAAACAACCTCATCAAGTCGCTCACGCCGCGCTACAACATTCTCTTTCGCGACGACAAGTCCTACCCCTATCTGATGATCAGCGGCGACCCCTATCCGCGTCTGGCCTTTCATCGCGGCGCGCTCGACAAGAAGAATGCTTTCTTCGGTCCGTATCCCAACGCCGGCGCGGTGCGCGAAAGCATTCAGTTGTTGCAGAAGGTGTTTCACTTGCGCACCTGCGAAGATGCGGTGTTCATGAACCGCACGCGACCCTGCCTGCTGCATCAGATCAAGCGCTGTTCCGCGCCATGCGTCGGCCTGGTGGATGAACAGAGCTACCAGGCCGATGTGCATAACGCGCTGATGTTCATGGAGGGTCGGGAAGATGACGTGCGCACGGCGCTGGCGGAACGCATGCAGGAGGCCGCGGAACGGCACGATTACGAACAGGCCGCGGTATTTCGCGATCGCATTCAGTCGTTATCCAACGTGCAGGGCCGGCAATACGTCGATGTGAACAAGGCGCTCGACGCCGACGCGGTCGCCTGTGTGGTCGAACACGGCATGACCTGCGTGAATCTCGTCATGGTGCGCAACGGACGCTATCTCGGCGACAAGAGCTTTTTTCCGCAGCACGCCGAGGATCACGCTCCGGCCGAAATCGTGAGCGCCTTTCTGGCGCAGCACTACGCCCAGAGCCCGGTGCCGGCGGTCATCGTGCTGGCCGAAGACGTCGACACGGACGAACTCGACGGACTGCTGTCCGATCTTGCCGGCCATGCGGTGCAGATCGCCAGCCGGCCCATCGCGGAACGCCGTGCGTGGCTCGAAATGGCGCAGCGCAACGCGCAACATGCGCTGGCCCAGCGCGTGCGCGAACAAGGGACACAGGAATTGCGGCTTGCCGCCATGCGCGAGGCCCTCGCTTTGCCCGGTTCGGTGCAGCGCGTCGAGTGCTTTGACATCAGCCATACGCAAGGCGAGGCGACAGTGGCATCCTGTGTCGTGTACGATCAACTCGGCATGCGAACCTCCGAATACAGACGCTATAACATCACCGGGATCACGCCGGGCGACGATTACGGCGCCATGCGCAGCGTGCTGCAGCGACGCTACGAAAAAGTCACGCGCGGCGAGGGCCTTGTCCCCGATTTGATCCTCATCGATGGCGGACGCGGTCAGATCAATGTGGCGCGCGGCGTGCTGGAAGATCTGGGGCTGGGTGAGATCGCGTTGATCGGCGTCGCCAAGGGGCCGGAAAGAAAAGCCGGTATGGAAGAACTGATCCTCGCGGACGGCAAACACAGTTTGCAGTTGCCCCCCGACAATCCGGGGCTGCATTTGATTCAGCAGATTCGTGACGAAGCACATCGCTTCGCCATTACCGGACATCGCGCACGGCGCGCGAAAGCACGGGTAACCTCGAGTCTCGAGGGAATAAGCGGCGTGGGCGCCAAGCGCCGACGTCAGTTACTGGAGCGCTTCGGCGGTCTCAAGGGCGTGGTTTCGGCGAGCATTGAAGATCTTGCGCAGGTCGAAGGCATCAGCCGCACCCTGGCCGAGCGCATCTACAGGGAGTTGCACTGACGTGCCGTTCAATCTACCGATCTTTCTCACCTGGTTTCGGATCGTCATGATTCCGCTGCTGGTCGCGATTTTCTATTTGCCGGAAAGCTGGTTCTCCCTGGCCGAGAAAAATCTGATTGCCACCATTGTCTTCACCGGCGCCGCCGTGACCGACTGGTTGGACGGCTATCTGGCGCGCAAGTGGAATCAGACTTCCGCATTCGGCGCCTTCCTCGATCCGGTCGCCGACAAGCTCATCGTGGCCGCCGCGCTGATCGTGCTGGTCGACCTTTCGCGCGTCGATGCGGTGCTCGCGTTCATCATCATCGGCCGCGAAATCACCATCTCCGCATTGCGTGAGTGGATGGCAAAAATCGGCGAAACGAAGAGCGTTGCAGTCAACTTCCTCGGCAAGATCAAGACCGTCGCGCAATTGGTCGCGGTACCGATGCTGCTATACCACGATCCGATCGGCCCGCTGCAACCGGCGGTGCTTGGCACATGGCTGATCTGGGCCGCCGCGGTGCTGACCCTGGCGTCGATGTTCTACTACCTGAAACTGGCAAGTCCGCGCGCGTTCGCACGGCGCGGCACGACCATCTGAGCGTGCGTTTTACATGTGCGGCGTGCTTGACCCGCGTTATTCGGCTGCGTAGAATGCGGCCTCGCTCAGCGGGAGTAGCTCAGTTGGTAGAGCGCAACCTTGCCAAGGTTGAGGTCGCGAGTTCGAGACTCGTCTCCCGCTCCAAAATTTCATGCGAGGGAAGGCTTCATGCTTTCCCTTTTTAGTTTCCGCGCTTCGATCCTCAAACGGCCAAGCGCGGCGCCTCATGCGGCGGGGTGGCAGAGTGGTTATGCAGCGGCCTGCAAAGCCGTGGACGCCGGTTCGATTCCGACCCCCGCCTCCAGTTTGTCCCTCTTCGTCGAGCTACGCTCCCGCAGAGGTTGTGATCGCGGCTGATGCGCCGGCTTCGGCGAACATTTCAAGCGCAGCTCTCCGCATGTTCAATCCCTTATGCAATGGCATACTTTGTTGCGAGTTCCATAGCTTTAAGGGAATGGCATACTTTGCTCCCGCTCACCCAGCTGCGCTGGCTCGCGACCTTAGTCGCGGCCCCTAGGTGAAAGCCCGGATGGCGAAACAGGTAGACGCAAGGGACTTAAAATCCCTCGGCCGCGAGGCCATGCCGGTTCGACTCCGGCTCCGGGCACCAACGCGCATTTCACAAATTCGTAATCCGGTCATTCGTTCAGCAACTCGCTACAATCGTAAGGACTTTCCGATTGGTGCTGAAGCAACACATGATCGTTTTCGAACTCGCCTGCACGCGTCAACATCGTTTCGAGGGCTGGTTTGCCTCGGCGGAGGATTTTGATCGCCAGTGTCAGGAGGGATTACTGAGCTGCCCGGTGTGCGCCGATCCGAAAATCGAAAAGCTGCCCAGCGCCCGCATCGGTGGATTCGCCGCGCCGGCTCCTGCGGCAACCGAACCCGCCGCGGAGGTCAACGCGCGGATGCGTCTATCCGAGTTGCGCGATGCAATCATTGCGCATACCGAAGATGTGGGGCGGCGATTCCCCGAAGAGGCGCGTCGCATGCACTACGACGAAGCGCCGAAGCGCGCGATACGCGGCACCGCCACGTCGAACGAAACGCAGGAGTTGATCGAGGAAGGAATAGACGTGCTGCCCCTTCCAGGGCGCGACGATCTGAACTGAGCGACGCATCGCGCCATCGGGGCGGGCGGACATCGCGGCTCGCCGGTGTTTGGCGAGCCTTCTTCGGCTAGCGCTACGCTCCGTTGCGGATCAATCAATGATTGCGGTTGCGCAGCAGATCGAGCGCAATCGATTTTGCGCCGATCGATGCTTCGAGTATTTCTTTCGCAGTTTGCAGATGCGCATGCGGAAGAACGGCATGTGCATCGAGCTGCGCCGCGCACGCCAGAATCTCGCGCAATTGATCGAGCAGTTCGATCTCGGCGCTCAACCATACCGCAAGAGACGACGAATCGCCCGGCAGCGTTCCGAGCGCGATCATGGACTCGTGTATCGCTTGAATACGCCGGAGCGTTGGCGGGTTTCCCGTCATGGCTGGCGCCCCTTTGCTGCTGTGGTGACGATGCCAATGATGCATGCCGTATATGACAGTTTGTCGACGATCGCCGGCGGCAAGATCAAATTTTCAAAAAAACGCCTGCGAAGGCAGGCGTTTAAAGTGCAGCCCGGCAGAGGAGCTGGCAAAGGAGATCACGCTTCATGGTGAAGACGTGGCTTCCAAGATGCCACGGATCGCGCACCGCCATTGTCAACAAGCGTCACCGCCGCCTGTAACGCGCACGCATCCTAAAATGTCTTGCTGCGGTCTAGACATGCGCGACGATGAAAAGCCGCCGGAAGGAAAAGAGCACAGTTCCATCGGGTCCTGGCGGGTAGGCGGCGCTAACGCGATCACGGTAGGCGCGTTCGAATTTCGTCCTCTCGTTCTTCGTCAGCGCGTCCAGAAACGGTTTGCGCCAGGTGCCTTTAGTCCATTCCGCGACCGGGTGATCGCCACGCAGCGGGTGCAGGTACTCGGTCTCCCAGATGTCGAGGCGTCGGACGACCGGCGAGAGCAGGTCGTAATAGAAGGCCGGTTCGGCTACCGGCGGTGGGCGCACAAGCGGAGCGAGCTTGTCTCGCCATGGGCCACTCATTGCAATATCGGCGATGAGCGTATGCGAAGGTGAGTGAAAGTTACGTGGCATCTGCGCTGCCAGCACACCACCGGGGGCGACGTCTTCCAGTAAACGGAGGAACAGCCGCTCATGGTCCGGCAGCCAGTGCAACGCGGCATTGGAAAACAGCAGATCGACCGGCTGTAGCGATCGCCATTGCGCAAGATCACCGTGCCGCCATCGCACCGCATCGGATTCCTGCATTGCGACATGCAACATCGCTTCGGAATTGTCCACGCCGGTCAGTTCCGCATGCGGCCAACGCTCGCGCAGCAGGCGCGTTGCCGCGCCCTCGCCACAGCCGAGATCGACAATGATCCGCGGCGATTCGAGATCGATGCGCGCGAGCAGGTCGATTGCGGGCCGCAGTCGCGCTGCGGAAAATTTTCGATAATGCGTCGGGTTCCAATCCATGCGGGCGGTCAGAGCTAAATGAGCGTCAGCGGAATCGAATCGTGCGCTGCGTGACCACTGTGCCACGACGCGGCCCGGCGCGCCAGATCCCCGCCGGCCGGCGATCGAGTCCAAAAAAAGGCGCGCCCTCGAGCGCGCCTTTGCATCACCGTCAACGCGCCTAAAGGTCGACGCGCACCTTGTGATCCTTCGTTTCACGCAGGAACAACGTGCCGATGACCAGCGTCATCACGGCCACGATGATCGGATACCACAGGCCGTAGTAGATGTTGCCGGTCGCGGCCACCGTCGCCGTGGCGAGCAGCGGCAGCATGCCGCCGAACCAACCGTTGCCGATGTGATAAGGCAGCGACATCGACGTATAGCGGATGCGGGCGGGGAACAACTCCACCAGGAACGCCGCGATCGGGCCGTAAACCATCGTTACGTAGATCACCATGATCACGAGGATCAATTCAGTCATGAACCAGTTGACCTGCGCGGGATCGGCCTTTGCGGGGAAGCCTGCGGTTTTGAGAGCGGCCTTGTATTCGGCTTCGTTCCAGCCGCGCAGTTCGATATCGCCGATTTTCGTCACGACAGCCTGACCGTTCGCGGCAGCCACCGACTTAAACGAAATGCCCTGCTTGGTAAGAAAGTCCTTTGCCTTGTCGCACTCCGAGAAGCGCGTCCAGGGGCCGACGAAAATGTGCACACTGCAATCGTCGGCGGCGACCGTGACCGGCGTTCGCGCCAACGCCGACTCAAGCGCCGGATTGACATAATGCGTCAGACCCTGGAATAGCGGGAAGTAGGTCAGGGCGGCCAGCAGGCAACCGGCCATGATGATCTTCTTCCGCCCGATGCGATCGGATAACCAGCCGAAGAAAATGAAGAACGGCGTGCCGATCAACAGCGAAATGGCGATCAGGATGTAGGTTAACTGGTAATCGAGCTTGAGCGTGATCTGCAAGAAGAACAACGCATAGAACTGGCCCGTGTACCACACAACGCCTTGGCCGGCGGTCGCACCGAGCAGCGCGAGTAGCACGATCTTGCCGTTGCTCCAGTTGGCGAAACTTTCGGTCAGAGGCGCCTTCGATGTCTTGCCTTCGCTCTTGATTTTCTTGAACACCGGCGACTCTTCCAGCTTGAGCCGGATATAGACCGAGAAGATCAGCAGAATGAGCGAAAGGAGGAACGGAATGCGCCAGCCCCAGTCGGAGAACTCATCCGCTGAAATCGTCGTACGGCAGACCATGATCACTGCGAGCGAGAGGAAAAAGCCCAGTGTCGCAGTGGTCTGAATCCAACTCGTGTCGTAGCCGCGTCGGTTTTCCGCCGCGTGCTCGGCTACGTACGTCGCCGCGCCGCCATATTCGCCACCGAGTGCGAGACCCTGTACCAGACGCAGTGTTACGAGAACGATCGGCGCTGCCCAGCCGATGGTCTCGAAAGTAGGCAACAGGCCCACCGCAAATGTCGCGGCCCCCATGCAGATGATCGTGATGAGGAACGTGTACTTACGTCCGACGATGTCGCCGACGCGACCGAAAACCAGTGCACCGAATGGGCGCACCAGAAAGCCGGCGGCATAGGTGGCGAAGCTTGCGAGTAGTGCGGCGGTATCGTTGCCTGGCGGAAAAAACAACCGGGCAAAGAAAGGAGCCAGGGTGGCGTAAAGGTAGAAATCGTACCACTCGAAAACCGTGCCGAGCGATGAGGCAAAGATGACGCGCTTTTCTTCCGGCTTGAAATCCGCAGGACGGCCGCGCGATATGCCGTCGGCGGTTGAGGACTGTGCAGTCGACATCGCTTCTCCTTCTCCGTTGAATGCATGCCATCCCGATCGACCGATGTGCCCGGTACGAATCGCGGATGTGCTGCAGCCAGGAGACGAGAACGATCGACCTCGCTATGCGAGGCGTCGTCGTTTTTAGAATGTCGTTCTCACCCGCCCGGCACGCTCCTTAGCGAAGTTGCAGGCGACAGAAAAGACATCGAACAGACCACACAGCAGCTGCTCAAAGTCGACCTCCGACAGCCTGCTACGGTTGTGCCGCACCCTGATACGAGGCGCCGCGGCGGCAGCTTACATATTTTTGGTATAGGCGCACAACTGTCATATGGAGTCGG
>JAKFDA010000084.1:0-33420 GCA_036676355.1 Nitrosomonadales bacterium | reverse complement strand
TAGCGCGGCCCCGCGCCGCCGGTCGAACGCACCAGTACGAATGCATCCACCGCCCACTCGATAGCCGGCAACGCCGGCAGCGGCAGCGTCGGTCGCGCATTACGGAAGAGCGTGATGTGCGGCACGGAGGGTTTCGGATCGAAAGGAATCGACGCCTGCGTCAGACGATCGCGCAGATCACCCACCACCGATTCGAGCGCGCGCGGAATCTCCGCCGCGCCGGCCCAGATAATTTTGTTGTGGCGCCAGTACTGCGCCTGATCGACGCGCAGGTTGAACGGACTGCCGCTTGCATCAGCGGCGACGCCTTTGATCGGATCGAGCCGATCGAGCGGCGTATCGCCCAGAAAGGCGAGCGTGAGGTGCACATCGTCGATGTGCATGGCGCGGCCGCCACATATGGGCTGCAGCGCCTGCTGCCACTGTGCCAGCGACCGTCGCGTTGCTCGATCGGGCCACAAGGCGAAAAACAGGCGTGCATGCGGCGCCGCCATGGTGCCTAGCCGTCCCGCGTTTGCCGTTCCACCAGGGCGACCGCCTCGGCGGCAATGCCTTCGCCGCGCCCGGTAAAGCCGAGCCGTTCGGTGGTCTTCGCCTTGACATTCACGCAGCCCGAGGGAATACGCAGGTCAGCGGCGATGTTCTTCACCATCGCAGGAATATGCGGCGCCATTTTCGGCGCCTGCGCGATGATGGTGGCGTCGACATTGCCGATGCGATAACCCGCGGCGCGCACTTTCGCCGCCGCCGTGCGCAGCAGAGTACGACTGTCGGCGCCACGATAGCGCTCGTCCGTGTCCGGGAAGTGACGACCGATATCACCCAGCCCGGCGGCGCCGAGAATCGCATCGGTCACCGCATGAAGCAGCACGTCCGCATCCGAGTGTCCGTCCAACCCCTTCTCGTACGCGATGGTCACGCCGCCGATGATCAGCGGACGCCCCGCCACCAGCGCATGCACGTCGAAGCCTTGACCGATCCTCATTGCTCCTGCCCTTCAAGCAAGCGTTCCGCGAGAGCGATGTCGCCCGGATAAGTGACCTTCATATTGCGCGCGCTACCGAGCACGAGCCGGGGATGCAGCCCCAACGCCTCGACCGCTGCGGCCTCGTCCGTCGCATTCGGCGCCGCATCCAGCGCACGCAACAAGGTGCCGTAACGGAACATCTGCGGCGTCTGCGCGCGCCACAGTTGTTCGCGCGGTTCGGTTGCGACGATACGCTGCTCGTCGTTTGCGCGCTTGAGCGTATCGGCGAGCGGCACGGCCAGAATGCCGCCGACCTGATCGTTTCGCACCGCCTCGATCAGGCGGCCGAGATCGTCGCGCCCGAGTCCGGGGCGCGCCGCGTCGTGAACGAGAATCCAGTCGTCGGGCTCGACCAGATCGCGCGTGGCGACCAGACCGTTGAACACGCTGTCGCGCCGCGTGGGACCGCCGCAGTACAAGGGCGAGACGCGATCCGCACAACCACTCCAGTCCAATTCTTTGAAACGTTGATCACCTGGCGTCAGCACGACGAACACGGTCTCGATCTGCGCGTGCGATAACAAAGCGCGCACGGCATGCGTCAGCATCGCTTGTCCGGCGACCGGCACATATTGCTTCGGCGTCTCGTTCCCCAACCGTGCCCCGGCCCCCGCTGCCGGAATAAGTCCATACAAGCGATTTGTCATGTCGACATCGTGTGGAAAAGAAGCGCTTTCGCAGCAACGCCGCCCGGCCGGGCCATCGTCGAGGTCGCGCTTTCCTGTAAAAGATTGAACGGCGAAGTCCGTATAATAGCGGCCTCGCGCCCCGCTCCCAATGGAGGCTTCGATTAAGGTTGTCTGGAAGGTCCTGTTGCGAGTGCTGATCGCATAAGCGATTGATTGCTTTGCTCTCGCTCGTACAGCTTCGCGCACTCGCGACCATCCTCGGGCACTTAATCGGACCTTCCCAAGTGCGGCATCGCGTCGGCCCCGCGTAACGCTCAATCCCGATTGAGGTCCTTACGCGGGTTTTGTCGTTTCTGCGCCGCACATGAGTGCGCCGCATTGTTTATGCGAATTCGCAGTGCAAACACTTAGTACCCCATCGACGGCCGTCGCCAGACGCGCGCGGTTCGGCAAGTTATACGGCTCCTCCGATGCGCTCGCGCTCGCCCGTGCGGCACAACATGCACGGCCGCTGGTCGTCATCAGCGCTTCGGCCGTCGCGGCCCAGCGTCTGCGGGACGAAATCGCCTGGTTCGCGCCGGAACTGCGCGTCAGCCTCTTTCCCGACTGGGAAACGCTGCCTTACGACACCTTCTCGCCGCATCAGGATCTGGTGTCGGAGCGACTGGAAACGCTCTATCACCTCACCACCGGCAATTGCGATGTCGTCATCGTGCCGGCATCGACCGCGCTCCACCGCCTGTCACCACCCGCCTATCTCGCCGGCTACACCTTTTTCCTGAAACAGGACGGACGGCTGGACGGCACCGCGTTGCGCCAGCAGATGACCGTGGCGGGTTACAGCCACGTCACGCAGGTCGTGGCGCCGGGCGAATACTGCGTGCGCGGCGGATTGATCGACCTGTTTCCGATGGGCAGCGCGCTGCCCTATCGCATCGACCTGATCGACGACGACATCGACTCGATCCGCACCTTTGACGTCGATACGCAACGCACCATCTACAAGGTCAACGAAGTGCGTCTGTTGCCGGCGCGCGAATTCCCGATGGACGAAGCGGCCCGTACCGCCTTTCGCGCGCGCTTTCGCGAAACATTCGATGGCGACCCGTCCAAGAGCGCCATCTACAAGGACGTCAGCAACGGCATCGCGTCCGCCGGCATCGAGTACTACCTGCCGCTTTTTTTCGACGCCACCGGCACGCTGTTCGACTATCTGCCGCCCGAAGCAACGGTGGTCCTGCACCACGACGTACACGCATCGATCGAAACGTTCTGGAGCGATGCGCAATCGCGCTACAACCTGCTCAAGGGCGATCGCACGCGACCGCTTCTGCCGCCGACGGCACTGTTTCTGACCGCCGAGAACTTCTTTGTCGCGCTGAAGGATTTTCAGCGCCTCGACATGCCCGAAGCCGCACTTGCAAGCGATGATTCCGACACGATACGGACGGCGGCGCTGCCCGATATCGCAGTCGAGCGCCGCGCAGCCGACCCGCTGCACAAGCTCAAGGCCTACCTGGCGCGGACCAGCGAACGCATATTGATCGTGGCGGATGCGCCCGGCCGGCGTGAAACCATGAGCGAATATTTCGCCGAGCACGGCGTGCCGATGCGGCCGTGTCAGAACTACGCCGAATTCCGCGCCGGTGACGCTCGCACCATGCTGGGCGTGGCGCCGCTCGCGGGCGGCTTCGTTGACTCCGACGAAGGCTACGCGATCATTACCGAGTCGGAGTTGTATGTCGGCACGGCTCGCACACGCAGCGCGCGCGAACAGGCCAAGCGCAGCAACGTCGAAGGCATGCTGCGCGACCTGTCGGAACTGGCCGTGGGCGATCCGGTGGTGCACGAGACGCACGGCATCGGCCGCTACCGCGGACTGGTGAGCATGGACGTCGGGGAAGGCGAAACGGAATTTCTGCTGCTCGAGTACGCCGAACAGAACAAGCTATACGTACCGGTTGCACAACTGCATGTCATCAGCCGTTACGCCGGCGGGCCGCCCGAGTCCGCGCCGATGCATCGTCTCGGCAGCGATCAATGGGACAAGGCCAAGCGCAAGGCTGCGGCGCAGGTGCGCGACACCGCCGCCGAGTTGTTGAATCTATATGCCCAGCGCGCCGCGCGCGAAGGGCGCAAGTTCGATGTCAGGCAACACGATCTCGATGCCTTCGCGGAAGGCTTCGGCTTCGAGGAAACCGCGGACCAGGAAATGGCCATCAATGCCGTGGTGGAGGATCTGCGCAGCGGCAAGGCGATGGACCGGCTGGTGTGCGGCGACGTCGGTTTCGGCAAGACCGAAGTCGCATTGCGCGCGGCGTTCGTCGCCGCGGCGGACGGTCAGCAAGTCGCGGTGTTGGCGCCGACCACGCTGCTCACCGAACAGCACTTCAACACCTTCAGCGACCGCTTCGCCGAATTCGGCTTGCGCGTCGCCCAACTGTCGCGCTTTCGCACGACTAAGGAAGCCGCTGCGACGATCAAGGGTCTCGCGGACGGGGCCATCGACATTGTCATCGGCACGCACAAGCTGCTGTCCAGGGACGTGCGTTTCAAACGCCTGGGATTGGTGATCGTCGACGAGGAACATCGCTTCGGCGTGCGGCAGAAGGAAGTGCTCAAGTCGTTGCGCGCCGAAGTGGATGTGTTGACCCTGACCGCGACGCCGATTCCGCGCACGCTCGCCATGTCGCTCGAAGGTTTGCGCGATCTTTCCGTCATCGCCACGGCGCCGGCCAAGCGTCTGGCGATCAAGACCTTCGTCACGCCCTACTCGCCCGGCATCATTCGCGACGCGATGATGCGCGAGATCAAGCGCGGCGGGCAGATCTATTTCCTCCACAACGACGTCGACACCATCGAGACGCAGTGCGAGAAGCTGACCGCGCTGCTGCCCGAGGCGCGCATCGTCGTCGCGCACGGGCAGATGGGCGAGCGCGATCTCGAGCGCGTCATGCGCGACTTCGTACAGCAGCGCTACAACGTGCTGCTGTGCTCGACCATCATCGAAACGGGCATCGACATTCCAAGCGCGAACACGATTCTCATCAATCGCGCCGACAAATTCGGCCTGGCGCAGTTGCATCAATTGCGCGGCCGGGTCGGCCGTTCGCGCCATCAGGCCTACGCCTACCTGCTCACGCCGCCCTTCGACGGATTGACACCCAAGGCCAAGAAACGCCTCGAGGCGATCCAGATGATGGAAGACCTCGGTTCCGGGTTCTATCTCGCCATGCACGATCTGGAAATCCGCGGCGCCGGCGAAGTGCTCGGCGAATCGCAAAGCGGCGAAATGCTGGAGGTCGGCTTCAATCTCTACAACGACATGCTCAAGACCGCGGTCAAGGCGCTGAAAAGCGGCGTCGAGCCGGATCTGATGCAGCCGCTCGGCGTGACGACGGAAATCATCCTGCACGCGCCGGCGCTGCTGCCGAGCGACTATTGCTCGGATGTGCACGAGCGTCTGACCCTGTACAAACGTCTGGCGAACTGCGAGGACGAGGACGAACTGTCGGTGATGCGCGAGGAATTGATCGACCGCTTCGGGCAATTGCCCGAGCCCGCGCAGGTGCTGCTCGACAGCCATCGTCTGCGCATCCTCAGCCGGCCGCTGGGCATCGTGCGACTGGACGCCACCGCCGATCAGGTGCAACTGCAATTCGGCGATCAACCCGGCGTCGATCCCGGACGCATCATCGAGTTGATCCAGAAAAGTCGACATTGGCGCCTCAACGGCCCGGACAAGCTGCGCGTGGAGATCGTTTCGATCACGTTGAAAGATCGCGTGCAGGCCGTGCGTCATGTGCTCGACCTGCTCAAGGGCGCGGCGAAGTGAAGAGCCAGCCATTGCACCTGGTCATCCAGGGCCCCGGCGTCAACGAGACGACCGTCGATGCGCTGCGTCGGCTATCGTCCGCGCAAGACATCGAAGCGCTCGACGCGCAGGCCTTTCGTCTGCTCGACGCGCAACACCACGCCGAAGTCGCGGAGTACTGCCGCGCGCGCCGCATCGATCACGGCTACGTGCCGGCCACCGCGAAGCTGGCGAATTTCCGCCTATTGGCGATGGATATGGATTCGACGCTGATCACCATCGAATGCATCGACGAACTGGCCGACATGGCCAGGATGAGAGCAAAAGTCAGCAGCGTCACGGCCGCGGCGATGCGCGGCGAAATCCACTTTGCCGAATCGCTGCGCCGACGCGTTGCGCTGCTGGAAGGTCTGCCGGTCGCCGCGCTCGAACACGTCTACCAGGAACGCCTGCATCTGTCGCCAGGTGCCGAAACACTGCTGGCGCACGCCAGGACCCTGGGCATCAGGACGCTGCTGGTGTCGGGCGGATTCACTTACTTCGTCGATCGGCTCAAGGCGCGTCTGAAGCTCGACTACACGCGCTCCAACGTGCTCGAAGTACGCGACGGCAAACTGACCGGACGCGTACTCGGCCATATCTTCGACGCACAAGGCAAGCTCTCGGCGCTGCACGAGACGTGCGCCGAACTCGGCATCGCGGCGGAACAGGCAATGGTGCTGGGCGACGGTGCGAACGATTTGCCGATGATGACCGCGGCCGGCGTCAGCATCGCCTATCACGCCAAGCCGGTCGTCCGGCAGCAGGCCACTTATGCGCTCAACCATTGCGGCCTGGACGGCGTGCTGAATCTGTTTCCCTGACGAGAGCCGTCATCCCTATACGTACAGGAGCGTTCGTTCTCAGCATCAAGATTTCCAAGGGCGCTTGGGAGAGTGGCCGGACAGGCTGGGTTAGACACATGGACATTCCGATTACTGCCGGCTTAGCATTCCCGCAATCGGTTGTCTGGGGGGAGCGATGGACCGGTATACGAAATTCATGCTCGTCGCGGGAGCCATCGTCTTCCTGGTTCTGCCACCTTTGATCCTGTATGCGCCTCGCAGCGATTTCGGGAAAGAGTGCGCCCAGACGTGTCACTCGCAAGGGATGGACTACGAAGTCGTATCGCTAGGCAGAAATGCCCTCCCGGGCGGATATCCGGCGCGGTGCGACTGCGTACCGTGGGAACCTGGGGCATGGTGGCAATTCTGGAAGAAAGCACCTCCACCGCAGCCGCTCGGTAGCGGACCGCAAGAATCACCGGCGCCCTGAAAAGGCGCCGATTCGCTCAGCCGTCATCAAAATCCGATTCGCCGATCCACGCTGCCTGAATCGCTTCGAGCACTTTCTCGCCCGCGCGTTTCGGATCGTCGTCGAAGCCGTCGAGCGCCATCACCCAGCCGTGCAGGTCGGTGAATCGCACCTTGCGCGGGTCAATGTCGGGATGCGCGTCGGTGAGCGCAATGGCCACTTCCTGCACGTCTGTCCACTTCATCGCCGCTCTCCTATTTGCGTTCGCTGGCCAGATTGATGGTGTATTTGGGAATCTCGATCACGAGATTTTCGCCCTTGATGCGTGCCTGACAGGACAGGCGTGAATGGGGCTCGAGCCCCCACGCCTTGTCGAGCATGTCGTCCTCTTCCTCGTGCGAGGGATCGAGCGAATCGAAACCCTCGCGAACGACGACGTGACAGGTCGTGCAGGCGCATGATTTCTCGCACGCGTGTTCGATTTCGATGTCGTGCTCGAGCAGGTTGTCGCAGATCGACTTGCGCGGATCGGCTTCGAAGCTTGCGCCTTCGGGGCAGAGCTCCGGGTGGGGTAGTACGGTGATTGTGGGCATTGGGCTTGGTGCTTGGAAATATCGGATTAAGTGCCGAGGATGAGGATGAGCATGTCTCGATCGCAATGCTTTTAAAGATTGGATGCCGGGTCAAGCCCGGCATGACGGCGGGTAGGTTGTCGTCATTCCGGACGCCTTCGCGCAGCGGAGGCTGATCCGGAATCCATCCGAAGGACGCTGCAATGCGGCGATCTCGGCAGTCTCTCCTTAGAGTTGTTCGATTTTCTTCCCCGCCAGCGCACGTTTGATCGAACGATCCATGCGCCGCGAAGCAAATTCGTCGGTGCCTTTGCCGACCCGATCGATCGCCTGTTTCAGTGCGCGATGATCATTCTGCTGCGTCGCCGCGCGCAACTCGTCGAGCAAACAGCGCACGACCTGCTGTGCCGGCGTACTGAGCAGATCGCCGTCCTGCGCCAGCGCGGCGTCGACCGCCTCGATGACGCGTGCTGCCTCCACCTGCTGTTCGCGCAAGGCGCGCGCATGCACATCTTCGCGCGCGTGCTCGAAGGAATCCTTCAGCATGCGCGTAATGTCTTCGTCCGCCAGACCGTAAGACGGTTTGACCGTGACGGTCGACTGCACGCCTGTGGTCGCTTCTCTGGCGCTGACCGACAGCAAGCCGTCGGCATCGACCTGGAAGGTCACGCGTATGCGCGCGGCGCCGGCCACCATCGGCGGGATGCCGCGCAATTCGAAACGCGCGAGCGAACGGCAATCAGAGACCAGTTCCCGCTCGCCCTGCACCACATGCACGGCGAGCGCGGTCTGGCCGTCCTTGAACGTGGTGAAGTCCTGCGCCTTCGCCACCGGAATGGTCGAATTGCGCGGAATGATTTTCTCCACCAGGCCGCCCATGGTTTCGAGACCGAGCGACAGCGGAATCACGTCGAGCAGCAGCCAGTCGTCGGCGCCGGCGCGATTGCCGGCCAGCACATTCGCCTGTGTCGCCGCACCGAGCGCCACGACCTGGTCCGGATCGAGATTGTTCAGCGGCGCCCGCTTGAAATATTCGGCCACCGCCTGTTGCACGTTCGGCATGCGCGTCGCGCCACCGACCATGACGACGCCCTTCACTTCTTCCGCAGTCAGGCCCGCATCGCGCAACGCCTTGCGTGTAGGCGTGAGCGTCTTCGCCACCAGGTCGCGCGTCATGTCCCAGAACTGCGGACGCGTCAGCACGAGATCGACGCTTGCGCCGCTGTGCAGCGTCGCCGTCACGCGCGTGTCGTCAGCGGTGGTGAGCCGCTCCTTTGCGGCGCGCGCCGTGCCGAGTAACAACCGCGTATCTTCCGGCGACAGCGATGAGAGCTGCGCCTGTTCGATTATCCAGCCACACAGACGCTGATCGAAATCGTCGCCGCCGAGCGCGGCATCGCCGCTGGTCGCCAGCACTTCGAACACGCCCTTCGACAGCCGCAGGATCGACAGATCGAAGGTACCGCCGCCCAGGTCGTACACCGCATAAACGCCTTCGGCGGCGTTATCCAGACCGTAGGCGATCGCCGCCGCGGTCGGTTCGTTGAGCAGGCGCAATACGTTGATACCGGCCAGCGTCGCGGCATCCTTGGTGGCCTGGCGTTGCGCGTCGTCGAAATATGCGGGCACCGTCACGACCGCACCGACCAGTGCGCCGCCGAGCGCTTCTTCGGCGCGTTCGCGCAGCGCCCGCAGCACCTCGGCCGAGATCTCCACCGGACTCTTGACGCCGGCGACGGTGTGAATCTGCACCATGCCCGGCGTATCGACAAAATCGTAGGGCAGACTTTCGGCGTGCGTCACATCCTTCAGGCCGCGCCCCATGAATCGCTTGGCCGACAAAATCGTGTTGTGCGGGTCGCGCGCTTCGTCCGCCTGCGCGACATGACCCACGATGACCTCGCCATTCTCGCGATAACGCACCACGGACGGCAGCAGTGCGCGCCCTTCGGCATCGTTCAACGCCATGGCGACACCATTGCGAACGGTGGCCACCAGCGAATTGGTCGTGCCGAGATCGATTCCTATCGCGAGTCGGTGTTGATGCGGCGCGGTCGACGCACCCGGCTCTGAGATTTGCAGCAGCGCCATCGCCCGGTTCAGCCTTCCATGTCGGCGATCGCATCGCCGATTTCGCTTTGCAGCCGTTCCAGGAACATCAGTTTGCGCACTATTTTCACCGCGCTATCGTCTTCGTTCGCCACATCGATCAGGTGTCCGAGTTCGCGATAGTACGCATTCATCTCACCGCGTAGTTTGCGCAACAGTTCATCGAGCGCATCGACACTCCTGTCGTTTGCCGCTTCTTCGACGGCCTCGCGCCATTCCATTTGCGCCATCAAAAAGTCGGCCGGCATCGCGGTGTTGCTTTCCGCGCCCAGGTCCATGCCGCGCAGTTCGAGCAGATAGGTCGCGCGTTTCAGCGGCGCCTTGAGGGTCTGGTAAGCCTCGTTGACCCGCGTGGCCCATTGCATCGACACGCGCCGTTCCGCTTCGCTCGCGTGCGCGAAGCGGTCCGGATGCACCTGGTTCTGGATATCGCGATACGAGACGTCGAGCCGCTCGAGCGGCACGTCAAAGCGCGCAGGCAGACCGAACAATGCGAAATGGTTGAGAGAGAGATCGGGGGCCATGCAAAGCTTAAGAAAAAGGGGGCTGACGCCCCCTGCGATTCTAGTGCGGTTACCTCGTAAAGCTACGGAGCCGTTCGTGGTGAGCGCGAGCTTGCGAGCAGTCGAACCATGAACGACGTGCTGTTCATCCTTCGACTCGCGCGCCTGCGCCGCGCGGCTCAGGACGAACGGCCTGTCAGGTGAGGCTCATTGCTAAGCGCCGAGCGCGGCGAGGCGCGCGTACAAACCGGTGCAACGCCTCGCGACGATACAGGCCTCGTTAAACGTTGAAGCTCTCGCCGCAGCCGCAACTATCCTTCACGTTCGGGTTGTTGAATTTGAAGCCTTCGTTCAAACCTTCGCGCGCGAAATCGAGCTCGGTGCCGTCGAGATACGGCATGCTTTTCGGATCGACGATCACCTTCACGCCGTGGCTTTCGAAGGTGTGATCGTCCGGATTCAGATCGTCGACAAACTCGAGCATATAAGCCATGCCCGAACACCCGGAAGTACGCACACCGACTCGCAGCCCGACGCCCTTGCCGCGCTTGGCAAGAAAGTTCTGTACGTGGGTCGCCGCCTTGTCCGTCAATGTAATTGCCATGCCTCGACTCCTTTAAGCTACCGCGACCTGACTGGTCGCCGCCTCACCATGCTTCTTCTTGTAGTCCTCGACGGCCGCCTTGATGGCGTCCTCGGCGAGGATGGAACAATGAATCTTCACCGGCGGCAACGCGAGTTCCTCGGCAATATCGGTGTTCTTGATCGACACTGCTTCGTCCAGCGTCTTGCCTTTGACCCATTCGGTCACGAGCGAAGACGAAGCGATGGCCGAGCCGCAACCGTAAGTCTTGAACTTCGCATCTTCGATGACGCCCTGCGCGTTGACCCTGATCTGCAGCTTCATGACGTCGCCACAGGCCGGCGCACCGACCATGCCGGTGCCGACCTGCGCGTCGCCCTTGGCGAAAGAGCCGACGTTGCGCGGGTTTTCATAGTGATCGATGACTTTGTCGCTGTATGCCATGTCGTATTCCGGATCAGATGATTAATGTGCGGCCCACTGGACCGTATTCAAGTCGATGCCTTCCTGGTGCATCTCCCACAACGGCGAGAGATCGCGCAGCTTGTCGATCTTGCGCTTGAGCAGGTCGATCGCGTAATCCACTTCGTCCTCGGTGGTGAAGCGGCCGATGGTGAAACGGATCGAACTGTGCGCCAGTTCGTCGGAGCGGCCGAGCGCACGCAGCACGTAGGACGGTTCGAGACTCGCCGAGGTACAGGCCGAGCCGGACGACACCGCAATGTCCTTCACCGCCATGATGAGTGACTCGCCTTCGACGAAGTTGAAGCTCATGTTGAGGTTGTGCGGCACGCGATGCTCGATGTCGCCGTTGACGTAGACCTCTTCGATTTCATTCAGGCCGGCGAGCAGTTTGTCGCGCAGATGGCGGATGCGCTCGTTTTCCGAAACCATGTCTTCGCGCGCGATGCGATATGCCTCGCCCATGCCGACGATCTGATGCGTGGCCAGCGTGCCGGAGCGCATGCCGCGCTCATGGCCGCCGCCGTGCGTCTGCGCTTCGAGGCGCACGCGCGGCTTGCGCCGCACATACAGCGCGCCTACGCCCTTGGGGCCGTAGGTCTTGTGGGCCGAGAACGACATCAGATCGACTTTGAGCTTCTTCAGATCGATGACCACTTTGCCGGTCGCCTGCGCCGCGTCGACGTGGAAAATGACGCCGCGCTCGCGACAGATCTCGCCCAGCGCCTCGATCGGCTGGATCACGCCGATTTCGTTATTCACATACATCACCGAGGCGACGATCGTATCCGGGCGCAGCGCGGCCTTGAATTTCTCCAGGTCGAGCAGGCCGTTCGGTTCGACGTCGAGATAGGTTGCCTCGAAGCCCTGGCGTTCCAGTTCGCGCACCGTGTCGAGCGTCGCTTTGTGCTCGGTTTTCACCGTGACGATGTGCCTGCCCTTGCTCTTGTAGAAGTTGGCCGCACCCTTCACCGCCAGATTGATGGATTCGGTCGCGCCCGAGGTCCAGATGATTTCCTTGGCGTCGGCGTTGACCAGCGCGGCGACCTGTTCGCGCGCCTCTTCGACCGCCTTTTCGGCCGTCCAGCCGTAGGCGTGCGAACGACTCGCCGGATTGCCGAAGTCTTCGGTCAGATACGGAATCATTTTAGCCGCCACGCGCGGGTCGACCGGCGTCGTGGCGGAGTAGTCGAGATAGATCGGAAACTTGATGGGATGCTTATCCATTATTGGTAACGCGAGTGTCGTTCGTTAAGCGGGCAGTCGCCACCGCCGGCCGCCGGTCCTGCAGCACGGCCACGTGGCCCGCATCGTGCTGTTTGGCGACCAGATCGGACAGCTTCACCGACTCCAGGTATTCGTACATTTTCTCGTTCAGCTTCGCCCACAGGTCGTGCGTCATGCAGCGATTGTCGTCATGGCAGTTTTCCTTGCCGCCGCACTGCGTCGCATCGAGCGGTTCGTCCACGGCAACAATGATCTCCGCCACGCAGATCTGCTCGGTCGGTCGCGCCAGGTAATAACCGCCGCCCGGCCCGCGCACGCTTTCCACCAGCTTGTGCCGGCGCAATTTGCCGAACAACTGCTCCAGGTAAGACAGCGAAATGCTCTGCCGCTGGCTGATGCCTGCCAGCGTCACCGGCCCGTGTCCGGAATTGAGCGCCAAGTCCAGCATGGCGGTCACGGCAAAGCGACCTTTGGTCGTCAGTCTCATGCGGAAAACTCCAGGGGCGTCGATGGATTTGCAGCGGGAGCGCTCAAATCCGATGAATTTGCGCGCAAGTATACCTAATCCCGACTAATTCGATCAACTAATGCGGGCGTCAGCCTACTTGTCGACCACTTTGCGCAGCGGGCTCGGGTCGAAGCGATCGGCGATCGCCTGCGCGTCTTCGTGCGCGCGTAGCTGCTCCAGTTCGTGCATCAAGCTCTCGACGCGGCGCTCCAGTTCGGCGGTGTGGTCCGTCAGACCGCGGATGGCCTGCGCCACCGGATCGTCCTCCGCTTTGGACAAACCATAGGCGGAGAAGCCAAGCTTGGCCGCATGTGCCTCGCGCAACTGGTCACGCTGATCTTCGATGATGCGAGCGGGAATGCCGACTGCTGTCGCACCGGGCGGTACATCCTTGACCACCACGGCATTCGAGCCGACCTTGGCGCCGTCGGCGACCAGAATCGGGCCGAGTATCTTCGCTCCCGCCCCCACGACGACGCCCTTGCCGAGCGTCGGATGGCGTTTGCCCTTGTTCCAGGACGTGCCGCCCAGCGTCACGCCGTGATAGAGCGTGGTGTCGTCGCCGATCTCAGCCGTTTCGCCGATCACGACGCCCATGCCGTGGTCGATGAACACACGCCGGCCGATGACCGCGCCGGGGTGAATTTCGATGCCGGTGACCCAGCGGGCGAAATGCGACATGACGCGCGCCAGCCAGCGGAATTTGGCGTTCCACAGCCGGTGGGCGACGCGATGCGACAGTAGCGCATGGAAACCGGGATAACAGGTCAGCACCTCCCAGGTATTGCGTGCCGCGGGATCGCGGTCGAACACGCTGGCGATGTCTTCACGAATCCTCGAGAACATGGTGGATGCCGCGGGTGATGGGGCCGGTATTATCTAAAAACCTAGTTTTTTGATCAACTATTATGGCGATGGTTCTGGTCCCACGCCGTTAAGATGCCGCGCAGGATGTTGACTTCCTCTTTTTCCAGCCGGGCGCGGCCGTAAAGGCGTCGCAGACGCTCCATCAGCCGTTTCGGGTTGGCCGGGTCGAGAAATCCGCTGTCCGTCAGGCTGCACTGTAAATGCGCATAAAAGCGTTCGATATCCTCGAAAGCGGCTGGCTCGAAGCGCGCATTGTCGATCGCCGGCGCGCCGAGCGCGGCCATGCGCACCTCATACGCGCAAACCTGCACCGCGGCGGCGAGATTGAGCGAGGAGTAGTCGGGATTGGCCGGGATGTGCGCCAGGCGCTGACACTTCAGCACCTCCTCGTTCGACAAACCGGACATCTCCGTGCCGAACACCAGCGCCGTTTCGTGCTCGGCTGCTTCCGCCACCAGCAACTTGGCGGCGTCCCGCGCATCGGAGGCAATGTGCGAGAGGTCGCGCCGGCGGGCGGTGACGGCAATGGCGAGCTGCGTGCCGGCCAGCGCGTCGTCGAGCGTGGCGCACACTTGCGCATTCGTCAGCACATCGCCCGCGCCGCTCGCCATGGCGTCGGCCTGCGGATCGGGGAAGTGCTTCGGATTGATCAGATACAGGCGCGACAGCCCCATGGTCTTCATCGCGCGCGCCGCCGCACCGATGTTGCCGGGGTGCGTGGTGTGCGACAGCACGACACGCACGCGCGCAAGCGCCTCACTCATTTACATCTCTCCTCACACGTCATCGGGCGATATTCCGTTGCGCCGCATGCTTACGCAGACTCGGGGTTGACGGGCACGATAGAATCCCGCCTTTCGCCCATCACGAAACGATTTCATGCACGCGCTCCATCCCATGCTCAATACCGCGGTAAAAGCCGCACGACGCGCCGGCTCGGTCATCAACCGCGCCGCACGCGACATCGACGCCGTGACGGTGACCACCAAGCGGCGCAATGATTTCGTGACGGAGATCGATAAAGCTGCGGAAGAAGCGGTGATCGAGGTGCTGCGCAAGGCGTACCCCGACCACGCGATCTTAGCAGAGGAGTCCGGCGCCTCCGGTAAATCGGAGTACGAATGGATCATCGATCCGATCGACGGCACCACCAACTTCATCCACGGTTTCCCGCAATACGCGGTGTCGATCGGTCTGCGCCACAAGGGCGTCATCACGCAGGCGGTGATCTTCGACCCGACCCGCAACGAGCTCTACACCGCAACGCGCGGACGCGGCGCCTTTCTGAACGACCAGCGCATTCGCGTATCGAAGCGCGCGCATCTGAAAGATGCATTGATCGGCACCGGCTTTCCGTTCCGCGAAGTCGACAACATCGACGAGTATCTGCGTGTGTTCAGACGCGCGACCTACGAAACGGCGGGCCTGCGTCGCGCCGGCGCGGCGGCGCTCGATCTGGCCTATGTGGCCTGCGGCCGGCTGGACGGTTTCTGGGAAGCGGGACTGGCACCCTGGGATATGGCGGCCGGCAGTCTGCTGGTGCTGGAAGCGGGCGGCCTGATCGGCGACTACAGCGGCGAGGCGGAATACCTCCAAACCGGAGAAGTCGTCTGCGGCAACCCCAAGGTGTTCGCGCAGCTGCTGCAACTGGTGCAGAAAGAGCGGCGCGTCAAGCCGGCATCCTGAACACGGATACCGCATGGCGCCGACTTCGCAGGCTGCTTCGGGATAACGCTTGAATAAATCCGTCGAGTTCGCCGGCCACACGCCGATGATGCAGCAGTATCTCGGGCTGAAAGCTCAGCACCCGGACATGCTGCTGTTTTATCGCATGGGCGACTTCTATGAGCTCTTCTTCGAAGACGCCGAAAAAGCGGCGCGACTGCTCGACATCACGCTGACCCAGCGCGGCGCATCGGCCGGCACGCCGATCAAGATGGCGGGCGTGCCCTACCACGCGGTCGAGCAATATCTGGCGAAGCTGGTGAAGCTCGGCGAGTCGGTCGCCATCTGCGAACAGATCGGCGATCCGGCCACGTCGAAGGGCCCGGTGGAACGTCGCGTCGCGCGCATCGTCACGCCGGGCACGCTGACCGATACCGCATTGCTGGACGACAAGTCGGCCAACCTGTTGATGGCGGCGTGCGAAGACGGCGGGATGGTCGGGCTTGCGTGGTTGAATCTGGCCAGCGGCGAATTGCGCGTGCAGGAAACCAACGTGCATGCCTGGGTTGCCGAAATGCAGCGCATCGGTCCGGCGGAATTGTTGTTGCCCGACGGCTACGAGGTGCCGGCGTTCGATCAGCGCTGCGCGCACACGCGCCTGCCGGTCTGGCATTTCGAACACGACGCCGCGCGCACGCTGCTGACGCAGCATTTCAAGACCAGGGATCTGGCCGGCTTCGGCGCCGACGACATGCGCCCCGCCGTTGCCGCCGCAGGCGCCCTGCTCGCCTATGCGCGCAAAACGCAGGGTCAGCCGCTCGAACACGTGGTCGCGCTGCTGCCCGAGCGCAGCGACGCCTACGTGCGGCTCGACCCGGCGACGCGGCGCAATCTCGAACTCACCGAAACGCTGCGCGGCCAACCTGCGCCCACCTTGTGCAGCCTGCTCGATCGCTGCGCCACCGGCATGGGCAGCCGTCTGCTGCGTCATTGGCTGCATCACCCGTTGCGCGATCGCGCCATCGTCAATGAACGGCTCGACGCCGTCGCGGAACTCGGCGGCGAAGCGGGCGCCGACGCGCACGCGAAAGTCCACACCGTGCTGCGCCGCGTTGCCGACGTGGAACGCATCGCCGGACGCATCGCCTTGCAGTCGGCGCGGCCACGCGATCTGTCGAGTCTGCGCGATACGCTTGCCGCACTGCCCGACATCGTGCGCGCGGCCGGCGAAGCAAGTTGCACCAGGCTGCGGCACTTATGCAGTGCGCTCGACGCCCCGCCGCATATCCTGCAGCGGCTCACTCAGGCGATCGCCGCCGAACCGAGCGCCGTGCTGCGCGAAGGCGGCGTGATCGCGTCCGGCTACAGCGCCGAACTGGACGAGCTGCGCGGCCTGCAAACCAATGCCGGCGAGTTTCTGATTGCGCTGGAAGCACGCGAACGCGAACGCACCGGCATCCCGAACCTCAAGGTCGAATACAACCGCGTGCACGGCTTCTACATCGAGGTCACCAATGCGCACGCCGAAAAAATTCCGGACGACTATCGGCGCCGCCAGACGCTCAAGAATGCCGAGCGTTACATCACGCCGGAACTGAAGGGCTTCGAAGACAAGGCGCTGTCGGCACAGGAACGTGCGCTGGCGCTGGAAAAACATCTATACGAAACGCTGCTTGCCGAACTTGCGCCGGCGGTGCCGCAATTGCAGAACATCGCGCGCGCCATCGCGGAACTCGACGTGCTCTCCGCGTTCGCCGCACTCGCCATGGAAAAGGACTGGCATCGTCCTGCACTGGTCGATGAAGCGTGCATCGACATCGAAGCCGGCCGTCACCCGGTGGTGGAAGAACAGATCAGCGATTTCATCGCCAACGACACGCGCCTGTCGATGACACGCCGTCTGCTGCTCATCACCGGTCCGAACATGGGCGGTAAATCGACTTACATGCGCCAGGTCGCACTCATCGCCCTGCTCGCGCATGTCGGCAGCTTCGTTCCGGCGCGCAGCGCGCGACTGGGACCGATCGACCAGATATTCACGCGCATCGGCGCGGCCGACGATCTCGCCGGAGGACGTTCGACCTTCATGGTCGAAATGACGGAAAGCGCGAACATCCTGCACAACGCCACCGAGCGCAGTCTCGTGCTCATGGATGAAGTGGGTCGCGGCACCTCGACCTTCGACGGTCTGGCACTCGCATGGGCGATTGCGCGTCATCTGCTGGAAAAGAACCGCGCCTACACGCTCTTCGCCACGCATTACTTCGAACTGACGCAGCTGGCGCAGCAATTTCGCGAAGCGGCCAACGTGCATCTGGATGCGGTGGAACACAAGGATCGGATCGTGTTCCTGCACGCGCTGGAAGAAGGGCCCGCCAGCCAGAGTTACGGACTGCAGGTTGCCGCGCTCGCCGGCGTTCCCGGCACGGTGGTGCGCGCGGCACGAAGACATCTGCAGCAACTGGAACAACAAAGCCTCGCGCAGGATGGGCAGCCGGATTTGTTTGCCGCGCCGTCCGCACCGGCCGAAGCAGAGCAAACAACGCACCCCATCGTGGACGCGCTACAGGAAATCAATCCGGACGATCTGAGTCCGCGCGAAGCGCTGGATCTGCTCTACAAACTGAAGAAGCTCTGAGGACCGTTCGTCCTGAAGCCGCAAGCGTTAGCGAGCGAGTCAAAGGATGAACGAACACTTCGGACACGCCGTTCATGGTTCGACTGCTTCGCACTCACCACGAACGGTTGTGGGTTCCGTTTCGACCCGCGCCGGCCGCGAAAGCGGACCGGTTTTGAATTTTCCGTTCGCCCTGAGCCGGCCGCGAATGCGGACGCGTCGAAGGGTGAACAAAACCTTCGACCAAGCTCTTTTCCCGGAGCCGTTCATGGCTTGACTACTCGCTTACGCGAGTGCTCACCACGAACGGTTCCGGGTTGCCATGCATCAACGCTTGGTGATCACGATCTCCAGGTACTCGCTTGGAATGACCAACGACGTCGGGCCGGCGACGTTCATCTGCTCCAGCAGCGCGATGATGTCGCGCTCCAGCGCTTGCCTGCCTTTCTCGTCGAGCGCAGCGAAGGCTTTGTGTGTCGGTCCGTAGTAATCGCGGAACACCTGCAGCCAGTGCGCGGGGGAACGATAACGAAAATTGTAGAAACACCGCTCGCAGCGGATCTGCGCAGCCTGCGGACCGAACAGCTCGACGATATGCGACTCGGTGCCCCACAGCGCGGGCGACTGCAGCCCCACCGGCGGCGGCACATATGCACCGATCACCTTGAACAGCCGGCCGATGAAACCGTCGGGCGTCCAGTTCGCCAGGCCGATACGACCGCCGTTGCGCAGCACGCGCAGCATTTCGCCGGCGGGGCGACGATGATCGGGAGTGAACATGGCGCCAAAGGTGGACAGCACGGCGTCAAAGCTGCCGTCGTCGAACGGCAGATCCTCGGCATCGGCAACCTCAAACTGCACTGCCAGTCCATCGGCGCGCGCACGCTCGCGCGCCTTGTCGAGCAGTCCGGGCACATAGTCGGTCGACGTCACTTGAGCGAAGCGACGTGCCGCCGCGAGCGTCGCGTTGCCGTTGCCCGCGGCAACATCGAGCACGCGCTCGTCGGCGCGGATATCGGCGGCCTCCGCGAGCATCTCGCCGACAATCTGCAAACGGGTACCGACTACGGCGTAATCTCCGCTGGCCCAGACGGACTGCTGGCGCTGCTTGATTGCGGCGAAATCGGGTGTGGCCGGACGGGTATCGAGAGCTAGACTCATGGCAGTCTCCTTGGTGAGTGTCGTAACGACGCGGCCATTGTTTGGCACTATGGACGTTGACGCTTCACCCGGCGTCGTGCAAATTTGCTCAGGCATCCGCAATCGCGATCGCGATTGATCGGCCGCCCGCTGCGCTTGATCGAGGCATCTGCCCGATGAACCACGACCCGCTCTCCGATGTGTTGCGCAGCGTGCGCCTTCGCGGCGCCGTTTTCTACTATGTGAGTTGTCGCGATCCGTGGGCCGCGGAAGCGCCGCCGGCGAAAATGATCGCCGATGCGGTGATGCCGGGCGCGGACCATGTCATCGCCTATCACCTCATTGTCAAAGGCGATGCCTGGGCAGCGATGGACGGCGAGCCGCCGGCAAAACTCCACAGCGGCGACATCGTAATGTTTCCACGCGGTCACGGACATGTGATCTCGAGCGCGCCCGGGCTGCGAGCGCTGCCGGATTCCGGCGACTGGGTGTATGCGACGCGTAACGACCCCAAACCCATTCCCGTCGCCTACTACCAGGGCGCAGTACAGCCGGGCATGGAAATGCCGCCCGCCGAAACAAGCACCATCGCCGTGTGCGGTTTCATCGGCTGCGATCTGAAACCATTCAATCCACTCATCGCCGCACTGCCGCGCCTCTTGCATCTGAAATCGGACGGCGTCGGCGCATGGGTTCTTCCAATGTTGCAGCAAGCCGTTAACGAATCACGCTCGCGTCGTTCCGGCAGCGCGGCGATTCTCGAACGCGTGAGCGAAATGGTGTTCGTCGATGCCGCGCGGCGCTGTCTCGAGTCCATGCCGGAAAACGCTTCAGGCTGGCTTGCCGCGCTGCGCGACCGCCATGTCGGCAAGGCGATCGCACTGCTGCACGAAAGACCGGCCGAAGCGTGGACCATCGATGAACTGGGAAAACAGGTCGGTCTGTCGCGCTCGGCGTTGCACGAACGTTTCAATGAACTGATCGGGATGCCACCGATGCAGTACCTGACCAACTGGCGCATGCAGCGCGGCGCGCAACTGCTACGCGAAGGAAATGCGACGGTGGCGACGGTCGCACAGGAAACCGGTTACGACTCCGAAGCCGCATTCGCGCGCGCCTTCAAACGTCTGGTGGGTCAACCTCCGGCGGCATGGCGACGCACACAGCGCAGCCCGAGCCTGGAGCATCGATGAGACAACGCGCGCCGACGTGAGACTGACAGAAGTGAGCGCGCCGCACGCGCGCCGACGTATCGCCTCATCAAGTTCAACTGACGACCCAATCTTCACCGTTCGGGCATGCGCCCTGCGTGCATTCTGGTCAAGGACGGCCCTGAGAGGAGAGTGTCTATTGCATCGGGTGTGGGGTTGTCCTCCTTTGTCTGACAAGTCCACACCAGGAGCAGAGCACATGAAAGTCACAGCTATTGCAGCAGCAACGATTCTGGCTTTTGCCGGAACATCCGCCGCCATCGCGGCAGGCGACACACAAAGCCGTTCAAGCGACTCCAGCAGCACGCAACAAAGCGACTCCCCTCGCATGGAAGGCAGCACCGGCGCGTCCGGTAGCGCTTCGGTTTCAGGCAGCGCGCAAATGCAGAACGACCCTGAAACGATTCGTCAGGTTCAGCAGCAGCTGAGTCAAAAAGGTCATGACGTATCGGCGGACGGCATGATGGGGCCGAAAACCCAGGCGGCGCTGAAAAAATTTCAAAAGCAGGAAGGTCTGCAGGCCACCGGCCAGCTGGATCAGCAGACGCTCACCGCACTCGGCGTTGGCGAATCGCAATCGGGCTCTATCGGAGCAAGCGGTTCAACGGGCGCCGGTGAGAGCGACGCAAGCATGCGCGGCAGCGGCGGCGCGGGTAACACAAGCGGCGACACGGGTTCGAGCAGCAGCGGAACCAGCGATCGCGGTGGCGCATCCGGCGGATCGTCCAGCGATATGGGTCCTGGCAGCGGCGGCGCGAGCGGCGGCAGCACGGGTAGCGGCCGTTATTAATTCTTAGCCGGCCCCTTCGCAAAGCGATGTGCCCGGCCCAAGTCGGGTACATCGCTTCATCATGTGACAGCAATTGACACTAAGGCGCTTCGCATAGCCCTGGTTCACTGAAGCGCCTCGACTACCAGGTTCATCACTTAAAACGGCGCCTTTTTCAAAGGCCCGCGCAGCGCGTTGTCGCACGCTTTTACAGCCAATTCGTATCGCGCCCAAGCACGCTTTTCCAAACAGCGACTTAGGCAAGCGGCGTAGCTCTTGCGAGCGGCACCTTGCACGAACGACAACGCAAGGCCTGCCAATGGATACGAGCAGCCCCGGCTACCGCTACTGGACCACGTATGAGGTCGAGGGCGACAAGGCGCGCATCACTGGCCATTACATGCGCGAGCAGGAGGAGGCGGCCATCGCGGTACGACAGCCGTTCAGCCTGAAGGTGTACGGACTTGGCGCCGGCCTGACCATCGGTGTGCGCGCCGTGACGCGCCGGCTCCAGACCATGACCGCGCGCATCGCGACAGCGCCGTCGCAACCCTTCGCTCGACCCACCGTCGCACGACGCGTGCTGACGCCGATGGCGCGCGACGGAAATAGCCGACGCCTGGACGGCGGAACATTCGACCCGTGGGGCGATCATTTGCCCGACTGGGTGATGGATGATCCGTTCCCACCGATCGACCCGACCGAACCACCGCAACCGCCCGGCGGCGGTGGCGGCGGCTTCATGCACGCCGCGGTGCGCATCGAACTCTTTGCGGTCGGGAATCCCGAAGCCGTGCAAACGTGGGAGTTGAACGAAGGCATTGCCGGCAATGTGCGCGAGGTGACGTTCGAGATCCTGGGTTTTCCCGGCGAGAACTCTCCGATGCGTCGCGTCGGCTGGTGGAACATCGTCGTCACGCCGACCGGCTATGACCCGGTGATGATCCATATCGAAGGCCACGCCACTTACACCCGCGTGCCGTTCCGCACGCAGCCCATCACCACGCGGCTGTTCGATCATCTGTTCCGCGTTGCGCTCGAGGCGCTGGTGCCGCGCGCGTCAATCGACGGCTCGACGCTGCGCGTGAGCATCGGCGAAGAACTTGCGCATGAATTCGGCATCTCGCCCACGCTCGCCAACGAGAACATCTCACCGATCGTTTCGCACGCGCGCCTCACCTCGCTCAACATCACCGCCGTGTCCGGTCGCGCGCTGAAGGACATCGCGCGCACTAAAAAACGCAAACCGCTTTTCCTGCCGCGCGTGCAGGACGGCGACATCGCCATCCGCATCCAGGCCGCCTTCGATAAAGCGTCCGCCACCGTGCATGGGTTCGATGTCGCGCGCCTCAACGGCGACTTCGGCGAAATCTTCCTGGTCGTGACGCGCAATTTCACCGAGCTCATGCCGATCTCGTTCATCGACGTGGACTTCTCCACGCTGGCGAGCTGGGCAATCAGCCTTGCCGGCCTGTTCACCGAAGTCGACAAGGACATCGTCAACACTGTCCTCGAAACCGAAATCTACAAACAGGAGCGCGTCATGCGCACTTACGTGCGCGAAGTGCTGAGCCGCGCGGTCGGACTTCATGCCGTTGCGCACGAGGTATCGTTCGGCGCCAACGCCTGGCAGATCCGCTACTTCAACGATCCACCCATCCCCGATCCGAACGCGCCGCCGCGCAAATGGATCGACAACGTCGCCGGCGGCGTCGGTGGCGTCGGCGGCATGATCGAAACCTTCGCATTCGATGAATCGGGCATGCCCACGGAAGGCACGCCGCCCTCGGAAGGCGGCACACCGCCGGAGGAAACGCCGACGCCCGCCCCGGCATCGAACGATCCGCTCGGCGAGTTCCCGGAGGGCTTCATCGTCGAGCAGGGCGAACAGGGTGAAGCGCTGGAACGGCTCGACCGTCATCAAAGCCTGGTGGTCATCATGATGGAGAACCGTTCGTTCGATCATCTGCTCGGCGGTTTGATGAATGCACGCCCGCGTCCGGACGACAAATACGACGGCCCGCCATCCAGCGCCGGCAACGCGCCGGCGGGCGGATTCGCCGATCGCGTGCCCTTGGTGAACGTGAACCGGATCGCGATGGGCACCGCCATTCCGGTCGATCCCCGTCACTACACCGGGCCGACCGCGTTTCAGATGGGCGACGGCACCGCGGCAGGCGCCGGCAGCGGCGACATGCAAGGCTTCGCGCGCGACGTCATGAATCGCACCGACTCGCCGCAACTCGCGATGACGATGTACGGCGAGCAGCACCTGCCGGTGTACTACAAACTTGCGGATGAGTTCCGCGTCTGCGACCGCTGGTTCTGCGCGCATCCGGGGCCGACCTGGCCCAACCGCTTCGCGACCGTGATGGGCTCCATTCCGGCGATCGACAACTTCGCCATCGACGATCCGCAAATCGGTTTTCTCAAGCACCCGTCTATCTACGACACCCTCACGAGCTACGGCATCGAATGGAAAGTGTTCGAAAGCGATCTGTCGCTGGTGCGCATGTTCGACCGCTACCGCCTCGACGACCGGCGCGTCGTTCCGATCGACGATAAGGCGGATGGCCTCGATGCCACGCTGCGCACGCCTGGATCCTTGCCGCGCGTGATGTTCGTCGAGCCGAACTTCGCCGACCTGCCGCCGCTTGCCACCGCGAACGATGATCACCCGCCCGCCGATCTCGCAAACGGTCAGGCGTTCATCGCACGCGTGTGCGATGCAATCTGGTCTGCGGGGCGTTTCAATCAATGCCTTGTCTGCATCACCTACGACGAGCACGGCGGTTTCTACGATCACGTCGCGCCGCCCGGCACCGCGAAGAGCACGCTGGCCGAGCCGGACTCTATTCCGCAGCTTCATCCGCAGGGTCCGAAGTACATGGGCCCGCGTGTGCCGAGTTTCATCCTGTCGCCCTACGTCAGCGCGGGCAAACCGGATCACACCATCTACGACCACACCTCGATTTTAAAAACGATCCTCGTGCACAACCGCGCGAAGCTGCCGCGTAGCGTGTTCAAGACTTTTGGCGAGCGGGTGAATCAGGCCGCGCACTTCGGTCAGGCGCTCGATCTACCGAACGCTCGACAGTCGCCCTTGCCCTTCGACCCGATGCGCCGCCGGCCCGCGAAACCGACAGGGCCATTCGGCGAAGTGATCATCCTCGACGAGGTATTCACAACAGACGGAGCGCCATCCGGGCCACCACCCATTCCGCCGCGCACGGTGACGATCCTGCCTAGAAGCGCCGCCCCTCAGGAAACGGACCCGGAAGAACCCGATTTTCACGCATCGTTGAAAGGCGCGCTGAAGCCGCGACCCTGAGAAGAGAAGTTTGTGAAACGTTTACGACGAATGTGATCGGCATGTCGATCATGGCGGTCTTGCGTCATGCACGGAGCCCGACCTCGGGGCCGGTTCCGTGCAACGTCTGTGGGAAAAAGCCTATTCGCGATTACCGCGTTCCTGCTTGTGTATCTCGTTCATTTCTTCGGCATAGTCCTGCTCGCGGATCTCGCCCTGCTGGTTCTGAAACTCCTCCTGCTCGCCTTGCTGCTGGGGCTTCTGCTTGCGGTTGCCGCCTTGCTGCTGCTGATCCCGCGATTTACGAGTTGACTCCGGTTTTTTTCCGGCCATGATGATTCTCCTGTCGAAGATATTGGAATCGGTTTACCGACAGGGCGGTCGTTGCAGCCCGCGTGCCGGCCGAAGCGGAGCGAGCCGCCCGGACTGGCCGGAGCAGCCTGGCCTTGTGCGCCGCAGTCGCCGGAAGGCATTGGCAGTCTCCCGGGGGTCGCCTATGATCGGGTCAACCGTCTGTTTTATCTTCAGAGCATCATGCACGCGTCGCCCATTACCTACATCGAACCCCTGTTTCGCCCGCCGAGCGAAGCCAAGTCCCTCATCTTTCAGGTGACCAACGGCTGTAGCTGGAACAAGTGCAGCTACTGCGACATGTACACGCAGCCGCAGAAGAAATTCTCGATCAAGCCGGAGGCCGATGTCATGAACGAGATCGCCTGGGCAGGCGCCAATCTGCCCGGCGTGCAGCGCGTCTTTCTGGCCGACGGCGATGCGATGTCGCTATCGGTGCGGCGCCTGCTGAAGATTCTGACCGCCATCCGCGAGCATCTGCCCGACGTCGAACGCGTGGCCTCGTATTGCTCTTCTTTCAACTTGAAGAACAAATCCGTCGAGGACTTGCAGCAGTTGCACGATGCCGGGCTCAAGCTGGTTTACATGGGCGCGGAATCCGGCGACGACTTCGTGCTCAACGCGATCAGCAAGGGCGACACGCACGACGGCACGCGGGACGCGTTGAACCGGCTGCGTGCGGCGAGCATCCATCGCTCGGTGATGATCATCAACGGCGTCGGCGGCACAAAATTCAGCGAGCAGCATGCGCTGGAATCGGCGCGCCTGGCGAACGAGACGCAGCCCGAGTTCCTCTCCTCGCTGGTGATCAATCATCCGCACGGCATGGAGCGCTTCCAGGCCGGCTACAACGGCCAGTACGTGCTGATGAGCCAGCAGGAACGCTTCAAGGAACTGCGCACTTTCGTGGGCGCGCTGGAGTTGGAAAACACCGTTTTCCGCAGCGACCACGCTTCCAACCAACTCGCCCTGAAAGGCACGCTGGGGCGCGACAAGGAAGAACTTCTGGCCCAGATCGATACGGCTATCGAAGCGCCGCAGAAAGCCAGACTCCGCCCGGTCTGGATTCGTCCGTTCTAGGCGTTCAAGCGCTCACCCGACCAACCGCAACGTCGTCGTCCGCGTTCAGTGCTCAAGACCGCAGCGCTACAATTGTGCCGTTCGTGAGTCTCGACGAAAGGAGCGAAGATGAAATCCCGCATCAACTACTACAACAAATACCCGCGCGCGATACAGGCCATGATGGGCCTGCAGAATTACGTCAACGACTCCGGGTTGGAGCACAGTCTTCTCGAGCTCGTGAAGATGCGCGCCTCACAGATCAACGGCTGTGCGTACTGCCTCGACATGCACAGCAAGGATGCGCGTGCGGCGGGCGAAACCGAGCAGCGGTTGTATCTGCTCGACGCCTGGCGCGAAGCACCGCTCTACAGCGACCGCGAACGTGCTGCGCTCGAGTGGACCGAGGCCGTAACCAGAGTTTACGAGACTCATGTACCGGACGAGGTGTATGCCGCGGTACGCGAGCATTTCACCGAGGAAGAACTGGTCAATCTCACCTTCGCGGTGATCGCGATCAACAGCTGGAACCGCATCGCGATTTCGTTCCGTGCCGAGGCCGGCAATTACAAGCCTCCGCGCGCGAAAATCGGCTAAGGCGGCATCATCGGGGGAGCGTCTCGGCGGCGCACGTCAGGCTGAAGCGTGACACCCGCGCGGCACGGTCACCATCCGCCTCTCGCTTGACGAGCGCCACATCGAGCAAGGTTTCCGGGATGCGCTTCAGCCGGAGGACCGATAGAACTGCGCGAATTTCGTCCCGCTTGTCATCCACTATGGGGATCCGGATCATCGGCCAACTCATCACATAGCGCTCCGCCAGTTCCACGAGATTGCGCTTGCGCTCCTCATAGTCCTCACTGCCTAAGCTGCCCGCGATCTCGCACCACGCCGTTTCGAGCACATCCGGCCAGTTTGCCAGCCCACGATAGAAGGACGGCAGTGTTTCGTGACCGTTCTGCCGCTTGATCGCCTTGAAGATTGCTTTGACATGCTCATCGACCGAATCTTCAGCGGCGAGGCGAACGGCTCCAGTGCCTTGCGCGATCCCGCGCGGCAAGAGTTTGAAGTCATTGTGTTCGGCCCGGCCATCCGCCGCTTCTTCGTGCTCTTGGGCGTGGGCGCCGCCGCTCGTACCGCCAAAGCTGCCGATCTCCATCGCGGTGGCCACGAGCAGGAGCTTCGGCGCGACGTAGTGCACCGTGTCAATGAAGTCTTGCGCCGGTTCTACAGAGGACAGCGTATGCGCCAGACGGCTCTGCGGTTGATGTTCCTCGTTGGAGACCGCATCCCGGCGCAGCCTGTCGGCGGCCTGCTCGAAGGCAACGGTCGACGCAAGGTCGCGCACCAACCTCCAGGCACGCTCCAGGTAATCGGGATAGTTGGCCAGGCTGCGAAAGAGCAGGTTGACCAAAGGCACGCGCAAGGTCTCGCGGACGTCCTTGTACAGTGAGGCGATGCGCGGATCGGCATCATCAGGCATCACTTCCCGCATTTGCATAATGCGCTTCATGCTCTGCTCGGTCGGTGCTGTTTGATCATCCATGTCTCGCTCCGCCTTCCTTCATCAGGGACGTTGCCGCCATCTCGGACCACTAATCTATTCCACCTTCTTCGATGATGCAGCAGCCATACCGATGAACAGGGTCAAACGGCGGATGCGAAATGGTGAAAAACCGCACTTGGTCACACAATGAAAGAGGGCTTGGTACACATGCTGTTCTTAGCTGTTCGTACGCTGAGTTTATCGAAGCGTCGCAGGGATGAACCGGAGTGGGCCAGCGAAGTGCTAGACGAAACGTACATCCCAAAAGAGGAGTCTTCGTTCATGCACGTACCACAACCCGAACCGGGCACCCCCGCTCCGGATATCGAACCGCATCCCAGTCCCGTGCCGCCGGATCGCGAACCCGATATCGTGCCCGAAGTCGATCCCAGGCCGGTGCCGCCGCCCGTGACACCACCACCGGACTCACCGCCTCCGGTGAGAGCCTGAACTTCGGCAAGCGGGCGCCGGCGGCATGACCGCCGGCGGCAATGCGCGATGTCGAAGCAGTGTGTTGCGCGAAATAGGCATGAGGCTCAATAGGTCTCGATCATCAGTTTCACCGGCAGCGACTTCGATACGATGTCGTGCACCGGCGAGTGCTGCGCCAATTCGCGCAACGTCTCTGGCGACGCTTTGGTCTTGAAGCGCATCCGCACACGGATGTCGTGGTAGCCCTTGCGCACTTCGTCGGACAGGCCGAGAAAGCCGCGCAAATCCAGATCGCCTTCAAGCTGCGAATCGACCGCTTCGATTTCTATCCCGCGCGCCGCCGCGTGATAGATCGCGCTGGTGGTGAGACATGCAGCCAGCGCGTGCAATACGAACTCGACCGGATTCGCGCCCCTGTCTTCGCCGAGCAGCACGGGCGGTTCGTCGGCGTCGAGCATGAACGGTGCGCTGCGCGTGGTGTCCTCCGCGCGACAACCGTAGAAGCCCTGGATCGTCGAACGGTTGTGACCGCCGTCGATCCAGCGATTGGCGGCGCGGAACTGAAACTGCGCGAGTGCGTTGTCCTGCCTGATCGCCGCGATGTTGTCGGACAGCGCTGTGACATCGACCCCGTTGATGCGGACATGCTGCTGGGGCATGGCAACTGCGTTCATGATGGTCTCCTCGAAAGGTTGGGATATCGTTCGCGCCGCGCGATGCGGCACGGAAGCAACGATAGGCCGCCGCCTTCGCGCTGCTAAGATGCATTCCTGCCGCAAACGGTTCATCTCTGCCACAAAGTGGAGGCCCGGCATGGCACCGGAAGAACGTCCCATCGAGGCTTTGGTCGTCGCCGTGCCCGAGTCGGCCGGTTCGGCGCTTTACGGTATGGTGGACGTTCTGTCCGCCGCGGGAAGAATGTGGCAAAGCCTCGTTCGCACCGACGCCCATAAACGCCGCTTCAACGTGCGCATCGTCGCGCCGACGCGCGAGCCTTTCCGATGCGTCAACGGCGTGCCGGTCATTCCCGATGTTTCGTTCGCCGACGACCCGCAAGCCGACCTCATCATCCTGCTGGATTTCTGGCTCGAACCGGACACAGCTTTCAAAGGCCGCTATCCGGAACTCATGAACTGGCTGCGCACAAAATATCGCGAAGGCACGACGCTCTACTCGGCGTGTTCCGGCTCCGTGATGCTCGCCGAGACGGGGCTGCTCGACGGTTGCGACGCCACCTCGCACTGGGGTTACGAAGATCTGTTCCGCAAGCAATATCCGAAGGTGCGCTTCCGCCCCGAGCCCACGCTGGTGTTCGCCGGTCCCGGCGGGCGCATCGTCACGGCGGGTGGCGTCACCTCGTGGCACGACCTGGCGCTCCACATCATCTCGCGCCACCTGAACCCCGGCGAAGCGCTGCGCATCGCCAAGGTCTTTCTGCTCAAGCTGCACGACGAAGGCCAACTGCCCTATGCAAGCCTGATTCGCAACGAACCGCACGCCGACGCCGTCGTGCGCAAATGCCAGGAATGGCTGAAGCAACATCTCGCGCAACACGATGCGCTGACGCAGGTCACCGCATGCGCAAAGATTCCGGAGCGCACGCTCAAGCGGCGCTTCAAGACTGCGACCGGTACGACTCTCATCGAATACCTGCAGAACCTGCGCATCGAAGAAGCCAAGCGCCTGCTCGAAACGACCGACCTTCCGACGGACGACATCAGCGCCGCAGCGGGTTACGAAGACGCTTCCTTTTTCCGACGATTATTCAAACGCAGCACCGGCCTGACACCGGCACAGTATCGGAGGATGTTCCAGCCGGTGATGGCGGCATGAACTGAAGCTGCCGTTCACGCCCGCCCCGGATTCAACCGGAATCCCACATTCGCACAAGGGAATAAGCGCAACAGCGCTACGGCCGTCGGCCGCCTGCTCCTCGCCGGCGCAGCCCTTTGATTACGCGACCAAGCACGGACGCGGTCATTGCGAACGCTCGCGCCCTTCGACCCCTGTTTGCGCTGCGCCGCACCAATTCGCAAGTCGGAAAAACGACACATCTCGACGCAAATTTTTCGTTGCGGCCTGTCAGGCGGCGGATTTAGCATGGCGCACCTTCGAGCAGTCCCTAAGAAACTGCTGCGGGTCGAATCAACCAATACTGAGAACCAACACTGAGGAGGCTCTACATGGTAACGACGGCAGCAGGAGTTGAAGGCCTACAGGCCAAAACAAAACGGGAGGAACGAAAAATCATCTTCGCTTCCTCGCTCGGCACAGTATTCGAGTGGTACGACTTCTATCTTTACGGATCGCTAGCCGCGATCATTTCCAGGCAGTTCTTCTCCGGCGTCAATCCAACGGCAGCATTCATTTTCGCGCTGCTCGCCTTCGCCGCGGGCTTCGCGGTGCGCCCCTTCGGTGCCATCGTGTTCGGCCGGATCGGCGATCTGGTCGGACGGAAATACACCTTCCTCATCACCATCATTATCATGGGCACGTCCACGTTCATCGTCGGCCTGCTGCCCTCCTACGCTTCAATCGGCGTCGCCGCACCGATCATCCTGATCGGCTTGCGCCTGCTGCAGGGTCTCGCACTCGGCGGTGAATATGGCGGCGCGGCAACTTACGTCGCCGAGCATGCGCCGCACGGCAAGCGCGGCCTGCACACCTCCTGGATCCAGACCACCGCGACGCTCGGCCTCTTCCTGTCGCTGCTCGTGATTCTGGGTGTGCGCACGTATATGGGCGAAGAAGCGTTCTACGACTGGGGCTGGCGCATTCCGTTCCTCCTTTCGTTCGTACTGCTCGCGATCTCCGTCTGGATCCGGCTCTCGCTCTCCGAGTCGCCGATGTTCCAGAAGATGAAAAACGAAGGAAAGACATCCAAAGCGCCGCTGCGGGAATCCTTTGGGCAATGGGGAAATCTGAAGATCGTCATCCTGGCGCTGCTCGGCCTCACCGCGGGCCAGGCGGTCGTCTGGTATACGGGCCAGTTCTACGCGCTGTTCTTCCTCACGCAGACGCTCAAGGTGGACATTGCCACGGCAAACATCTTCATCGCGCTGTCGCTCGCCCTCGGCACCCCGTTCTTCATCTTCTTCGGGTGGTTGTCGGACAAGATCGGCCGTAAGCCGATCATCATGGCCGGCTGCCTGATCGCCGCGCTCACGTACTTCCCGCTGTTCAAGGGGCTGACGCACTTCACCAACCCCGCGCTCGAGCAGGCGCTGACGAACTCCCCGGTCACGGTGATCGCCGACCCGAACGAGTGTTCGTTCCAGTTCAACCCGGTCGGCACGGCGAAGTTCACCACCTCCTGCGACATCGCGAAGAGCTTCCTCGCGCGCAATTCGGTGAACTACACCAATGTTGAAGCGCCACCCGGAACGGTTGCGAAGGTGGATATCGGCACGCGGCACATCGACAGCTTCGACGGACGCGGGCTGGATGCCGCGACGATGAAAGAGCGCCTGGCAGCCTTCAACACGGAAATGGGCACCGCGATCAAGGACGCCGGGTATCCAGCCAAGCCTGATCCGGCACAGATGAACAAGCCCATGATCGTGGCCATCCTCACACTGCTGGTGATTTACGTGACCATGGTGTACGGGCCGATCGCCGCGATGCTGGTCGAACTCTTCCCGACGCGCATCCGCTACACCTCGATGTCGCTGCCGTACCACATCGGCAACGGCTGGTTCGGCGGCTTCCTGCCGACAACCGCCTTTGCGATGGTGGCAACGACAGGCGATATCTACTACGGCCTGTGGTATCCGATCGTGGTGGCGGCCATGTCCTTTGTCATCGGCATGCTCTTCATCCGCGAGACGAAGGACCGGCACATCTCGGAGATCTAAAGATAGGCCGCTTGAATCAAAGGCCCGCTTCGGCGGGCTTTTTTTTGACGACAGGAAGGCGCCGATCCATGCCGCTGCTCCTTCGGAGGCGTCGACGGCGCTTACATTGCGGCTTGAACGATTCCCTCGAAGCTCGATGCTTCCAAGCGCTAATCCAAAACCTATCCGTGACTTACATTGGCATGCCGACCAGCGGCATGGAGCGTGCTAAGACGCAGTCGATTGTCAGCGCCCGGATGTATTCAAAGAATGAAGCGTTTCTTCGAGCCATTCATCAAATCGAGGCCCGCAATGCGAAAGCTATTCGTCACCAGTGCTCGCCATGCCCTTGTCGCGCTTGCCCTGGCGGGTGCGAGTTTCAGCACACATGCTGTCCCGTTCTTCTGGACTGACTGGATCGGCAGTGATCTGGATCCGGGCGCCGGTTTCCAAGCGGCAGGCACCATTACGACGCCAACGTCCTCTGTTGGAGTCACCTACACCAATCCGCAAGGCGTCGGCTTCTACCAGCCGAGCGGCGGGACCGATTACTACACCGGTGGTTCCGGCAACACGTCACCCTATACGAGCAACCTGGTGGACAACCGCCCAACCGGTACCGACATCATTGCGCTGCAATTTGCGGGGACGCAGACCCTCGAATTTTCGGAAGCCATTGCGAACCCCGTATTCGCTTTCGTCAGCCTCAATGGCAACGGTTATGCGTTCGATCAGGACTTCCAGATTTTGAGTCTCGGCGGTGTGGACGGTAATGCTTGTGGCTTCTGGGGCTGCGGGGGCGCCGAGAAAGTAATCGTGGATCTCGGGGGTGGTGAGCTTGAATATCAACTGAACAGCAATAATGTGGGCGGCACCGAGCCTCACGGCACGATCAGATTTACCGGCGCATTCGATACGCTGACCTGGCGCAGTGCGTCCAATGAGTTCTGGAATGGCTTCACCGTGGGCGTGCAGGGAACAGCCGCCGAGGTTCCACCTTGCGACCTGGATCCCACTCTCCCCGAATGCACGCCGAACGGTGTGCCGGAACCCGCAAGTCTCCTGCTGCTTGGACTTGGCCTGGGTGGCCTGGCATTGGCCCGGCGCAGACGCCAATAAATTCTCTGTCTCTTGATAAGCCCGCTTCGGCGGGCTTTCTTGTATGAGAACGTCCGGCGGCTGTTCACTCCGCAAGTTCCGGTGACGGCAGAACAACTCCGGCGTTATCAAAGCGGCCGAGCAGCCCCCGCCACGGGCTCGCTCGTTGCTCCGCTAACGGCCGTCCTGGTCACACGACGCGAGTGCTCGTCCTAAATCGGGGGACGCTTCCTGGATGAAAATCGCTGCGGCGCTCTTTCTCACATTTTGCGTTCTGCTGGTGCTGATTATCTGGTCCATCAAGCGCCATCGGGACCCGCATCTACGCACCCAAGCCGATGCACCGATCGAAACGCTGATTCCCTCCATCTCCGGCTTGTCGCTGGGCACGACCGTGGAAGGCAACTCGGTGGAGTTGCTGGAATGCAATGAATTCTTCGACGCCGTGCTGGGCGACATCCAATCGGCCAACGCATCGGTGCACTTCGAAACCTTCCTATGGAAAGACGGCGAGCTCGGGCGCCGCCTGGCCGCAGCGCTGTCGGAGCGCGCCCGCGCAGGCCTGCAGGTGCGCGTGCTGCTCGATGCGATCGGCTCGAAAGACATCGGCGAGGAAGCGGAGCGCCAGATGAAGGATGCGGGCTGCAAGTTCGAGTGGTTCCATCGCCGGCATCTGTTGAATATCGGCGTCATCGCCGAACGCGATCATCGCAAGATCGTGGTGATCGACGGACGCATCGGATACGTGGGCGGGCACTGCATCGTCGATGATTGGACCAACGGCAAGGCCGTCGA
>JAKFDA010000083.1:0-16019 GCA_036676355.1 Nitrosomonadales bacterium | reverse complement strand
GGTGATGCCGGGGGACAACGTGTCGATCACGGTGACGTTGATTGCGCCGATTGCGATGGAAGAGGGCTTGCGCTTCGCGATTCGCGAAGGCGGCCGTACCGTCGGCGCCGGCGTGGTCACCAAGGTCATCGAGTAAAGAAACAAAGCGTCGGTGCGGCTTGTCGCACCGACGAGAAATCTTAGTCGGGCCGATGTTCGGCCCGGCGTTGTGGGTTTACCCGCAGGCCAATAGCTCAACTGGCAGAGCGTCGGTCTCCAAAACCGAAGGTTGGGGGTTCGATTCCCTCTTGGCCTGCCATATAAAGGTGCCGGGATAGACCGGCTTCCCGTTTAGTCACGGGTGACGACGGGAGCGAGAAGCGGTTCATGGCGGACAAAATTAAGATCATTATCGCGGGGCTGCTGTTCATCGCAGGCTTTGCGGGTTTCTATTATTTCTCCGACATGCCGTTGGTCGCCCGTGTCGGGATGGTGCTCGCGGGTATAGCGGCGTCTGTGGTGGTCGGACTATCTTCTGCGTCCGGTAAGCAACTGTCCGGCTTCGTCAGCGAGTCGCGCGAGGAAGTGCGCAAGGTCGTCTGGCCGACCCGCAAGGAATCGTTCCAGACTGCGGCCGCGGTGTTTGGCTTCGTCGTGATCATGGCCGTGTTTTTGTGGGTTGTGGACAAGGGGCTGGAGCTTTCCCTCTACAACCTCATTCTCGACTGGAAGAAATGATGACGATGCGCTGGTACGTGGTACATGCCTATTCCGGCTTCGAAAAGTCGGTGCAGCGCGCGCTCGAAGAGCGGATTCGGCGCGCCGACATGCAGGACAAGTTCGGCCGCATCATGGTCCCGACCGAAGAAGTCGTGGAAATGAAGGGCGGACAGAAAAGCATTTCCGAGCGCAAATTCTTTCCTGGCTACGTGCTGGTGGAGATGGATCTGGACGACGAGGCGTGGCACCTGGTGAAAAACACGCCGAAGGTCACCGGTTTCGTCGGCGCGGCCCATGGCCGCAAACCGCCACCCATCAGCGAAAAGGAAGTCGAGGGCATCCTGCATCAGATGCAGGAAGGCGTGGAAAAGCCGAAACCCAAGATTCTGTTCGAAGTGGGCGAAGCAGTGCGGGTCAAGGAAGGTCCGTTCACGGATTTTCACGGCTCGGTCGAAGACGTCAACTACGACAAGAGCAAGCTGCGCGTTTCGGTGACCATTTTCGGTCGCGCCACGCCGGTGGAACTCGATTTCGGGCAGGTAGAAAAAGCCTAAACCACGGGCATGGATGGTCGGGCGTGCGCGAAGCTGTACGCCCGAGGACAAAGTTTCAAAGGGCGATATCGTGACGGACTCGCGATGTGCTCGGAGTTGAAAACTCAGACGAAGAGGGTCGGTAGAAGCCTCTCTTTGATGAAGGTTTGAAATTTTACGGTGGTCGGCTTGCCAAGCCGATCGCTTGACCGGGGAGTTCGGCAAGTCGCCGGACGCTTGTACCCACCTTAGGAGCTTAAAGTGGCAAAGAAAATCATCGGCTATATCAAGCTGCAAGTGCCGGCGGGCAAGGCGAATCCCAGTCCGCCCATCGGCCCGGCGCTCGGTCAGCGCGGTCTGAACATCATGGAATTCTGCAAGGCTTTCAACGCCCAGACCCAGGGCGTGGAGCCGGGCCTGCCGATTCCGGTGGTGATTACCGCCTTCGCGGACAAGAGCTTCACCTTCGTGATGAAGACGCCGCCCGCGACCATCCTGATCAAGAAGGCCGCCGGCATCACCAAGGGTAGCCCCAAAGCCAATACCGACAAGGTCGGCAAGATTACGCGCGCTCAGGCGGAAGAAATCGCCAAGGCGAAAATGCCTGACCTTACCGCGGCCGACATGGACGCCGCCGTGCGGACCATCGCCGGCAGTGCGCGCAGTATCGGCATCACGGTGGAGGGCGTATAAATGGCCAAGCTCAGCAAACGTCAGCAGGCGCTCACCGGTGTAGTGGAGCGCAATAAGCCTTACGCGGTTCTGGAAGCCATCGATCTGGCCAAAAAAACGGCAACCGCCAAGTTCGACGAGTCGATCGACATCGCGGTGAACCTCGGTATCGATGCGAAGAAGTCGGATCAGTTGGTTCGCGGCTCCGTTGTCCTGCCGGCCGGTACCGGCAAGGCCGTCCGGGTGGCCGTGTTCGCCCAGGGCGATAAGGCCGAAGCGGCCAAGGCGGCCGGCGCCGACATCGTCGGTCTGGATGATCTGGCCGAACAGATCAAGGCCGGCAAGATCGATTTCGACATCGCCATCGCCAGCCCCGACACGATGCGTGTCGTCGGCACGCTGGGTCAGATTCTCGGTCCGCGCGGCCTGATGCCGAACCCGAAGGTTGGCACGGTAACGCCGGATGTCGCCACCGCGGTGAAGAACGCCAAGGCGGGTCAGGTGCAATATCGCACCGACAAAACCGGCATTATTCATTGCTCGATCGGCCGCGCGTCTTTCGCGCCGGAAGCGCTGAAGCAGAACCTGGATGCGCTCATCGAGGCGCTCAACAAGGCGAAACCGACGACCAGCAAGGGCGTTTATCTGCGCAAGCTATCAGTTTCCAGCACCATGGGCCCGGGCGTCCGCGTCGATATTGCGACGTTGACGGCGTAGCGGGAACTTCGGAGGCGTGCGAGCCTCTGAGCACACCCGGGAGTGGTGACGCTCCCGGCAGGATTCAAGGCTCCGCAATGGCGGAGCCGTCGTATTTGGACCCCGTGTGGTTGTAACGCGGGGCAGGGCTTTGGGCCGTCGCGGCATCGGCATTGGTACCGGCGCCGCGGCAGGTCATCAAAGACCGCAGGCGCCTCTTCGGAGGCTTAATCACCTGAAATAGGGATGGGATAAGCGATGGCAATGTCCGTCGTCTTTCGATCCCGACATTCAGTGACCTGCGCAGATGGCGCACCCAATGAAGGGTTTTCAGCCGTGGCGCTGCCGCGGCCGATCTCCTGAATGAAGGTCGCCGAGTTGCCGCGTAGCCCAGTTGTCAAGACGGGGCCGGCGCGGTGCTGCAATAAATGGAGGTAGACCTTGGGTCTCAATCTCACCGAGAAACAGGCCGTTGTCGCTGAAGTGTCCGCGCAGGTTGCGGGTGCGCAGGCGATCGTCCTGGCTGAGTACCGCGGTCTGGAAGTGGGCAACCTGACAAATCTGCGCCGCGAGGCACGGAAGTCGGGCGTTTACCTGCGCGTTCTCAAGAACACCCTGGCGCGTCGCGCCGTGAAGGACACCCCGTTCGAAGGCCTGACTGATCAGATGGTCGGTCCCCTGATGTACGGCATCTCGTCCGACCCGGTCAATGCGGCCAAAGTGTTGAGCGATTTCGCAAAGGGCAACGAAAAGTTTGTCATCAAGGCCGGCGCTATGCCGAACGCCGTGATTTCCGCCAAGGAAGTCGCCGCGCTCGCGGCAATGCCGTCGCGCGATCAGTTGATCGCAACCCTGATGGCGACCATGCAAGCCCCGGTGGCGCAATTTGTTCGCACATTGAACGAGGTTCCGACCAAGTTCGTCCGCGGCCTGGCCGCTGTACGCGAGCAAAAAGAAAAAGCCGGCGCTTGAAACACTTTCGAACCGACGATTAAAGACTGAACCATTCAGGAGTTATACGAATCATGGCTATTGCTAGTGCTGACATCCTCGACGCGATCTCGAACATGACCGTGCTCGAACTCTCCTCTCTCATTAAAGAGATGGAAGAGAAATTTGGCGTTTCCGCTGCTGCGACCGCGGTTGCCGTTGCCGCCCCCGCGAATGGTGGCGGTGCCGCCGCCGCTGAAGAAAAGACCGAATTCGACGTCGTCCTGACGGCCGCCGGCGACAACAAAGTGAACGTCATTAAAGTCGTTCGCGCAGTTACCGGTCTGGGTCTGAAAGAAGCGAAGGACCTGGTCGACGGCGCACCGAAGTCCGTGAAGGAAGGTATCGCCAAGAAGGACGCCGAGGACATCCTTAAACAACTGACGGACGCCGGCGCAAAGGCCGAACTGAAGTAAGTCGTTGAAGGTTTGGAACAGGCTGGCGGGCCCAAAAACCCGCCAGCCTTTCGTGTCTCTGAAAGACGCGCTTGCTGCAGATATTAAGAATTTAAAAATCAATGGATTGCGTTTAGTCCTTTGATTTTTGATTTCTGTAGTTCCTAGATTGTGTCTCCTTACCTTGGAGCGTTCATGACCGCCGTGACTTATACCTCGACCGAGAAAAAGCGTATTCGCAAGAGCTTCGCCAAGCGCCAAGCCGTGCTGAACGTACCGTTTTTGCTTTCAACGCAGCTCGAGTCGTACACCGCTTTCTTGCAAGCCGCAGTTCCGCCGCATCAGCGCAAGAACGAAGGCTTGCAGGCTGCGTTCACTTCCATTTTTCCGATCAGCAGCCATTCCGGCAATGCGCGGCTGGATTTCGTCAGCTACGCGCTGGGCGAACCGCCTTTCGATGTCAAGGAATGCCACCAGCGCGGCCTGACGTTCGCCAGCCCGCTGCGCGCCAAGGTGCGCCTGACCATCATGGACAAGGAGGCTTCCAAGCCGACCGTGAAGGAAGTGAAGGAGCAGGAGGTGTACATGGGCGAAATCCCGCTCATGACCACCACCGGTTCGTTCGTCATCAACGGTACCGAGCGCGTCATCGTGTCGCAGCTGCACCGTTCGCCCGGTGTGTTCTTCGAGCATGATCGCGGCAAGACGCATTCGTCCGGCAAGCTGCTGTTCAGCGCCCGCATCATTCCCTACCGCGGTTCGTGGCTGGACTTCGAGTTCGATCCGAAGGATTTCCTCTATTTCCGCGTCGACCGTCGTCGCAAGATGCCGGTGACGATCCTGCTCAAGGCGATTGGCCTGACGCCCGAGCAGATCCTCGAACAGTTTTACGACTTCGACACCTTCCATCTGGGTACCCAGGTGGCGCAATTCGAACTGGTGCCCGAGCGTCTGCGCGGCGAAACGGCGCGCTTCGACTTCACCGACAAGTCGGGCAACGTCATTGTTCAGAAAGACAAGCGCATCACCGCCAAGCACATTCGCGATCTCGAAGCGGCCGGCATCAGCAGGATGAATGTGCCGGACGAGTTTCTGCTCGGCCGTACGCTGGCGCATAACATCATCGATACCGACACGGGCGAGATTGTCGCTAACGCGAACGAGGAAATCACCGAACTGGTGCTGGGTAAACTGCGTGAGGCGAAGGTCGATACCGTCAAGACGCTATATACCAACGACCTCGATCAGGGCGCCTATATCTCCGCCACCCTGCGTACCGACGAAACCGCCGACCAGATGGCCGCGCGCGTTGCGATCTATCGCATGATGCGGCCGGGCGAACCGCCCACCGAAGACTCGGTGGAGTCGCTGTTCAACGGCCTGTTCTACGCTCATGAGCGTTACGACCTGTCGCAGGTCGGTCGCATGAAATTCAACCGTCGCGCCTATCCGGTCAAACTGGACGATCGCGCACCGGCGTGGCTGCGTCGTTTCTACGAGCGCGTCGGTCCGCAAGGTGCGGAAGGCTCGGGCGTACTGGCGAATGACGACATCCTCGCGGTGATCGGGATTCTGGTTGAGCTGCGCAACGGTCGCGGCGAAATCGACGATATCGACCACCTCGGCAACCGTCGTGTTCGCTCGGTCGGCGAACTGGCCGAGAACCAGTTCCGTGCAGGTCTGGTGCGCGTGGAGCGTGCGGTGAAGGAGCGACTCTCGCAAGCGGAGAGCGACAACCTGATGCCGCACGATCTGATCAACGCCAAGCCCATCTCGGCCGCGATCAAGGAGTTCTTCGGCTCGTCGCAGTTGTCGCAGTTCATGGACCAGACCAATCCGCTGTCCGAGATCACGCACAAGCGTCGTGTTTCCGCGCTCGGACCGGGCGGCTTGACGCGCGAGCGCGCCGGGTTCGAAGTTCGCGACGTGCATCCGACCCACTACGGTCGGGTGTGCCCGATCGAAACGCCTGAGGGTCCGAACATCGGCCTGATCAATTCGCTCGCGCTGTATGCGCAGACGAACGAATACGGCTTCATGGAAACGCCGTATCGCCGCGTGATCGACAGCAAAGTCACCGACGAGATCGATTATCTGTCGGCGATCGAGGAAGGCAACTACGTCATTGCCCAGGCGAACGCGCAACTGGACGGCGAAGGCCGTCTGACCGACGCGCTGGTTTCGTGCCGCTACAAGAACGAATTCGAACTGAAGGCGCCGGCCGAAGTGCAGTACATGGACGTGGCGCCGGCGCAGATCGTGTCGGTGGCGGCGTCGCTGATTCCGTTCCTCGAACACGATGACGCGAACCGTGCATTGATGGGATCGAACATGCAGCGTCAGGCGGTGCCTTGCCTGCGCCCCGAGAAAGCGCTGGTCGGTACCGGCATCGAGCGGACCGTTGCGGTCGACTCGGGTACGGCGGTGCAGGCGCTGCGCGGCGGTATCGTCGATTACGTCGATGCGAGCCGCATCGTTGTGCGCGTCAATGACGAAGAGACCGTGGCCGGTGAGGTCGGCGTCGACATCTACAACCTGGTGAAGTACACCCGTTCCAACCAGAACACCAACATCAACCAGCGTCCGCTGGTGAACGTGGGCGAGAAGATCGCCAAGGGCGATGTGGTTGCGGACGGCGCGTCCACCGACATGGGGGAACTCGCGCTGGGCCAGAACATGCTCGTCGCGTTCATGCCCTGGAACGGCTACAACTTCGAAGATTCGATCCTGATTTCGGAGAAGGTGGTGGCCGACGATCGTTACACCTCGATCCACATCGAGGAACTGACCGTCGTTGCGCGCGATACCAAGCTCGGACCGGAAGAAATCACGCGCGATATTTCGAACCTCTCGGAAGGCCAGCTCGCCCGCCTGGACGAGTCGGGCATCGTCTACATCGGCGCCGAAGTCGAAGCTGGTGACGTGCTGGTCGGCAAGGTCACGCCGAAGGGTGAAACCCAGCTGACGCCGGAAGAGAAACTGCTGCGTGCGATCTTCGGCGAAAAGGCGTCCGACGTGAAAGACACCAGCCTGCGCGTGCCGTCCGGTATTTCCGGCACGGTCATCGATGTGCAGGTGTTCACCCGCGAAGGCATCGAGCGCGACAAGCGTGCGCAACAGATCATCGACGATGAGCTGAAGCGCTATCGCAACGACCTGCAGGACCAGTTGCGTATCGTCGAAGGCGACACTTTTGGCCGTATCGAGCGTCTGCTGTTGAACAAGAGCGCTGCCAAGGGTCCGAAGCTGGCCAAGGGTACGAAGATCACCGCCGAGTATCTGGCGGAAGCGGATCGCTACAAATGGTTCGAAATCAGCCTGAGCGACGAAGATGCGCAGGCGCAACTGGAAGGTCTGAAGGACAGCCTGTCCAAGATGCGCGAAGGCTTCGACAAGATGTTCGAAGTGAAGAAGCGCAAGCTGACCCAGGGCGACGAACTGCCGCCCGGCGTGCAGAAGATGGTCAAGGTGTATGTGGCGGTGAAACGCCGCATCCAGCCTGGCGACAAGATGGCCGGCCGTCACGGCAACAAGGGCGTGATCTCGAAAATCGTGCCGATCGAAGATATGCCGTACATGGCTGACGGCACCCCGGTCGACGTGGTGCTCAACCCGCTCGGCGTGCCGTCGCGGATGAACGTAGGGCAGATTCTGGAAACCCACCTCGGCTGGGCCGCGAAGGGCCTCGGCCTGCGCATCGGCGAAATGCTGAAGCGTCAGGCGAATGTGACCGAAGTGCGCAATTTCCTCGATCGCATCTACAACAGCAATGGCAAGCCCGAGGATTTGAGCCAGCTGAGCGACGATGACGTTCTCACCCTCGCGAAGAATCTGCGCGAAGGGGTGCCGTTCGCGACCGCGGTGTTCGACGGTGCGAAGGAAGCGGAGATCAAGGACATGCTGGAACTCGCCGGCCTGCCGCGTACCGGCCAGGTGACGCTGCATGACGGTCGCACGGGCGATCAGTTCGACCGTCAGGTGACCGTGGGATACATGCACGTGCTGAAGCTGCACCACCTGGTGGACGACAAGATGCACGCGCGCTCCACCGGACCGTACAGCCTGGTCACGCAGCAGCCGCTGGGCGGCAAGGCGCAATTCGGCGGTCAGCGCTTCGGCGAAATGGAAGTGTGGGCACTGGAAGCGTACGGCGCGGCGTATACCCTGCAGGAAATGTTGACGGTCAAATCGGACGACATCACCGGCCGGACCAAGGTGTACGAAAACATCGTCAAGGGCGATCACAAGATCGACGCCGGCATGCCGGAATCCTTCAACGTGCTGGTGAAGGAAATCCGCTCGCTGGGCATCGATATCGATCTGGAACGCTATTAAGAAGCGCAAAGACGAGGTCGCGCGAGCGACCTCGTCACCAAGATTTTAGGTTTGTTTTAGTGCAGCACTCTCAACGGAGTGAGTGAAACATGAAAGCACTGCTCGATCTGTTCAAACAGGTAACGCAGGAAGAAGAGTTCGACGCGATCAAGATCGGTCTGGCGTCGCCCGAGAAAATCCGCTCGTGGTCGTACGGCGAAGTGAAGAAGCCGGAAACGATCAACTACCGGACCTTCAAGCCCGAGCGCGACGGTTTGTTCTGCGCCAAGATCTTCGGGCCGATCAAGGACTACGAGTGCCTGTGCGGCAAGTACAAGCGCCTCAAGCATCGTGGCGTGATCTGCGAGAAGTGCGGCGTCGAAGTGACGCTGGCCAAAGTGCGCCGCGAGCGCATGGCCCATATCGAACTGGCCTCGCCGGTCGCGCACATCTGGTTCCTGAAATCGCTGCCTTCGCGCCTGGGCCTCGTGCTCGACATGACGCTGCGCGACATCGAACGCGTACTCTATTTCGAAGCCTTCGTCGTTACCGATCCCGGCCTGACGCCGCTCAAGCGCGCGCAATTGCTGACCGAGGACGACTACCTGGCGAAAGTGGAAGAGTTCGGCGACGACTTCCAGGCGCTGATGGGCGCGGAAGGCATTCGCGACCTGCTGCGTTCGCTCGATTCGAACCACGACATCGAACAACTGCGCAAGGACCTGGAAGCGACCAGTTCCGACACCAAGATCAAGAAGATCGCCAAGCGCCTGAAGGTGCTCGAAGGTTTCCAGAAGTCGGGCATCAAGCCGGACTGGATGATCATGGAGGTGCTGCCGGTGCTGCCGCCGGACCTGCGCCCGCTGGTACCGCTGGACGGAGGTCGTTTCGCGACCTCCGACCTGAACGATCTGTATCGTCGCGTCATCAACCGCAACAACCGCCTCAAGCGCCTGCTCGAACTGAAAGCGCCGGAAATCATCGTGCGCAACGAAAAGCGCATGTTGCAGGAAGCGGTCGATTCGCTGCTCGACAACGGTCGGCGCGGCAAGGCGATGACGGGCGCGAACAAGCGCCCGCTCAAGTCGCTCGCCGACATGATCAAGGGCAAGGGCGGTCGTTTCCGTCAGAACCTGCTGGGCAAGCGCGTCGACTACTCGGGCCGCTCGGTCATCGTGGTCGGCCCGCAGCTCAAGCTGCATCAATGCGGCCTGCCGAAGAAAATGGCGCTCGAACTGTTCAAGCCGTTCATTTTCCACAAGCTGGAAATGCAGGGTATCGCCACGACGATCAAGGCGGCCAAGCGCGAAGTCGAAAGCGAAACCGCGGTGGTGTGGGACATCCTCGAGGAGGTGATCCGCGAACATCCGGTGATGCTGAACCGCGCGCCGACGCTGCACCGTCTCGGCATCCAGGCGTTCGAGCCGGTGCTGATCGAGGGTAAGGCGATCCAGTTGCATCCGCTCGTCTGCGCGGCGTTCAACGCCGACTTCGACGGCGACCAGATGGCCGTCCATGTGCCGCTGTCGCTCGAAGCGCAGATGGAAGCCCGCACGCTGATGCTCGCTTCCAACAACGTGCTGTCACCCGCCAACGGCGATCCGATCATCGTACCCTCGCAGGACATCGTGCTGGGTCTGTACTACGCCACACGCGACAAAGTGAACGCGCGCGGCGAAGGCATGGTGTTCGCCGATATTCCCGAAGTGCAGCGTGCGTACGATCTTGGCGAAGTCGATATCCATGCCAAGGTTTCGGTGCGCATTCGCGAGACGCTGGTGGACGAGCAAACCGGCGAGCACAGCACCAAGGTGACGCGTTATCAGACGACCGTCGGTCGGTCGTTGCTGTCGGAAATCCTGCCGCCGGGACTGCCATTCGAGTTCATCAACAAGGCACTCAAGAAGAAAGAGATTTCGAAGCTGATCAACGCTTCGTTCCGTCGTTGCGGATTGCGCGAAACGGTGATCTTCGCCGACAAGCTGATGCAGTCGGGCTTCACCATCGCCACGCGCGCCGGCCTTTCCATCGCCGTGGGCGACATGCTGGTGCCGGAAGAGAAGTACAAGCTCATTGACGCGGCCGAAGTGGAAGTGCAGGCGATCGAGGAGCAGTACACCTCCGGTCTGGTCACCGCGGGCGAGCGCTACAACAAAGTGGTCGACATCTGGGGCCGCGCCGGCGATCAGGTTGCCAAAGCGATGATGGACCAGCTTTCAAGCCAGCAGGTGCAGGATCGCACCGGCAAGACGGTCAAGCAGGAGTCGTTCAACTCCATCTACATGATGGCGGACTCCGGCGCGCGCGGCTCGGCTGCACAGATTCGTCAGCTGGCCGGCATGCGCGGACTGATGGCGAAGCCGGATGGCTCGATTATCGAGACGCCGATTACCGCGAACTTCCGCGAAGGCCTGAACGTGCTGCAGTACTTCATTTCGACGCACGGCGCGCGTAAAGGTCTGGCGGATACCGCGCTGAAGACGGCCAACTCGGGTTATCTGACGCGTCGCCTGGTCGACGTGACGCAGGATCTGGTCGTGACCGAGGACGATTGCGGTACGACCAACGGCGTGGTGATGAAAGCGCTGGTCGAAGGCGGTGAAGTCGTCGAGGCGTTGCGCGACCGGATTCTTGGTCGTTCTACGGCCACCGAGGTGTATCACCCGGAAACGCAGCAAGTGCTGTACGAGCCGGGCACGCTGCTCAATGAAGAGGAAGTCGACACCATCGAAGCACTGGGTGTGGACGAAGTGAAGGTGCGCACGCCGCTCACCTGCGACACGCGCTGGGGCCTGTGCGCCACGTGTTACGGCCGTGATCTGGGACGCGGTTCGCTGGTCAACGCCGGCGAAGCGGTGGGTGTGATCGCGGCGCAGTCGATCGGTGAACCGGGTACGCAGCTCACCATGCGAACGTTCCACATCGGTGGCGCGGCATCGCGTACCGCGCGGGCGAGCCAGATCGAGGCGAAGTCGAATGGCGTCGCGCGTTTCAGCGCGCAGATGCGTTACGTCACTAACGCCAAGGGCGAGAAGGTGATCATCGCGCGTACCGCCGAAGTCCTCATTACCGATGACAACGGTCGCGAGCGCGAGCGTCACAAGGTACCGTACGGCGCGATGCTGCTGGCCGACGACGGCAAGCCGGTGAAGCCGGGTCAGATTCTGGCCACGTGGGACCCGCATACCCGCCCGATCATTACCGAATACGCCGGCACGGTGAAATTCGAAAACGTGGAAGAGGGCACGACGGTCGCCAAGCAGATCGACGACATCACCGGTCTGTCCACCCTGGTCGTCATCGATCCGAAGCGTCGCGGCACGGCCGGCAAGGGCGTGCGCCCGCAGGTCAAGCTGCTGAACGACAAGGGCGAGGAAGTGAAAATCGCCGGCACCGACCATTCGGTGAACATCACCTTCCAGGTCGGCTCCATCATCACGGTGCGGGACGCGCAGGAAGTCCATGTGGGCGAGGTGCTCGCGCGTATTCCGCAGGAAACCTCGAAGACACGTGACATTACCGGTGGTCTGCCGCGCGTGGCCGAACTGTTCGAAGCGCGTTCTCCGAAGGATGCCGGCATGCTGGCGGAGGTCACCGGCACTGCTTCGTTCGGGAAGGACACCAAGGGCAAGCAGCGTCTGGTGATCACTGACATGGAAGGCATCTCGCACGAATTCCTGATTGCCAAGGACAAGCATGTCATGGTCCACGACGGTCAGGTCGTGCACAAAGGCGAATTCATCGTCGATGGTCCGGCCGATCCGCACGATATCCTGCGCTTGCAGGGCGTCGAGGCGCTGGCGCGTTATATCACCGACGAAGTGCAGGACGTCTACCGTCTGCAGGGCGTACGCATCAACGACAAGCACATCGAAGTGATCGTGCGTCAGATGCTGCGTCGTGTGCAGATCGAGGAGGCCGGCGACACCCGGTTCATCCAGGGCGAGCAGGTCGAGCGCGCGGATGTGCTGGTGGAGAACGAGAAGGTGGAGGCCGAGGGCAAGCGCCCGGCGGTGTATAGCCACATGCTGCTGGGCATCACCAAGGCTTCGCTGTCGACCGATTCGTTCATCTCCGCGGCATCGTTCCAGGAGACCACGCGCGTGCTGACCGAAGCCGCAATCATGGGCAAGAAGGACGATCTGCGTGGCCTGAAGGAAAACGTCATTGTCGGGCGTCTCATCCCGGCCGGAACCGGGCTGGCGTATCACAACGCTCGCAAGATCGCTCCGGCCGAGGCGTTGTTCGAGGATGTGGGCGAACCGGCCGAAACGCCGGCCACCACGACCGAGGAACAGCAAGCTTAAGCAGCAATCTTGAAAAACGGGGCCGGCACGCCGGCCCCGTTTCAGCCCGCCCGGATACCGCGCTGCGAAGCCCGGATGTCCCGGAGCGTCGATGACTGCCGAAAGGCGGTCGAAATTGTTGACCCGTTGCTAAGGCATTCTTTATAATCCCGCGTCTTTCGACCTGGGGTTGCCAAGGCGACCTCTTTTTATTTTCTGGAAGCGAAATATAAATGCCGACGATCAGCCAGTTAGTGCGCAAGGGCCGGGAAAGCGAACCTACGAAAAGCAAGGTTCCGGCGCTTGCTGGCTCGCCGCAGAAGCGCGGTGTCTGCACCCGCGTGTACACCACGACTCCGAAAAAGCCGAACTCAGCCCTGCGTAAAGTCGCGAAGGTGCGTTTGACCAACGGCTTCGAAGTCATCAGCTACATCGGTGGTGAAGGCCATAACCTGCAGGAACACTCGGTCGTGCTGATTCGCGGCGGTCGTGTCAAGGATTTGCCTGGTGTGCGTTATCACATCGTGCGCGGCAGTCTCGATACGCAAGGCGTGAAGGACCGTAAGCAAAGCCGTTCGAAGTACGGCGCAAAGCGCCCGAAGGCAGCTTAAGCAAGCTCAAGAATCTAAGGAAATATCATGCCTCGTCGTCGCGAAGTACCCAAACGCGAAATTCTGCCCGATCCGAAGTTCACCAACGTCGATGTCGCCAAGTTCGTCAACGTGCTGATGAGCGACGGCAAGAAATCGACTGCCGAAGGCATCATTTATGGTGCGTTCGATGTCATCAAGCAGCGCTCCGGCAAGGATCCGCTGGAAGTATTCATCCAGGCGCTGCAGAACGTGCGTCCGATGGTCGAAGTGAAAAGCCGTCGCGTCGGCGGCGCGAACTATCAGGTTCCCGTTGAAGTGCGCCCGATGCGCCGCGCCGCACTGGCCATGCGCTGGCTGCGCGAGTCCGCCGCCAAGCGTTCCGAGAAGTCGATGGGCCAGCGCCTTGCCGGCGAGTTGATGGAAGCCGCCGAAGGTCGCGGCGGCGCAATGAAGAAGCGCGACGAAGTGCATCGCATGGCGGAGGCGAACAAAGCCTTCGCGCATTACCGCTTCTGATCGACGAAATCGAACAATCCCGGGGGCGGACCGAGGTCTGCCCCCTTAACGTTTTAAGGTAGTCATTACCGTGGCACGCAAGACCCCAATTGAGCGGTACCGCAATATCGGTATTAGTGCGCACATCGATGCGGGCAAAACCACGACCAGCGAGCGCATCCTGTTTTACACCGGCGTGTCGCACAAGATCGGCGAGGTGCATGACGGCGCCGCGGTGATGGACTTCATGGAACAGGAACGCGAGCGCGGTATCACGATTCAGTCGGCAGCGACGACGTGCTTCTGGAAAGGCATGGACGGTAACTATCCCGAGCATCGGATCAACGTTATCGACACCCCCGGTCACGTCGACTTCACCATCGAGGTGGAGCGTTCCATGCGCGTGCTGGACGGTGCCTGCATGGTGTACTGCGCCGTAGGCGGCGTGCAACCGCAGTCCGAGACCGTTTGGCGCCAGGCCAACAAATACAAGGTGCCCCGTCTTGCGTTCGTGAACAAGATGGACCGCACCGGCGCGAATTTCTTCAAGGTCCACGACCAGATGCGCGCACGTCTGAAGGCTAATCCGATCCCCATCCAGATTCCGGTCGGCGCGGAAGACAACTTCAAGGGCGTCGTCGACCTGGTTCGCATGAAAGCGATCTTCTGGGACGACTCCACGCAGGGCATGAAGTTCGAACTGCGCGACATTCCGGCCGAATTGCAGGCGACCGCGAAGGAGTGGCACGACAAGCTGGTCGAAGCCGCCGCGGAGTCGAGCGAAGAGTTGATGGACAAGTATCTCAACGGCCAGGAACTGAGCGTCGATGAGATCAAGCATGCGCTGCGCGTGCGCACGCTGGCGAACGAGATCGTGCCGATGATGTGCGGCTCCGCCTTCAAGAACAAGGGCGTGCAGGCGATGCTCGACGCGGTGATCGACTATCTGCCTTCGCCGATCGACATTCCGGCGATTGACGGCCATAAGGAAAACGGCGATCCGGACGTGCGTCACGCGAAAGACGACGAGCCGTTCTCGGCGTTGGCATTCAAGATCATGACCGACCCGTTCGTCGGCCAACTCACTTTTTTCCGCGTGTATTCGGGTGTTTTGAATGCGGGCGACACCATTTATAACCCGATTCGCGGCAAGAAGGAGCGCGTCGGCCGCCTGTTGCAGATGCACGCCGACAACCGACTGGAAATCAAGCAGGTGCTGGCCGGCGACATCGCTGCCGCAGTCGGTCTGAAAGATGCGACCACGGGCGAGACGTTGTGCGCGCCGGACAGCGTCATCATTCTGGAAAAAATGGAGTTTCCCGATCCGGTGATTCACGTCGCCGTGGAGCCGAAGACCAAGGCCGACCAGGAGAAGATGGGGCTGGCGCTGAATCGACTGGCGCAGGAAGACCCGTCCTTCCGTGTACGCACGGACCAGGAATCGGGGCAGACCATCATCTCCGGCATGGGCGAATTGCACCTCGAGATCATCGTCGACCGCATGAAGCGCGAGTTCGGCGTGGAAGCGAACGTCGGCGCGCCGCAAGTGGCTTATCGCGAGACCATTCGCAAGCCCTGCGACGCCATCGAAGGCAAGTTCGTCAAACAGTCGGGCGGCCGCGGTCAATACGGTCACGTCTGGCTCAAGGTCGAGCCGAATGAGATCGGCAAGGGCTTCGAGTTCGTCGATGCCATCAAGGGCGGGGCGGTGCCGCGTGAATTTATTCCGGCGGTGCAGCGTGGTCTGAATGAAACTTTGCCGAACGGCGTGCTCGCGGGCTTCCCGGTCGTCGACGTCAAGGTCACGCTGTTCGACGGTTCATACCACGAGGTGGACTCGAACGAGAACGCGTTCCGCATGGCTGCGTCGATGGCGTTCAAGGACGGCATGCGCAAGGCTTCGCCGGTTATTCTCGAGCCGATGATGGCCGTGGAAGTCGAAACGCCGGAAGAAAAAATGGGCGATGTGATGGGCGATCTGTCCTCCCGTCGCGGCATGATCCAGGGTATGGAAGATCTGGTCGGCGGCAGCAAGATCATTCGCGCCGAAGTCCCGCTTTCGGAAATGTTCGGTTACTCGACCACGCTACGTTCGCTGACCCAGGGTCGTGCGACGTACACGATGGAATTCAAGCATTACTCGGAAGCGCCGAAGCAGGTTGCCGAGGCAATCATCAACAAGAAGTAATCCGGGCTTAGTTAGCAATACAGGCTGAAAAGGTAGAACCATGGCAAAGGGCAAGTTTGAGCGTACGAAGCCGCACGTGAACGTGGGCACGATTGGTCACGTTGATCACGGCAAGACGACGCTGACGGCGGCGATCACCACGATTTTGTCGAAGAAGT